>NZ_JBVJPA010000005.1:0-585532 GCF_055582885.1 Streptomyces sp. NPDC107454 | reverse complement strand
GGCGGCGGACGCGGCCTGAAGGTCGCCCGCACCCTCGAAGAGGTCCCCGAGCTGTACGAGTCCGCCGTGCGTGAAGCGGTGGCCGCGTTCGGCCGAGGCGAGTGCTTCGTCGAGCGCTACCTCGACAAGCCCCGCCACGTCGAGACCCAGTGCCTGGCCGACACCCACGGCAACGTCGTCGTCGTCTCCACCCGAGACTGCTCCCTCCAGCGCCGCCACCAGAAACTGGTGGAGGAGGCCCCCGCGCCGTTCCTGTCGGACGCCCAGGTGGCGGAGCTGTACTCCTCCTCCAAGGCGATCCTCAAGGAAGCCGGCTACGTCGGCGCCGGCACCGTGGAGTTCCTCGTCGGCATGGACGGCACGATCTCCTTCCTCGAGGTCAACACCCGCCTCCAGGTCGAGCACCCCGTCACCGAGGAAGTCGCCGGCATCGACCTCGTCCGCGAGATGTTCCGCATCGCCGACGGCGAGGAACTCGGCTACGGCGACCCCGTCCTGCGCGGCCACTCCTTCGAGTTCCGCATCAACGGCGAAGACCCCGGCCGGGGTTTTCTCCCGGCCCCCGGCACGGTGACGCTGTTCGCCCCGCCCTCCGGCCCCGGCGTCCGCCTCGACGCGGGTGTGCAGTGCGGCAGTGTCATCGGCCCGGCCTGGGACTCCCTGCTCGCCAAGCTGATCGTCACCGGCGCCACCCGTGAGCAGGCGCTCCAGCGTGCCGCCCGCGCCCTCGAGGAGTTCGAGATCGGCGGGATGGCCACCGCGCTGCCCTTCCACCGCGCGGTGGTCAAGGACCTGGCCTTCGCCCCCGAACTGACCGGCAACGCCGACCCGTTCACGGTCCACACCCGCTGGATCGAGACCGAGTTCGTCAATGGCATCCCGGCCTTCACCAACCCCGCCGAGGCGGCGGAGGAGGCGGAGGGCGAGCCGGGCCGCGAGTCCGTCGTCGTCGAGGTCGGCGGCAAGCGTCTGGAGGTCTCGCTGCCCTCCTCGCTGGGCATGTCCCTGGCCCGCACCGGCCTCGCGGCGGGCGCCAAGCCGAAGCGCCGCGCGGTCAGGAGGTCGGGCCCGGTCGCCTCCGGCGACACGCTCGCCTCGCCGATGCAGGGCACGATCGTCAAGGTCGCGGTCGAGGAGGGCCAGGAGGTCAAGGAGGGCGACCTCGTCGTCGTCCTGGAGGCCATGAAGATGGAACAGCCCCTCAGCGCCCACCGCTCGGGGATCGTCAAGAGCCTCACCGCCGAAGTGGGCGCGTCCGTCGCCTCGGGCGCCGCCATGTGCGAAATCACCAGCTGAATTACCCGGCATTCTCCAGCGCAATTCTGAACCGGTCTGACAATTCCCTGACACGGGGAATATTGAAACCGCTCGTACCGCCCAAGATACTGAATATGAGCTTTCGTCAACTGTTGTGTGGTGGGCCCCGAGGAGAGGGAAACGTATGTACAGCACGCTGATTGTGGCTCGGATGGATCCCGGGTCGAGCGTCGACGTCGCGAAGATTTTCGGTGATTTCGACGACACGGAAATGCCGCACCGCATGGGCACGCGCCGGCGCCAGCTCTTCCAGTACCGGGGTCTGTACTTCCACCTCCAGGACTTCGACGCGGACAACGGCGGCGAGCTGATCCAGCACGCCCGGCACGACCCCCGCTTCATACAGATCAGCGAGGACCTGAAGCCGTTCATCGAGGCGTACGACCCGGCCACCTGGCGCTCCCCGGCCGACGCGATGGCCACGCGCTTCTACAACTGGGAGGCGTCCGCGTGACCGGCCGACGAGTTGTCATCACCGGTATCGAGGTGCTCGCCCCCGGTGGTGTCGGGGCGAAGAACTTCTGGAACCTGCTGAGCGAGGGCCGTACGGCCACCCGCCGCATCACGTTCTTCGACCCCAGCCCGTTCCGTTCCCGGGTCGCCGCCGAGATCGACTTCGATCCCGCGGAGCACGGACTGCGCCCGCAGGAGATACGCCGGATGGACCGCGCCGCGCAGTTCGCGGTGGTCGCGGCCCGTGGCGCGGTCGCCGACAGCGGTATCGACATCGACGCCTACGACCCGTACCGCGTCGGTGTCACCATCGGCAGCGCGGTCGGCGCGACCATGGGTCTGGACGAGGAGTACAACGTCGTCAGCGACGGCGGCCGGCTCCACCTGGTCGACCACGCCTACACGGCCCCGCACCTGTACAACTACCTGGTCCCCAGCTCCTTCGCGGCCGAGGTCGCGTGGGCCGTGGGCGCGCAGGGCCCCAACACGGTCGTCTCCACCGGCTGTACGTCCGGCATCGACTCGGTCGGACACGCCGTGGAGCTGCTCCGCGAGGGCTCGGCGGACGTCATGATCACGGGTTCGTCCGACGCCCCGATCTCGCCGATCACGATGGCGTGCTTCGACGCGATCAAGGCGACGACGCCCCGGGACGACGTACCCGAGCGCGCCTCGCGCCCCTTCGACGGGACCCGCAACGGGTTCGTCCTCGGGGAGGGTGCCGCCGTGTTCGTCCTGGAGGAGCTGGAGAGCGCCAAGCGGCGCGGCGCGCACATCTACGCCGAGATCGCGGGCTATGCGACGCGCTCGAACGCGTACCACATGACGGGTCTGCGTCCGGACGGGGCGGAGATGGCCGAGGCCATCACGGTCGCGCTCGACGAGGCCAGGATGAACGCGACCGAGATCGACTACATCAACGCGCACGGCTCGGGCACCAAGCAGAACGACCGCCACGAGACCGAGGCGTTCAAGCGGAGCCTGGGCGACCACGCCTACCGGACCCCGGTCAGCTCGATCAAGTCGATGGTCGGGCACTCGCTCGGCGCGATCGGCTCCATCGAGATCGCCGCGTCCGCGCTGGCGATGGAGAACCACGTCGTGCCGCCCACGGCCAACCTCACCACCCCCGACCCCAAGTGCGACCTCGACTACGTGCCGCTGGTCGCCCGTGAGCAGCTCACCGACGCGGTGCTCACGGTCGGCAGCGGTTTCGGGGGATTCCAGAGCGCCATGGTGCTGGCGCGTCCCGAGAGGAGCGTGGCATGACCACCACGGTGGTAGTGACCGGTCTGGGCATCGCCGCCCCCAACGGACTGGGCACACAGGACTACTGGGCCGCCACCCGGACCGGCAAGAACGGCATCGGGCGGGTCACCCGCTTCGACCCGTCCTCCTACCCGTCGACCCTGGCGGGCGAGGTGCCCGGTTTCGTCGCCGCGGACATGCTGCCGAGCCGGCTGCTGCCGCAGACCGACCACATGACCCGGATGGCGCTGGTCGCCGCCGAGTGGGCGCTCGAGGACGCGGGCATCGACCCCAAGGAACTGCGCGAGTACGACATGGGCGTCGTCACGGCCAGTTCCTCGGGCGGCTTCGAGTTCGGACAGGGCGAGCTGGAGAAGCTGTGGAGCCAGGGCAGCCAGTACGTGTCCGCGTACCAGTCCTTCGCCTGGTTCTACGCCGTCAACAGCGGCCAGATATCCATCCGCAACGGGCTCAAGGGCCCCAGCGGTGTCATCGTCAGTGACGAGGCCGGCGGTCTCGACGCGGTGGCGCACGGCCGGCGGCTCATCCGCAAGGGCACCCCGATGATCGTCTCCGGGGGCGTCGACGCGTCGATCTGCCCCTGGGGCTGGGTGGCGCAGATGGCCGGCGACCGGCTGAGCACCAGCGACGAGCCGACCCGTGCCTACCTGCCCTTCGACGCCGACGCGGCCGGTTACGTACCGGGCGAGGGCGGCGCCATCCTGATCATGGAGTCGGCCGAGTCGGCGTGCGAGCGCGGCGCCAAGATCTACGGCGAGATCGCGGGCTACGGCTCGACGTTCGACCCGCGGCCCGGCAGCGACCGCGAGCCCGCCCTGCGCAAGGCGATCGAACTCGCCCTCGCCGACGCGGGCACCGCACCCGGGGACATCGACGTGGTCTTCGCGGACGCGGCGGGCGTGCCGGAGCTGGACCGTATCGAGGCGGACGCGATCTCGGCGGTCTTCGGGGTCCGGGGTGTCCCGGTCACCGCGCCCAAGACGATGACGGGCCGGCTGTACTCCGGTGCGGCTCCGCTGGATGTCGCCACCGCGCTGCTGACCATCGAGGAGGGACTCATCCCTCCGACGGTCCACATCAACCCCGACGAGGAGTACGGCCTCGACCTGGTCCTCAACCAGTCGCGCACCGCCCAGGTGCGCACGGCCCTGGTCCTGGCCCGCGGTTACGGCGGCTTCAACTCGGCCGTCGTGGTCCGCGCCGTCGACTGACGGGCACCCCCTGCCCCCGACGCCCCCAAGACCCCCGACTGAACGATCCATTTCGACCTGGGAAGGAACCCACGTGTCCACTTCGGAATTCACCCTGGACGACCTGCGCCGCATCCTCCAGGAGGGCGCCGGTGTCGACGAGGGCGTCGACCTCGACGGCGACATCCTCGACGAGCCGTTCGAAGTCCTCGGCTACGAGTCGCTGGCGCTCCTGGAGACCGGCAGCCGCATCGAGCGCGAGTACGGGATCGTCCTCGACGAGGACCTGCTGACCGACGCCGACACCCCGCGCGCCCTCATCGAGGCCGTGAACCAGCAGTTCGGCGCCGACGAGCCCGCCGCCGCCTGACGCCCGACGGCGTTCCCGGACCGGGCGAAACCTTTCACCTGACCTCGTGACCTCGTGACCTGGTGACCTCGTCCGGTCCGGCTCCGCCGCAGCCCCGCAGAAGCAAGCGCAGCCCCGCAGAACAAGAGGGAGAGGAAGCACATGTCAACGCTGGAAAAGCGGGTCGCTCTCATATCGGGGGCCACCAGCGGCATCGGCCTCGCGTCCGCGCGGGCGCTGGCCGCGGCCGGCCACCGCGTGTTCATCGGCGCCCGCAGCGCGGACAACGTCGCCGAGACCGTCAAGATCCTCCAGGAGGAGGGCATCGACGCCGACGGCACGGTCCTCGACGTCCGTGACCCCGCCTCGGTCGGCGCCTTCGTGCAGGCCGCGGTCGACCGCTTCGGCACCGTCGACGTCCTGGTCAACAACGCAGGCCGGTCCGGTGGCGGCGTCACCGCCGACATCGAGGACGAGCTGTGGACCGATGTCATCGACACCAACCTCAACAGCGTGTTCCGGCTGACGCGGGCGGTGCTCAACACCGGCGGCATGCGCCACAAGAGCCGTGGCCGCATCATCAACATCGCCTCCACGGCCGGCAAGCAGGGCGTGGTTCTGGGAGCCCCCTACTCCGCCTCGAAGCACGGCGTGGTCGGTTTCACCAAGGCCCTCGGCAATGAGCTGGCCCCCACCGGCATCACCGTGAACGCCGTCTGCCCCGGCTATGTCGAGACGCCGATGGCCCAGCGCGTGCGCGCCGGATACGCGGCCGCCTACGACACCTCCGAGGACGCCATCCTCGAGAAGTTCCAGGCCAAGATCCCGCTCGGCCGCTACTCCACCCCCGAGGAGGTCGCCGGCATGGTCGCCTACCTCGCCTCCGACACGGCCGCCTCGGTCACCGCGCAGGCCATCAACGTCTGCGGCGGACTCGGCAACTTCTGAGCACCCCCACCGACCGGCAGCCCGTACCCAGCCATGGAGAAGAAAGCGTCATGACGACCCGTGAGGTAGAGCACGAGATCACGATCGCCGCGCCCGCACCGGCCGTGTACCGGCTGCTGGCGGAGGTCACCAACTGGCCCCGGATCTTCCCGCCCACCATCCACGTGGACCGCGTGGAGCACGACGGCTCCCAGGAGCGGATACGGATCTGGGCCACCGCCAACGGCGAGGCCAAGAACTGGACCTCGCGCCGCGAACTGGACCCCGAGGCCCTGCGCATCACCTTCCGCCAGGAGGTGACCGCCCCGCCGGTCGCCGCGATGGGCGGCACCTGGATCATCGAGCCGCTCGGCGAGAACGAGTCCCGGGTCCGGCTGCTGCACGACTACCGCGCCGTCGGCGACGACCCGCACGACCTCCTGTGGATCGACGAGGCCGTCGACAAGAACAGCCGCTCCGAGCTGGCCGCGCTGAAGAAGAACGTCGAGTTCGCGCACGCGGCGGAGGAGGTGACCTTCTCCTTCGAGGACACCGTCTACGTCGACGGTTCGGCCAAGGACGTGTACGCCTTCATCAACGAGGCGAACCTGTGGTCGGAGCGTCTGCCGCACGTGGCGACGGTCCGCCTGGAAGAGGACACCGTGGGGCTCCAGACCCTGGAGATGGACACCCGGGCCAAGGACGGTTCCGTCCACACCACCAAGTCCTACCGGGTGACCTTCCCGCACCAGCACATCGCGTACAAGCAGGTCACGCTCCCCGCGCTGATGACCCTGCACACCGGTCACTGGACCTTCGAGGACACCGACCAGGGCGTCGCGGCGACCTCCCAGCACACGGTCACCCTCAACACGGACAACATCGAGAGCATCCTCGGCTGCGGGGCCACCGTCGCCGACGCCCGCGAGTACGTCCACACCGCCCTGTCCACCAACAGCCGGGCCACCCTCACCCACGCCAAGGCCTTCGCAGAGAACAGGCGTTGACGATGACGACGGACCATCAGGACACCGACACGACCATCCTGGACACCGACGTCCTCGTGGTCGGAGCGGGCCCCGCCGGACTGATGCTCGCCACCGAGCTGAGGCTGGGCGGCGCCGAGGTGGTCGTCGTCGACCAGCGCCCCGGCCCGACCACCGAGTCCCGGGCCTCCACCCTGCACGCCCGCACGATGGAGATCCTCGACTCCCGCGGGCTGCTGGACGAGCTCGGTACGCCGCCGTGCGAGCCGCGCGGTCACTTCGGCGGCGTACCGCTGGACCTGACGCTGCCCAGCTCGCACCCCGGGCAGTGGAAGGTCGCGCAGACCCGCACCGAGGAGCTGTTGCAGCAGCGGGCCGCCGTGCTGGGCGCCGATCTCCGGCGCCGGCACCAGCTGCTGTCCCTGGAAGCGAAGAGCGAGGGGGCCGGGCAGGACGAAGCCGGGGCGGGCGGAGCCGGGCAGGGCGGGGTGGAGGCCGAGGCCATCGGTCCCTACGGTCCCGTCCGCATCCGGGCCCGCTACCTGGTCGGCTGCGACGGCGAGGACAGCACCGTACGGCGCCTGGTCCGGGCCCCCTTCCCGGGCCGGGACGCCGCACGCGAACTGCTGCGCGCCGACGTCTCCGGCGTCGAGGTCGCCGACCGGCGCTTCCAGCGCCTGGAGCACGGGCTCGCCATCGCCGCCACCCGCGAGGGGGTGACCCGGGTGATGGTCCACGAGTTCGGGCGCCCCGCCGCCGAACGCGGCGGCGCCGAACCGGACTTCGCCGAGGTCACCGACGTCTGGAAGCGCGTCACCGGCGAGGACATCAGCCAGGGAACGCCCCTGTGGGTCAACGCCTTCGGCGACGCCAACCGGCAGCTCGCCCACTACCGGCACGGTCGCGTCCTGTTCGCCGGGGACGCGGCGCACCGGCAGATGCCGAGCGGCGGACAGGCCCTCAACCTGGGCGTCCAGGACGCCTTCAACCTCGGCTGGAAGCTCGCCGCCGTCGTCCGCGGCAGCGCGGGCGAGGACCTCCTCGACACCTACCACTCCGAGCGCCACACCGTGGGCCGCCAGGTCCTCGCCAATATCCGGGCCCAGGTCGAGCTGCTGCTCGGCGGCCCGGAGGTCGAACCCGCCCGCGCCTTGCTCACCGAACTCGTCGCCCTGGACGGCGTACGGCAGCATCTCGCGGGGATGATCAGCGGCCTCGGCATCCGGTACGACGTCGAGGGCCCCGAGATCCACTCCGACGCACACCCGCTGCTCGGGCGGCGGTTGCCGGACGCGTGGCTGGAGCCCGCGGAGCGAGGCGCACGGCGCCGTACGACCGAACTGTTGCGCAGCGGTTGCGGGTTGCTGCTGTCCCTGGACGGGGACGGCGCCCCGGCGCTGCGCGCGACGGCGGCCCCCTGGTCGGACCGGGTCGCCTTCGTCGCCGACCGCCCCGCGGCCGGCGGACCGCTGCCGGCCGGGCAGGCCCTGCTGGTCCGCCCCGACGGCTACGTGGCCTGGGCCGGATCCGGTCCGGCCGGTCTGGCGCGGGCGCTGACCCGCTGGTTCGGCACCTTGGCCGCCGACGACTGAGCGGGACCGCACGGGCCCGTCACGGACAAGCGCACGCACAGGCAAAGGCACGGCACGGCACGGACAAGCTCACGCACACGCACGGACAAGCACACGCACAGCTGAGGCACCGCACGTCACCCACCGATGCGACGCGCGCCCGGGCGCGCGAGGAGAGGACACCCATGGACGCGCAGATGGACGCGGACGTCATTGTCGTCGGCGCCGGCCCGGCCGGGCTGATGCTGGCCGGGGAACTGCGGCTGGGCGGGGTGAGCGTCATCGTCGCCGAGCGGCTGGCGCGGCCCACCGGACAGTCGCGCGGGCTCGGGTTCACCGCCCGCGCCATGGAGTCCTTCGACCAGCGCGGTCTTGTCCCGCGTTTCGGCGGGCTGGAGAAGAGCCCGATGGGCCACTTCGGCGGGGTGCAGTTCGACTACACCGTGCTGGAGGACGCCCACTTCGGGGCCCGTGGCGTCCCCCAGTCCCAGACGGAGGCGGTTCTGGAGGAGTGGGCGGGTGAGCTCGGCGCCGACATCCGGCGGGGCTGGGAGTTCCTGGCGCTGGAGCAGGACGGGACCGGGGTCACCGTCACCGTGGCCGCGCCCGACGGCGAGCGCACGCTGCGCGCCGCGTACCTGGTGGGCGCCGACGGCGGGCACAGCCCGGTGCGCAGGGCCGCGGGCTTCGACTTCCCCGGTACGCCCGCCACCCGTGGCATGTACCTCGCGGATGTCGTCGGCTGCGAGATCCCGCCGCGCTTCCTGGGCGAGCGGCTGCCCGGCGGCATGGTGATGGCCGCGCCGCTGAAGGAGGGCGTGGACCGGATCATCGTGTGCGAGCACGGCACCCCGCCGGCCGACCGCAGTGAGACCCCGGAGTTCGCCGAAGTGGCGGCGGCCTGGAAGCGGTTGACGGGTGAGGACATCTCCGGCGGCGGCGCGGACTGGGTCAGCTCCTTCACGGATGCCACCCGCCAGGTCACCGAGTACCGGCGCGGGCGGGTGCTGCTCGTCGGCGACGCCGCGCACATCCACCTGCCGGCCGGCGGCCAGGGACTGAGCACCGGTGTCCAGGACGCGGTCAACCTCGGCTGGAAGCTCGCGGCGACCGTCCAGGGCCGGGCCCCCGAGGGACTGCTCGACACCTACCACGACGAGCGTCACGCGGCCGGCGCGCGGCTGCTGATGAACACCAAGGCACAGGGCAGGGTCTTCCTCGGCGGCCCCGAGTCCCAGCCGCTGCGCGATCTGTTCGCCGAGCTCATCGGCCTCGATTCGGTCAAGCGGCACCTCGCCGGGGTGGTCAGCCACCTCGACGTCCGCTACGACCTCGGGGACACCGGGGACCCGCTGGTCGGGCGCAGGTTGCCGCCGCGGGCGCTGAACACCGCCGCCGGCGAGGTCCGTACGCCCGAACTCCTCCACGCCGCCCAGGGCGTGCTGCTCGACCTCGCCGACGACTCCGTACTGCGCGAGGCGGCTGCCCGCTGGAAGGACCGCGTCACCGTCGTCACCGGCACCCCGCAGGACCCGGCCGCGTTCGGCGGCGCCGCCGCGGTGCTGGTCCGCCCCGACGGCTATGTGGCCTGGGCGGACGCCGGTTCGGCGGAGCTGTGCGCGACGCTGCACCGCTGGTTCGGCGCACCCGAAGCCCGCTGAGAACCACCACCGCCAACCGATCCGCACGAGAGCACCGAGAGCACCCACACGCAAGCACGAACAGGCAAGCACGAACACGAGAGGAAGTACCCCAGTGAGCGTTCCCACGGTCGAGACCATCCCCTCGTCCGTACCCGGTTCGGCCATGCCCTCGATGTCCCCGGGTGTGCGCCCCGTCGCCCTGGCGGCCGGTGACGTCACGCTCTCCGCGCTGATCGCCCAACCCTCCGGGCCACCGCGGGCCACGGTGGTCGCGGTGCACGGGGGAGGAATGAGCGCCGGGTACTTCGACGGACAGGCCCACCCCGACGTCTCCCTGCTCGCCCTCGGCGCCCGGCTCGGCTACACCATGGTCGCCGTCGACCGGCCCGGCTACGGGCTGTCCGCCGCGGACGCCCCCAGCGGTCAGACCCTGGCCGAGCAGTCCGCGGCGCTGCACGCGGCGCTGCGGCACCTGGCCGGCCGCGCCGAGACGGGCGCCGGGGTGTTCCTGCTCGCGCACTCCTTCGGCGGCAAGCTCGCCCTGACGTACGCCGCCTGCCAGGCCGGCGATCCGGATCCGGCCGTACCGCCGCTGCTCGGGCTCGACATCTCCGGGCTCGGCCGGGACTACGCGGTCGACCACCCGGAGGGCGGCCCCGACCCGCACCAGCACCGGCACTGGAAGCGGAACTGGGGTGCCCTGCGCTTCTACCCGCCGAACACCTTCCGCGAGGCCGAGGGCCTGGTCGCCCCGATGCCCCCGCGCGAGCAGGCCGAGGCGCTCCAGTGGCCGCGGCGGTTCCCGGTCGCGGCGGCGGCCGTGCAGGTCCCGGTGCGGCTGACGTTCGCCGAGCAGGAACTGTGGTGGCACCACGACGAGGACACCGTCGCCGATCTCGCCGCGCACTTCGCCTCGGCGCCGTCCGCCGCCGTCGACCGTCAGCCCGGTGCCGGGCACAACATCAGCCTCGGCTGGGCCGCCCGCACCTACCACCTGCGCGCGTTCGCGTTCTTCGAGGAATGCCTCGCGCGCCGGTCCGCGGGCGCGTCCGTGACGCCCTGATGCCATGACGACCACACGGCCCGACGCCAGGGACACGACGAAGAGGGCGAGGCGGGGAAGGAGGGGCGGGTGGGCCGCGGGCGTCGGCAGCCGTCGTACGCCCTTCCGGTCCCTGGCCATACGCAACTTCCGGCTCTTCGCGGCCGGCCAGGTCGTCTCGGTCGCGGGCACCTGGATGATGGTCACCGCCCAGGACTGGCTGGTGCTCTCCCTGACGGGGGACTCCGGCACGGCCCTGGGCACCGTGACCGCGCTCCAGTTCACCCCCCTGCTGCTGTTCACGCTGTACGGCGGCCGGCTCGCCGACCGCCACGACAAGCGGCTGCTGCTCACCGTCGCCAACCTGGTCTCCGGCGCCCTCGCGCTGGCACTCGCCGTACTCGTCCTGGCCGGCTCCGCCCAGCTGTGGCAGCTGTATCTGTTCGCGCTGGGCCTCGGTACCGTCAACGCGGTCGAGGTGCCCACCCGGATGGCGTTCGTCGGCGAGATGGTCGGCCCCGAGCTGCTGCCCAACGCCTCGGCGCTCAGCGCCGCCTACTTCAACACCGCCCGCGTGGTGGGCCCGGCCCTCGCCGGACTGCTGATCAGCGCGGTCGGCGCGGGGACGGCCATGCTGCTCAACGCGGCCAGCTATCTCGCCACCGTGACCGGGCTGCGCCTGATGCGCCCGGGGGAACTCCTGCGCACGGCCTCGCCGGAGCGCGGGGTCAAGGTGGTCGACGGGCTGCGGTACGTGCGCGGGCACCCCGACCTGTTCGTGCCGCTGGCGCTGGTCGCCGTGGTCGGCCTGTTCGGCTTCAACTTCCAGCTCACCCTGCCGCTGCTCGCCAAGACCGTCTTCCACTCGGGCGCGACCGCGTTCGGGCTGCTGACCACGGCGTTCGCCGCCGGTTCGCTGCTCGGCGCGCTCGCCACCACCGTGCGCAGCGCCCGCCCGGCCGCCCTGACCGTCACCGCCTCCGCACTCGCCTTCGGGCTCCTCGAGACGGCGGCAGGCTGGTCGCCCAGCTACGCGTGGGCGGCCGTGCTGCTGTTTCTGACCGGCTTCGCCACCCTCTACTTCGCCCAGGCCGCCAACCACCGCATCCAGTTGGGCAGCGACGCCGCCTACCGCGGCCGGGTGATGGCGCTCTACACGCTCATCCTGCAAGGACTCACCCCACTCGGCGCCCTCCTCGTGGGCTGGCTCACCGTCCGTCACGGTGCGCGCTCCGGCCTCTACGTGGGAGGGCTCGCCTCGTCGGCGGCGGCGCTCGCGGTGCTGCTCGCGGGGCGGACACGCCGATTCCTCCCCAGCCACCGGCCGGAACCGGCACTCCTCGGGCCCGGCCCTCTCCCTGAAAGGCAGCCCCATGAGTCTCCTGAGTGACGACAGCCCGTGCAGTTGGCTCGACCGGCTCCCGGACCCGGTCCAGCTGCGCGCCATGACCCCCGACGCACGTGCCCGCACCATCGGCCACTGCCTGCGCCTCGAACTGCATGACCTGCTCGCGGTCCCGCCGGGGCACCGGCTCTCGCCCGGTCTGCCGTTGCGCGGCCAGGGCCTGGACACGCTCGACGCCCTGCACCTGGGGCGCCGGATCCGGCGCGCCCTCGACGCCGAGGTACCCGCCGAGGTGCTGCGGGAGAGCACCGTCGGCGAACTGACCGCGTTGCTCGCCCGCTGACCGAACCGTCCTTCCTCCTGAGCCACTGAACTGATCCACTTGAAGGGGAGATCCGTACATGGAGCCCGCGATACCCATCGAACTGGGCGGCCGGCTGATGGAGCTGGCCGAACGCAAGGACATCGCCCGTGCCGGGCAGGACCCGAAGGCGACCGAACGACAGCACGCCAAGGGCAAACTGACCGCTCACGAGCGCATCGAACTGCTGCTGGACAAGGGCAGCTTCCAGGAGGTCGAACCGCTGCGCCGGCACCGGGCGACCGGCTTCGGCCTGGAGGCGAAGAAGCCCTACGGCGACGGTGTGATCACCGGCTGGGGCACGGTCGAGGGCCGTACGGTCTTCGTCTACGCCCATGACTTCCGTGTCTTTGGCGGCGCGCTGGGCGAGGCCCACGCCTGCAAGATCCACAAAATCATGGACATGGCCATCGCCGCCGGGGCGCCGCTGGTGTCGCTCAACGACGGTGCGGGCGCCCGCATCCAGGAGGGTGTCTCCGCGCTCGCCGGGTACGGGGGCATCTTCCAGCGCAACACCCGGGCCTCCGGTGTCATCCCTCAGATCAGCGTGATGCTCGGCCCGTGCGCGGGCGGCGCGGCGTACTCGCCCGCCCTGACCGACTTCATCTTCTCCGTCCGGGACATCTCGCAGATGTTCATCACCGGGCCCGACGTGGTCCGCGCGGTCACCGGCGAGGAGATCAGCCAGAACGGGCTCGGTGGCGCCGATGTGCACGGCGCTGTCTCCGGAGTGGCGCACTTCGTCCACGACGACGAGGAGAGCTGCCTCGCCGAGGTGCGCTATCTGCTGTCGCTGCTGCCGTCCAACAACCGCGAGCTGCCGCCCCGGCACGTCAGCGGCGACCCGGGCGACCGGTCCGGGGACGTGCTGCTCGACCTGGTGCCGCACGACGGCAACCGCTCGTACGACATGCGCGGGGTCGTCGAGGAACTCGTCGACGACGGCGACTACGTGGAGGTGCACGCGGGCTGGGCGCCGAACATCGTCTGCGCCCTGGCCCGGATCGACGGGCACACCGTCGGCATCGTCGCCAACCAGCCGGCCGCCATGGCGGGTGTCCTGGACATCAAGGCGAGTGAGAAGGCCGCACGGTTCGTGCAGTTCTGCGACTCCTTCAACATCCCGCTGGTCACGCTGGTCGATGTGCCCGGCTTCCTGCCGGGTGTGGACCAGGAGCACGAGGGCATCATCCGGCGCGGCGCCAAGCTGCTCTACGCGTACTGCAACGCGACCGTGCCGCGGGTCTCGGTGGTGCTGCGCAAGGCGTACGGCGGCGCGTACATCGTGATGGACTCCCGCTCCATCGGCGCCGACATCGCGCTGGCCTGGCCGACCAACGAGATCGCGGTCATGGGTGCCGAGGGGGCCGCCAACGTGGTCTTCCGGCGGGAGATCGCGGCCGCGGACGACCCCGACGCGATGCGTCAAGAGAAAATCGACCAGTACAAGGAGGAGCTGGTCCACCCTTACTACGCCGCCGAACGCGGGCTGGTCGACGACGTCATCGACCCGCGCGAGACGCGGGCGGTCCTGGCCCGTTCGCTCGCCATGCTCGCGGCCAAGCACGCCGAGCTGCCGCGCCGCAAGCACGGCAACCCGCCCCAGTGAGCAGGGAGGAAACCATGAGCATCCAGCGCCCCGCCCTTGTCCCCGTTCCCGCCCCCGAGCCCGCCTCCGAACCCGCGGCCGGTCCGCTTTTCCGGATCGAGCGCGGCTGCCCCTCCCCGGAGGAGCTGGCCGCGCTGACCGCGGTACTGATGGCCGTCACCGCGGGCCCCGGCGTCGCACCCGACGACACGGCCCGCAAGCACCAGGTCGTCGCCCTGTGGCGCCGCCCCGAACGCGTCACCGGCTTCGACGGCCCCCGCACCTGGCGAGCGGCGGCCTGACCCCCCGGGGGTGGAACAGGGCGAAGGGGCCGGAGAGTTCACAGGAACTCTCCGGCCCCTTGGTCGTGCTCCTTCAGGGGCGCGGGGAACTGCGCGACCAGCCCAGGACAACCCGCACCCTGAGGCCGACCCGCAGTCCCCCCACTTCCTCAGCGCTCCAGATCCCCGTGCTGCGCGGGATCCCGCAGCATGGACCGCAGCCCCGGTTCCATCTCGACAAGACGCTCCACCGCGTCCGGGGCGTACAGATAGGCGGTAGGCACGGCGCGAAGGGCGACGGGACGATCCCCCGCCCCGGCCAGCGCCACCGCCGCGATGTGGGTGGAACACAGGGGCAGGTTGCCCACCACCCAGCCCGTCGGCCGCTCGGCCAGCCCTGCCTCACCGAGGTAGTCGAGGTCGGCCCCCCGGGTCAGCCCGGTGCCCAGCCCCTTCAGATACGCCTCCTTCCGTGTCCACAGGCGGCCGAAGGCCATGGTCCGTTCGTTCTCGGGAATCTTCTCGAGCTCCTCCCGCTCGGCCGGATGCAGCGCCGGCAGACACGCCTCGGCGGTCTGGGGCGACGGCAGCCGCTGGACGTCGGCGCCCACCCGTGACTCCGCCACCACCACGATCGCCAGGCCGTGGCTGTGCGAGAGCGAGAACTGGGGGGCGCCGCCGGGCACGCCGAGCACCACGGGCCGGCCGTGGCGTTCACCGTTGCCGTTGTACCGCTCGCCGGCGAGGTTGAGCCGGCTCGGTTCGATGCCGGTGTAACCGGCGAGGACCCGGCGCAGTCCCACGTGCGCCGCGGCGTACATCTGGCGGTCGTCGGGGCGACGGTAGGAGTCGGCCCGACCTCTCTCGTACGCGTCGAGCTCGTCGTACGGGACGTCACGCGGCGAGTCGGGCGGCGGCAGCAGCCACACGTCCAACTCCCCTCGCGCTACGGCGAGCCGGCGCACCGTCGGGGTCAACGGCGGCCCTCCGCGTGAGCCTTGGCGTGGTTCAGGGTGGCCAGGCTGTTGGTGGACAGGGCGGTGTGGACGTACTCGCGGGCGTCGGCGACGGTGGCGGTGTCACCGAGGATGCGGGCGATGGTGTCCGTGCGGAGGCTGACGGTGTGCTGGGAGGTGGCCGCGACGCCCTGGTCGGTGTCGGTGAACGTCCAGTGGCCCGTGTGCAGGTTCATCAGCGCGGGCAGGGTGACCTGCTTGTACGCGATGTGCTGGTGGGGGAAGGTCACCCGGTAGGACTTGGTGGTGTGGACGGAGCCGTCCTTGGCCCGGGTGTCCATCTCCAGGGTCTGGAGCCCCGGGGTGTCCTCTTCCAGTCGGACCGTCGCCACGTGCGGCAGACGCTCCGACCACAGGTTCGCCTCGTTGATGAAGGCGAACAGGTCCTTGGCGGAGCCGTCGACGTAGACGGTGTCCTCGAACGAGAACGTCAACTCGGCGTCGGAGTGTTCGCGTTCCGCGTTCTGCTTCAGCGCCGCGAGTTCCGCGACGGCGCTCCGGTCGAGCTCGGCGCCGATCCGGTCCAGGGCCCCGGGGTCGTCGTCGGCGGCCCGGAACTCGTGCAGCAGCCGTACCCGGGACGCGTTCTCCCCGAGCGGTTCGACGAGCCAGGCGCCGCCGAGGCCGGCGACGGGGGACGCGGTGACCAGGTGCTGGAAGTTGACCCGCAGCTTGGCGGGTTCGACGATCCGGCGCAGCGGACGGCAGCGTGGTTCGCCCGCCGCGGTCGGTGCGGTCTCCCAGATCGTCAGCCGCTCCTCGCCCTCGGGAGCCTCCTCGTGCTCGACGTGGATGACCGAGGGGAAGATCCGTGGCCAGTTCCCCACCTCGGCGATCAGCCGGTGGACGGTGTCCGCCGGGACCGCGATGTTGATCTCGTGCGCGACTTGGCGCATGCCCGGGTGTTCCATGCGTGCTGTCTCCTCGTCCTGGTGTGGCGCGCGGGGGCGGGACGGGAACGGGAACGTGACGGACAGAAAAGCCGCTGCCGGGTGGGGGATTCCCGGCAGCGGCCAGCCAGTGGGGATGGGAACGCGCCCGTGCGTCCGCGTCCGTGCGCGATCTGTCATACGTGTGTGCGTGGTGCGTGCTTCCACTGCGGGTGTTTCACGTGAAACACCGTGCAGACCCGGTGGCGGGCCGGCCGCCGCCCGACCGGTCGGCCCGCCACCGGGTGGCTCACTCGCCCGCGGCGCGGGTGTGGACGACCTGGTAGGTGTTCTCGTCCTGCCAGGTCTGGAGCGCGGCGACACGGGCGTCGACCTTCTGACGCTCCGGGGAGCGCTCACCCTGCGGCACGGAGCGGAAGGCGTCGTACGCCTCCTTGCTGTCCCACTGGGAGTAGACGACGACGAACTTGCCCTCGATGCCGCGGGCACGCAGGCCACGCAGCACCGTGTGGGTGCGGTAGCCGGGGACGTCGACCAGCCACGTCTGGGACTCGCCCAGGGCGTCGATCAGGTCCTCCTGGTTGTCCGGCAGCACGCCGAACAGCTCGATGGCGGTGTAGTCGTCGCGGGACGGGGAGATCTCGGTGACGCCGCCCAGTTCCGGCTTCTGCTGCGTGAAGGCGATCTCGTTCTGGAGCAGACGGATCGAGGTGGTGATCTCACCGAAGAGCGGGAGGGTGCGGTGCTTGAACTCCTCACCGGCGTAACGGCTCTCCAGGTCCTCGGTGCTGCGCCACTGGATGAAGTTGGCCGTTCCCGGCTTGTCCTGTCCGGCGTGGACCGTGCTGGATATCCAGCCCTCGTAGGCCGCCGTGTCGACGATCTCGCGCATCGCGGCGAGCAGCTTGACCTGCTTCTCGGCGGCGTCGGTCGAGAACAGGTTGAGAACGGTCAGGTGCTGACCATCGGCTGCGATCTTCGGCATTCTCTCGTCTCTTCCGTTCGAGGAAATGGGAGTGCGAATGGAGGTGCGAATGAAGGTGCTGGTGGAGCTACGAATGCAGCATGGCAAGAAGATCTGCCCATGTGAAAGGGTCGGCACTTCAGGATTGGCGGCGCTTTTGTCAATTGTTCGAGGGCGGTGTCAGATCTTTCTCAACTTCGTCAGGGCTGTGAAAAGCGCCCTTGGTTGCCGATTGGCGTGGGCGCCATGCTCGGGTAATGCAGTCAGGCCCGGAAGTATCAGAGATATCCACTCTCCTTGACCGGTACCTCATCGGTCTCGACGACGACGAACTCGACGACGCGTGGGCGCGGAAGCTCTTCACGAAGGACGCCCTGGTCGAGTTCCCCATGAGCCGGCACGAGGGCCTCGACGGACTCGCCGGCTACCACCGTGACGCGCTGGCGGCCTTCGCCGCCACCCAGCACCTCGGTTCGCCCGCGGTCGTCGACCTCGACGACGCCGGTGAGCGGGCCGTGCTGCGCGCCAACCTCGTCTCGACGCATGTGCACCACCCCGACGCGGCGGACGAGCCCCTGTTCCAGGTCGGCACGCTCGCGACCGGCGAAGCCCGCCGCGCCGCGGCGGGCTGGCGGCTCTCCTCCCTGACCTTCCGCGTGCTGTGGACCCGCGGTACCCCGCCCCGACCCCGGGAGCCCCAATGACGACTCTGGCGGCGACCAGCCCCCAGGACATGAAACTCGGGATCATGCTCGCCGACATCGGCGTGGTGCTTGTGGCCGGCGCCGCACTCGGGCGGCTCGCGCGGAAGCTGCGTCAGCCCATGGTGGTCGGCGAGATCGTCGCGGGCATCCTGCTCGGCCCCAGCGTCCTCGGCCTGCTGCCGGGGAACCTCACCGAGCACCTCTTCCCCGCCGATGTGAGGCCGTTGCTGTCCGCGGTCTCCCAGGTCGGTCTGATCCTGTTCATGTTCGTGGTCGGCTGGGAGTTCGAGAAGCGCCTGATCAGGCCGCACGCCCGGCTCGCCGCGGGCGTCTCCATCTCGTCGATCGCGATGGCCTTCGGCCTGGGTGTGGCGCTGGCCCCGTTCCTGTACGACGAGCACTCCACGGTGGCCGGACACCACATCTCCTTCGTCGCGTTCGCCACCTTCATCGGCACCGCGATGTCGGTGACGGCCTTCCCCGTGCTCGCGCGGATCCTCACCGAGAACAAGCTCCTGGACACCCGGGCCGGTTCGCTCTCGCTGGCCAGCGCCGCCATCGACGACCTGCTCGCCTGGTGCCTGCTGGCCTATGTCTCGGCCCTGGTCACGGCGAACGGGAACTACTCCGACCTCGCCCGCATCGGTCTCTACAGCGTGCTCTACGTGGCCGGGATGCTGCTGGTCGTACGCCCGCTGGTGGCCCGGCTGGTGTGGCGCTGGGCGGCCACCGAGCGCTGGTCGGCGCTGCTCGCGGTGCTGTGCGCGGGCGCCCTGACCTCGGCATGGCTGACCACCTGGATCGGCATCCACGCCATCTTCGGGGCGTTCCTGTTCGGGTTCGTGATGCCTCGTGAGCCCGCCATGGTCCTCGCGGAGCATCTGCGCAAGCCCATGGACCACGTCAGCGTCGTGCTGCTTCCGGTCTTCTTCATCGTCACCGGGCTCGGCGTGGACCTCGGTGCGCTCACCGCCGGTGACGTCGTCGCGCTCGTCGCGATCATCGTCGTGGCCTGCACGGGCAAGCTGGTCGGCGCCATCCTTCCGGCGCGGCTGGCCGGGTTCTCCTGGCGTGAGTCGAAGGACCTGGGGCTGCTGATGAACACCCGGGGTCTGACCGAACTCATCATCCTCAACGCGGCCGTCAGCCTGGGTGTGCTCGACACCCGCATGTTCACGATGCTCGTGATCATGGCGCTCGTCACGACGGCGATGGCGGGTCCGCTGCTGTCCAGGCGTCGTCCGGTGCCGACTGTCGTGCCCGAGCCGTCCGAGCCGTCCGAGGCCCCGGCTTCACGCGCGGCCTGATCAGAAAAGCCCCCGGAACCCCCGTAACTCCGCGCGGCCGGACTCCGAACCCCGGACTCCGAACTCCGTAACCCCCGAACCCGGTAACCCCCGTAACCGCGTAACTCCGTAACCCCGTATCCGAGAACGAGAGGGCTGTCGTGATCCCCGTTTCGCAAGCCATCCCCGAGCAGCTCGGTCCGGTCGACGGCCGCGCGCTGCGCACCGTGTGCGGACACTTCGCCACCGGTGTCACGGTCATCACCTCGGGCAGCGGCGACAACGCCACGGGCGCCACGGTGAACTCCTTCACCTCGGTCTCCCTGGACCCGGCGCTGGTGCTCATCTGCCTGCACGACGACTCCCGGCTGCTGCCCGTGGTCCAGGAGTCCGGCGGCTTCGTCGTGAACTTCCTGACGCAGCGACAGGAGCCCGTGGCCTGGGCGTTCGCCGGCCGGCGGACCGCCCGGATCGAGGAGGTGCCGCACCACAGGTCCGTCCTCGACCTGCCGGTGCTCAGCGAGGCGCTCGCGCATCTGGAGTGCCGGCTGGTCACCGAGTACGACGGCGGCGACCACACCATCCTGCTGGGCGAGGTCGTCGGTCTGCGCGCGCCCTCCGAAGCCGAACAGGAGGACCCGCTGATCTTCTTCCAGGGCTCCATGCGGACACCGGCATGGAGCTGAGGGACCTACCCGGTTCAGTGGCGGGCCGCGGCCTGCTCCTCCGCCTCGTCGAACGCCTGCCGCGCCTGCTCCACCAGCGGCAGGTGGCCGGCCGACCAGTCGAAGAGCGAGGCGAACAGGGGGGCCAGGGTCCGTCCCAGATCGCTGATCTCGTACTCCACCCGGGGCGGCACCTCCGGGTAGTACGTGCGGATCACCAGCCCGTCCCGCTCCAGCTGACGCAGCCGCTGCGTCAGCACCTTCGGCGTGATGGTGCCGATGTTGCGGTGCAGTTCCACGAAGCGCTGGGTGCCGAAGGCGTTCAGCGTCCAGAGGATCGGCGTGGTCCAGCGGCTGAACACGATGTCGAGGACCGGGGCGATCGGGCACCTCTGCGGGGTGCCGGCGGCGGCCGCGTGCGCGGCTTCGGGGCTGGTCATGACCGGCATGCCGGTCGCGTCGCCGGCGCCGCTCGCGGCTGTACGGCCCTGCGTGGCTGTGCTCTTCATTCCGACCATCACCTTTCGGGAAGTCACTTTCCTCTAGGTACCTACTATACCCAGGATGCTAGCTTCCAAGAAGCCAGCAAAGCCAGTACCTCCCTGTACGTCCCCGTCCGAGAATCCTCATGCTCCTAGGGAGTGACATGTCCATCCAAGAGTCCACCCACAGCCCCGCCCAGGCGGCGGGCGAGTCCGGGCCGGTCCGCCGCCCCGGCCTCATCCTGGCCTTCCTCTGCCTGGCCGGCTTCATGACCTTCCTCGACGTGTCGATCGTGAACGTCGCCCTGCCGACCATCGAGGACGAGCTCAACATCTCCACCACCGCTCTCCAGTACGTCGTCACCACCTACGGCATGCTCCTCGGCGGCTTCCTGCTGCTGACCGGCCGGCTCGCCGACACCCTCGGCCGCCGCCGGATGCTGCAGACCGGTCTGCTCCTGTTCGCCGGTTCCTCGCTGCTCGCCGGGGTCTCGCAGAACGCCGCGATGCTGATCGGCGCCCGCGGTGCCCAGGGCCTGGGGGCGGCGTTCATCGCCACCGCCGCGCTGAGCCTGCTGACCAACAACTTCGAAGAGGGCCCGGCCCGCAACAAGGCGCTCGGTGCCTGGGGCGCGCTCAGCGGTCTCGCCGCCGTCGCCGGCGTCACCCTCGGCGGTCTGCTCACCGATGGGCCCGGCTGGCGCTGGATCTTCTTCATCAACGTCCCGATCGGCGTCATCGGCGCCCTGGTCGCCCCGATGGTCGTCGGCGAGAGCCGCTCCGCCCAGCGCAGCAAGTCCTTCGACGTCGCCGGTGCGGTCACCCTCACCGCCGGCCTGGTCCTGCTGATCTTCACCCTCGGTCAGACCGTCTCCGACTCCAACGTCCCGACCGGCCGGGTCGTCGGCGGGTTCATCCTCTCCGCGATCCTGCTCGTCTCCTTCATCGTCATCGAGCGCCGCGCCAAGGAGCCGCTGATGCCGCTCGGCATCTTCCGCCGCCCCTCGCTGCGCGCCGCCAACGGCATCGCCATCCTGCTGCTCGGCACCTGCGTCACCCTGTTCTTCTTCGCCAGCCTCTTCATGCAGCAGGTCCTGGACTACTCCGCCGTCAAGACCGGCTTCGCGTACGTGCCGCTCGCGGTGCTCACCGCCGTCGGCGCCGGCGTCGCCTCCCAGGTCGTCACCAAGGTCGCCGCCAAGCCCGTCCTGCTGGTCGGCCTCGCGCTCGCCGCGACCGGCATGATGCTGCTGTGGCGTGCCCCGTCCGACGCCTCCTACCTGACGGACATCCTGCCCGCCTTCGTCCTGATGGGCCTCGGCCTCGGAATGTCCTTCGTCCCGCTGCAGGTCTCCGCGTTCGCGGGGATCGAGGAGCGCGAGTCGGGTCTGGCCGCCGGTCTGATCAACACCGCCCAGGAAGTCGGCGGCGCGCTCGGCCTCGCGGTCGCGGCGACCTACGCCTTCCGCCGGGTCGACGAGCTGACGGCCAAGGCCCACGGTGTTCCCGCCCTGGTCCAGGAGGCCCGTACGACCGTCTTCCACGACGCGTTCCTCGTGGGCGCCTGCTTCGCCGCGGCCGCCTTCGTGGTGACCCTGGTGCTGCTCCCGTTCACCAAGTCCTCCGAGCAGTCCGCGGCCGTCCCCGCGCACGCCTGACGGCAGACCAGAGACCGAAGTCGGACGACGAAGAACGGACCCGGCCATGTCCCAACCCCTGCCCCTGTCCGCCGCGGCGGAGGAGTTCCTCGCCGAGAACGCCCTGTGCACCCTCACCACCCTTCGCCCGGACGGCACGCCGCACGTCGCGCCCGTACGGTTCACCTGGGACGGTGAGGCGGGCCTGGCCCGGGTGATGACCACGGTGCACCGCCGCAAGTCACGCAACCTGTTAGCCAGGGCCGGTGGCCGGGCCGCCGTGTGCCAGCTGGTCGGCCCCCGCTGGATCACCCTGGAGGGCCCGGCCACCGTCTCCACCGACCCGCCCCGGGTGGTGGAGGGGATGCGTCGCTACGCCAAGCGGTACTGGTCCCAGCCGCCGCAGCCCCCGGGCCTCGCGGTCATCGAGATCGCGGTCGACCGCGTGATGGGCCTGTACTGAACGGCCCGTACCGAACTCCCGGAGCACATACGGGGCGAGAGGGTGCCGGAAGACACTTCCGGCACCCTCTCGCATGCTCCGCCTGTACCTGCCCCGTACTCGCCACCCCGTACCACCCAGTAGCTGCAAGGCCTCTGACGAACTTGTCAGAGTCCTGTATCGGCGCCCATTCAGCTTCCCGGGAGCCCTCGGAATACTGGAGAAAACGCCAGCGGGAGAGGGAATATGGACGCCTTCAATGCCGATGTGATCGTTGCCGGAGCGGGACCCTCGGGTCTCATGCTCGCGGGAGAACTGCGCCTCTCGGGTCTCTCGGTCATCGTGCTCGACCGGCTGGAACAGCCGATGCAGCAGTCCCGTGCGCTGGGATTCTCCGCCCGTACGATCGAGGAATTCGGCCAGCGCGGCCTTCTCGAGGATTTCGGTGCGCTGGAGACCATACCCGGCGGCCATTTCGGTGGACTCCCCATCGACTACCGCATTGTCGAGGGCGGCAATTTCGGTGTCCGCGGTGTTCCGCAGTCGCGCACCGAGGCCATCATCAACAAGTGGGCCGTGGGTCTGGGCGCCGACGTCCGCCGGGGCCACGAGGTCATCGGCCTGACGCAGGACGAGAACGGGGTCCAGGTCGAGGTCGCGGGCCCGGAGGGCGTCGAGACACTGCGCGCCGCGTACGTCGTCGGCTGTGACGGCGCCCGCTCCACCGTCCGCCACCTGGCCGGGATCGACTTCCCCGGCGTCAGCGCCACCATCGAGATGAAGATGGCGGACGTCGCCGGAGTCCAGCTGCGGCTGCGCCCCACCGGCGAGGTCGGCGAGGCCGGCATGGTCGTGGTCCTGCCGCTCGGCCCGGGCGCCACCCGCGTGGTGGTCTTCGAGCGCGGCGCCGGTGTCCGCCCCACTCAGGAGCCGCCCACCTTCGAGGAGGTGGCCGCCGCCTTCCAGCGGGTGACCGGCGAGGACATCAGCGGTGCCAAGCAGCTGTGGACCAGCTACTTCACCGACGCCAGCCGGCACGCCGCCGAGTACCGCAAGGGCCGGGTCTTCCTCGCGGGCGACGCCGCCCACATCCACCTGCCGATCGGCGCCCAGGGCATCAGCGCGGGCGTCGGCGACGTGGTCAACCTCGGCTGGAAGCTCGCCGCCGCGGTCAAGGGGCACGCCCCGGAGGGCCTGCTCGACACCTACCACTCCGAGCGCCACCCGGTCGGCGCCCGCATCGTCTACAACACCCTGGTCCAGCGCACCCTCTACCTCGGCGGTCCCGAGGCCCAGCCGCTGCGCGACCTGTTCGCCGAACTCGTCCAGATCGAGGACGTACGGCGTCACCTCGTCGGCCTGGTCACCGGCCTGGACATCACCTACGGCGCCGTCGAGGGCGGTCACCCGCTGCTCGGCCGCCGGCTGCCCGACCAGGAACTGCTGGTCGGCGACGAGAAGACCACCACGTACGAGCTGCTGCACCAGGGCCGCCCGGTCCTCCTCGACCTGCACGACAACGCGGCGCTGCGCGAGGCCGCGGCCGCCTGGTCCGACCGCGTCGACGTCGTCACCGCCACCCGGCCCGACGCCACCGCCCCGGCCGCCGACCTCCTCGTACGCCCCGACGGCTACATCGCCTGGGTCGGCGCCGACGGTTCCACGGACGGCCTGACCGACGCGCTCGCCCAGTGGTTCGGCGAGCCCCGCACCGCCGCCTGAATCCCCGGTCGCCCCGACCTGTTGATCCGACCTGTTGATCCGAATCCCTCCAGTAGGACGCGCGCCACCCATCCGACCCGTCCGTGAAACGAGAAAGAGGAGTGCGGTCTTGCCCACCAAGGCTGAGGAAGCGAAGAAGGCCGACAAGGCCGCCGAGTGGACCGAATGCGACGTAGCCATCCTGGGGTCGGGCCTCGCGGGCTCGATCATGGGAGCGATCCTGGCCCGTCAGGGTGCGAACGTGGTGCTCATCGACGCAGGTCAGCACCCCAGGTTCGCCGTCGGCGAGTCCCAGAACCCGCAGCTCGTCGAGTGGCTGCACATTCTGGCCGTGCGCTACGACGTGCCCGAGATCAAGCACATGCTGGACGTGAAGGCGGTCACCGAGCACATCGGTCCGACGCACGGCCGCAAGCAGAGCTTCGGCTTCGTCACGCACCGGCCGAACACCGAGCCGAACCCGGCCGAGGCGACGATGTTCGTCATCCCGAAGATGCTCACCGAGGCGGTGCACCTCTTCCGGCAGGACACGGACTCGCACTACCTGAACGTCGCCGCCAAGTACGGCTGCACGCTCCGCCAGAACTGGTTCGCCACCGACCTCGACGTCGACGACGACGGTGTCACCATCACCGGCAGGAACGGCGAGGTCTTCCGGGCCAAGTACCTGATCGACGCGAGCGGTTTCCGCTCCCCCCTCGCGCAGAAGTTCGACCTGCGCGAGAACCCGCCCCGGCACAAGCACCACGCGCGCTCACTGTTCACGCACTACGTCGGCATCAAGCCGTACGACGACGTGTGCAACTACCCGGAGGCGCTGCGCCCGCCCGCCGAGTCGCCCTTCCACGGCGGCACCCTGCACCACCTCATCGAGCGGGGATGGTTCTGGATCATCCCGTTCGACAACTACAAGGACTCCAAGAACCCGGCCTGCAGTGTCGGCCTGACCTTCGACGAGCGGCTGTACCCCAAGCCGAAGGACATGACGCCGGACCAGGAGTTCAACCACTACCTCGACATGTACCCGGCGGTGAAGCGGCAGTTCGAGGGTGCCAAGCGGATCCGTGAGTGGGTCTCCACCGACCGCCTCCAGTACTCCTCCAAGCGCACCATCGGCGCCCGCTGGTGCCTGATGTCGCACGCGGCCGGTTTCATCGACCCGCTGTACTCGCGCGGTCTGTCCAACACCTTCGAGGTCGTCGACGCCCTCGCCTACCGGATCCTGGACGCCCTGCGCGAGAACGACTTCACCGAGGAGCGCTTCGAGTACGTGGAGCGCCTGGAGCAGGGGCTCCTGGAGTACAACGACAAGATCGTCAACAGCTCCTACATCGCCTTCAGCCACTTCCGGCTGTGGAACGCGGTGTTCCGGGTGTGGGCGTGCTTCACCACGCCGGCCACCATGCGCCAGATCATGGCGCGCCAGAACTTCCAGCTCGACGGTGACGACCGGCACTTCAAGGAGATGGAGAAGGCGCCCTACACGGGTCTGTGGTGGCCGGACAGCCACGCCTTCAAGGTCCTCTTCGACACCACCGCCGAGACCTGCGAGCGGTACGAGGCGGGCGAGATCGACGGTGACAAGGCCGCGGACATCGTCTTCGAGGCGATCCGCGACTGCGAGTCCGTCAACACGCCCTTCGGCTGGAAGGGCCCCGAGGACCTCCGGTTCTTCCGGGCCACCACCCCCACGATGATGAAGTTCATGTGGTGGGCCAGCACCTCCGGACCCAAGGAGATGCGCGACCTCGGCCGCTCGATGCTGGCCGGCGTCGTCAAGCAGGGCGTGAAGGGCCGCAAGGTGTCCTGACCCCGGCCCCCTTTCGAAGGCCCTGACTCGAAGCCCCGCCTGCCGGGTCCGCCTTCACAGAGCCACTTCCCCCCCCGGATCCGGCGCCGGGCCCACCTTCCCCCCGTGGGCCCGGCGCCGGCCCCCTTGCTGCTGCTTCCTTCACGTCTCCCCCCACCGAATTCCACCTACATCCACCGCTTCCTAGAACCTTGGGACATCCGTGATCACTCGTAGAGCACTGATCGGTGCGGGAACCGCCGCCGTCGGCCTGGCCGTCCTGCCCAACAGCCCCGTCTCCGCAGGCTCCTCCGCCCCCTGGAGCACCCTCGCCGGCAAGCTCCAGGGACAGCTGGTGCTGCCCACCGACTCCGGCTACGGCGTGGCCAAGCAGCTGGAACTCGGCCAGTTCGACTCGGTCAACCCGCAGGCCGTCGCGTACTGCGTCAGCTCCTCCGACGTCTCCGTCGCGCTGCGCTTCGCCCAGGACAACGGCCTCCCGTCCGCGGTCCGCAGCGGCGGCCACAGCTTCGCCGGCTACTCGACCACGCCCGGCCTGATCATCGACGTGTCGCGGCTCAACGCGATCACCGTCGGCAACGGGACCGTCGACGTCGGCCCCGGCGCCAAGAACGTCGAGATACTCAACGCGCTCGCCCCGCACGCCCTGGTGGTCAGCGAGGGCGGCTGCCCCACCGTGTCGGCCGGCGGCTTCCTCCAGGGCGGCGGATTCGGCTTCCTGACCCGTCCGACCGGCATGGCCTGCGACGCGATCACCTCGGCCGAGGTGGTCCTCGCCGACGGCTGCGTGGTCACCGCCTCGCCGACCAGCCACCCCGACCTCTTCTGGGCGATCCGCGGTGGCGGTGGCGGCAACTTCGGTGTCGTCACCCGCTTCACGGTCACCCCGCACGAGGGCGACCAGATGGCCATCAGCAACCTGATCTTCCCGTACGACCGCGCGGCCGACGTGCTGCACGGCGTGGGCCAGTGGCTGGTGGACGCCCCCCGCACCATCGGCGGCGGCGCCTATCTCGTCCAGGCCGACGCGGCGCCCGGCACCGTACCGGCGCTCAACGTCTTCCTCGCCTCCCGTGGCACCCCGGCCGAACTGGCCTCGGAGGCGGCGCGGCTGCTGTCGCTGACCGGCGCGGTGACGGCCCGCCAGGACGCGGTCATGACGTACCAGCAGGTCATGATGATGATCTTCGGTTGCAGCACCCTCACCCAGGACCAGTGCCAGCGCGCCGGGAAGTCGCCGAGCGGGGTGCTCACCCGGCCGGCCTTCGGTCTGGAGCGGACCCGGCTGGGCAGCGCGCCCTACGCGCAGAGCGACTGGGCGAACGTGGTGACGGCCTTCGACGCCGACCGCAAGGCCGGGCAGGCCCGGTACCTCGACTTCCACTTCTTCGGGGGCGCGGCCAACGACCCGGCCCGCACCGACACGGCGTACGTGCACCGTGACTCGCTCTTCTCCGTCAACTACCGGGTCCTGATCAACGACCCGGCCCAGGTCACCGCCGAGACCAAGGCCGTCGCCACGAGCTGGGCCGACCACGGGTTCGACACCATCGACCCGCTGTCCAACGGCGAGACGTACCAGAACTGGATGGACGCGGAGCTGCCGAACTGGCGGCAGTCGTACTACGCCGAGAACTACGCGCGGCTGAAGGTCGTGAAGGCGAAGTACGACCCGTACCGCTACTTCAAGTTCGCCCAGGGCATCGGGGCCTGACGCTTCGTGACCCAGGACATCTCATGAACCCGGACATTTCTTGAACCCGGACATTTCTTGAACCTGGACATGGGGAAGGGCCGCCGGATCGATCTCCGGCGGCCCGCCCGCTCGATCGTCAGCCCCGTCGCCCCGTCAGGGACGACGTCCGTACCAGCCCACCAGCTTGTCGATGTCGGGAGCGTTCTCGTGCACCTCCACCACCGGACCGAACGGCACCTGGCCGCCGCGGGGTTCCGCGGGCACGGCCCGGTGCATGTTGGCCAGCGGCGCGGCGAGCATCTCCGGGTCCCACTCGGGGCTCTGACCGGTCGCCTTCGCCAGGTCCCAGGCGTGCAGCACGAACTCGTTGGTGTAGATCACCGAGGCGACCACCCCGGGAACCGGGCCCCAGGGCAGGCCGATCTGGCGGCCCAGTACGGCCGGGTCCGACCACACCGCGTCGAAGTCTTTCGTCGCCTCCGCCCAGGCCTTGGCCCAGTCGCCGTCGGGGACGTCCTGCGCGAAGTGCGGAACGCTCATGAAGGAGCCGCCCGCGCCCATGACGGCGACCCGGCGCAGCACGGACACCACGTGGTTGGCCATGTCACGGACCGAGTAGTCGGGACACGGGGTGACGGTGTCGTACTGCTCGGGGCGCAGCGCGGCGAGCGTACGTCCGGTGAGCTCGACGGCCTTGAACAAGCCGCCACGGGGGTCGGTGGGCGGGTTGGCGGGGGAATTGGTGCTGTCAGCCATGTCTTGAGTCATGTCTTCATCGTCGAGGTCAAACAGGTCATCTTGTGGCCTCTTTCTGAAGCCTCATCAGATCTTGCTGAAAATAGATGTACTGGCTCAAAGCATCCCGAAATCCAGGAGAGGGACGGTCGTTGTGAAGGCTGACCGTCTGGTGGCGACCCTGCTGCTGCTCCAGGCGCGCGGGCGGGTGACCGTGCGCGAGGTGGCCCAGGAGCTGGAGGTGTCGGAGCGCACCGCGCGCCGCGACCTGGAGGCCCTCACCACCGCCGGTGTCCCCGTCTACTCGCAGCGCGGCCGGGGCGGCGGCTGGAGCCTGGTCGGCGGCGCCCGCACCGATCTGACCGGTTTCACCTCGCGGGAGATCGGGGCGTTGTTCCTGGCCGCGGGCCCCTTGTCGGCCTCGCCCGAACTGCGTGCCGCGTTACGGAAGTTGATGCGGGCGGTGCCCGCGCCCATGCGGCCGCACGCCGAGGCGGCCGCCAAGGCCATCCTCATCGACGGTGTCGACTGGTCGCGCACGGCGGGTGGCAGCGGCCCCCACCAGCACACTCTGGAGCGGGCGGTGCTCGACGGCGAACAGGTCCGGCTCGGCTACGCCCATCCCGACAGGGCTCCCGGCGAGCGCACGGTGCACCCGCTCGGCCTGGTCTCGAAGGCCGGCCGCTGGTACCTCGTCGCCGGTACCGAGGAGGGACTGCGCACCTTCCGGCTCAGCCGGGTCACCTCCGCGACCAGGACCGGTGAGCCGGTGCGGCGCCCGGAGGGTTTCGACCTCGCCGCCGCCTGGCGGGAGTTGGCCGCCGAGGTGGAACAGCGGCTGACCGCGGCGACCGTACGGGCGCGGGCCGACCGCGACGCCCTGCCGGTGCTGCGGCAACTGCTGGGCGGTCGGCTGCGGACGGGCGAGACCCAGATCGACGGCCGGGTCGAGTTCACGGCCGACGGGCCTTCGGTGGAGGTGCTCGCCGCGCAACTGGCCGGTCTCGGCAGCCGCGTCGAGGTGCTCGATCCTCCGGAGGCGCGGGAGTCGCTCGTACGGCTGGGCCGTTCGCTCACCGCGGTGTACGGCGGGCGCGAGGATGAGACCCGCTTGGATAGCCACTTTCCTCTAGGTACCTACTATACGGAGGATGTTAGCGTCCCTGTCATGGCCGCCCACCACGGATGACCGGCGGTTTTCCCCACACCGATCCCCCACCGATCCCCACACCGATGCAACCGATGACTGCTGATTACTGGTTCGGATTAACGCACTAGGGAGTTTTTTCTGATGATTGTCGTCACTGGAGCCACCGGAAATGTCGGACGTCCGCTGATCGAGGCGCTCGCCGAGGCGGGGGAGCAGGTCGTGGCGGTCTCGCGCCGCCCGCTGCCCTCCCCGGCGGACGGTGTCCGCCACGCCCAGGCCGACCTCGGCAGCGCCGAGAGCATGCGGCCGGTCCTCGAAGGCGCCGACGCCTTCTTCATCCTGCTCGCCGGCGAACTCCTCGGTTACGGCGAGGCCGCGACCGAGCTGCTGGCCGCCGCCAGGGACGCCGGCGTCAAGCGGGTCGTCCTGCTCTCCTCGCAGATCAACGCCACCCGCCCCGACTCCGCCTCGCACGGCAGGCTGCGCGAGTTCGAGGAGGCCGTACGCGGATCGGGCCTCGACTTCACGATCCTGCGCGCGGGCGGATTCGCCTCCAACGCCTTCGCCTGGGCCGAGTCGGTCCGCGCCGACCGCACGGTCTTCGCCCCGTTCGGTGACGTGGCCCTGCCGGTCGTCGACCCCGCGGACATCGCCGCGGTCGCCGCGGTCGTCCTGCGCGAGGACGGTCATGCCGGTCGTACGTACGAGGTGACCGGCCCCGAAGCGGTCAGCCCGCGTGCGCAGGCCGAGGTGATCGCCGAGGCCATCGGTGAGGAAGTGACCTTCGTGGAACTGACCCGCGAGGCCGCCCACAGCCACCTGGCCCAGTTCATGCCGGAGGACGTCATCCCCGGCACCCTGGACATCCTCGGTTCCCCGCTCCCCGCCGAACAGCGCGTCAGCCCCGATGTGCAGAAGGTCCTGGGCCGCCCGGCCACCCCCTTCTCCGGCTGGGTGAGCCGCAGCCTTCCGGCGTACAAGTAGCCGGCTCGGCCCACTCGGCCCGATCGTCCCCCGGTACCGCCGCCGGATGCCCGCTGTGATCCATCCCCCGCGGCAGTGGGCGTTCGGCGGCCCATACGGACAGCCCCGCAGGTCACGAACCTGCGGGGCTGTCGCGTCGTGGGGAGGGGTGAGACAAGGGGTCATTCGGCCGTCCCCCGGAGGGGCTACGCGGCGAAGCGCTCGGCGAGTTCCTTGGCCTTCGTGACCGCCTCGTCGGCGGCCTTGGCGCGGGAGGCCTCGTACATCGGGATCAGGTCGGCCATCGCCGGGTTGTGCGGCGCCATCGTGAGCTCCGGGACGATGACGTGGACGTCCAGGGCGAGGCTGTCGCGCAGGACCGCCTCCAGGTAGTTCTGGACGTACTCGTAACCCTCGCGCGGGGTGCCCGGCGCGTAGGAGCCGCCGCGGCTGGCGACGACCGTGACCGGGGTGCCCTTGATCTTCGAGTCCTCGCTCATGACGGTACGGCCGACGAGGATCACCTGGTCAAGCCACGCCTTGAGGGTCGAGGGGATCGTGAAGTTGTACATGGGCGCGCCGATCAGGATCGCGTCCGCCTGCTCCAGCTCCTCTATGAACGTCAGGCGCTCGGCGAAGGCCGCGGCCTGCTCGGGGGTGTGCGCGTCCGCGGGGGCGAAACCGGCGGTGTGGGCATCGGCCGTGATGTGCGGCACCGGGTTCACGGCGAGGTCGCGGTAGATCACGGTGCCCTGCGGGTGCTGCTCCTCCCAGGCCTTGCGGAACGCGTCCGTGACCGTGCGGGAGGCGGAGGCTGCGCCCGGGAAAACGGACGAGTCGATGTGCAGGAGGGTGGCCATGAGGATCTCCAGGAGAAGGGAGCGAACTTTTCGTACTGGACTAGAGATAACACAGCTACTTACTTTTTTTCACCAGTACCCTGGACCCATGCCAGAGCCGGGGATTCACGACGCAGGGCCGTGCCAGAGGGTCGACGACGGCATGACCCGCGTCTTCCAGCTGCTCGGGAAGCGCTGGACCGGCCTGGTCGTGGCCGTGTTGCTGCCGCACCCCGCCCACTTCGCCGACCTGCGCAGAGCGATCCCCGGCATCAGTGAACGGATGCTCTCCGACCGCCTCACGGAACTCGGCGCGGCGGGGCTGGTCGTCCGCGAGGTCGACGAGGGCCCTCCGCTGCGGGTCGTGTACGGCCTGACGGAGGCGGGCGCCGCACTGCAGCCCGCGCTCCTGGAACTCGGAACCTGGGCGGAGCAGCACCTGCCGGAGAGCCCGCCATGCCCGGGTGAACTCCGTAAGTGCCCCTGAACCGGGGCTGATCGCGAGCTGATCGCGAGCTGATGGTGAGCTGATGGTGAGCTGGTGGTGAGTTGATCGCGCGGGGCCGGGTTTTCCACAGGCTGGGAGTTGTCCACAGGGTCTGACGCGTTTCAGCCACCGGCGGTACGGTCATGACGAGTTGATGTTCGTGCGTGACGGGGGAGGCAGTCGGTATGACGGATCTTGGTGCAGTGGATCGGGCGCAGCAGGACCAGCGGAGCCGACCGGGCGGGCAGGACCATCAGGATCATCAGGATCATCGGGGCGGACTGGACGAGCAGGGCCGGCGGGGCGAGCAGGGCCGGCAGGCGTCCAGGGTCTCCGGGGTTTTCGGCGTGCGGGGATTCGCGGGCCGGCCCGTGCAGGCCGCGCCCAAGGAAGAGGGCAAGGCGCTGCGCCGACGGGTGCCGCGCGGCGTGCACGCGGAGCTGAGCTTCGACGCCGGCCGTCCGGACGCGGTGACCGCCGTCGAGGAGTCCAACCTCGGCCGGATCCCGGAGCTCACTCCGATACGGGTCGGCAGGATGGCCGCCACCCCCTTCGCCTTCCTGCGCGGTTCGGCCGGCCTCATGGCCTACGACCTCGCGCGCACCCCCGCGACCGGCATCGCAGCCCAGATCTGCGGCGACGCCCACGCGGCCAACTTCGGCCTGTACGGAGACGCGCGCGGCGGCCTGGTCATCGATCTGAACGACTTCGACGAGACGGCACACGGCCCCTGGGAGTGGGACCTCAAGCGCCTCGCCACCTCGCTCGTGCTCGCGGGCAGGGAAGCGGGCGCGGACGAGGACACCTGTCGCAAGGCCGCCCACGACGCGGTTGGTGCCTACCGACGCACACAGCGGCTGCTCGCGAAGCTCCCGGTGCTGGACGCGTGGAACGCCATCGCGGACGAGGAACTCGTCTCCCACGCCGACGCCCACGACCTGCTCGGCACCCTGGAGCGGGTCATGGAGAAGGCGCGGGCCAACACCAGCGGACGGTTCGCGGCCAAGTCGACCCGGCCGACGGAGGACGGCAGCCACCGCTTCGTGGACGCGCCTCCGGTGCTGCGCCGGGTACCCGACGCGGAGGCCGCGGCGGTCGCTGCCTCGCTGGAGCACTACCTGACCACCGTCTCCGAGGACCGCCTCCCCCTCCTCGCCCGGTACGCGGTGCACGACGTCGCCTTCCGCGTCGTCGGCACCGGCAGCGTCGGCACCCGCTCCTACGTCGTGCTGCTCCTCGACCACCGCGGCGAACCCCTGGTCCTCCAGGTGAAGGAGGCCCGTGCCTCGGCGCTGCTCCCGCACCTGGCGACGGCAGGCCACGCCATACCGGAGGTGCCGCACGAGGGCCGCCGGGTCGTCCTCGGCCAGAAGCGCATGCAGGTCGTCAGCGACAACCTGCTCGGCTGGACCACCGTCGAGGGCCGCCCCTTCCAGGTACGCCAGTTCCGCAACCGCAAGGGCAGCGTCGACCCCGCCGCCCTCGCCGCCGACCAGGTCGACGACTACGCCCGTATGACCGGCGCCCTTCTCGCGCGCGCCCACACCCACACCGCCGACCCCCGCCTCATCGCCGGGTACTGCGGGAAGAGCGAGGAGCTGGACGAGTCCATCGCCTCGTTCGCCGTGGCCTACGCCGACCGTACGGAGGCGGACCACGCGGAGCTGGTCGCGGCGGTCAGGGCGGGGCGGTTGGCGGCGGAGCTCGGGGTGTGAGCCACACGATTCGAGAGGAGCGGGGGCGGGCTGAGAGGGCCGGGGGCGGCCCGAGGGCCGCGGGGCCGGGGCGTGGCGCACCGCCCCGGCCGGGGGAAGGCCGCGAGTCGTACGGGGCCGTGGCCTAGTCTGGTCGGGTGACGACCCCGGAAGCCGAGCACAGCGAGTCCGACCGTACCCAGGCCGAGGATGCCCGGCCCCAGGGCGCCGGGGATGCGGATGCCCACGACGGGTCCGCCCCGGAGGCGGCGCCCGAGGCGCAGGCGCGGCCCGAGGAGCGGCTGGAGCGGGCCGTGCGGGCGGCCGAGCAGGCGTTGATCGAGTTCGAGATCGCCGTGGAGACCTTCCGCGTCGAGGTCGAGAACTTCTCGCGCCTGCACCACCAGAAGCTCGGCCCGATGTACTCGCGGCTCGACGAGCTGGACGCGCAGATCGCCGAGGCGGTCGCCGCGCGCACCGGGGACGTGGAGGACATACGCAAGGCGGACGAGGCGCGGGCGCGGGTCATGCCGATGCCCGGGGTCGAGGAGCTCTTCCACGGCTGGATGGACTCCGAGGGACTGTTCCCCGAGGCGGTGGCGATGCTGACGGACCAGTCCGTACGCCCCCCGCAGCGCGTACGCCCCAGCGACGAGGCCCGTCAGCTCTACCGTGAACTGGTCCGCAAGGCCCACCCCGACCTCGCACAGGACGACGACGAGCGCAGGCGGCGCGACGAGTTCATCGCCCGGGTCAACGCCGCGTACAGCCGTGGCGACGAGGCCCTGCTGCGGGAGCTGTCCGAGGAGTGGGCGGCGGGCCCGGTGCCCGAGGAGTGGAAGCCGAGCCGCAGCGAGGAGCTCTACGCCCGCCTCGAGTGGCTCGCCCAGCGCAAGGAACTGCTGACCCTCGTCGCCCGCGAGCTGGAGGAGAGCGCCATCGGTGCCATGCTCAAAATGGCCCCGGAGGACCCGGACCGGCTCCTGGACGAGATCGCCGAGCAGCTGCTGGCCCAGGTCGACGAGCGCGAGAAGGAGCTGGCCCGGCTGGCCGACTAGGGCCTGTCCGGCGGGGGCTTCGGGTCGCCCGCCCGGTCGGGTAGCGTCGGGGGTATGAGTTTTGGATCTGGTGTGCCCACGGTCGAGGTCGGGGATCTCGCGGACGGAGACTTCCTGCTGGACGTCCGGGAGGACGACGAGTGGCAGGCGGGCCATGCCGCGGGGGCGCTGCACATCCCCATCAGTGAGTTCGTCGCACGCTACGGCGAGCTGACCGAGGCGGCGCCGCAGGACGGCAGGGTCCATGTGATCTGCCGTTCCGGGGGCCGTTCGGCGCAGGTCACGATGTACCTGGTCCAGCAGGGCATCGACGCCGTGAACGTCGACGGTGGCATGCAGGTCTGGGCCGCCGCCGGCCGCCCGGTCGTGGACGACAAGGGCACCCCCGGCTTCGTGCTGTAGCCACCGGCAGGGCGCCCCGGCTTCGTGCCGGCCGGCGGCGAGGGTTCACGCACGCTGGAGCCATCGGCAGGGGTTCGCGCCCGCGCTCGCGTCCGCCGAGTGGCGTTCACCACCGCTGCCCGGGGCCTGCCCACGCCCGGAGAGGTGAGGACACGCCTGGAGGGGCGAGGACGCGAGCCGTGGGCGCGGGCGTTCAGCCCAGGGGGTGGGCCGCGAGCAGATCCCCCAGTGCCTCCTCGTGCGCCGCCGCCGGTCCGAGCGACAGCTCAAGCTGCTTGGCCCAGGCGTGGTACCGGTGCAGCGGGTAGTCGACGTCGGCGCCGAACCCCCCGTGCAGATGCTGCGCGGTCTGCACGACCCGGCGTACCCCTTCCGACGCCCAGATCTTGGCGACGGCCACGTCCCCGGACGCCGGAAGCGCACCCCCCGCCCCCGTGCTGATCCGCCACGCGGCCTGCCACAGCGTCGCCTCCATCGCCCGCAGGTCGATATAGCGGTCGGCGGCCTGCACGGCGACGGCCTGGAACGTGGCGACCGGGAACCCGAACTGCTCCCGCTTGCCCGTGTACGCGCTCGTCATCGCGAGCACCCGCTCACCGAGCCCGAGCGCCAGCGCGCACGTCCCGGTGGCCAGCAGCTCCCGCAGCCACTCCCACGCCCCGTCGGCGTCGATGACATCCCGGGCGGTGATCCGCGCGGACTCCAGACGCAGCTCGCCGAGCCGTTCCCCGGTCGTGGAGATCTGCTCGCCGAGGACGACTCCCTCATGGACCCGGGGTACCAGCGCGAGGACGGTCCGGCCGCCGCCCGTGTGCGCGGGTACGACGGTGAAGTCGGCGTTCTGCGCCCACGGGACCGCCGTCTGCACCCCGTCCAGCACCCACACGTCACCGTCCCGCCGTGCGGTCACGGCGAGTTCGGCAGGGTCGTGCCCGGTCCGTCCGTTCGCCGCGACGGTCAGTACGACCTCGCCCCGGCCCGCCCGCGCGAGCAGCTCCGCCTTCAACTCCTCGCCGCCGTACGCCTGTACCGCCACCGCCGCCGCACTGCTCTCCAGCAACGGAACCCGCGCCAGCACCTTCGCCGCCTCGCGCAGCACCAGGCACAGCGCGATCGCGTCCAGGCCCGCCCCGCCGTACTCCGCGGCGAGCAACAGACTCAACAGATCCGCATCGGCGAGCTTCGTCCACAGCGCCCGGTCGAACTCGTCGGCGACGGCGCCCGCGGTGATCGCGGGGCTGGGCACTTTGTCGGGCGCGACCCCGCCGAACACCGCCTTCGCCGCCTCGACCGCCGCCTGCTGCTCCTCGGTGAAGGTGAAGTCCACGTCCCTGTCCTCCCACGCACCGATCCACCGACCCGGCGGACACCGGATCTGACGGAGCGTCAAGATAGAACAGGTTCTACAAGAAGGGAACGGCCCGGCCACGGAAGGCCCGTCGCCTCGACAAACCGAACGTTCGGTTGCTATCGCCGCACGGCGGGGCGGGCGGCCGTAGGGTGTCCACCGCTGTGGATAACCTCAGGGTCGCTTTTGTGTCGCTGTTGTGCCCGCTGTGCCGAATGGGGCTGTGCCGGGTGGCCTGGCCTGAGTACCGTTCCGGTGCGCACGCCGCGGTGTGGTGCGCGCGGGCGCCACGGCGCCGCGCGGTCCGGCGGCGGAAATCGGACCGGGATCGGGAATCGGGGCGGAATGGACGCGTACGACGAGGGCACGAAGGCCCGGCATCTGCCGGACGGCCCTGACGGCTCCCTGCCCGAAGGCCCCGCCTCCGCCGGTTCCACCCCCGACAGCACCCCCTCGACCGACCAGGAATCCGTCGGCCAGGAATCCACCGACCAGGCGCCCGCCACCGATCCCCCTGTCCCCGTTCCTGTCCCCACCCCCACCGGCATAGCCTCCCTCCCTCTCCGTTCCCAGGTCGTCGCCGCGCTCGCCCTCGCGGTCGTCGCGGTGATCGCCTGTGTGCACCTCGGCATGGTGTTTCTGCACGTCGCGCCCGCGAACACGGTCACCAAGCAGCACGGCCGGGCGATCGACGACTGGATCTACCCGGAGTTCGAGCAGAACTGGAAGCTCTTCGCCCCCAACCCGCTGCAGCAGAACATCGACGTCCAGGTCCGCGCGCAGGTCCGCGGCGCGGACGGTGGCATCACCGAGACCGGCTGGTACGACCTGTCCGCGCTGGACGGCGCGGCGATCGACGGCAATCTGCTGCCGAGCCACACCCAGCAGAACGAACTGCGCCGGGCCTGGGACTTCTACATCGGCACGCACGACAACGACAACCGCCCGGTGGGCCTGCGCGGCGACCTCTCCCAGCGCTATCTGCGCCGGATCGTCGTACTGCGTCTCGACCGTGAGGGGGCCGGCGGCAAGGGCGCCGTCGTCGAAAGCGTCCAGGTCCGTTCCCGTACCACCAACGTGCCGCCCCCGAAATGGAGCGAGGAGAAGGTGTCCGACACGCCCGTCCTGCGCGAGCTGCCCTGGTGGACCGTTCCCGAGGAGGACGTCACGGACGCAAGGACGGAGGCGAGCGCCCGATGAACCGCATCGCAGTGTCGATCTCGCGCGGTATCGCCCGGGTCACCGACGCCGCCCTCGGCCCGTACCAGACGGCCGTGATCCGCATCGGCTTCGCGGCCACCTGGCTGCTGTTCCTGCTGCGCGAGTTCCCGCACCGCCAGGAGATGTACGGCCCCGACGGACCGTGGAAGTGGGACCTCGCCCAGCGGCTCGTCGCGGACAACCACGCCTTCACGATCCTGATGTGGTCCGACAGCCAGGTGTGGTTCGAGACCGTCTACGCCCTGGCCGTCCTCTCGGCTCTCCTGCTGCTGGTGGGCTGGCGGACCCGCACGATGTCCGTGCTCTTCATGGTCGGCGTGCTCTCGCTGCAGAACCGCAGCATCTTCATGGGGGACGGCGGCGACAACGTCATCCACCTGATGGCGATCTATCTGGTGTTCACACGCTGTGGACAGGTGTGGTCGCTGGACGCCCGGCGGGCCCGGCTCGCGCGGGAGGCACGCGCGCGTGGGGACCTTCCACGGGCCGGGGCCAAGGACCGGGCCGGTCTCGTCCTGTGGGCGGTGCTCGGCCTGCTGCTGGCCGCGGCGACGGGCGCGGGGCGGCTGACCCCCGGCTGGCTGGCGATCTTCTGGGGGCTGTGGGCGGTCCAGGCGCTGTGGTGGGCCGTCGGCCGCCTGGCGCGCGCCGCGGAGCCTCGGATCCTGCTCGACGTCATCGCCAACGCCGTGCACAACGCGGCCCTGCTCGTGATCATGGCCGAAGCGTGTCTGATCTACGCGACCGCCGGCTGGTACAAGATCCAGGGCTCGCGCTGGCAGGACGGCACGGCCGTCTACTACCCGCTCCACCTGGACTACTTCTCTCCCTGGCCCGCCCTGTCCGACCTGCTGGCCTCACACGGCACGATCGTGATGCTGGTGACCTACGGGACGGTCGCCGTGCAGGTCGCCTTCCCCTTCACCCTGATCAACCGGCGCGTCAAGAACGTCCTGCTGGCCGCCATGATGACCGAGCACGCCGTGATCGCGGTGGTCCTCGGGCTGCCGTTCTTCTCGCTCGCGATGATCGCCGCCGACGCGGTGTTTCTGCCGACGTCGTTCCTGCGGCGCCTCGGCGGATGGGCGGCACGCGCGCGTGGACGACTGTTTCCGCCCGGCGCCCGCAAGCTGCCGGGCCAGCGCGCTCAGGGGCCGCGCACCCCGGAGCCGACCGAGGACTCGCACGTAGGCTTCACCGCATGAAGGACCCCGCAAGCGACGCCACGGACCGTGTGCAGGACCCGGTGGGCGACCGCCGGCAGGACCAGGACCCCGTGAGCGCCTGGCACCGCCTCGCCGACACCTCCGTCCTGCTCGACGGCTTCCACGCCCTCAAGCACGCCGTGCGCTTCCGGGCCGAGGTCCTGGTGGCGGTCACCAGCGACCGGCAGGCGGCGCTCGCCCTCACCGACGAGCTGGCCCCGGACGTACGCGAGGCCCTGGACGCCCTCCTGGTGGAGGTCCCGGAGGCCACGTACCGCTCCCTCGTCCCGCGTCCGCACCCGACCGCGGTGGCCGCGTTGGCGGTACGTCCCTCCCGCGAGGCCAATCTGCGGGCGCTGGCCCGCACACCCCGCACCGCCCCCGTGGTCGTCCTCGACCATCCGCGCAACCTCGGCAACGCCGGCGCCGTGATCCGCCTCGCGGCCGGCTTCGGCGCGACCGGCGTCGTCACCACGGGCACCCTCGACCCCTGGCACCCCACGGTGGTGCGGGGCGGGGCGGGCCTGCACTTCGCGACCGCCGTGGAGCGGCTGACGGTGGCCGAGCTGCCGTCCGGGCCGGTGTTCGCCCTCGACCCGGACGGCGAGGACATCCGGGGACTGAAGCTCCCGGACGACGCCGTGCTCGCCTTCGGCTCCGAGCGCAGCGGCCTTTCCGCAGACCTGCGCGCGCGTGCCGACCATCTGGTGTCGCTTCCGATGCGCCCCCAGGTCTCCAGCTACAACCTGGCGACGAGCGTGGCCATGACCCTGTTCCACTGGAGCGCCCCGCAAGGGGGCCAGACCCTGTCAGGCGTCCGGCGGATCAGGTCCTAGCGTCGGACCTCCACCACCCGGAACCGGTTGGCCACGAAGCCCCCGTCGCACAGCGCGGCGTTCGCCGCCGGGTTGCCGCCCGACCCGTGGAAGTCCGAGAAGGCGGCCGTCTGGTTGACGTACACACCGCCCGTCAGATTCAGGGACAGCTGGGCGCACTCCTCCAGACAGGCCTCCCGTACGGCCTCCTCGACGACCTCGTCGGTGGTGTACGCCCCGACGGTCATCGCGCCCTTCTCCCGGACGGTCCGCCGCAGCAGCTCCACCGCGTCCCCTGCCGAGTCGACCGCGACCGCGAAGGACACCGGTCCGAAGCACTCGTTCATGTAGGCGGCCTCGTCGTCGGCACTCTCCCAGTACTTCCGGGCACCGTCGAGCTTGACGATCACCGGGGTGCGGACGACCGCGTCCGGGAACTCCGGGTTGCCGACCTCACGCGACGCGAGGGCGACCTCGCCGAGCCCTGCCGCGGCCTCCAGACGTGCCTTGACGTCCGGGTTCACGATCGCGCCCAGCAGCCCGTTGGCACGCGCGTCGTCCCCGAGGAGTCCGTCGACCGACCGGGCGAGGTCGGCGACCACCTCGTCGTACGACTTGGGGCCGTCCTCCGTGCGGATGCCGTCGCGGGGGATGAGGAGGTTCTGCGGGGTCGTGCACATCTGACCGCTGTACAGGGACAAGGAGAAGGCCAGGTTGGACAGCATCCCCTTGTAGTCGTCGGTCGACTCCACGATCACCGTGTTGACGCCGGCCTTCTCCGTGTAGACCTGCGCCTGGCGTGCGTGGGTCTCCAGCCAGTCGCCGAACGCCGTCGACCCGGTGTAGTCGATGATTCGGATCTCGGGGCGCACGGCCAGGGTCTTGGCGATGCCCTCCCCGGGCCGCTCGGCGGCCAGCGCCACCAGGTTCGGGTCGAAGCCCGCCTCGGCGAGCACCTCGCGCGCGACCTGCACGGTGAGCGCGAGCGGCAGCACCGCGCGCGGGTGCGGCTTGACGAGCACGGCGTTACCGGTGGCCAGGGAGGCGAACAGGCCCGGATAGCCGTTCCACGTCGGGAAGGTGTTGCAGCCGATCATCAGCGCGATGCCGCGCGGCACCGGCGTGAACTGCTTGGTCATCGCGAGCGGGTCGCGCTTGCCCTGGGGCTTGGTCCACTCCGCGGTGTCGGGGGTGCGGACCTGTTCCACATACGCGTACGCCACCGCTTCCAGGCCGCGGTCCTGCGCGTGCGGGCCGCCCGCCTGGAACGCCATCATGAAGGCCTGGCCGCTGGTGTGCATGACCGCGTGCGCGAACTCGTGCGTGCGGTCGGCGATCCGCTTGAGGATCTCCAGACAGACCATCGCGCGCATCTCCGCGCCCGCGTCGCGCCAGGCACGCTGTCCGGCCCGCATGGCGGGCAGCAGCACGTCGACGTCCACGTGCGGGTAGGTGACCCCCAGCTCGACGCCGTACGGGGAGATCTCACCGCCCACCCAGTCGTCGGTGCCGGGCTGGCCGAGGTCGAGGCGGCTGCCGAGGAGGGCGTCGAAGGCGGCCTTGCCCTCGGCCATGCTCAGGCTGCCGTTCTCCCCGTAGGCCTTCGGGTGCTCGGGGTGGGGGGACCAGTACGCGCGCGTGCGGATCGCTTCCAGCGCCTGGTCGAGAGCGGGCCGGTGCTGGGCGGTCAGCTCGTGCGCGGTCAGTTCGGCGGCCATGCGGGACCATCTCCTCGTCTCAAGAACTCTTCGCTGAGCTCATGACCTGGGCAGAAATAGCCGGACAGAGTTAGAGTAACCGAACGATCGGTCGGGACAAGGGGGTCCGCCGCATCTGTGGAAAACCCCGTGCGGGAGGATCGCGCACATGACAGCACTCGACCTCAGCAGCCCCGTGGCCGTCGTCGGCACCGGCACCATGGGCCAGGGCATCGCCCAGGTCGCGCTCGTCGCGGGCCACCCCGTGCGGCTCTACGACACGGTTCCCGGGCGTGCCGACGCGGCGGCCGAAGCGATCGGCGCGCGCCTCGACCGGCTCGTCGAGAAGGACCGGCTCGCCGCCGCCGACCGGGACGCGGCACGCGCCCGGCTGCACCCCGCGCACAGCCTCGACGAGCTGGCGGACTGTGCGCTCGTCGTCGAGGCGGTGCTCGAACAACTCGAGGCGAAACAGCAGCTGTTCCGCGAGCTCGAGGACGTCGTCGAGCACGACTGTCTGCTCGCCACCAACACCTCGTCGCTGTCCGTCACGGCCATCGGCGGCGCCCTGCGCAACCCCGGCCGGCTGGTCGGACTGCACTTCTTCAACCCGGCGCCGCTGCTGCCGCTGGTGGAGGTCGTCTCCGGGTACGCGAGCGACTTCTCGTCGGCCACGCGCGCGTACGAGACGGCACGCGCCTGGGGCAAGACTCCGGTCGCCTGCGCCGACACCCCCGGCTTCATCGTCAACCGCATCGCCAGGCCCTTCTACGCGGAGGCCTTCGCGGTGTACGAGGCGCAGGCCGCCGACCCCGCGACGATCGACGCCGTCCTGCGCGAGTCCGGCGGCTTCCGGATGGGGGCCTTCGAGCTGACCGACCTGATCGGCCAGGACGTCAACGAGTCCGTGACGCACTCCGTGTGGCAGTCCTTCTTCCAGGACGTGCGCTTCACGCCCTCGCTCGCCCAGCGGCGGCTCGTCGAGTCCGGCCGGCTCGGCCGCAAGACGGGGCACGGCTGGTACGACCACGGGGCCGACGCCGAGCGTCCGGAGCCGCACACCGCGGAGAAGGCGCAGGCACCCGTGTACGTCGTCGCCGAGGGTGATCTGGGTCCGGCCTCCGAACTGCTCACGCTGATCCGCGAGGCGGGCATCCAGGTCCGCGAGGACGAGGAGGACCACGGGACCCGCCTGGTGCTGCCCAGCGGCGGCCAGCTGGTCCTCGCCGACGGTCAGACGTCGGTCGAGTTCCGCGACGTCGTCTACTTCGACCTGGCGCTCGACTACCGCCGGGCGACCAGGATCGCCCTCTCCGCCTCCCAGGACACCGCCCCGCAGACCCTCTCCGAGGCCGTCGGCCTGTTCCAGGCGCTGGGCAAGACCGTCAGCGTCATCGGGGACGTACCCGGCATGATCGTCGCCCGGACCGTGGCGAGGATCGTCGACCTGGCGCACGACGCCGTCGCCAAGGGCGTCGCCACCGAGGAGGACATCGACACCGCGATGCGGCTGGGGGTCAACTACCCGCTGGGCCCCTTCGAATGGAGCCGCAGGCTCGGCCGGAGCTGGGCCTGTTCTCTCCTGGACGACCTGCACCAGCGCGATCCCTCCGGGCGCTACGCGCCCTCTCTCGCGCTCTACCGCCACGCGTACGCCACCGAGAAGCGCGAGGGAACCTCATGACCACCGCCAAGCGCGACACGTACACCCCCGAGAGCCTGCTCTCCGTCGCCGTCCAGGTCTTCAACGAGCGCGGCTACGACGGCACCTCCATGGAGCACCTCTCCAAGGCGGCCGGTATCTCGAAGTCTTCGATATACCACCACGTCACGGGCAAGGAGGAGCTGCTGCGCCGCGCCGTCAGCCGGGCCCTGGACGGGCTCTTCGGCATCCTCGACGAGGAGCACGCGCGCGTGGGGCGCGCGGTGGAGCGCCTGGAGTACGTCGTGCGGCGCATGGTCGAGGTACTCACCGCGGAACTCCCGTACGTGACCCTGTTGCTGCGCGTGCGTGGCAACACGGACACCGAGCGCTGGGCGCTGGAGCGGCGCCGCGAGTTCGACCACCAGGTGGCCGAGCTCCTGAAGGCCGCAGCCGCCGACGGGGACGTACGCGGCGACATCGAGGTCCGCCTCGCGACCCGCCTGGTCTTCGGAATGATCAACTCACTCGTCGAGTGGTACCGCCCCGACAGCCGAGGCATGGGCGAACGCGAGGTCGCCGACGCGGTGGCGCAACTGGTCTTCAGCGGCCTCAGAGACGAACGCTGACCCTCCGCCCCCCACTCCCACCCACGCCCCCTCACCCTTTCAGCCCCGCCCCACCCCACCCCCCTGAGACCCCGGCCCACCGCCCCGTGAACCCCTGCGACCCGTGCGCTCTCAGCCCCGGTCCTCCGCCCCCGGACCCTCGAACTCCGGCCCACCGGTCCCGGCCCACCGCCCCGTGGACCCTGCGACCTGTGGGCTCGCAGGCCCCGGTCCTCCGCCCCCGGGCCCTGGAACTCCGGCCCACCGGTCCCAGTCCACCGACCCGTGGACCCTGCGACCCGTGGGTCCTCAGGCCCCGGCCTTCCGCCCCCGGGCCCTTGAACTCTGGGCCATCGGTCCCGGCCCTCCGACGCGTGGGATCTCAGGCCCCGGCCCTCCGCCCCCGGGCCCTCGAACTCTGGGCCATCGGTCCCGGCCCTCCGACGCGTGGGATCTCAGGCCCCAGTCCTCCGCCCCCGGGCCCTCGAACTCTGGCCCACCGGTCCTAGCCCACCACCGCCCCGTGGACCCTGCGACCTGTGGGCTCGCAGGCCCCGGTCCTCCGCCCCCGGGCCCTCGAACTCTGGCCCACCGGTCCTAGCCCTCCGACGCGTGGGATCTCAGGCCCCAGTCCTCCGCCCCCGGGCCCCCGGACTCTGGGCCATCGGCCCCGCCCCTGGGCTCCCGGTCCTGGCTCTCCAACCCCTGGGCTCCTGGTCCTGGCTCTTCCGCCCCAGGCCTTGGTCGAGCCTTCGGCCTCTCGGGACGGGAGAGCCGGCCCCGAGGCGGGCTCAAGGGGACCGCGTCCCGGGGCCGGGCCCGGTGGCGAGGGGCCTGGCCGGTTTCCGTCGCCGGGTTTCCGGGCGGGGGTCCGGCCGCCGGGCCGAGGCTCCGGTCTCACGCCGCAGGTCCAAGACCGCCCCGGCGCCGGTCCCACGTCTCCCGCCGCCCCCTCACCCCTCAGGCTCGAGGTCCTCCTCCTCGAAGACCAGGAGTGTGCGGGTGCTGAGGACCTCGGGGATGGCCTGGAGGCGGGTGAGGACCAGTTCGCGCAGGGCCCTGTTGTCGGGGGTGTGCACCAGGAGCAGGACATCGAAGTCGCCGCCCACCAGGGCGATGTGGGAGGCGCCGGGCAGCACCCTGAGCTGCTCACGGACCGTGCGCCAGGAGTTCTGCACGATCTTGAGGGTGATGTACGCGGACGTGCCCTGCCCGGCGCGTTCGTGGTCGACGCGCGCCCCGAAGCCGCGGATCACACCGTCCTCGATGAGCCGGTTGATCCGCGCGTAGGCGTTGGCGCGGGACACATGCACCCGTTCGGCCACGGAGCGTATCGACGCGCGGCCGTCCGCCTGGAGCATCTGCAGGATGTCCTGATCGATGGCGTCGAGCGGACGGGCGGGCGGCGGGACGGGGCCGGCCTCCGACGGCTCGGCCATTTGTTCAGGTGCCATGTCCCCCCGCCTCCCTACCATGGACGTACTGCGTCCATCTCAGGCTGTGCAGAACCGTTTGTCCACAGCCTGGCGGTGCCTGTAGCCAAAATGTGCCGACGACCGAACAATCGGTAGGTGAGGCGCCTCACACCCGTGCAGCGCCCAAGCCGCTCCCACGAGGAGGTGCCGTCATGACGGTCATGGAGCAGCGAGGCGCTTACCGGCCCACACCGCCGCCCGCCTGGCAGCCCCGCACCGACCCCGCGCCGCTGCTGCCCGACGCGCTGCCCCACCGCGTCCTCGGCACCGAAGCCGCCGCGCAGGTCGACCCGGGCCTGCTGCGCCGTCTGTACGCGGAGCTGGTGCGCGGTCGTCGCTACAACGCGCAGGCCACCGCCCTCACCAAGCAGGGCCGCCTCGCCGTCTACCCGTCCAGCACCGGCCAGGAGGCCTGCGAGGTCGCCGCCGCACTCGTCCTCGAGGAGCGCGACTGGCTCTTCCCGAGCTACCGCGACACCCTCGCCGCCGTCGCCCGCGGCCTCGACCCCGTCCAGGCCCTCACCCTCCTGCGCGGCGACTGGCACACCGGCTACGACCCCCACGAGCACCGCATCGCACCCCTGTGCACCCCCCTGGCCACCCAGCTCCCGCACGCCGTGGGCCTCGCGCACGCCGCCCGCCTCAAGGGCGACGACGTGGTCGCGCTCGCCCTGGTCGGCGACGGCGGCACCAGCGAGGGCGACTTCCACGAGGCGCTGAACTTCGCGGCGGTCTGGCAGGCCCCGGTCGTCTTCCTCGTCCAGAACAACGGCTTCGCCATCTCCGTCCCGCTCGCCAAGCAGACCGCCGCCCCCTCCCTGGCCCACAAGGCCGTGGGCTACGGAATGCCCGGCCGACTGGTCGACGGCAACGACGCGGCGGCCGTGCACGAGGTCCTGAGCGACGCCGTGCGCCACGCACGCGCGGGAGGCGGCCCGACGCTGGTCGAGGCCGTGACGTACCGCATGGAAGCCCACACGAACGCCGACGACGCCACCCGTTACCGCGGCGACTCCGAGGTCGAGACCTGGCGGGCGCACGACCCGATCGCCCTCCTGGAGCGCGAGTTGACCGAGCGCGGCCTGCTCGACGACGACGGCATACGGGAGGCCCGCGAGGCCGCCGAGATCATGGCCGCCGACCTGCGCGCCCGCATGAACCAGGACCCGGTGCTCGACCCCATGGACCTCTTCGCCCACGTGTACGCCGAGCCCACACCGCAACTGCGCGAGCAGGAGGCGCTGTTGCGCGCCGAGCTCGCGGCCGAGGCCGAGTCGGAGGGTACGGCCCGATGACCACCGTCGCGCTCAAACCCGCCACCATGGCGCAGGCACTGACCCGCGCGCTCCGCGACGCCATGGCCGCCGACCCGACCGTCCATGTCATGGGCGAGGACGTCGGCACCCTGGGCGGCGTCTTCCGCGTCACCGACGGGCTCGCCAAGGAGTTCGGCGAGGACCGCTGCACGGACACCCCGCTCGCCGAGGCGGGCATCCTGGGGACGGCCGTCGGCATGGCCATGTACGGGCTCAGGCCGGTCGTGGAGATGCAGTTCGACGCGTTCGCCTACCCGGCGTTCGAGCAGCTGATCTCGCACGTGGCACGGATGCGCAACCGCACCCGCGGTGCCATGCCGCTCCCGATCACCATCCGGGTCCCGTACGGCGGCGGCATCGGTGGCGTCGAGCACCACAGCGACTCCTCCGAGGCGTACTACATGGCGACTCCGGGACTCCATGTCGTCACGCCCGCGACCGTCGCCGACGCCTACGGGCTGCTGCGCGCCGCCATCGCCTCCGACGACCCGGTCGTCTTCCTGGAGCCCAAGCGCCTGTACTGGTCGAAGGACTCCTGGAACCCCGACGAGCCGACGGCCGTCGACCCGATCGGCCGCGCGGTGGTGCGGCGCCCGGGCCGCAGCGCCACGCTCATCACGTACGGGCCGTCCGTGCCGGTCTGCCTGGAGGCGGCCGAGGCGGCGCGGGCCGAGGGCTGGGACCTCGAAGTCGTCGACCTGCGCTCGCTCGTGCCCTTCGACGACGAGACCGTGGCGGCATCGGTGCGGCGGACCGGACGCGCCGTCGTCGTGCACGAGGCCGGTGGTTACGGCGGCCCGGGCGGCGAGATCGCGGCCCGCGTCACCGAGCGCTGCTTCCACCACCTGGAGGCGCCGGTGCTGCGCGTCGCCGGATTCGACATCCCGTACCCGCCGCCGATGCTGGAGCGGCACCACCTGCCCGGCGTCGACCGGATCCTGGACGCCGTGGGGCGCCTGCAATGGGAGGCGGACAGCTGATGGCCCAGGTGCTGGAGTTCAAGCTCCCCGACCTCGGTGAGGGCCTCACCGAGGCGGAGATCGTCCGCTGGCTGGTGGAGGTCGGCGACGTCGTCGCCGTCGACCAGCCCGTCGTCGAGGTCGAGACGGCCAAGGCGATGGTCGAGGTCCCCTGCCCCTACGGAGGCGTGGTCACCGCACGCTTCGGCGAGGAGGGCACGGAACTGCCCGTGGGTTCACCCCTGTTGACCGTCGCGGTCGGCGCGCCGTCCTCCGGCGAAGAGACCGAGGGCTCCGGCAACGTGCTGGTGGGGTACGGCACCGGGGCACCGCCGGCGCGCCGCAGAAGGGTACGGCCGACCGCCGGGGCGAACACACCGCCCGTGGCGCACCCGCAGACCCGGCCCGCGCACCACCCCGCCGCCGACAACCACCCGGGCGCCGACAACCACGCGGGCTCCCCGGCGCGCGGACCCAGGCCGGCCCATGACCACATCGCGCCGGCGGTACGCGCCGACGGCCCCGTACCGGTGATCTCCCCACTCGTCCGCAGGCTTGCCCGGGAGAACGGCCTGGACCTGCGAACCCTGGTGGGCTCCGGCCCCGACGGGCTGATCCTGCGCTCGGACGTGGAGCACGCGTTGCGCTCGGCCGGCACTCCGGTCCGCCAGCCGGAAACCCCGCTCGCCCCGCACACCCCCGTGGCCCCCGCACCTGCCACGGCCGGCACCCGTATCCCCCTCCGCGGCATCCGCGGCACGGTCGCCGACAAACTCTCCCGCAGCCGTCGCGAGATCCCCGACGCGACCTGCTGGGTGGACGCCGACGCGACGGAACTCCTGTACGCGCGCAAGGCGATGAACGCCACCGGCGGTCCCAAGATCTCCCTGCTGGCGCTCCTCGCCCGCATCTGCACCGCCGCACTGGCCCGCTACCCGGAGCTCAACTCCACGGTCGACACGGAAGCCCGCGAGATCGTCCGCCTCGACCACATCCACCTGGGCTTCGCGGCACAGACCGAGCGCGGTCTCGTCGTCCCCGTCGTCCGGGACGCCCACACGCGCGACGCGGAATCGCTGAGCGCGGAGTTCGCCCGGCTGACCGAGGCCGCACGCACCGGCACGCTGACACCCGCGCAACTCACGGGCGGCACCTTCACGTTGAACAACTACGGAGTGTTCGGCGTCGACGGCTCCACACCGATCATCAACCACCCCGAGGCCGCCATGCTCGGCGTCGGCCGGATCGTCCCCAAGCCCTGGGTGCATGAGGGCGAGCTGGCCGTGCGCCAGGTCGTCCAGCTCTCGCTCACCTTCGACCACCGGGTGTGCGACGGCGGCACGGCGGGCGGCTTCCTGCGCCATGTGGCGGACTGCGTCGAACAGCCGGCGGTGCTCCTGCGTTCCCTGTGATCGCGGCGGCACGCATACTCGGGGGATGACCGCGTACGAGCCACCGGGCACCCCCGGCCCCGCCGCCCCGTACGACGCCGTCGTCCTCGCGGGCGGCGCCGCCCGCCGGCTCGGCGGAGCGGACAAGCCCGGTCTGCGCGTGGGCGGGCGCCCGTTGCTCGACCGGGTGCTCGCCGCCTGCGCCACCGCCACCACCACGGTGGTCGTCGCCGAGCCCCGAGAGACCGCGCGCCCCGTGGAGTGGGCGCGCGAGGAGCCGCCCGGCGGGGGGCCGCTCGCAGCGCTCGACGCCGGCCTGCGGCACACCTCCGCGGAACACGTCGTGGTGCTCTCCGCCGACCTGCCGTTCCTGGAGCAGGCGACGGTACGGCGCCTGCTGGACGCTCTGCGGACGGGCGACGCCCCCCAGGGTCCGGCGCGACCCGACGGCGTGCTGCTCACCGACCCCGACGGCCGCGACCAGCCGCTCGTGGCCGCCTACCGCGCGGACGCCCTGCGCCGGGAGCTGGCCGCGCTCGCCGTCGCCCACGGCGGAGTCACCGGGCTGCCGCTGCGGCGGCTCACCGCCGCGCTCGGCCTCACCCGCATCTCCGACCCCGTCGCGTCCTTCGACTGCGACACCTGGGACGACATTGCCGCCGCCCGGGCCCGCATCAGGGAGCATGGGAACGTGTTGGATGAATGGATTTCCGCAGTCAAGGACGAGCTGGGCATCGACCTGGACGTCGACACCGGCGCTCTGCTCGACGTGGCCCGCGACGCCGCGCACGGTGTGGCCCGGCCCGCGGCGCCGCTGACCACGTTCCTCGTGGGATACGCCGCCGCACAGGCCGGGGGAGGCCCCGAGGCCGTCGCGGAGGCATCCCGCAAGGCCGCGGCGCTCGCGCTCCGCTGGGCGGCCGAGGACACGCCCGACGCCAAGCCGACCCCCGACGCCGGATGAACGCGCCCCGCGCCCGGCCCCTCGGTCAGGACGCCGACGACCTCGACGTGGAGGAGGCCCTGGCCTTGGTCAAGGACCCCCGAGGAGCGTCCGACCCCCGGCACGGCCACGGCACCCCCGCGGTCCCCGCGCCCACATCGGAGGGCGAGAGCCGCCCCCACGCCCCCGACAGCGCCAAGGGCAAGGGCGACGGACACAGGGCCACCCCCTGGCCCCAGGCCCGTACGACCGCCGAGCGGGCCGCCCGGTCCGTCCCGCGGCGCGCCCCCGTCTCCGTGTCCCTGGACGCGGCCCTCGGTCTGGTCCTCGCCGCCCCGCTCGCCGCGCTCACCGACCTCCCCTCCTTCGACACCTCCGCGATGGACGGTTATGCGGTAGCCGGACCCGGCCCCTGGGACCTCCGCGAGGAGCGGGTACTCGCGGGCCACGCGAAGCCGGAGCCGCTCATCGACGGCGAGGCGGTGCGGATCGCCACCGGCGCGCGCATCCCGCAGGACGCCACCGCCGTGCTGCGCAGCGAGCACGGGCGCCTCGACGACAAGGGGCGGCTGCACGCCACCCGGGAGGCCGTGCACGGACAGGACATCCGGCCCCGTGGCCAGGAGTGCCGCAGCGGCGACCAGCTCCTGCCGGACGGTGCTCTGGTCACCCCCGCCGTGCTGGGCCTCGCCGCGGCCGCCGGATACGACACCCTCACCGTGATTCCCCGCCCCCGCGCCGAAGTCCTCGTCCTCGGTGACGAACTGCTCACCGAGGGGCTCCCCCAGGAGGGCCTGATCCGGGACGCGCTCGGGCCGATGCTGCCGCCCTGGCTGCGCTGGCTCGGTGTCGAGGTCCTCGCGGTACGCAGGCTGGGTGACGACGCCAAGGCTCTGCACAAGGCGATCACCCGGTCCGACGCCGACCTGATCGTCACGACCGGGGGCACCGCCTCGGGCCCCGTCGACCACGTCCACCCCACCCTGAGCCGCATCGGCGCCCAACTCCTCGTGGACGGCGTCAAGGTCCGCCCGGGTCACCCCATGGTCCTGGCCCGCACCAAGGAGAACCAGCACCTCGTCGGCCTGCCCGGCAACCCCCTGGCGGCCGTCTCCGGCCTGCTGACGCTCGCCGAGCCCCTCCTGCGCGTCCTGGCAGGTCGGTCGGCCCCGGAGCCGTACACGCTGCCCCTCCGCGACGCGGTCCACGGGCACCCGTACGACACCCGGCTCATCCCCGTCGTGGTGCGTGCCGACCGGGCCGTGCCGCTGCACTACAACGGTCCGGCCATGCTGCGGGGTGTCGCGGCGTCCGACGCCCTCGCGGTCGTACCACCCGGCGGCGCCCGTCCGGGCCAGGAGCTGGAACTCCTCGATCTGCCCTGGGCGTTGGCCGGTATGGGGAATGCCTGAGATGAGTGAGGGCATGGACCGGACGGTGAGCCGGATCGGGGAGTGTTTCACGTGAAACTGCCGGGCCATGACGCGATCGCCCGCCAGGCGGACGAGCATCTCGTGACCCACCAGGTGAAACTCCCGAGAAAAGTGGTGGAACGCCCCATCCGCCAGGTCGGCAAACGCCTGGCGATGGCCTTGTTCTTGCTCGCCGCGACCGCCTTCATCGTCTGGGCCGACCGCGACGGCTACCACGACAACGCGGGTGACGGCGTCGACTTCCTCGACTCCCTCTACTACGCCACCGTCACCCTCTCGACCACCGGATACGGCGACATCACCCCGGTCAGTGACGCCGCCCGGCTCACCAACATCTTCGTCATCACGCCGCTGCGCGTGCTGTTCCTGATCATCCTGGTCGGCACCACGCTCGAGGTCCTCACGGAACGCACCCGCGAGGAGTGGCGATTGAACCGCTGGAGGGCGGCTTTGCGCGACCACACCGTCGTTGTCGGGTTCGGGACCAAGGGGCGGTCGGCAGTGCAGACCGTCTGTGCGACCGGGCTGAAGAAGGAGCAGGTCGTGGTCGTCGACCCCAGCGCCAAGGCGGTCGAGGCGGCGACGGCCGAGGGGTACGCCGGGGTCATAGGAGACGCGACGCGCAGCGATGTGCTGATGCGGGCCGAGGTCCACAAGGCGCGGCAGATCATCATCGCGACCCAGCGCGACGACACGGCCGTGCTGGTCACGCTGACCGCACGTCAGCTCAACCGGCAGGCGAAGATCGTCGCCGCGGTGCGTGAGGAGGAGAACGCGCCGCTGCTCAAGCAGTCGGGTGCCGACGCCGTCATCACCAGTGCCAGCGCGGCCGGACGGCTCCTCGGGCTGTCCGTGCTCAGCCCCAGCGCCGGCATGGTCATGGAAGACCTCATCCAGCAGGGCAGCGGGCTCGACATCCTGGAACGGCCGGTCGTGAAGGCCGAGGTGGGCAAGGGCGTACGCGAGACGGACGACCTGGTGGTCAGCGTCGTACGGGGGCATCGCGTGCTCGGCTACGACGATCCGGCCATCGGGAAGCTCCAGTTGACCGACCGGCTCATCACGATCGTGCGGGTCACGCCAGGCACCCGAGTGGCACCGCACAGCCGACCGCTGCCCCAGGACTGAATCCTCGGGACTGATCCTTCGGGGCTGAACCCGCAGGGCTGAATCCCCGGACTCCCGCAGACATCCACCCAGCGTGCGGGGACCACGCGACCACCCTCGTCGTCGTCCGCCGGGCCGAGCGCCGGCAGCACGCCGCGGACGGTGCCCGCGGGCTTCTCACCATGAGCCGGGGGTAGCGTCAGCTTCATGAAGGCAGTGACGATCACCCAGCCCGGCGGCCCCGAAGTGCTCACCTGGACGGATGTGCCGGATCCCGTTCCCGGTGACGGGGAAGTCCTCGTCGAAGTAGTGGCCAGCGCCGTCAACCGCGCCGATCTGATGCAACGGCAGGGCTTCTACAACCCGCCGCCCGGCGCCTCCCCGTACCCCGGACTCGAATGCTCGGGCCGGATCGTCGAGATCGGCCCCGGAGTCTCCGGATGGGCCGTCGGCGACGAGGTCTGCGCGCTGCTCGCGGGCGGCGGATACGGCGAGAAGGTCGCCGTCCCGGCCGGCCAGCTGCTGCCCGTTCCCGAGGGCCTGGACCTCACGCGGGCGGCCGCGCTGCCCGAGGTGACCTGCACCGTCTGGTCCAACGTCTTCATGGTCTCCCACCTGCGTCCGGGCGAGACCCTGCTCGTGCACGGCGGCTCCAGCGGCATCGGCACCATGGCGATCCAGCTGGCGAAGGCCGTCGGTGCGAAGGTCGCCGTCACAGCCGGTACCAAGGAGAAGCTCGACTTCTGCGCCGAGCTCGGCGCGGACATCCTCATCAACTACCGCGAGCAGGACTTCGTCGAGGAGATCGAGCGGGCCACGGGCGGCTCGGGCGCCGACGTCATCCTCGACAACATGGGCGCGAAGTACCTCGACCGGAACGTGCGGGCCCTCGCGGTCAACGGACGGCTCGCGATCATCGGTCTGCAGGGCGGTGCCAAGGGGGAGCTGAACATCGGCGCGCTCCTCACGAAGCGTGCCGCGATCAGCGCCACCTCGCTGCGTGCCCGCCCGCTCGGCGAGAAGGCGGCGATCGTCTCGGCCGTGCGCGAGCACGTGTGGCCGCTGATCGCCTCCGGCCATGTGCGGCCGGTCGTCGACCGCGAGCTGCCGATGAGCGAGGCGGCGACGGCCCACCAGGTCCTGGAGGAGAGCGGTCACATCGGCAAGGTCCTTCTCGTGGTCCCCGGCAAGGACTAGGAAAGGACCAGAAGGCCAGAAGGCCAGAAGGCCAGAAGGCCAGAAGGCCAGAAGACCAGGAAAGGACCGGGACGGGACCAGGTCCTCGGGCCATCCGCTCAGCCGCGGCGCTGGCGCAGGGCGAGGAAGGCGAGGCCCAGGCCGAGGCCGATGAGGATCAGCCCACCGCCGAGGGGCAGGATCTTGAGGACCGGTTCCGGGGCGGTCGCCGGGCCGACCTCGTCGTGCTGGACGGGCACGGACGCGGGCGGTGACGGCTCCGGGCCGTCCGACGCGGCGTCCTCCCCGGCGGGGTCGCGGTCCGTGTACGTCGGCGCGGTGTCCTCGTGGTTCCCGCTTCCGTCCTCGTCCCGCGCCGTGGGCTCCTCGCGCCCCGGATGCGTACGGCCCACGCCCGCGTCGCTCCCCGCGAGGGAGGCGCGGGCGCTCGGGGCGGGATCGGCGGCGTACGACACCGTGTACGGGACGGCGGGCGAGACGGCGTACGAAGGGGATATCGCGCCGGTCGTCAGGACGAGCAGCAGTCCGGTCACATGGAGCGCGCTGAGCCGTGGAGTCACGTGGGTGGCCCCCTCCCAGGTGAGGAGTCCCATGATCAATGGGGCAAGCCTCACATGACCCCTTGTTCCCGGCATCTCGACGGTCACCTGAACGGTGGATCACGCTGTATGGGGGGCACCACCGTGATGGGGTGGAGGTGTGCGAGAGAATGGCGGCATGGAGATGCCGAGGAACGAAAGGTCGCCGGAGAACCCCCAGATCCTGGTCGTGGGCCAGGACGGGATGGCTCTCGGCGGCACCGGTGACGAGGACTCCCGCGAGGTCCCGGTGACAGAGATGGTCGAACAGCCCGCCAAGGTCATGCGTATCGGGAGCATGATCAAGCAACTTCTCGAAGAGGTGCGCGCCGCACCTCTGGACGAGGCGAGCCGGGTCCGGCTCAAGGAGATCCACGCCAGCTCCGTGAAGGAGCTGGAGGACGGCCTGGCGCCCGAGCTGGTCGAAGAGCTGGAGCGGCTCTCGCTGCCCTTCACGCACGACGCGACCCCCAGTGACGCCGAGCTGCGCATCGCGCAGGCGCAGCTGGTGGGCTGGCTCGAGGGCCTCTTCCACGGGATCCAGACGACCCTGTTCGCCCAGCAGATGGCGGCCAGGGCCCAGCTGGAGCAGATGCGCCGCGCGCTCCCGCCGGGCGTCGGCGGCCTGGACGGCGACGAGGACCCGCGCGCGGGCGGCCGCTCCGGCGGTCCGTACCTGTAGCCCCGGGCGACCCCTTCTCTCGAATTCTCTCGAGTTCTCACGAAACGGGCCCGGCACGTGAAGTGCCGGGCCTGTCTTATGGACGCTTATGCGCGCTATGGGTGCTCGTGAGTGTTACGGGATATTGAGGGATTGTGTGTGGCGGTTCAGGCCGGGTTGCCCGAAGAGACGCTCAGCTCGATGTCCGGCATGTTCTTGGGATCGACGTCCTCGTCCGCGGACGGGAACTGATCCATGATCGTGTCCTGGCCGTAGGTGTTCTCGTCGACGCGCTTGATCTTCATGTGCCAGCCCGCGGCCTGGAAGCAGGACTTCACGGACGTCAGGTTCTTGTACTGGAAGTCCGGAATCTTGATCTTGTTCGGGTCGTTGTACGACTCCTGCGGAGACGTGCACTTCTCCTTGTCGATCGTCTTCGACGTGTCCGGACCCTTGTGTCCCGCCACCACGGACGGCGAGGGGCTGTTGCCGCCGCCTCCCTGGTCGTCGCCGCCGTTGTTCAGCGCGAGGGCGGTGATCAGACCGCCGATCGCGACGAGCGCGACCACGATCGAGCCGACGACGACCGCCTTGTTGCCCTTGCGGCCACCGGAACCGCCCGGGCCGCCCGGAACGGCGGTCTGGGGCTGGGGCGCGAGGTGGTACGGCGGCGGGGTCGACATGCCCTGCTGGGGGGCGTACACCGGGGCCCCCGGCGTCGGGTAGCCCCCCTGCTGCGGATACCCGTACGCCTGGGACGGCGCGGGCGGCGGGGTCGGTGCCCCGTAGGGATTGGGCTGGTACGGCGTCTGCACGGGGCCCGGGGCCGGCATCGCCTGGTCGACGGGCGGGAAGACGGCCGAGCCGACGCCCGCTCCGCTCGACGTCCTGGCCCCCGGCACGATGCTCGGCGCGGCGGCCTGCAGCGACTGGGACACCCGCAGGCACTCGTCGCGCATGGTCTCGGCGCTCGGGAAACGCTCGTTCGGGTTCTTCTTCAGCGCGCGGGCGATCAGCGCGTCCACCGCCGGGGGCAGTGAGCGGTTGATCGAGGAGGGCGTGACCGGCTCCTCCTGGACATGCGCGTAGGCGATGGCCAGCGGCGAGTCGGCCTCGAACGGCAGCCGCCCGGTGACCAGTTGGAACAGCATGATGCCGACCGAGTAGAGGTCGGACCGGGCGTCCACGCCCCGGCCGAGCGCCTGCTCCGGAGAGAGGTACTGCGGGGTGCCGACGACCATGCCGGTCTGCGTCATCGAGGTGACGCCGGACTGCATGGCGCGGGCGATGCCGAAGTCCATCACCTTGACGACGCCCCGCTTCGTCATCATCACGTTGCCCGGCTTGATGTCCCGGTGAACCAGGCCCATCTCGTGACTGATCTCCAGGGCCGCCAGCACGTCCGCGGTGATCTTCAGGGCCTTGTCGGCCGGCATGGCGCCGTGCTGCGCGATGTCCTGGTCGAGCACGGAGCCGAGCGGGCGGCCCTCGACGTACTCCATGACGATGTACGGCGTCGTCATGCCGCCCAGTTCGTCCTCGCCGGTGTCGAAGACCGAGACGATGTTCGTGTGCGTGAGTTTCGCCACCGCCTGGGCCTCACGGCGGAAGCGCTCGCGAAAGGCCTGCTCGCGGCCGAGCTCGGTGTGCAGTGTCTTGATCGCGACCTGGCGGTCGAGCACCGAGTCGTAGGCGAGGTGCACCGAGGCCATGCCGCCTTCGCCGAGCAGATCACGCAGCTGGTAGCGGCCGCCGGCGACCGCGCGTCCCGCGTACCGGCCCTGTGCGCCGTCCTGGCTCATGTTCTGCGTCCCCCATTGGCGCGGATTGTTCTGCCTGTGCTGCGAGCTGTCCTGCACGCGCTCCGCGCGGTCGTGCGGTGATCCGCGCGGTGAACTGCGCTGTGATCCGTACCGAGTCCGTCCGGGTCCGTGCTGTGATCGATCTGTGTCTCAGTGATCGATTGGCTGATTCCCGGCCAAGTCTGCCGTAGGGCACTGACACGTCAAGCGCGGTGCCCGTTCCGTGACTGTCTGCGAAAGAAGCGTCGCGGAAGCGTTACAGGTGGCGTACGAGCGGTACACAGAATTTGCATGTCGACGCCCTGGACAGGTTTCATGGCCGGTCCATCTCACGTCCATCTCGGGCCGGAGCCTTGCGCGGAGCCTGTAGCGTGGCCCGACGGAGACCGTAACAACCACCGCGCAGACCGCGGGCAGAAACGACGGCGAGGACTGATGGCACAGCAGCAGCGCGCTCAGGGCCCGTCCGACCCCGAGGCGACTGGCGGCGGTATGTCAGATGCGCCGGAGATGTGGGGTAATGGCGGACTTGTGGGGGACGGCCGATACCGGCTGACCCACAGACTAGGCCGGGGCGGCATGGCCGAGGTGTTTGCGGCCGAGGACGTGCGCCTCGGGCGCACCGTCGCGGTCAAGCTGCTCCGCTCCGACCTGGCCGAGGACCCGGTGTCCAAGGCCCGCTTCACGCGTGAGGCGCAGTCGGTGGCCGGACTCAACCACCACGCCGTCGTCGCCGTGTACGACTCGGGCGAGGACGTCGTCGGCCACGCGACCGTGCCGTACATCGTGATGGAGCTCGTCGAGGGCCGCACGATCCGCGACCTGCTGATCAACGCCGAGGCCCCCGGGCCCGAGCAGGCGCTGATCATCGTGTCCGGTGTCCTGGAGGCGCTCGCCTACTCGCACCAGCACGGCATCGTGCACCGCGACATCAAGCCGGCGAACGTGATCATCACGAACACCGGTGCGGTGAAGGTGATGGACTTCGGCATCGCGCGCGCCCTGCACGGCGCGCAGTCGACGATGACCCAGACCGGCATGGTCATGGGCACACCGCAGTACCTCTCCCCGGAGCAGGCCCTCGGCAAGGCCGTCGACCACCGCTCCGACCTGTACGCGACCGGCTGTCTGCTGTACGAACTGCTCGCGCTGCGGCCCCCGTTCACCGGCGAGACGCCGCTGTCGGTGGTCTACCAGCACGTCCAGGACATCCCGGTGCCCCCCTCCGAGGTCGCGCACGGCGCGCCGCCGGAGCTCGACGGGCTCGTCATGCGCTCCCTCGCGAAGGAGCCGGACGACCGGTTCCAGACCGCCGAGGAGATGCGCGGCCTTGTCCAGTACGGGCTGCAGATGCTGTACGACCAGGGCGGGCACACCGGCACCTGGAACACCGGCCCGGTCGCCATGCACGAGGGATTCCACACCCCGGCGTCCGGCTTCGCGGGGACGACCGCGCTGCCGCACCCCGGTGAGTCCGGTACCACGCAGATCCCGGCGCCGATCATCCCGCCGTACGGCAACGGCGGGGACGACGGCGGCTTCGAGGGGCACGGCAACCGCGGCAGCGGCCGCGGCAAGCTGTGGATCCTCGCGGTCCTCGCGGTGATCGCGATCGCGGCGGGCGTCGCGCTCGCGCTCCACAACACCGGTGGCGGCGGGAGCGGCGGGAGCGGTACGACCCAGTCGCCGAGCACCACGCCGTCCGCCACGGAGGACCAGCCCAGCGCGAGTCCCAGCGACAGCCCCACGGACACCGCGACGGACGATTCCACGGACGACAACACCAGCTCGGGCGGCGGTTCGGACTACACGCCGTCCTACACGCCGTCCCCGAGCTACAGCAGCCAGCCCTCGAACCAGCCGTCGAACACGGCCACGGACACGACGCCGACGGACACGACGCCGACGGACCCGGCGACCCAGAGCCAGGATCCGCCGACGCCGGTCGATCCGACGGACGGCGGCGCCGCCGGCGGCGACAGCCAGGGCAGCTCGACGGGCCCTTGAGGGACACCGACGGAAACGTCGGCCACGCGCGCGTGAAGCCCGAACCCGAAACGGGCGCCACGCGCGCGTGGTGTTTTCCCCGACCGGTGTCGGTGATCAGCCCGCGAACGCCTCGCACACCGTGTCGTACTGTCTCGTCCACCACACGGCCAGCGCCGAGGCCGCCGGGAACTGCGGATCGGCGCGGGTGTCGCCGCGCTCGTAGTGCCAGCGCAGCATCCAGAAGTCGTTGAGGCGTTCCCACCACACCCGGTGCACGGCGGCCGCCAGCTCGGCGGGTCCGGCGCCCGCGGTACGCCGGTACGCGCGCGCGTAGGCCCGCACCTTCGCCAGGTCCAGCGCGCCGACGGGACGTACGAAGAAGATCACCGCGGCGCGTACGGCCTCCTCGGCACGGGGATGGACGCCCAGCCGGTCCCAGTCGACGATCGCGGCCGGTTCGCCGTCGCGGTAGAGCAGGTTGAAGGGGTGGAAGTCGCCGTGCACCCAGCCCACCGAGCCGCCCTGCGGGGGCCGTCGGTCGGCATGCCGCTCCAGGAGGGCGCGCCGCTCCAGGAGCCGGTGCCGGGCCAGCTCGTCGAAGGCGTCGTACGGGCGGTGGCGGCGTACCTGGGCGAGCAGGCGGTCGATGAGTGCGAAGGTGTCCGCGGGGTCGGCTCCCCGGGCCGGATCGACCCCTTCCGCCGCCGCTGAGCCTCCCGCGCCGGCCCTCGCCGAGCCCCCCGCCCCTGCCGAGCCTCCCTCACCTGCCGAGCCTCCCGCACCCGCCGATCCGTCCGTCGCCCCGGTGACGTCGGTCGCTCTCGCCGGAGTGCGACCCTGCGTCGGCATCACCCGCTCCAGGCTCGCGTGGACGACGCCCAGGAGCGCCCCCAGCCGTGCGCACTGCCGGGTGGTGAGCTGGCCGCCGTGCCGGTGCCGGCCGTCGATCCAGGGGTGCAGCGCGTACGCGTGGCCCCCGATGACGGCGACGGTACGCCCGTCGGTGCCGGTCAGCGGCGGGGCGACGGGGACGCCGAGGTCGGCGAGACGCTGGGTCGCTCGGTGCTGGCGGGCGATCGCGGCCGGGTCGGCGGTCGCGGGGTCGAAATGGTGCTTGAGGAAGTAGCGGCCGCGGGTGGTGCGCAGTCGGTAGCCGCGGTTGAGCAGCCCCTGTTCGACGGGGTCGCAGGTCAGCGCGGACCCGGCGGCGTACTGGCGGAGGAGGGCGCCCAGAGGGGGCGCGTGAGACACCGGGGGTGGTGCGGATAGGCGCGGCACGCGCCAGATGCTAGGGCACGAGCCGGTCCTCTGACCTCGGGTTTGTCACAGACAGTCGTCTTCGATCACGGGACAGTCACAGGGCGCGCCGGAACTGGCGTTCCATGGCATCGTCCGTGGAATGGACGGTGCAGAACTGGGGCTCGATGCTCAGATGGACCGGGTCGAAGGGCTCGCCGTCCATGAACCGCGGCGCGGGCCCGAACAGCTCGCGGTGGGACGCGGTGGGCTCCACGGCCTCACAGCGGCCCACGATCTGTACGGACCACACGCTCTCGCCGGGCTTTGCCGTGGCCAGGTTGTCGGTGCCGTAGGCGACGACGCTCCCGAGGCAGGCCCGGTGGTAGCCGCAGCCCCGGTGCAGGCGCAACAGGACGCGGCCGTCCACCACGACATGGCGGGCGAGGGTGAGGAAGGGCATGGCGCGCAGGCTGGCGGCCAGCCGGCCGTGGTCGGTACGGCCGAGGAGTTCCACGGCGAGCTCGTCGTCGATGGGCATGCCCTCAATTTCCGACACCCTGAAGGCCTCGGAAAAGAGGCACCCGCCCCTTGAAGAGGGGGCCGAAGGTCCCGAAATACAAGGAGGGCGGTATCGGCGGCTCCGCGCTCGGTGAGCCGTGTTCTTCGGTGCCGCGCTCAGTGGTGCTGCTTCTCTGCCTGGATGCGCGCCACATAGGCGGCGGCCTGTGAGCGCCGTTCCATGCCCAGTTTGGACAGCAGGCTCGACACGTAATTCTTGATCGTCTTTTCGGCGAGATGCAGCCGCTCGCCTATCACGCGGTTGGTGAGGCCCTCGCCGATCAGGTCGAGGACCTTGCGCTCCTGCTCGGTGAGGTGTCCGAGCTTGTCGCTGTCCCTGGCACTGCCGCCGCCGCGCCGCAGCCGCTCCAGGACCTGGGCGGTGGCCACGGGGTCGAGCAGCGACCTGCCGGCCGCGACATCGCGTACGGCCGAGAGCAGTTCGGCGCCGCGGATCGCTTTCAGCACATAGCCCGACGCGCCCGCCATGATCGCGTCGAAAAGCGCCTCGTCGTCGGCGAAGGAGGTCAGCATCAGGCACTTGATGTCCGCGTTCAGCGACCGGATCTCGCGGCAGACCTCCACTCCGCTGCCGTCCGGGAGCCGTACGTCCAGGACCGCGACGTCCGGGGCCGTGGCCGGGATCCGCGCCAGCGCGTCGGCCGCCGTGCCGGCCTCGCCGACGACCTCGATGTCGTCCTCGCCCGAAAGCAACTCATGGACACCGCGGCGTACCACTTCGTGATCGTCGAGGAGAAATACGGTAATTTTTCCACTTTCGGGCACAAAGGCAGTGTCACACACCACCCTTGGCCCTGCCCGGGGTGAACTCTTCCCGTGCCTGGGGTGACCGGGATAACGTGCCCGTGTTCCGGCCCCCTGCGAGGCTGTGACCAGTGCTGTGACCAGCGACTGTTCCCGAGCTGCGTGCATTACTTGGAAATCCGACTAATAAATAGTGGGAAGTCCAAGCAAAAACGCAGGTCAGGAGGGGTTTCACAGAATTGTGGAGCACTGGGTAACGTGGCCGTTGCAGGGCGCTCGCCGGGGCACCTGTCACGCCTGTTCCCGGCCGAGTGCACCCACCCCGTGCACGGGTACTTGGAACAGGCGAGCCGCACTGGCCACCCGGCAACCCCGGGGGCCGGACCGACGGAGGAGCACACGTGACCGTGGAGAGCACTGCCGCGCGCAAGCCGCGACGCAGCGCCGGTACGACCGCTGCGAAAAGCGGCGCCAGTACGACCGGTACGAAGAGCGCCGCGCCCAAGCGCACCAGCGCGGCCGGCAAGAAGTCACCGGGCGTACCCGGCGCACCTGGCGCATCGGGCCCCGGTCCCGAGCTCGTCCAGCTGCTGACGCCGGAGGGCGAGCGGGTCAAGGACGCCACGTACGACCCGTACGTCGCCGACATCACCCCCGAAGAGCTGCGTGGTCTGTACCGGGACATGGTGCTGACCCGTCGCTTCGACGCCGAGGCCACCTCCCTGCAACGCCAGGGCGAGCTGGGCCTGTGGGCCTCGCTGCTCGGCCAGGAGGCCGCCCAGATCGGCTCCGGGCGGGCCACCCGCGAGGACGACTACGTCTTCCCGACCTACCGTGAGCACGGCGTCGCATGGTGCCGCGGGGTCGACCCGACCAACCTGCTCGGCATGTTCCGGGGTGTGAACAACGGCGGCTGGGACCCGAACAGCAACAACTTCCACCTGTACACGATCGTCATCGGCTCGCAGACGCTGCACGCCACCGGCTACGCCATGGGCGTCGCCAAGGACGGCGCGGACTCGGCCGTGATCGCGTACTTCGGGGACGGCGCCTCCAGCCAGGGCGACGTCGCTGAATCGTTCACCTTCTCCGCGGTCTACAACGCCCCGGTCGTGTTCTTCTGCCAGAACAACCAGTGGGCGATCTCCGAGCCGACCGAGAAGCAGACCCGCGTCCCGCTCTACCAGCGCGCGCAGGGCTACGGCTTCCCGGGCGTCCGGGTCGACGGCAACGACGTCCTGGCCTGTCTGGCGGTCACCAAGTGGGCGCTGGAGCGGGCCCGCCGCGGCGAGGGCCCCACTCTCGTGGAGGCGTACACCTACCGCATGGGCGCGCACACCACCTCCGACGACCCGACCAAGTACCGGGCCGACGAGGAGCGCGAGTCGTGGGAGGCGAAGGACCCGATCCTGCGCCTGCGCGCGTACCTGGAGGCTTCAAACCACGCGGACGAGGGATTCTTCGCGGAACTTGAGGCCGAGAGCGAGGCGTTGGGCAAACGAGTACGCGAAGTCGTCCGCGCCATGCCGGACCCGGACCACTTCGCCATCTTCGAGAACGTGTACGCCGACGGGCACGCGCTCGTCGACGAGGAGCGGGCCCAGTTCGCCGCCTACCAGGCGTCGTTCGCGGATGAAGGGGAGGGCAAGTAGCGATGGCTGCGGAAAAGATGGCGTTGGCCAAGGCGATCAACGAGTCGCTGCGTACGGCCCTCGACGCCGACCCCAAGGTCCTGATCATGGGTGAGGACGTCGGCAAGCTCGGCGGTGTCTTCCGGGTCACCGACGGGCTCCAGAAGGACTTCGGCGAGGACCGGGTCATCGACACCCCGCTCGCGGAGTCGGGCATCGTCGGCACGGCGATCGGTCTCGCGCTGCGCGGCTACCGGCCGGTGGTGGAGATCCAGTTCGACGGTTTCGTCTTCCCGGCGTACGACCAGATCGTCACGCAGCTCGCGAAGATGCACGCGCGGGCGCTGGGCAAGATCAAGCTTCCCGTCGTGATCCGGATTCCGTACGGCGGTGGCATCGGCGCGGTCGAGCACCACTCCGAGTCCCCCGAGGCGCTGTTCGCGCACGTGGCGGGCCTGAAGGTGGTCTCTCCGTCGAACGCGTCGGACGCCTACTGGATGATGCAGCAGGCCATCCAGAGCGACGACCCGGTGATCTTCTTCGAGCCGAAGCGGCGTTACTGGGACAAGGGCGAGGTCACCACCGACGCGATTCCCGGACCGCTGCACAAGGCGGTCGTGGCGCGCCAGGGCAGCGATCTGACGCTCGCCGCCTACGGCCCGATGGTGAAGGTCTGCCTGGAGGCGGCCGCGGCGGCCCAGGAGGAGGGCAAGTCGATCGAGGTCCTGGACCTGCGCTCGATGTCCCCGATCGACTTCGACTCCGTCCAGGCCTCGGTGGAGAAGACCCGCCGTCTGGTCGTGGTGCACGAGGCCCCGGTCTTCCTCGGTACGGGCGCGGAGATCGCCGCCCGCATCACGGAGCGGTGTTTCTACCACCTGGAGGCACCCGTCCTGCGGGTGGGCGGCTATCACGCCCCCTATCCGCCGGCGCGCCTGGAGGAGGAGTACCTTCCGGGCCTGGACCGGGTGCTCGACGCCGTCGACCGCTCACTGGCGTACTGAGGAGAGGGTCGTGACGACGATGACTGAGAACGCGTCGGGGCTCCGCGAGTTCAAGATGCCCGACGTGGGCGAGGGGCTCACCGAGGCGGAGATCCTCAAGTGGTACGTCCAGCCCGGTGACACGGTCACCGACGGCCAGGTCGTCTGCGAGGTCGAGACCGCCAAGGCCGCCGTGGAACTGCCCATCCCCTACGACGGCGTGGTGCGCGAACTCCACTTCCCCGAGGGGACGACGGTGGACGTGGGCCAGGTGATCATCGCGGTGGACGTGGCCGGCGGGTCGGCGCCCACCGGGCAGGCCCCCGCCGCCGTGGAAGCCCCCGTGGCCGAGACGCCCGCCGCTCCCCCTGCCCAGGTGCCGGTCGCCGAGGAACCCAAGCCCGAGGGCCGCACGCCGGTCCTTGTCGGGTACGGGGTGTCCGAGGCCTCCACGAAGCGCCGCCCCCGCAAGGGTGCCGAGGTCCCGGCCCAGCAGCCCGAGACGTTCCTGGCGGCCACCGCGATCCAGGGCGAGCTCAACGGCCACGGCCGCGGGTCCGCGCCGGTCGGGCAGCGCCCGCTCGCCAAGCCCCCGGTCCGCAAGCTCGCCAAGGACCTCGGCGTCGACCTGGCCATGATCACGCCGTCGGGCCCGGACGGCATCATCACGCGCGAGGACGTGCACGCGGCGGTCGCACCGGCTCCGGCCCCGGAGCAGCCGGCGGTGCCGGCGCCGCCGGTTCCCGCCCAGGCCCAGGCTCCCGCTCCGGTCGTCGCGTACGACACGGTGCGTGAGACGCGTATCCCGATCAAGGGGGTCCGCAAGGCCACGGCCGCCGCGATGATCGGTTCGGCGTTCACCGCGCCGCACGTCACCGAGTTCGTGACGGTCGATGTGACGCGCACGATGAAGCTCGTCGAGGAGCTCAAGCAGGACAAGGAGATGCAGGGCCTGCGGGTCAACCCGCTCCTGCTCATCGCCAAGGCCCTGCTGGTCGCCATCAAGCGCAACCCGGACGTCAACGCGTCCTGGGACGAGGCGGCCCAGGAGATCGTGCTCAAGCACTACGTGAACCTGGGCATCGCCGCCGCCACCCCGCGTGGTCTGATCGTCCCGAACATCAAGGACGCCCACACCAAGACGCTCCCCCAACTCGCCGGGTCCCTGGGCGAGCTGGTGGCCACGGCCCGTGAGGGCAAGACCTCACCCGCCGCGATGCAGGGCGGCACGGTCACGATCACGAACGTCGGCGTCTTCGGCGTCGACACCGGCACGCCGATCCTCAACCCCGGCGAGTCGGCGATCCTCGCGATCGGCGCGATCAAGCTCCAGCCCTGGGTCCACAAGGGCAAGGTCAAGCCCCGCCAGGTGACGACGCTCGCGCTGAGCTTCGACCACCGCCTGGTCGACGGCGAACTGGGCTCCAAGGTCCTGGCCGACGTGGCGGCGATCCTGGAACAGCCGAAGCGGCTGATCACCTGGGCGTGAGCGCCGGCGCGTAGTCGGCGCGCAGCATGACGAAGGGGGCCCGTCGCGTTCGGCGACGGGCCCCCTTCGGCTGTGGTGCCCGGGAACTGCTCTGTCCGGAACTACTTGGCGAAGCCGTAGTTCAGGAGCTTGGTGGCGTCCGTGGCGCGCTGGGTGATCGAGGTCGACGCGAGGACCGTGCCGATGATCGTCTTGCCGTTGCGGGTGGCCGCGAAGACGAGGCAGTACTTGGCCTCGGGGCCGGAGCCGGTCTTCACGCCGATGGTGCCGCTGTAGCTGCTGAGCAGCGTGTTCGTGTTGGTCCACGCCGCCATGGTGCGGGTGCTGCCGGTCTTCGTGACGGTCTTCGCCGTGTACGACTTGGTCTTCACGACCGTGCGGAACGTGGTGCTCTTCATCGCACTGCTGGCGAGCTTCGTCAGGTCGCGCGGCGTCGAGTAGTTGTTGCCGTTGCCGATGCCGTCGAACGAGTCGAACTTCGTGTTCGTCATGCCGAGGCTCCTCGCGGTGGTGTTCATCTTGCCGATGAACGACTTCACGCGAAGGGCACGGGTCGAGCCCGAGCCGAACTTGTCGGCGAGTGCGTAGGCGGCGTCACAGCCGGACGGCAGCATCAGACCGTAGAGCAGCTGACGGACGGTGACCTTGTCGCCGACGATCAGGTGGGCGGAGGACGCGGTGTTGGCGACGATGTAGTCGCTGTACGCCTTCTGGATCGTGACCTTGGCGTCGAGGTTGAGGTTCGGCTGCGAGAGCACGACCTTGGCGGTCATGATCTTGGTGGTGGAACCGGTGGAACGCTTGGTGTCCGCAGCCTTGGTGTACAAGGTCTTGGCCGTGCCGTTGTTCATCACGTAGCCGCCGGCGGCGGCGATGGAGGGCGTCGTGACGGCCCCTGCGGGGGCGGCCCCGAAGGCTCCGGCCGCCAGTACGGCGCCGGTGGTAACGGTGACAGCGGCGGCTCGGCGGAAACGCGTGCCCTTAATGCCGGTAATCAAAATGAACGCTCCGAATGCGCGAAATGCCCCTGGGAGAACGGCACATGGCAGTGCCGTCTTACGTACGGACTCGTGAGGGACCCAAAGGGATGCACGGAAGATGGGCTGGAATTGTGTGACGTGGGTTACGCCGAGGGGCGGGCGTTGACCGCGTGAAGGCTATCGGTCCGCATCCTGGACGACACACGGCCATGCGTACGTGTTGTATCTATGATGTGCGCATGCCTGCCGCGCCGTCCGTGTCCGCTCCGCCCGCCACCAAGCAACCCCCCGCCCCCGACCGCGTCTACGCCCACGTCAAGCGGGGCGTCCTGGAACGCCGTTACGAGGGTGGGACGCTGCTCACCGAGGGCGAGCTCGCCGAGGCCGTGGGGGTCTCGCGCACGCCGGTGCGCGAGGCGTTGCTCCGGCTCGAGGTCGAGGGCCTGATCAAGCTCTACCCGAAGAAGGGCGCGCTCGTCCTGCCCGTCTCCGCGCAGGAGATCGCGGACGTGGTCGAGACACGGCAACTCGTGGAGGAACACTCGGTCCGCAAGGCCGTGCCCGCGTCGCCGCATCTCATCGCGCGCCTGGAGGAACTCCTCGCGCAGCAGAAGGAGCAGGCCGCCGCTGGAGACCTGGCCGGCGCCGCCGTCACCGACCGCTGCTTCCACGCCGAGATCGTCCGCAGCGGCGGCAACGAGATCCTCTCCCGGCTCTACGACCAGTTGCGCGACCGGCAGTTGCGGATGGGCGTCGCCGTCATGCACGCGCACCCCGACCGGATCACCAAGACGCTCACCGAGCACGAGGCGATCCTCGAAGCACTGCGGTCCGGTGACGCGGAGGCGGCGGTCGACATCGTCCACGGTCACGTCAGCTGGTTCTCGAACCTGGCGCGGGGAGAGGTCCGATGAGCTCCCACTCGACCGTCTCGCTCCCCGGAGACCCGCCCGGCGGCCGCCGCGCGATCGGCGTCTGGGGCATCGGCGTCTCCGTCTACTTCGTCGCCGTCATCTTCCGTACCTCGCTGGGAGTGGCCGGGCTCGACGCCGCGGACCGCTTCCATGTGAACGCCTCCGCCCTCTCCACCTTCTCGATCCTGCAACTCCTCGTCTACGCGGGCATGCAGATACCCGTCGGACTGCTGGTCGACGGACTCGGCACCAAGAAGGTGCTGACCATCGGCGTCCTGCTCTTCACCGCGGGCCAGTTGGGCTTCGCGTTCTCCTCCACGTACGGGATGGCGCTGGCCTCGCGCGCGCTGCTGGGCTGCGGGGACGCGATGACGTTCATCAGCGTGCTGCGGCTGGGCACGCGGTGGTTCCCGGCGCGGCGGGGGCCGTTGGTCGCGCAGCTCGCCGGCCTGGTGGGCATGGCGGGCAACCTGGTCTCCACCCTTGTCATCGCGCGGCTGCTGCACGGGGTGGGGTGGACGACGGCGTTCGCGGGCAGCGCGTTCGCCGGAGTCGTCGTCCTCGTACTTCTCCTTCTCTTCCTGAAGGACCACCCCGAGGGACACGAGCCGGAACCGTTCCCGCACCAGGGGGCCGCGTATGTGCGGCGGCAGATCGCGGCGTCGTGGCGGGAGCCCGGTACGCGCCTCGGGATGTGGGTGCACTTCACGACACAGTTCCCGGCGATGGTCTTCCTGCTCCTGTGGGGCATGCCGTTCCTGGTCCAGGCGCAGGGGCTGTCGCGGGCGACGGCCGGTGAACTGCTCACCCTCGTGGTGCTGTCCAACATGTTCGTGGGTCTTGTCTACGGGCAGATCGTCGCCCGGCATCACGCGGCGCGGCTTCCGCTGGCGCTCGGGACGGTGACGGCGACGGCGGTGGTCTGGGCGAGTGCGCTGGCGTATCCCAGTGACCGGGATCCCATGTGGCTGCTGGTCGTGCTGTGCGCGGTGCTCGGGGCGTGCGGACCGGCTTCCATGATCGGCTTCGACTTCGCGCGGCCCGCGAATCCACCGGAGCGCCAGGGCACCGCGTCCGGGATCACCAACATGGGCGGTTTCGTCGCCTCCATGACGACGTTGTTCGCGATCGGCGTGCTGCTGGACGCGACCGGGGACAACTACCGCGTCGCCTTCTCCGCCGTGTTCGCTCTCCAGGCGCTGGGGCTGAGCCAGATCTTCCGGTTGCGGAAGCAGGCGGCGCGCAGGGAGCGTGAGCGGCTCGTGGCCAGCCGCGTGGAGACGGTGCACGTCCCCGCGTAGCGCCCCTTCAGGAGCGCGGGGAACTGCCTGACCAGCAGCCCCCGCCCACCCGCGGTCCGAGAACCCCGCGCTACGGCGTGACCGTGAAGTTCCTCAGGATGGCCGCGGTCAGTTCCGGGTCGCCCTCCGTCTTGATGCGGTCGGAGACGGCGTCGGCCGTGACGCGGCCGCAGGCGAGACGGAAGTACGTCTCCCAGTCGAGGGTGAGGGTGGCGGCAGGGCCGAGAGAGGGGGCGCCGTCTATCGAGCCGCGCCCGTCCGCATCGACCCGCACCGTCCGCAGGAACTCCAGCGGCCCGTGGATGTCGAAGACGACCGCCGAGTTCGCGGGCGCCCCCGCGTCCTTGGCGACGACCTTCGGCAGGGCCCCGAGGAGCTCGTCGCGGACGATGTGCGCGCCGGGAGAGTCGAGGTTGCCGGGCGCCCTGAGGGCCACCCGCAGGTCCTGTTCGTGCACCCACACGTCGAACGCACGCCTGCGCATCGCCTCTTCGAGGGTGATCTCGGTTCCGAGCGGCCCGCGCACCTTGGCGTCCGGCTGTCGCGACTCGTTCCGCAGCTGACGGTTGCGGCGGATGATCGTGTACTCCAGCTCGGAGGTCATCTCCGGCGCCGTGTGGTGGCGGCGCACGTCGACCTGCATCTCCATGTACCGCTGGTGCTCGTTCGTCACGTGGTACAGGTCGCGGGGGAGCGTGTGGATCGGCCGCGGATCGCCCAGCATCTCGCAGTCCAGCCCGATGACATGCGAGACGAGATCCCGCACCGACCAGCCGGGGCAGGGCGTGCGCCGGTTCCACTCACCTTCCACCAGCGGCGACACCAACTCGGATATCGCATCGACGGAGTGGGTCCAGGCGTCGGCGTAGGACTGAAGGTTGGGATGCAGACTCACGGAACGGGACCCCTCGGGCGGTTGGACGCGGGCAGTGCACAGGCAGCGGGTGTCTTGGGACGCTAAGTTACGCTGCTGTGAGGCACCCCGGCAGTGCTTTCGTGTGACGATCGTAGGCCTGTATGGACGGCTCGAATGCCAGGACGGTGGTAGTGTGCGCGCCTCTCTCCTCCAGATCGACGTAAACGACGGCGAATCGGTCGATTCGCGTCGGCGGCGTGTGGCGGCTCTGGTACGAGAACAAGCCGGAGTCGATCTGATCGTGCTGCCGGAGCTGTGGACCACCGGCGCGTTCGCCTACGAGGCGTTCGGCACGGAGGCGGAGTCCCTCGAAGGGCCGACGTTCGAGGTCATGGCGAAGGCGGCGAGCGACGCGGGCACCTGGCTGCACGCCGGGTCGATCCCCGAGCGGGACGCCGACGGCACGCTCTACAACACCTCCCTCGTCTTCACCCCCTCCGGCGACCTGGCCGCCGCCTACCGCAAGATCCACCGCTTCGGCTTCGACAAGGGCGAGGCCGTAATGATGGGCGCGGGCGCCGAACTGGTGACGGTCCGTCTGCCGGAGACCACCCTCGGCATCGCCACCTGCTACGACCTCCGCTTCCCCGAACTCTTCCGCGGGCTCGTCGACGCAGGCGCCGAGACCCTCGTCCTCTCGGCCGGCTGGCCCGAGCGGCGGCGCTCCCACTGGACGCTGCTCGCCCAGGCCCGCGCGGTCGAGAACCAGGCGTTCGTTCTTGCCTGTGGAACGGCCGGCACGCACGCGGGCGTTCCCCAGGCCGGTCACTCGATCGTGGTCGATCCGTGGGGGGAGGTCCTGGCGGAGGCCGGGGCCGGGGAGCAGGCGCTCACGGTGGACTTCGACCCGGGGAAGGTCGCGACCACGCGGGAGCAGTTCCCGGCGCTGAAGGACCGGATGCTGGGACTGACGGCACCGCGCCGCTGAGTCAGTACTCGTTCCCGGTCTTCCGGCCCCTCCTCACCTCGCTCCGTCGAGTCAGTCCTCGCCCCGCTCCTTCTCCGCCAGGTGGATCACACACACCGCCACCGCGATCAGCAGCGCGGGGTCCGCGTCCTCGCGGACGACGTCGACGCCGTACGTCTCCCGTACGTGCAGCCAACGGCGCGAGATCACCGCCAGCAGCTCACCCTCGTACTCGACGGCGAACTCGCGGTCGAGGATCTTGCCGCTGACGTCGAGTTCCGTCCCGTCCACCAGGGACACCCGGTAGTGGTTGCGGAGCAGGGACAGCCGCTTGCGTCTGATCGTCGCCAGCGGTTCCCCGTCCCGCCCGATCACCATCGTGTCCCGCAGGGCGAACATCTTCTGGTGGATGTCGATGAGGACACGCCCGCGGGTGTCCTTCAGCTCGAAGGTGTCCCGCAGTCGCATCGCCTTGCCGTCGACGAGGAACACCTTGCTGCCGTGGTCGTCCTCGATCCAGTAGTCGTCACCGAAGCCGAGGAGCCGGTCGCGTACGAGGAATCTCATACCGTTACCGCTTCCCGGGATCCGCAAGATCATCACGCCTTCACCCCCTCCGAAGGCGGTGTCCGAGGCCTGGGGGAAACAGGCCGGATCCCAGGCCACTTCACAGCCCGGTCCCGCTCCGCCCTCCTGCGGCCGGAAGACCCGCGCCCGGCTCCTTCCTCACGAAGGGGCCGGCTGCCACCGCTTCTCCAGGGGTCGGCCCGAACCGCCGCCGGTACGCCGACGGGCTCAGCCCGGTCTCCCGCCGCAGCCGTGCCCGTAGATTGGCCGCCGTGCCCAGGCCGCTCCGCTCGGCCACGACGTCCAGCCGCTCCTCTCCCCGCTCGATCAACCGGCAGGCGACGGCGACGCGTTCCCCGGTGAGCCAGGCCAGTGGCGTGGTGCCCAACTGGGTTCGGAAACGCCGGTGGAGCGTGGCGGGGGAGACGGCCGCGTGGGCCGCGAGGCCGGCCACCGTCAGCGGCTCGCCCAGCCGTTCCTGCGCCCACGCGAGCAGCGGACCGAGCGACTCGTCCGGCACGTCGGGCACCGGCCGCTCCACGAACTGCCGCTGACCTCCGTCCCGGTGCGCCGCGAACACGAGCCGTCGGCTGACCGCGTTGGCGATCTCGGCGCCGTGGTCGCGACGGATCAGATGCAGCCCGAGGTCGAGCGCCGCCGCGCTCCCCGCTGCCGTGAGGATGTCGCCGTCGTCCACGAAGAGGACGTCCGGCTCCAGCAGGACCTTGGGGTGCAGGCTGCGGAACTGGTCGGCCCAGCGCCAGTGGGTGGTGGCCCGGCGGCCGTCGAGCAGCCCAGCCTCCGCGAGAGCGAAGCTGCCGGTGCAGAAGCTGACGATCCGGGTGCCGCGCGCATGGGCGTGCCGGACGGCGTCGAGGACGGCGGGGGTGCGGGGTACGACGTTGTCGGGGCGGCCGGGCACGATCAGCGTGTCCGCGCCCTCCACGGCGTCGAGCCCGGGCGTGCCGGTCATCACGAAGAAGCCGTGGTTCATCCGGACGCCCGGGACCGGGGTGCACAGCGTCAGCTCGTACAACGGGTCGGGCAGGCCCAGTTCGGGCCGGGGCAGCCCGAACAGTTCGGTGGCCACGCCCACCTCGAACGGATTGGTGGACTCGTCGACGATCACGACCACCCGGTGCGTCCTGGCTCGCTCAGGCTGAGAGGATCCTTGCGCCATATGCGATTTCTAGCACTCGTGCGGCTGCCGGGCCACTGCGGAGGATGACCGGTATGAGCAGCGAACCCATCTCCCTCGCCACCGCCCTCGCCTCCTTCTCCGACCTCTGGAGCCCCCGTATCGTCACCGCCGTCAACGACTACGACGTGCGCATCGCCAAGGTCGAGGGCGAGCACGTGTGGCACGTGCACGACCACACGGACGAGTTCTTCCTGGTCCTGGAGGGCGAGCTGACCATCGCGCTCCGGGAGACGGCGGGCGAGCGGACCGTCGTCCTCCCCCAGGGCTCCGTCTTCACCGTCCCCCGCGGCACCGAACACAAGCCGACCGCCCCGGCCGGCGCCGCGATCCTGCTCTTCGAGCCCACCGGAACCATGACCGTCGGCGACCGCCACGACGAGATCCCGGACCACGTGGACGCCACCACGGGACACGCGCTGGACTGACTGTCGGTGGCGGGTGGCACCCTTGTTTCCATGAACGACTCCGCCCCGACCGCTTCCTCGGCACGCACCCCCCGTCGCGTCCGAGTCCGTGCCCCCGAGCTGATCGGCAAGGGCGGCTGGCTGAACACGGGAGACAAGCAGTACACCCTCGCCGACCTGCGAGGACGCATTGTCATCCTCGATTTTTGGACCTTCTGCTGCATCAACTGTCTGCATGTCCTGGACGAGCTGCGGGAGCTGGAGGAGAAGCATCGGGACACGGTGGTGATCATCGGGGTGCACTCGCCGAAGTTCGTGCACGAGGCCGAGCACCAGGCGGTCGTGGACGCGGTGGAGCGGTACGGGGTCGAGCACCCGGTGCTCGACGATCCCGAGCTCGCGACCTGGAAGCAGTACGCCGTGCGTGCCTGGCCGACGCTCGTCGTGATCGACCCCGAGGGGTACGTGGTCGCGCAGCACGCCGGTGAGGGGCACGCGCACGCGATCGCCCGCCTGGTGGAGGAGCTGGAGGCCGAGCACGCGGCCAAGGGGACGCTGCGCCGCGGCGACGGGCCGTACGTGGCGCCCGAGCCCGAGCCCACGGCGCTCCGCTTCCCCGGCAAGGCCCTCGCCCTGCCGAGCGGGAACCTCCTGGTCAGCGACACGACCCGGCACCAGCTCGTCGAGCTGGCGGACGACGGGGAGAGCGTCGTACGGCGGATCGGCTCCGGGGTGCGGGGATTCGTGGACGGGTCGGCCGGGGAGGCCGGGTTCAGCGAGCCGCAGGGGCTGGCGCTGCTCGACGACGGTTCGGTCGTCGTCGCGGACACCGTGAACCACGCGCTGCGCCGCCTCGACCTCGTGACCGGCGAGGTCAGCACTCTCGCGGGGACGGGACGCCAGTGGTGGCAGGGCTCGCCGACGTCCGGCCCGGCGCGCGAGGTGGACCTGTCCTCGCCGTGGGACGTGGCGCTGTTCGGCGGGAAGGTCTGGATCGCCATGGCCGGGGTGCACCAGCTGTGGGCGTACGACCCCGAGGGCGCCACCGTCGGGGTCGCCGCCGGCACGACGAACGAGGGGCTCGTGGACGGGCCGGGGGCCGAGGCCTGGTTCGCGCAGCCCTCCGGGCTCGCCGCCACCGCCGACCGGCTCTGGCTCGCCGACTCCGAGACGAGCGCCCTGCGCTGGGTGGACCTCGACGGGACCGTGCACACCGCCGTCGGCACCGGGCTGTTCGACTTCGGGCACCGGGACGGAGCCGCCGAACAGGCCCTGCTCCAGCACCCGTTGGGTGTCACGGCCCTCCCCGACGGCTCGGTCGCGGTCAGCGACACGTACAACCACGCACTGCGCCGCTACGACCCCGCGACGGGCGAGGTGACCACGCTGGTGACCGACTTGAGGGAGCCCAGCGACGCGGTTCTCGTCGGGGACGACATCGTGGTCGTGGAGTCGGCGCGGCACCGGCTGACCCGGCTGCGGCTCCCCGAGGAGGCCGTGCGGGTGGAGTCGGTGGCCCACCGCACTCAGCGCGCGGCGACCGAAGTCGCTCCGGGAGGGCTCCGGCTGGACGTCGTCTTCCAGGCCCCGACGGGCCAGAAGCTGGACATGCGCTACGGGCCGTCCACCCGGCTGCTCGTGTCCTCGACCCCGCCCGAGCTGCTGCTCACGGGCGAGGGCGCGGGAACCGACCTCTTCCGCGCCCTGGAGCTGAACCCGGCGGTCACGGAGGGCGTTCTGCACGTCTCCGCGATGGCGGCGTCCTGCGACGACGACCCCGCGAACGAGTACCCGGCCTGCCATGTCCACCAGCAGGACTGGGGCGTGCCGGTCCGCCTCACCGACGGCGGCGCGGACCGGCTGCCGCTGGTGCTGGCGGGCATGGCCGACTGACCGCCCTGCCCGTCCCCTGCTTCCGCAGCGTTGGCTACACGCCGTAGCCGCCCCGGTGGTGCCGCTCCTCCTCGATCACCGGGGTGCTGGGCGGCACGACCACCCGGCGCCTCCTGGCGATGCTGCTGAACGTCACCACGCCGATCAGCCCGACGATCATGAAGATGAGACCGACCAGGTCGAGGTTGACCCCCTTCATGTGCCAGTCGGTCGCGAAGGTGAGGACCGCCCCCGCTGCGATCAGGATGATGCATCCGCCCAGGCTCATGGGTGTCGCCTCCTTGTCACCAACTCGGCTTCTCTCAGGCCCGGTCCGGGTACCCGGCGGCGCGCCGGGCATGCGGAACTAACCTTCCAGGAACGCCACCAGCGCGTTGGCCAGCAGGAACGGGTCGTCAGCGCCGCAGAGTTCGCGGGCGCTGTGCATCGAGAGGATGGCCACGCCGATGTCGACGGTCCTGATGCCGTGGCGGGCCGCGGTGATCGGGCCGATGGTGGTGCCGCAGGGCATCGAGTTGTTGGAGACGAAGGACTGGAAGGGCACGCCGGCCTTCGCGCAGGCGGCGGCGAAGATGGCACGGCCCGAACCGTCCGTGGCGTAGCGGTTGTTGACGTTCACCTTGAGGATGGGGCCGCCGCCCGCGCGCGGGTGGTGCGTCGGGTCGTGCCGCTCCGCGTAGTTGGGGTGGACGGCGTGGCCGGTGTCGGAGGAGAGGCAGATGGTGCCCGCGAAGGCGCGCGCCCGGTCCTCGTACGAGCCGCCGCGTGCGAACACCGAGCGTTCCAGCACGCCGCCGAGCAGCGGACCGTCGGCGCCGGTGTCGCTCTGCGAGCCGTTCTCCTCGTGATCGAAGGCCGCGAGGACGGGGATGTACGAGAGCCCCGAACCGGAACCCGAGCCGGAACCGGAATCCGAACCGGAGGGGGAACCGGAACCGGAGCCGGAAGATGAGCCCTCGCCCGTCGCCGCCGCGATCAGCGCCGCCGTACCGGCGTGCAGGGACAGCAGGTTGTCCATGCGCGGTCCGGCCACCAGCTCCTTGTCGCGGCCCAGGTACGCGGGCCGCTCGACGGAGTGGGTCATCAGGTCCCAGCCGGCGACCTCACCCGCCGGCAGCCCCGACTCCTCCTCCAGGAAGGCGATCAGATCGCCCTCGCCGGGGTCGCCCAGACCCCAGACGGGCTGCAGATGACGCTGCTTGTCGAGCTTGAGGCCGTCGGTGGAGACGGAACGGTCGAGGTGCACGGCGAGCTGGGGCACGCGCAGCAGGGGCCGGTCGATGTTCACCAGACGCGAGGAGCCGTCCTTCAGCGTCAGCCGTCCCGCAAGGCCCAGGTCCCGGTCCAGCCAGGAGTTCAGCAGCGGGCCGCCGTAGATCTCCACCGCGACCTGGCGCCAGCCGTGCGCCCCGCTGTCCGGCTGCGGCTTCACCCGCAGATTGGGGGAGTCGGTGTGCGCGCCCACGATCCGGAACGGGGTGTGCGGCTCGGCACCCTCGGGCACGTACCAGGCGACGATCGCGCCGCCGCGCAGCACGTACTTGCCGCCGCTCGTCCCCTCCCAGGCATCGGTCTCGGCGACCTGACGGAATCCGGCCTTCTCCAGCCGCTCGGCGGCGTTCGCCACGGCGTGGTACGGCGTCGGGCTTGCCGCCAGAAAGGTCATGAGGTCGTCGGTGTGGCCGCGATCGAAGCGGGCGCTTGTGCTCATGGGTTCACCTTAACGACGCCCGCGGGCCCGCTCCCGGCGATGAGGACGGCCCCTCGTAAGGGGGATGTGAAGGACGGACATCTGGTTGGAGGGGCGGATTCCGGCATACGAGGAGTGGGCTGCCGCGTGCCTCTGTGGCCGCATACGGCGGCGGCCCGCCCCCGGAGATTCGCTCCGGGAACGGGCCGCCGACGGCGATGCCCTCAGGCCACGAGGATCAGAACGCCGCCTCGTCCAGCTCCATCAGGTCCAGGTCCACGCCCTCGGCGAGCTTGCGGGCGCCGGTGACGCCGGGCAGGACGTTGGCGGCGAAGAACTTCGCCGCGGCGATCTTGCCGGTGTAGAAGGGCCTGTCCTTCGCCGAGGCCGTCTCCAGCTTCTCGGTGGCCACGGCGGCACCGCGCAGCAGCAGGTAGCCGACGACCACGTCGCCGGAGGCCAGCAGCAGGCGGGTGGTGTTGAGGCCCACCTTGTAGATGTTCTTGACGTCCTGCTCGGTGGCCGCCAGGTCCGTGAGCATGAGGCCGACGATGGCCTCCAGCTCGACGGCCGCCTTGGCGAGCTGCTCGCGGGCCGCGGACAGGTCCTCGCCGCCCGTGCCGAGCGCCAGGAACTTCTTGATGTCCTCGGCGAGGGAGTTCAGCGCCGCGCCCTGGTTGCGGACGATCTTCCGGAAGAAGAAGTCCTGGCCCTGGATCGCGGTGGTGCCCTCGTACAGGGTGTCGATCTTGGCGTCGCGGATGTACTGCTCGATCGGGTACTCCTGCAGGAAGCCGGAGCCGCCGAAGGTCTGCAGCGACTGGGCGAGCTGCTCGTAGCCCTTCTCGGAGCCGTAGCCCTTCACGATCGGCAGGAGCAGGTCGTTGAGGGCCTCCAGGGCGGCGGCGTCCTCGCCGGCGGCCTCCTTGACCTGGATCTCGTCCTGGATCGCGGCGGTGTGCAGCACCAGGGCGCGCATGCCCTCGGCGTACGCCTTCTGCGTCATCAGCGAGCGGCGCACGTCGGGGTGGTGCGTGATGGTGACCTTGGGCGCGGTCTTGTCCATGAAGTTCGCGAGGTCGGGACCCTGGACGCGCTCCTTGGCGTACTCAAGGGCGTTCAGGTAACCCGTCGACAGGGTCGAGATCGCCTTCGTGCCGACCATCATGCGGGCGAACTCGATGATCCGGAACATCTGGCGGATGCCGTCGTGCTTGTCGCCGATCAGCCAGCCCTTGGCGGGGTGGCGGTCGCCGAAGGTCATCTCGCAGGTGTTGGACGCCTTGAGGCCCATCTTGTGCTCGACGTTCGTCGCGTACGCGCCGTTGCGCTCGCCCAGCTCGCCGGTCTCGAAGTCGAACTCGTACTTCGGGACGAGGAAGAGGGACAGGCCCTTGGTGCCGGGGCCGGCGCCCTCGGGACGGGCGAGCACGTAGTGGAGGATGTTCTCCGACATGTCGTGCTCACCGGACGTGATGAAGCGCTTCACGCCCTCGATGTGCCAGGAGCCGTCCTCCTGCTGGACCGCCTTGGTGCGGCCCGCGCCCACGTCCGAGCCGGCGTCCGGCTCGGTGAGCACCATGGTGGAGCCCCACTGCTTGTCGACGGCGATCTTCGCGATGTGCTTCTGGACCTCGGTGCCCTCCTCGAAGAGGATGCCCGCGAAGGCGGGGCCGGAGGAGTACATCCAGACCGCCGGGTTGGCGCCGAGGATCAGCTCCGCGTACGCCCAGATCAGGGAGCGGGGCGAGGTGGTGCCGCCGAGCTCCTCGGGCAGGCCCAGGCGCCAGTACTCGGAGTCCATGAAGGCCTTGTACGACTTCTTGAAGGATGCCGGTACGGGAGCCGTGTTGGTCTCCGGGTCGAAGACCGGCGGGTTGCGGTCGGCGTCCGCGAAGGAGTCCGCCAGCTCGTTCTCCGAGAGACGGGCCAGCTCGTCGAGGACGCTCTTGGCGGTGTCGACGTCCATCTCCGCGAACGGTCCGGTGCCGTACAGCTTGTCGCGCCCGAGCACCTCGAAGAGGTTGAACTCGATGTCGCGGAGATTCGACTTGTAGTGCCCCATGGCGACGGCTCCGTAAGGGATCGGGGAGGTGGAGGTACTCGCAGCCTCGTTACACGTACTGGCAAGTAGCTACGATGATGCTACCCGTCGGTAATAAGAATCAACCCCCGATGGCCCATATGTGGCCGACTACTCTTTGACCCATGTACGGATACGGCCATGACGCGACTGGTGGTGCCGCCCAGCAGCAGTACGCCCCGCCGCAGCAGCAGATGCCCGGCGGTTACGGCCAGCAGCCGCCGCTCTATCCCGAGCCGTCCCCGCCCTCTCTGGCGGACGCGGTGCGGGCGTTCACCACGGGATCGATGTCCGCGGAGGACTTCCAGCAGGTCTTCGCGACGTCGAAGGTCTACTGCCCGCGTGGCGACAACCCCGGATTCCTGGCGCTGCACAACACCCAGCAGCCGGTCATCCCGATGTTCACCTCGCTCAAGGAGCTGCGCCGGTACGCCGGCAAGGAGTCCAAGTACTTCGTGATCACCGGCGCCGAGGTGATCGACCTGCTCCCCACCGGCTACGGCTTCGTCCTCGACATGGAGGGGGAGCACCGTATGGTCTTCGACGCGAAGGCCGTGGAGCAGATGGTGGACTTCGCCATGCGCCGTATGTACGGGTAGCGCCCGCTCCTCTACGACAGTCCGGACGCCCGGAGGGAATGCCCTCCGGGCGTCCGTCGTTGTGGGTGGCAGAAAGTTCAACAATCAACTAAACTCGAAGCACAAGGAGGTACCGACATGCCTGCAGTGACCGTCGAGAACCCGCTGACCCTGCCCCGTGTGGTCGCGCCGGCCGACGCCGTGGACCGTCCCGTGCTCACCGTGACGACCGCGCCCAGCGGCTTCGAGGGCGAGGGTTTCCCCGTTCGCCGTGCGTTCGCCGGGATCAACTACCGCCACCTCGACCCGTTCATCATGATGGACCAGATGGGCGAGGTGGAGTACGCGCCGGGCGAGCCCAAGGGCACCCCCTGGCACCCCCACCGCGGCTTCGAGACCGTGACGTACATCATCGACGGCATCTTCGACCACCAGGACTCCAACGGTGGTGGCGGCACCATCACCAACGGCGACACCCAGTGGATGACGGCGGGCGCCGGCCTCCTGCACATCGAGGCCCCGCCGGAGTCGCTCGTCATGTCCGGCGGCCTCTTCCACGGCCTCCAGCTGTGGGTGAACCTCCCGGCCAAGGACAAGATGATGGCCCCGCGGTACCAGGACATCCGCGGCGGCTCGGTCCAGCTGCTGAGCACCCCCGACGGCGGCGCGCTGCTGCGCGTCATCGCCGGTGAGCTCGACGGCCACCAGGGTCCGGGCGTCACGCACACGCCGATCACCATGGTCCACGCGACCCTGGCGCCCGGCGCCGAGATGACCCTCCCGTGGCGCGAGGACTTCAACGGTCTCGCGTACGTCCTCGCCGGACGCGGCAGCGTCGGTACGGGCCGTCGGCCGGTCCACACCGGCCAGACCGCCGTCTTCGGCGCGGGCGGCTCGCTGACCGTCCGCGCGGACGAGAAGCAGGACGCGAACACGCCGGACCTCGAGGTCGTCCTGCTCGGCGGACAGCCGATCCGCGAGCCCATGGCCCACTACGGCCCCTTCGTGATGAACACCCGCGAGGAGCTGCAGCAGGCCTTCGAGGACTTCCAGAAGGGCCGTCTGGGCACCGTTCCGGCGGTGCACGGAATGTCCGAGGGCGGGATGTAATCCCTTCCCGGGCCCCTTCCGGCCTTCCTCCGCCCGACCACGAAAGGCCCCGTCCCCACCCCGGACGGGGCCTTTCGCCCGTCGGGCGGGCCTCTCGCGCTGACGCCGTGTCACCCGGCCGGGCCGTCCCGGCGGGACGGCCCGGCTCTCGCGTGGTCGGGTGGAAGCGTGCAGCTACTCCCCGAGGGCGCCCGGCGGCTGGCCGCCTGGTGCGCCGTGATCCTGCTCGTCGCCGGTGTGGCGTGGGTCGGGATCCGGCTGTGCGGGGAGTTCCGTACGGCGATCGTGCCCGTGCTGCTCGCGCTCCTCGGCACCGCGCTGCTCGGGCCGATGTACCGGCGGCTGGTGCACGTCGGGGTCAACCGGTCGCTCGCCGCGGGGCTCACCTGTGTCGCGGTGGTCGTGGTCGTCGGCGGCGCCGTCTACATCGTGGTCGCCGCGCTCATCGACACCGGGGACCAGATCATCGCCTCCCTCAGGCTGGCCGCGCGGTCCGTCGCCCAGCACTTCGGTGCGGCGGGCACCTCGCTCGACGACCTCGCCGCCAACGCCAAGGAACTGCTGACCAAGTTCGGCGGAACGGCCGCGTCCAACGTCATCAGCGGCGTGAGCGTGGTGGGCGAGTCCATCGCCATGGCCGTACTGGCCCTGCTGCTCGTCTTCTTCTTCCTCCGCGACTCCCACCGCACCGCCGGGCTGCTGCGCTCGCTGGCGCCGCGCGGCACCGCGGACACGGTGGAGGCCATGGCCCGCCGCGCCTTCGGCGCCGTCCAAGGCTTCATGCGCGGGACCACGGTGATCGCCCTGATCGACGCCCTGTGCATCACGATCGGCCTGCTGATCCTGCGCGTCCCGGGCGCGGCCGGGCTCGGTGCGCTGGTCTTCGTGGGGGCGTTCATCCCCTACCTCGGCGCGTTCCTCTCCGGCGCGGTGGCCGTGCTGGTCGCGCTCGCCGACCGGGGGTTCGTGATCGCGCTGTGGGCGCTCGGGGTCGTGCTCGCCGTGCAGGTCCTCGAAGGGCATGTGCTGCAGCCGATGATCCAGAGCCGGACCGTGCAGATGCACCCGGCGGTGGTCATGCTGACGATCACGGCGGGCGCGTCCGTCGCAGGCATCCTGGGCATGCTGCTCGCCGTACCGCTGACGGCCGCCGGGTTCGGGGTCCTCGCGGAGCTACGGACCCACTACGAGTCGGCCTCCCCGCCCCCACCGGCCCCTCCGCCCCCACCGGCCTCCCCGTCTCCACCAGCCTCCCCGTCTCCACCAGACACCTCGTAGAACTCGAACCAGATGCTCTTGCCCTCGCCCCGGGGGTCGACGCCCCAGGCGTCGGCGAGGAATTCCACGAGCATCAGCCCGCGTCCGGAGGACGCCAGTTCGCCAGGGTGCCGGCGGTGCGGCAGGTCGTCGCTGGCGTCGGTGACCTCGACCCGCATCCGGCGGTCGTCCGCACCACCGGTCACCTCGGCGACGAGCAGCGCGTCGGTGTCGGTGTGGACGAGGACGTTGGTGAGCATCTCGGAGACGAGGAGGACCGCCGAGTCGCGCTGGTCGTCGGAGGCCCAGTCGTGCAGCATCTCGCGCAGCTGCTGGCGGGCCCCCGAGATCCGCTCGGGCTCGGCCTGCGCCACGGTCAGCGCCGTGCGTCGCACCGAGGGTGAGAGCGGGGCCTCGACCGTGTCGCCGTCCCCGTTGCCCTGCCGGCTCAGCAGCAGCACGGCTATGTCGTCCTCGCGCCGGTCGGCCAGCGGCCCCGGGGTGTGGTGCGAGGAGGGCCCGTGCACACCCTGGACCAGCGCGTCGGCGAGCTCCTCCATGCCGCCGTCGTGGGACTCCAGGATGTGGCGGATACGCCGCCACCCGGTGTCGAGGTCGTGGCCGCCGGTCTCGATCAGCCCGTCGGTGCACAGCAGCATGGTCTCGCCGGGTTCGAGGGCGAGCCGGGTCGTGGGGTAGTCGGCGTCCGGGTCGATGCCGAGCGGCAGTCCGCCCGCCGTGGGCCGTATCAGCACCGTCCCGTCCGCCATGCGTATCGCGGGGTCCGGGTGCCCCGCACGGGCGAAGTCCAGGATGCCGGTCGCCGGGTCCACCTCGACGTACAGGCAGGTCGCGAAGCGCGGGTCCGAGGTGTTGCCGCCGCTCTCGCCGGTGGAGCCGTACGTCACCGAGTCCGTGATCCCGCACAGAAACCGTGAGGCCCGGGAGAGGACCGCGTCGGGCCGGTGGCCCTCGGAGGCGTACGCGCGCAGGGCGATACGGAGCTGGCCCATCAGCCCGGCGGCGCGCACGTCGTGGCCCTGGACGTCCCCGATGACCAGGGCGAAGCGGCCGCTCGGCAGCGGGATCACGTCGTACCAGTCGCCGCCGACCTGGAGGCCGCCGCCGGTGGGGACATAGCGTGCGGCCACTCCCATGCCCGGCATCTGCGGGCCGAGGGTGGGCATCATCGAGCGCTGCAGGCCGTCGGTGAGCTCCCGCTCCGTCTCGGCGGCCACGGCCCGGGAGAGGGCCTGCGCGAGCATCCGGGCCACGGTCGTCAGCACGGAACGCTCGTCGGGCGTGAAGCTGACGGGATAGGTGAAGGCCGCCATCCACGCGCCCATCGTGCGCCCGGCGACGGTCAGCGGCAGAAAGGCCCAGGACTCCCGCCCGAAGTGTTCGGCGAGCGGCCAGGAGACCGGATAGCGCTCCTTGTAGTCCTTGGGGGAGGAGAGATAGACGGCGCGACCCGTGCGGACCACCTCGGCGGCCGGGTAGTCGGTGGCCAGGGACATATGGGTGAAGGGGCCCTCGTCTCCCGGCTTCTGCCCGTGGTGGCCGACGACGGTGAGCCGGTCCCCGTCCACGCCGAAGACGGCCAGCCCGTCCGGTGTGAACCCTGGCATCGACAGGCCCGCCGCGACCCGCAGTACCTCGGCCGTGGACCGCGCCTCGGCCAGCGCCCGCCCCGCGTCCAGCAGGAACGCCTCGCGAGAGCGGCGCCAGTCACCGGTGAGCGGGGTGCGCGCGGCGATGGCCCCCGAGGTCTCGGTGACCTCCTGGAGGGTGCCGAACAGCACGAACTCCCCGGTCTCGGGGTCGACGCTCGGCCTGGAGCGGCTGCGCACGGTACGGATCACCCGCCCGTGCTCGTCCATGATCCGCAGCCGGACCTCGGCGAGCGTGTCCTCGGCGACGGCGAGCTGTACGACGCTGACGACCTCGTTCCAGTCGGCCGGGTGGAACCGGGAGCGCACGGCCACCTCGGTGACCGTCGTCCTTGCCGCGGGCAACCCTAGGAGCCGGGCGGCCTCGGCGTCGATGGTGACCTGCCCGTGTGCGTTGTCCCAGCGCCACACGCCGGTCGCAAGGGCGGCCAGTACGTCCCCCACGGCGGGCAGGGGCTCACCAGTGCGCATTGACCCACTCTATGAAGAGGTGATCGGAAGGTGCCACCGAGAGTATTCGGGGCGGTGATCTTTGGGCGGCCGGTACCCTTGGGGGATCCGGGCGTCGGCCCGGAAGTTTCACGTGAAACAGACCCAAGCTCATGTGAAACAGACTCCGATCCGCGAAGACTGGATGAACGACGATGCATCGGTACAGGTCCCACACCTGCGGCGAGCTCCGCGCCTCTGACGTCGGCAGCGACGTCCGGCTGAGCGGCTGGCTGCACAATCGCCGAGACCTGGGCGGCATCCTCTTCATCGATCTGCGCGATCACTACGGCATCACGCAGCTCGTCGCCCGCCCCGGTACGCCCGCCTACGAGGCCCTCGACAAGGTCTCCAAGGAGTCGACGGTCCGCGTCGACGGCAAGGTCGTCTCGCGTGGCGCCGAGAACGTCAACCCGGACCTGCCCACCGGCGAGATCGAGGTCGAGGTGAGCGAGGTCGAGCTGCTCGGCGCCGCCGCCCCGCTGCCGTTCACGATCAACGCCGAGGACGGCGTCAACGAGGAGCGGCGCCTGGAGTACCGCTTCCTCGACCTGCGCCGCGAGCGCATGCACCGCAACATCCTGCTGCGTACGGCAGTGATCTCCGCGATCCGTCACAAGATGACGGCGCTGGGCTTCAACGAGATGGCGACCCCGATCCTCAGCGCCACCTCCCCCGAGGGCGCGCGCGACTTCGTGGTCCCCTCCCGTCTGAACCCGGGCAAGTTCTACGCCCTGCCGCAGGCGCCGCAGCAGTTCAAGCAGCTGCTGATGATTTCCGGCTTCGACCGCTACTTCCAGATCGCGCCCTGCTTCCGCGACGAGGACGCGCGCGCGGACCGCTCGCCGGGCGAGTTCTACCAGCTCGACGTGGAGATGTCCTTCGTCGAGCAGGAGGACGTCTTCCAGCCCATCGAGAAGCTGATGACGGAGCTGTTCGAGGATTTCGGCGGTGGCCGTCATGTCACCTCCCCCTTCCCGCGCATCCCGTTCCGCGAGGCGATGCTGAAGTACGGCTCCGACAAGCCGGACCTGCGCGCCCAGCTGGAACTGGTCGACATCACCGACATCTTCGAGGGCTCGGAGTTCAAGGCCTTCGCCGGCAAGCACGTACGCGCCCTGCCGGTGCCGGACGTCGCCGGTCAGACCCGGAAGTTCTTCGACGGCCTCGGCGACTACGCGGTCGAGCAGGGCGCGAAGGGCCTGGCCTGGGTCCGCGTGGGTGAGGACGGCTCGCTGACGGGCCCGATCGCCAAGTTCCTCACCGAGGACAACGTCGCCGAGCTGACCAAGCGCCTCTCCCTGGCCCCCGGTCACGCGGTGTTCTTCGGCGCGGGCGAGTTCGACGAGGTCTCGAAGATCATGGGCGCGGTGCGGGTCGAGGCCGCGAAGCGCTCGGGCAACTTCGAGGAGAACGTCTTCCGGTTCTGCTGGATCGTCGACTTCCCGATGTACGAGAAGGACGAGGACACCGGGAAGATCGACTTCTCGCACAACCCGTTCTCGATGCCCCAGGGCGGCCTGGAGGCCCTGGAGTCCCAGGACCCGCTGGACATCCTGGGCTGGCAGTACGACATCGTCTGCAACGGCGTCGAGCTGTCCTCCGGCGCGATCCGCAACCACGAGCCCGAGATCATGCTCAAGGCCTTCGAGATCGCGGGCTACGACCGTGACACCGTCGAGGAGCAGTTCGCCGGCATGCTGCGCGCCTTCCGCTTCGGCGCCCCGCCGCACGGCGGGATCGCCCCGGGCGTCGACCGCATCGTCATGCTCCTCGCGGACGAGCCGAACATCCGCGAGACGATCGCGTTCCCGCTCAACGGCAACGCGCAGGACCTGATGATGGGCGCGCCGACGGAGCTGGACGAGACCCGTCTGCGGGAGCTGCACCTCTCGGTGCGCAAGCCCCAGCCGAAGTAGTCCTCGCAGGGGCATTTCCAGGTACCCCTCCCTGCCTCAGTGGCCCGGAACCGCCGCCGGTTCCGGGCCACTTTTGCGTGTCCACGCAAAACCACAGTCCGCACCCATGTTGCTGACAGGCGGGGTCCCTAGCGTCCCTGCACATGACTGAGAAACAAGCACCGGCGCACAAGCGGGACATGACGCGACGTAAAGTCGTCGTCGCAGGTGGCGCGGCTGTCGCGGCCGTGGGCGTGGGCGGCGGACTCGCCGTGAACGCGTTCGCGGGCGAGACGACGGACGCCTCTGCCTCTGCCTCTGCCTCCGCCACGGCGTCGGAGACGTGCTACACCCTCACCTCGGAGACCACTGAGGGCCCTTACTACATCGACGCGGACAAGATCCGTCAGAACATCACCGAGGGCAAGGAGGGCATTCCGATGACCCTCGAACTCAAAGTGATCGACGCTGACACCTGTAAGCCCGTGAAGAACGCGGCGGTCGACATCTGGCACTGCACCGCTCTGGGTGTCTACTCCGGCTACGAGGCGATGGGCAGCGGCGGTGGCGGTGGCGGCGGCACCCCGCCCTCCGGCGCCCCGACCGACGCCCCCTCGGGCACGCCCACGGGTGAGCCCCCGTCCGGCGGGCCCTCCGGCGGTACGGGTGGCGGCCACTCGGAGCCGACCGACGACGAGCGCTATCTCCGGGGCACCTGGAAGACGGACAAGCGCGGTTATGTGACCTTCAAGACGATCTTCCCGGGCTGGTACCAGGGCCGCGCCGTCCACATCCACACGAAAGTGCACGTGGACGGCACCTGGACCGACGCGGGCTACGAGGGCGGGCACACCTGCCACACGGGCCAGTTCTTCTTCGACGAGAAGTCGGTGCTGGCGTCGGCGAAGGTCTCCCCGTACTCCACCAACACCACCACGCGCACCACGCTCACCGAGGACACGATCTACCCCCAGAACGGCCACACGGGCGGCCTTCTGTACCTCAAGTACGACAAGAAGAACATCGCGAAGGGAGTCCGCGCGCACCTGACGATGGGCGTGGCCCCGGACGAGACGCACGACAGCACGGACACGCAGCCGAGCACGTCGGCGTCGCCCTCGGCGAGCTGACCCACCGGCTCGCTCGACCCGGGCCCGGAACTCCACTGGTTCCGGGCCCTTTCGGGTCGTACGGCTTCCGCTGCGCGGGCTTGCGAGCCCTAGAGCGTTCCGGCGTCGGGCCAGTGGGTCCAGTGGGTGTTGGGTGGGAGGGTTGGGCGGTATCGGGCCGGATCCGAGGAGCTCAGCACCTCTGCGATCAGCCGGAAGGTCTCGTGCGTACTGGGCACGGCGTTCCAGAGGTCTTCCGGCTGGTGCCATGTGTCGAGCCGCAGCAGTACGGGCAGGTCGGCGGGGAGGTCGGCCCGCAGTTCCGTCTCGTCGGCCAGGAGAAGCGCCTTGTTCCTCTCGGCGAGCAGGCGGAACACGTCCACCAGCGGGGTGCCCGCGGCGGCGTCGACGGTGAGTGCCGTTCCGCGGACGACCACGGGAACCCCTCCGACGTAGACCTCCGCGCCGTTGGGATCGATCTCCTCCATGTTGTCCACTCGGTCCAGGAACTCGCCGAGCCCGGGCTCGCTGCGCGTCAGGCAGTTGCCAAAGCGGTGCATGACGTCGATGAGGTTGCCGCCGCGCGGGTTGTAGCCCAGCAGTTCGGCGACCATGGCCCAGCGGGTGGTGTCGCCGAACAGATGGATCCGCGCGTCGACCGGGTAGTAGTAGCCGTTGTCGAGATCGGGGAACGCCGCCTTGCCCGCGCAGAGGTCGAACTGTCCGAGGATCGACGAGGTGGTCATCACGGGCTCAGGCTAGGGAACGCGGTGCGCGCCGATGGGGCCGGGACCGCGTCCGGGGAGGTTCACCGTCGACGCACAGGCGGTTCGGCGCGGGTGCACAGTGGCTGGGCGTGTGATGGGCGGAGGCGGGTGAGGTCACCTCGCGCCGTACCGGAACACCGCAAGCGCCGGAGGAAGCCATGGGAGTCGTGCTGGTCGCAGTGCTGCTGATCGTCGGAGCGGTGGCCGCGGTCGCCTACCAGCGGCGGCTGTCGCAGCCGTTCGGCGCGGTGTCCGACCTGGACGCGGAGGCGGAGGCCCACCGGTGGGTGGAGCGGCTCGGCGGGAGCCTGTCCACGCTCGACGCGCGGGGCAACGTGACGGCGGCGCAGGCGCTGACCGACGCCGCCGAGCGCCACCGGGCCGCGCAGGGGCAGCTGGTCACGGCTCGCTCCGGCGCGCAGTACGCGATGGCCTCGCAGACGGCCCTGGAGGGCCTGCACTACATCCGCGCCGCCCGCACCTCGCTGGGCCTCGACCCCGGCCCCGCCCTGCCCGACCTGGGCACGGGCGCGATCACCGCCCGGGACGGCCGCGTCACGATCGACGGCCGGACCTACGCGGCCTCGCCCCGCCCCGGTGACGCGACGCCGTACTACTACCCTGGCGGGGTCGTGAGCGGCCGGCAGATGCCGGGCGGTTGGTACAGCGCCCCCTGGTGGAAGACGGCCCTGGTCGCCGGCGCGGCCGGAGCCGGCGGGGTGATCCTGGCCGACGCCCTCCTCGACGGCCTCCGCCGCCCGCACGGGGGCGGCCCGACGAGCGGGCCTGGCGGGCTGGGAGGCCTGGGGGACTTCGGCGGACGCTTCTGAAGGTCAGGCGGAGGTCTCGTTCTGGTTGCCTTCAGCCTGACCGTCTTCGTTCTCGACGAACAGGTCCTCGGCCGTGGTGGCGGTCAGGGACCGGTCGAACCAGAGCATGAGGGTGTCGAGGTCGGTGCACGAGGTGACGCGTTCCCGGATGTCCTCGGGGACGTCGACACCATGCTTGTCCAGCACGCGCAGAATCAGCGTGGCTCGGTCCTTGGCCTCGCCCTTGGCCTCGCCTTTGGCCTCGCCCTCCAGGTACTTCTCCTCGATGAGGGTTCCCTGGCCCGGGTAGTAACTGCCGACCGGCATGTGCAGCTCCCTCCACTTTGCCCTGGCCGGGGTGTTCGCCAGGGCGATCTCCATTGTCTCGAACCAGTACGCCAGAGTGTCGTTGTCGAACGACCGCCATCCGTCGGCCACCGCGTTCAGTATGGCGGCGCTTCTCCTGCTGTCGCTGTGAACGATGGCCGAGAGCACCGCGAGCCCCGGCCGCCGGGCCGCGGCCGACGGGTCCGTGATCTCCGGAACGGTCTGGGGACCGAGTACGAACGGGCGCGTGGCCTGTGTCGTCCATGGGCCCACGCCGCACTCGAAGGGTCCGGCCGCCCAGTCCGCGGTGGGGCGGTCCCGGCACACGGCCACGAGCAGTACCGGCAGGTCGTACGTCGCGCGCAGATAGGCGACGTAGTACGCCCAGTTCGTCGCCTTGTCCGGGTCCCGTTTGGTCTGGGCCTCGATGGCGAGCAGATAGTGCTCCCCCTCGGGGGGCTTGGGTCGAGCGTTCGGCCGACAGGACAGGATCACTCTTTCGGGGGTCGACGAAACGTTTACGCCGCCGCGGTCGGTTCGCATTGCCCGGCGAGTTGAGAAAAGACCGGCAACCTTTCCGATTTCCGCGGCCACTGATGAGTCAGAAGCGTCGTTCAGCGGGGCTTCGCGCACTACGACACGTGCTCCACCACCACGTAAGGACTCATCCGTGGCATCCCCCTCGCACCGCAGGTCCCTCCGCAAGCGTCGCGCCGTCATCGTCTCCGCCGCCGCCGTCACGGCCGCGGGCCTCGGCGCCGTCGCGTTCGTGATGAATGCGAACGCGGGTACGGTCGACCTCGCGCACCAGGTGCTGCCCGCCAAGGACGGCTGGGCGGCATCCGGAACCGGGACGACCGGCGGCTCGCAGGCCGACTCCTCGCACGTCTACACCGTCAGCACCCGCGCCCAGCTCGTGAAGGCACTGGGCAGCAGCTCCCATTCCACCCCGAAGATCATTCAGGTCAAGGGTGTCATCGACGCCAACACCGACGACTCGGGCAAGAAGCTGACCTGCGCCGACTACTCCGCCGGTACGGGATATTCACTGGCCGCCTATCTGAAGGCCTACGACCCCGCCACCTACGGCCGCTCCAAGCTGCCCTCCGGCACGCAGGAGAAGGCCCGCGACGCCGCGCAGCAGAAGCAGGCGAAGAACATCGTCTTCAAGGTGCCCGCCAACACCACCGTCGTGGGTGTGCCGGGCACCAAGGCCGGGATCACCGGTGGCAGTCTGCAGGTGCAGAGCGTCGACAACGTCATCATCCGCAATCTGACCTTCTCCGCCACCGAGGACTGCTTCCCGCAGTGGGACCCGACCGACGGCGACAGCGGTAACTGGAACTCCCAGTACGACGCCGTCACCCTGCGCGGGGCGACGCACGTGTGGGCCGACCACAACACTTTCACCGACGCGTCGCACTTCGACAGCGCCAACCCGAAGTACTACGGCCGCGAGTACCAGATCCACGACGGTGACCTCGACATCACCAAGGGCTCGGACCTGGTGACCGTCGAGCGCAACCAGTTCACCAACCACGACAAGACCATGCTGATCGGCAGCAGCGACACCGACAGCGTCGGCAAGCTGCGCGTCTCCATCCACCACAACGTGTGGAAGGGGATCGTCCAGCGGGCTCCTCTGACCCGGATCGGGCAGGTGCACATCTACAACAACTACTTCGACACCACGACCGTCAACGGGTACGCGCCCCTCTACAGCATCAACTCCCGCGCCAAGGCCCAGGTCGTCGCCGAGGACAACTACTGGAAGGTCCCGACGGGCGGGAAGATCTCCAAGCTGCTCAGTGGCGACGGCACCGGCTCGATCGCGGGCGGCGGCAACCTCGTCAACGGCACCTCGACCGACCTCGTCGCCGCCTACAACGCCGCGAACTCGAAGAAGCTGAAGACGACGGTGAACTGGACGCCGACCCTGAACGCCGGGATCCAGTCCTCCGCGAAGAACCTGCCGACCGAGCTGGCCACCACCACCGGTGCGGTCCTGACCTCGTAGGGGACGGCAAGGGCGCCCGGGGCCGGAAGGCTCCGGGCGCCCGGTCCTCGGACGCTGCCGCGCGGCTCAGGTGTCGTACTGGCCGTCCCACGGCTCGGCGAACGCGAGACGGTCCGGGTAGAGCTCGGCCCAGGCCTCCTCCTCGTCCTCCCTGATCACCAGGCCGAACAGGACGCCGTCGACGGTGCGTTGGAAGGGACGGACCGCGATGTCCGTGTAGGAGCGGCGAGGCAGGCTCCGCAGGAGTTTCGCCAGATGGGCCCTGGCCCGGGAGAGCACCGAGTCCGGTCCGTCCGGCGCCAGTTGCTGTTCGGCCCAGGTGCCCGCGCACCAGATCTCCGAGTCGCGGTAGCGGCCCTCGGCGTCGAAGGTGTGCAACACCGTGTAGAGGCGTTTGTGCTGTTCCCAGCCATCGTCGGGACGGTAGCCCTCGGGGAAGGCATAGGTGATCGACGCCAGGAACTGGCCGTCCGCGTAGCGACCGATGCTCTCGGTGCGGGACTTCGGCTCGTAGGCGATCGGGACGACCGGAGGGACTGCCATGGCGAAACCATACGGGTGGTCAAGAGCATGTCACCAGCGGGGTCGGTTTCCGGCCGAGGAGTGAGACGGAGGGGGATACGAAGGGGGATACGAAGGGGGAGGGGACAGGGGTGCGGCGGGCGGGGAAAGAGCGGGGCCCGGCACCTTTTCGGTGCCGGGCCCCGCTCTACGCCGTCACTACTCCGGTGCGCCGCCGAAGCGCTCCTTGTACGACTCCAGGTCCTCGTCCGTGATCTTGGCGAACAGGACCGGGGGAACCGTGAAGGGGGTGCCCGCGGGGACGGAGGACAGGGACCTCGCCTCGTCCGCCGAAACCCACGCCGCCGTGTCGTCCGTCAGCGCGAACGCCGAGCGCATCGCGCGGGAGGACGCGGGGATGAAGGGCTCCGAGACCACCGAGTAGAGGTGGATCAGGTTCATCGCCGTGCGCAGGGTCAGGGCCGCGCCGTCGGGGTCGGTCTTGATCTCCAGCCAGGGGGCCTTCTCCTCCAGGTAGGAGTTGCCCGCCGACCACAGGGCGCGCAGCGCCGCCGCGGCCTTGCGGAACTGGAGGGCCTCCATCTGGGTCTCGTACTCGGCCAGCAGGCCCGCGATCTCCTCGCCGAGCTTCGCCTCCGCCTCGCCCGCCTCGGTGCCCGCCGGGACCTCCTCGCCGAAGCGCTTCTTGGAGAAGGACAGGACGCGGTTGACGAAGTTGCCGAGGGTGTCGGCCAGGTCCTTGTTCACCGTGGCGGTGAAGTGCTCCCAGGTGAAGGACGAGTCGTCCGACTCGGGGGCGTTGGCGATCAGGAAGTAACGCCAGTAGTCCGCGGGCAGGATGTCCAGCGCGTGGTCGGTGAAGACGCCACGCTTCTGGGACGTGGAGAACTTCCCGCCGTAGTACGTCAGCCAGTTGAAGGCCTTGACGTAGTCGACCTTCTTCCACGGTTCGCGCACGCCCAGCTCGGTGGCCGGGAACATGACGGTGTGGAAGGGGACGTTGTCCTTCGCCATGAACTCCGTGTAGCGGACCGGGTTCTCGCCGGAGTCCGCCTCGTACCACCAGGACTTCCAGTCGCGGTTCTCCGGATCCTGGTCCGCCCACTCCTTCGTCGCCCCGATGTACTCGATCGGCGCGTCGAACCAGACGTAGAAGACCTTGCCCTCCGCCGCCAGCTCCGGCCAGGTGTCGGCCGGGACCGGGACGCCCCAGTCCAGGTCACGGGTGATCGCCCGGTCGTGCAGGCCCTCCGTCAGCCACTTGCGGGCGATGGAGGAGGCGAGCTGCGGCCACTCGTGCTCGTGACGCGCCACCCACTCCGAGACCTCGCTCTGGAGCTTCGACTGGAGGAGGAAGAGGTGCTTGGTCTCGCGGACCTCCAGGTCCGTCGAGCCGGAGATCGCCGAACGCGGGTTGATCAGGTCCGTGGGGTCGAGGACGCGCGTGCAGTTCTCGCACTGGTCGCCGCGGGCCTTGTCGTAGCCGCAGTGGGGGCAGGTGCCCTCCACATAGCGGTCCGGGAGGAAGCGGCCGTCCGTCGGGGAGTACACCTGGCGGATCGCGCGCTCCTCGATGAAGCCGTTCTCGTTCAGGCGGCGCGCGAAGTGCTGGGTGATCTCGCGGTTCCGCGGGCTGGAGCTGCGGCCGAAGTAGTCGAAGGCCAGCTCGAAGCCGTCGTACACCGCCTTCTGCGCGTCGTGCGCCTGTGCGCAGAACTCGTCGACCGGCAGACCCTGCTCCTTGGCCGCCAGCTCGGCCGGGGTGCCGTGCTCGTCCGTCGCGCAGATGTAGAGGACGTCGTGGCCGCGCTGGCGGAGGTACCGGGAGTACACGTCCGCCGGGAGCATGGACCCCACCATGTTGCCCAGGTGCTTGATCCCGTTGATGTACGGAAGGGCGCTGGTGATGAGGTGTCGAGCCATCGCGGCTGCTCCCAAGTCGTTACGTGTCGTTACGTGGGGTGACGATCGCCGGTGCTGGTCGTACCGTCGGTCGTCTTGCGAACCTTGAAATCGTAGCCGACATGGGTGGGCCGCCCGTTTCCCTTTTCAAGGGGTGGGAAACGGGCGGCCTCCGGTTGTTCTTGCTGGGCCTATGGGTGCTACGGGCGCCAGTTCTCCAGCACGCCCTCATAGACCTCCGCGTCGGTCAGCTCGCGCGGGGTCGGGCCCGCGTGGAAGAAGGCCGTGTTGTCGGTCTTCAGCTTGCGGAGGTAGTCGAAGGCCTTGTTGTCGTGCTCACCGAACGCGACGAACGAGAAGAACACGGTGGGGTGGTCCTTCGCCGCGTCCGTGAGGGACTGGGTGGCGGGGGTCTTGGCGTCCGGGGCGCCGTCCGTCTGGAAGATCACCAGGGCCGGGTCGGTGGTGCCGGACTTCTGGTGGTGCGTGACGACTTCTTCCACCGCGATGTGGTAGCTCGTACGGCCCATGCGGCCGAGGCCGGCGTGGAGGTCGTCGATCTTGTTCTCGTGCTCGGAGAGGGTGAGCTCGCCGGTGCCGTCCAGTTCGGTGGAGAAGAAGACGACCTGGACCTTGGCCTCGGGGTCGAGGTGGGCGGCGAGGGCGAGGGCCTGCTCGCCGAGGGCCTGGGCGGAGCCGTCCTTGTAGTACGGGCGCATGGACGCGGAGCGGTCGAGGACGAGGTAGACCTTGGCCCGGGTGCCGGTGAGGTCCCTCTTCGCGAGGGCCGTTCCTGCTTCCTGGTAGGCGGTGGCGAGGTCGGGGGCGTGGGTCTTCACGTGGGTGAGGGGGGTGGCCGGGGTGCCGGTCGTCCCGGCCTCGGCTTCGCCTTCGGCCACGTCGTCTTCCCCGCCCGCACCACCCGTGACACTCTCGTCGTCGACTGCGGGTGGCCCCGCCGGGGGCTGATCGCCGTCGGCGGCGACCGGCTCGTTCGCCGAGTCGTGCGCCGGCTCGTCCACGGGGTCGGCCGTCGGCACGTCCACGGAGTCGGACGTCGGCTCGTCCACCGAGGCCGCGACCGGTTCGGAGACCGGTTCCGCGACCGGTTCCGCAGTCGGTTCGGTGACCGCTTCCGTGGTCGGTACCGCGACCGGTTCGGCGGGGGTGATCTCAGCGGTGACCGGGGCGGGGGTTTCCTCGGCGACCGGCTCCGAGGTCTCCTCCGCGGCGGGCGCGGGAGCCTCTTCGGCCACGGGCTCGGAGGCCTCGGCGGCGACCGGTTCCGGGGTCTCCTCGGCGGCGGGCGCGGGGGCTTCTTCGGCGACGGGTTCCGGCTCGGACTCGGAGAGCTCCTCGGCCACGGGCTCGGGCTCCGGGGCGGACACCTCGGGGGTTTCGGCGACCGGCTCCGATTCGACCACGGGCTCCGGCTCGGACGCGGGCGCCTCGACCTCGACCTCAGGCTCGACCAGAACCTCGACCTCGACCTCAGGCTCGACCAGAACCTCGACCTCGACCTCAGGCTCGACCAGAACCTCGGCCTCGACCTCGGGCTCCGCCTCGGCCTCAGGCTCGGCCGGAACCTCGACCTCGGCCTCAGGCTCGGCCTCGGGCTCCGCCGCGACCTCAGGCTCGACCAGAACCTCGGCCTCGGCCGCGACCTCAGGCTCGGCCGCGACCTCAGGCTCGGCCGGAACCTCAGGCTCGGCCGGAACCTCGGCCTCGGCCTCGACCTCGGCCACCGGCTCGGCCTCGGGCTCCGCCGCGACCTCGGCCTCGGGCTCGGGCTCGGCGGCGATCACCGGCTCGGGATCCGGAGCCGGAGCCGGAATCGAAGCGGAAGCGGAAGCGGAAGCCGAAGTAGAAGTAGAAGTGGAAGCAGCAGTCGCAGTCGGCTCCTTCTCCTCCTCCGTCTCCTCCGTCGTCTTCTCCTCCAGTACCGGCGCCGCCGGCTTGGGGACCGTGACGTTGTCGAAGGCCGCCGACACCAGCTCGTCCACCACGGACGGCTCCGACGAAGGTGCGGGGATCTTCGGCTCGGCCTCCTGAGCGGGAGCCGGCGTGGGCTCCGGCTCGGTGGCCGGGGCCGGGACCGTGGGGGCCGTAGCCTCCGTCGGCGAGGTCTCCGCGTCGGCGTCACGCCCCTTGCGTGAGCGGCCGAACGCGTTCCGCAGGAGAGTGAGAATGCCCATGTGCGCAACCCTTCGCATGAGTTGAAGCCGTCAATCCCTGGCCAGGACGGACACGTAAGGTTAGCGGCCGTCTCCGGCGATCTTGGGCAGGGTCGGGTACCGACAGGTAGCGGTGTCAAGAGCGTTATCAAGACCCCTGCGAGAGCGGGAGGTTCACGCTCTGTTCACCCGGCCGCAGGGTGCTTGCACCCGCACCCCCCTAGCGTCACGCTCACACCAAGGGTTCGCAAGGGGAGAGTAAAGTGCGCAGACTGCTGCCGTTGATCGGAACGCCCGGTTCGCATCCCGGTGGGCGATCCGCCCTGACCTGTCGGTTCCGCTGTGGGGACGCCTGCTTCCACGAGGTGCCCAACACCAGCGACAACGCGTACGTCGGTGATGTCATCGCCGGTGCGATCGGCCGCCGTTCGATGATGCGGGCCGCGGCCGTCGTCACGGTCGCCACGGCGACGGGTGCGGCGGTCGTCGGCACCGGTGCCCAGGACGCGCAGGCCGCGCAGGCCGCGCAGGGAGTGGAAGGGAGTGCCGCGGCCCGTACCGGACACACGGCCGACAAGGCCGCGCGCGGGCTCCGGTTCAGCCCCGTCCCGCCGAACACCGCCGACGCCGTCACCGTCCCCGGTGGGTATGGCCAGAATGTCGTCATCCGTTGGGGTGAGCCCATCCTGCGCGGCGCTCCCGCCTTCGACCCGGAGCACCAGACCGCCAAGGCCCAGGCCGGCCAGTTCGGTTACAACAACGACTTCCTCGCTCTCCTCCCGCTGCCCGGTGAGCGCGGACGGCAGCTGCTCGTGGCGAACCACGAGTACACCGACGAGGTGCTGATGTTCCGCGGGTACGACCCCGCGAACCCCACCCGTGAGCAGGTCGAGGTGGCGTGGGCCGCCCACGGTCTGTCCGCCGTCGTGGTCGAGGAGGACCGCAGGACCGGCAGGCTCACCGCCGTCACCCGGCACGCGCTCAACCGTCGGGTCACCGCCACCACCGAGTTCCGGCTCACCGGCCCCGCCGCCGGGTCCGACCTGCTCAAGACCTCCGCGGACCCGACCGGCCGCAAGGTGCTCGGCACGCTCAACAACTGCTCCGGCGGCACCACCCCCTGGGGCACCACGCTGCACGGCGAGGAGAACTTCAACCAGTACTTTGCGGGCGCGAGCCGTGACACCGACAAGCGGTACGGGCTCGGCACGGGCGCGACCGAGCGCAAGTGGGAGCGGTTCGACAAGCGGTTCGACGTGGCGCAGGAGCCCAACGAGTCGCACCGCTTCGGATACGTCGTCGAGTTCGACCCGTACGACCCTTCCTCCACGCCCCGCAAGCACACCGCGCTGGGCCGCTTCAAGCACGAGGCCGCGACCGTGCGGCTGACGGACGACGGGCGGCCCGTCGTCTACACCGGCGACGACGAGCGTTTCGACTACTTCTACAAGTTCGTCGGCAGCAAGCGGATGCGGCACGGTTCCTCGCGCTCCGTCCGGGAGCACAACCTCTCCCTCCTCGACGAGGGGACGCTCTACGTGGCCCGGCTGACCGGCGACTCCCCCGCCGCCGACATCGACGGGAGCGGGAAGCTTCCGGCGGACGGGGAGTTCGACGGCAGCGGTGAGTGGATTCCGCTGGCCACCGCGACCGCCCGCGGAGCCGTCTCGCACGTGGACGGGATGACGGCCGAGGAGGTCCTCGTCTTCACGCGGCTCGCCGGTGACAAGGTCGGCGCCACCAAGATGGACCGGCCCGAGGACATCCAGCCCTCCCCGCACACCGGCAAGGTCTATGTCGTTCTGACCAACAACACCAACCGTGGAAAGGCCGGGTCCGCGGGCGCCGACGAGGCCAATCCGCGCAACGCCAACAAGCACGGGCACATCCTGGAGCTCACCGAGCGCCGGGGCCGCGCGGAGGCGACCACCTTCGGCTGGTCGCTGTTCCTCGTCGCCGGCGACCCGGCCGACCCCGCCACCTACTTCGCGGGCTTCCCGAAGGACAAGGTCAGCCCGATCTCCTGCCCGGACAACGTGGCCTTCGACCCGCACGGCAACCTGTGGATCTCCACGGACGGCAACCAGCTCGGCTCGCACGACGGCCTGCTGGGCGTGGCGACGAAGGGCGAGCGGCGCGGTGAGCTGAAGCAGTTCCTGACCGTGCCGACCGGCGCGGAGACCTGCGGGCCGATCATCCAGGACCGGCGGGTGCTCGTCGCGGTCCAGCACCCGGGCGAGATCGACGGCGCGTCGGTGGAGAAGCCGGCGAGCAACTGGCCCGACGGACCCGGGAAGATCGTGCGCCCGGCGGTCGTCTCGGTGTGGCGCACGGACGGCTGCGACATCGGGGTCTGAGGCCGCGGGAGGTCGTCGCGGGAGTCGTCGCGAAAGCCGCGTACGGGTCTTGACGGGCCTTAGGGGAGGGCTGGGACGGGGTTGTCCACACCGCTGCGTTCCAGCCACTCCCGGTATGCCGGGGACTGCTGTGCCGTCTCCCGGTACGCCTCCGCCAGGTCCGGATAGACGCCGTCCAGCTCGGCCTCGGTGCGGGCCGCGAGCAGCAGGCGTACGCCGAGGGGGTCGCCGTACAGTCTGCGGACGACCGTCTCGGGGCCGGACTGGCGGGTCGGCTGGCAGACCGTGATGACCTCACCGGTCGCCACCAGGGACGCCGTCGTGTGGTAATCGCCGTGCAGGACGCGGGGGTTGAGCCCGGCCGAGCGCAGCATCCGGTGCACCGCGTCCCACTCGCCGTCGACCGTCGGGTCGATCATCCAGCGGTCCTCGGCCAGGTCGGAGAGGCGTACGACGGAGTGTGCGGCGGCCGGGTGGTCGTTCGGCAGGGACACGAACTGGGGCTCGCGCTCGACCAGGACACGCAGCCGCAGCCCGCTGGGGATGCGCAGCGGGCAGCCCTCGACCTCGTGCACGAACGCCACGTCGAGCCGGCCCTCGGTGACCAGGTTGAGCAGGGCGTTCGCGGACACGTCCATCTGGAGGACCGGTTCATGGCGGCGTTCGCGCAGTCGGCGCAGCCAGCCCGCGAGGGCACGGCTCGCGGTGGAGCCGATGCGCAGTTGGGGGTCGTCCGCGGCGGCGGCGCGGGCCTCCGCGACCAGGGACCGCATTTCGGCCACCAGCGGGCGTGCCCGCCCGAGCACGACCCGGCCGAGCGGGGTGGGACGGCAGCCGGTACGTTCACGGGTGAACAGCTCCCCGCCCAGCTCCTGTTCGATCCGCCGCAGCTGGGTGCTCAGCGAGGGCTGGGCAACGCCGAGCAGGCGCGCGGCGCGGTGCAGGCTGCCGGTGTCGGCGATGGCGCACAGCGCGCGGAGATGCCGGACCTCAAGCTCCATGCCGTCGGAGCCTAAGTCGCGGGCGTGGGTTGCACCAGACGCACAAACCCCTTGCAAGGCAGGCTAGTTGGACGCACCGGGACGGTGCGGGCAGCTCGCCCCGATAGGGCTGCCCTATCGCCGATTGCCATCATCACAGCGGACGCACAGGCATCGACACTCACCGATGACGACTTCACCCCCCACACAAGGAGTCATCATGCGACTCTCCCTGCCCATGCTCTCGGCCGCGGTCGGGTTGGGCCTCACGGCCGCCACGTTCGGCGTGGTCCCGGCGACGGCGGCCCCGGCCCCCGCTCCCGTCTCCGCGTCGGCCCCGTATGCCGGTTACTCCGGATCGGCCGCGGAGGCCACGGCGAACCAGGCGTTCTTCCAGGCGGTCATCAGATCCGTCGCCGAGAAGCGCGCCGCGAACCCGAGCAGCGCCGCGGCCGTCACGGTGGTCTACAACGCCTCCCGCGCGCCGTCCTTCAGCGCGGAGATAGCCCGCAGCACCCAGATATGGAACAGCGCGGTCTCGAACGTCAAGCTTCAGTCGGGTTCGGCGTCGAGCGCCGACTTCACCTACCGCGAGGGCAACGACTCGCGTGGCTCCTATGCCTCCACGGACGGCCACGGCAGCGGGTACGTCTTCCTCGACTACGCGCAGAGCGAGCAGTACGACCCGATCCGCATCACGGCGCACGAGACCGGCCATGTGCTCGGTCTGCCCGACCACTACTCCGGTCCGTGCAGCGAGCTGATGTCGGGCGGCGGCCCCGGCCCGTCCTGCACCAACGCGATCCCCAACGCGACCGAGCGCTCGCGCGTCAACCAGCTCTGGGCCAACGGTCTCGCGCAGGCGCTGGACAAGGCCCTGGGCAAGACCAACGCCCGCTAGCCGGCCGAACCCGTAACAGCCAGTCCCCACCCCCCACAGGTGCGGGCCGTCCCCTGCACGGGCGGCCCGCACCCCCTGTGCGGGGACCGGTCAGTGCGGTGAGGCGATGGCGCGGGCCGCCGCGACCTCCTGGCGCAGCGGCTCCAGCACACTGCCGGCCGGCCCCGTGAGATTCGTACGGACCGCGACGAGGGTGTCGGTCTCGCGAAGGCCGTCCGACAACTCCCGCAGTTGCAGGGCGACGTGGGAGATCTCGGCCGGGGAGGGGCGCTGGGCGCCGTGCCGGATCCGTACCCCGGCGGCCGTGGTCGCGTCCACGATCCGCTCGACCGCGACGACGAGCGGCAGCCAGGCGGCGGCGCGCCGGCCGTTGGGCGGCGGTTCGGTCAGGGCGCGCTGGAACTCCGTGCGGATGGCGGACAGGTCGCGGTAGAGGCGGCGGCGCATCCGGGCGCGGGCGGCGGGGTCGACGTCCGCCCCGAAGGCGTACTCCACATAGCGGGCGGTGTCCGCGACCGCGTCCGCGAGGCGGTCGCCGACCCGGGTGTGCCAGCTCTCCGGCCACAGCAGATAGCCGGCGACGAGGGCGATCGCGCAGCCGATGAGGGAGTCGGCCAGGCGTGGTACGAGCAGGGCGGTGCCCAGATGGTTGAGGACGTCGGAGAGGAGGAGGATCACCGGGGTGACGGCGGCGGTCTGGTAGCCGTAGCCGCGTCGGCCGAGGGCCGGGATGAGCGGGCCGAGGACGAACATGACCGGCACGTCCCACCAGCCGAGCGGCACCAGGGCGAGGACGACGGCCGCGACGACGAGTCCGGCCACCGTGCCGAGCGCACGCAGCAGTGCCCGGGAGAAGACCGATCCGAAGTCGGGCTTCATGACGAAGGTGATGGTGAGGGCGACCCAGTACGAGCGTGGCACCGTGACGAGGGAGACCAGGGCCTGGGCGAGGCCGATGCACAGGGCGAGGCGCAGGCCGTAGCGCCAGGAGGCGGCGGACAGCAGGACGTTGCGGGAGGCGCGGGCCGCGCGGACGCGCAGGGGCGGTGGTCCCCCCTGATCGAGCGGGGCCGAGAGCTTGGGGGAGGGACTGCCGAGGCGGTCGTCGACGTTGCGGAGGGACGTCTTGCCGGCGGGCCGGTCGCTGACGACGTCGGCGGTGTGCCGCAGGGCGTGGTCGATGGCGCGCGCGGTCTCGTTGGTGGGGACCGGGAGGCCGAGCGCTATGGGTCCGGTGTAGCCGGTCTCGACGGCGTCGGCGAGGTGACGCAGGGCGTCCGGGAGCTCGGGGGCCAGCGGTTCGTTGAACTGGTGGGCGGCCGGGGCGGCTTCGATGACGGGCGTGATGGCGTTGAGCTGGGCGAGCAGCCGGGCGAGTTCGGGGTTGCGGCCGTGGTGGAAGGCGCGCCGGGCGAGGGCGAGGTCGTAGGACTGGTTGAGGGACTGGGTGACGGCGAAGCGGATGTCGGCGTACCGCTCGGTGCCGGTCGCGGCGAGCAGGTCGGCGACGGTCCGGTAGGTGTGGGCGACGGCGGCCCGTTCGGGGATGCCCGAGCGCAGCGGCCAGGCGAGCAGGGCCAGGGCCAGTACGAGGAGGCCGCCGCCGGACATCAGCACGGGTGCGAGCCACCAGGATCCCGGCAGCGGAAGTCCGGCGCCGATGGAGCAGTTGAGCAGGAGCAGCAGGCTGGACACGGAGGCCACGGCGCCGATCGTCGAGATCATCCCGGAGACGAGCGCGACGCCGGTGACCGCGCCGACGGCGATCCAGCCGTGCCCGAAGACGAGCGAGCCGATGGTGACGCCGATCGCGCCGAAGAGCTGGGGGACCGCGATGTTGAAGATGCGCATGCGGTAGGCGTCCGCGGTGTCGCCGATGACGCCGGACAGGGCGCCCATGGAGGCGAGGGCGCCGTACGCGGGTTCGCCCGCCGCGAGGCCGATCGCCAGCGGCAGGGCCAGTGCGATCGCGGCGCGCGCGGCGGCGGCCCAGGGCATGGGGGCCTGCTGCGGTCGGAGGTTCCTGACCAGCCAGTCGGGAGGGGTGAGAACACGGGGCAACTGGCGGGGCATGGACCCATTATGACCGCATCGCCCCACCGGTCCCGGGGCTCATTTGTGCTGGTGAAGGGTGATATCGACGACGAGCGCGCGATGGTCGCTGCCGGCGATGTCGAGGAAGGTGGCCGCGTTCGCGGAGAAGTCCGGGGAGACGAGGACGTGGTCGATCTGGGCGCCGAGGGTGGGGGCGGTGCGCTCGGGCCAGCTGGGGGTGCGCGGGGAGCCGGCCAGGCGGGCGCTGTCGCGCAGTCCGGTGTCGAGGATGCGGCGGAACGCGGCGTGGTCCTGGGAGGCGTTGAAGTCCCCGGCGAGGATGGTGGGGCTGTCCTTGCCCCCGGCGGCGTAGTCGCGCAGCTCGCCGAGCTCGTGCCGCCACAGGCCGACCTGCCCCGGCAGCGGCGGCATGGGGTGCGCGAGCTGGAGCCGTACGGCGTGCCCCTGTACGTCGGCCACGGCCCCCGGCATCCCCATCGTCCCGCGTACGCCGTCCGCCGTCGCGAGCGGGAACCGGCTGATGATCACGGAGCCGTCGGATCCGGCGCCCTCGACGGACACGCGGTACGGATAGGCGCCCCCCTGGCCCTGGAAGGCCTTCTTGAGCGTGGCGGAGCACGTGTACTCGCACTCCTCCACGAACACGATGTCGGGCCGGTGCCGTCGGACGGCGGCGACGAGCGCGTGGGCACCCTTTCCGAACTGCACGTTCGATGTCATCACCCGCAGTTCGGCGACCGGACTCCCGGTCGGCTCGCTGGTCCTGCCGTAGGGCTCGATGTACCAGGCGAGCGCGCCCAGCACCAGCACACCCCACACCATGCCGGTCCGCCGGCGGGCGAACAGGGAGAGCAGGAGTCCGAGGCCGGTGGGCGCGAGGAGCCAGGGCAGGAAGGCGAGCAGTTGGGGCACGGGGGTGATGCCGTCGCTGTCGGCGGCCCGGCATCCGACCACCACGCTCACCCCGGCCAGCAGCAGCCCGGCCGCCCAGGCCGCCGGTCGGCCCCCGGAGCGCGTCGCCCGGTCCTCGGAACCCGCCCGGGCAGTCACCGCAGTCTCCAAATCCGGGCCTGCCTTCCGCTCGTTCGCGTGGGGTGCCCGAATCCTCCCTCACCGACGGGCGGGGCGTCTGCTCAGGCGTCGAGTCCGTCCAGGAAGTCCGCCAGCGCCCCGTTGAACTCCTCCGGTCGCTCCAGGTTCGGCAGATGGGCCGCCGAGGCGATCACGCTGAGCGTCGAGTGCGGCAGCGCCGCGTGCATCGCCTCCGCGTCCGGGACCGGGGTGTACTCGTCGTCGGCGCCCACGACGACGAGGGCCGGGACGGCGACGCGGGTCAGCAGGTCGCGGTAGTCGGGGCGCTCGGCCCGTCCCCGCAGGGCCGCCGCCGCGCCCTCGGGCGGCGTGGCGGTCATCATGCGGTGCACGTGCGCGGCGACCTCGGCGTCCGCGTACGGCGCGACCATCTTGTACAGCACCTCGTCGGCGTAGCCGGCCATGCCCTCGTGCAGCAGGCGGTCCGCCATCGCGGCGCGGGCCTTCCTGCCGTCCGGGGTCTCGGCCGACGGGAACGTGTCGGCCAGCACCAGCCCCCGGATCCGTTCCGGGAACAGCCGGTAGCACTCCATCGCGATCTGGCCGCCCATGGAGAGTCCGGCGAGGATGAACCGGTCCACCCCGAGGTGGTCGAGCAGCGCCGCGATGTCCTCGGCGAAGGTGGCGAGGGGCGTGACGCCGGGGACCACGGGAGACGCGCCGTAGCCGCGCAGGTCCGGGGCGATCACTCGCCGTCGCGACGAGAACGCGGCGATCTGGGGGGTCCACATCGTGTGGTCGAAGGGGTGGCCGTGGATCAGGACGAGAGGGAGCGCCGTGGCATCGGCTGCGCCCCCTTTGTCCTCGTATGCGAGGAAGGGTGCCATGGTCACGACCCTAGGTCCGGCCAACTGCTCGGTGCAATAGGATCTTTGCCCTCGGTGCAATCCAGGTGATGCGCTCCGGGCAGTGCAGTCGAGGCAGTGCAGTCGAGGCAGTGCAATCCAGGCGGTGCGACCCGGTGCCGCGATCCGGAACGCGAACAGGGGGACCTCCCGTGGTGGACGACTATCGGCGCATCGCCGACCGGCTCGCCGACGACATCGCCGCCGGACGGCTCGGCCCCGGCGAACGACTGCCCCCGCAGCGGGCGTTCGCCAGGCGGTGCGGGATCGCCGGATCGACGGCCGGACGCGTCTACGCCGAACTGGTGCGGCGCGGACTGGTGGTCGGCGAGGTCGGGCGCGGCACCTTCGTCCGGGCCGCCCCGGTCCCCTCGGGACGCGCCCTCGCCGAGCCGTCCCCCGAATCCCGGGCCCCACTCGTCAATCTGGAGCTCAACTACCCGTCCGTGCCGGGCCAGTCGGAGCTGCTCACGCCCGCCCTCGCCCCGCTGCTGCGCCCCGACGTCCTCACCGAGTCCCTGCGCACCGCTCCCGCCACCGGTACGCCCGCCGCCCGCGAGGCCGTCGCCGCCCTCCTCGCCACCCCGGGCTGGCGACCGGCCCCGTCCCGGCTGGCCTTCGCGGGCAACGCCCGTCAGGCCATCGCCGCCGCGTTCGCCTCCCTCGTCCGGCCGGGCGGCCGGGTCGGCGTCGAGGCGCTGACGTACCCCCTGGTCAAGGAGATCGCGACGCGGCTCGGCGTCACCCTGGTCCCGCTGGCCATGGACGACGAAGGGCTGCGGCCCGAGGCGGTCACCGCGGCCCACCGCTCGGCGCCCCTGTCCGCCGTGTACGTGCAGCCCACCCTGCACAATCCGACCGGCGTGACGATGGGGGACGCGCGCCGCCGGCAACTGGCCGACACCGCACGCGACCTGGACCTCCCGCTCGTCGAGGACCGCATCTGGTCCTTCCTCCACATCGGCCGGGACCCGCTCGCCGCCCACGCCCCCGAGCGCACCTACCTCGTCGACGGCCTCTCCAAGCGGGTCGCGCCCGGCCTCACCGTCGGCTTCCTCGTCGCGCCCGAGGACCGGGTCGAGGACGTGGCGGCGGCGCTGCGCTCCGGTGCCTGGGGCGCGGGACGGTTCGCGCTGGAGGCCGCGGTGCGCTGGCTGGTGGACGGCACGGTCGACCGGCTGGTCACCGCCAAGCGGGCGGACGCGGAGCTGCGGCAGGGGCTGGTCGCCGAGCACCTCGCCGGGTTCCGTGTGCGGGCCGATCCGCGGGCGTACCAGGTCTGGTGGGAGCTGCCCGCGCCGTGGCGGGCGGACACGTTCACGGCGGCGGCAGCGGCGCGCGGGATCGCGGTGACCCCGGGCTCGGCCTTCGCCGCCGCCCCGGCCGCCGCGGCGGGCGCTTCGGACGCCGTCAGGCTCGGACTTGCGTCGGTGGCTCCGCCGGAGCTGGCCCGGGCTCTTGGGACGCTCGCCGACGTCGCGCGTACGCGGCCGTGAGCAGGGCGGTCAGCGCCACCGTGAGGCCGAGGACGAGCAGCGCCCAGGAGACCAGGCGCAGGGTGTCGGTGAGGGCGTCGTAGACCGCGCCCACCGCCGTGGGGGACACATCGGGCGGCAGGTCGGCGAGGGTGAGCCGGCGGCCGACGGCGACCGCGACGCCGAGCAGCGCGGCGCCCAGCGCCGTGCCGAGCCCGGTGGCCAGCACCGCCTGTCTGCGGCACACCGCGACGAGGATGCCCGTCACGGCGAGGACGGCCGCCGAGACGGGCAGCCAGAATCCGGCGACTTCAAGCACGTGGAACCCCTTCCGGAGCTCGGCCAGATCCTCCGAGGGCAACACCGTGATCTCGGTGTGCTCGACGTGGATACGGTTCGACAACGGCACGTGCGCGTCGGCGAGTTGGCTCCTGACCTGTTCGGCGACCGGGGCGAGATCGATCGTCACGGCCTCCTCCCGGTCACTGCGCAGCGCCCGCATCACCGCCTCGTGCGCGGCCCGGTTCGCCGCCTGCCACGCCGTGTGGAACGCCGGTGTCAGCGTGAACGAGCGCACCGCGTCCCGTACGAAGTGGTTCACCGGCCCCTGGAGCGGTGCCCGCACATGGACTTCGCGCAGGATCCCGGTCGTGACGGCCGCGGCGATCGCCTCCCGTACGTCCGTGTCGGCGGCGAGCGGCTCCATCGCGGCCGCGTAGCGCTCGTCGTCGCCGATCCCGTACGCCGCCCAGGTCGACAGCGCGCCGAGCGGCGTGAACAGGCAGGCGAGGGCGATCAGGACCGCCGACAGGGTGCTGCGCACACGAGGGGACACCTCACCAGGCAAGGCCGCGTGGGCGGAGAGCGCGAGCGGTGTGACTCCATATGGGTGCAAACGACAAGCCGCTCCGGTGGAGAGCTCACCCGAACGGGTGTTACCTGGTTGTAGCGGCTCTTCCCCAGACTCCTGGGACTTGGTCCCAGGGGGTAGGTGAGTGAGGGAGGTGCACGAGGCCCCGGCAGCCTGCCGGGGCCTCGTGCACCATGCCATCCGCGGCGTCGCTTCGGCGTGCCGCCGCGTCAGTTCACCGGATGGCCCGCCGCGTCCTCGTGCGTGTAGTAGTGGTAGAAGCTCGCCGCGAACACGATGACCGAGGCCCCCAGCCCCATGAACGTGGAGCGCAGCACGGACTCACCGGTCGTGCTGAAGAGGAACCCGAACGCGATGCCCGCGAACGCGGTCCACACCAGCGCGTGCAGTTCACGCCTCAGCACCGGCGCCAGCATGCGCACGCCGATGTAGGCGGCCGCGAACGCGATCGCGCACACGAACCCGAACAGGACGTTCCAGCCCGTGATCGATCCGGCGTCACGCACGTTGGCCGCCGCCCAGTACCCGTAGAGCAGCCCGCCGGCGACGGGCACCGCCCACTTCGCGACGGCGTGGGTGCGCGCGTCGAAGACATCGGGTGCGCGGTGCGTCCGCGCCGCCCAGGTCGAACCCGCGATGCCCGCCGTTCCCGCCGTACGCCCTGTCACCGCTCCGTGTCGTGCCCCTGACGCCTTCGAGACCGGTGCCACGTGAGTCATGGGAGCACTCCTCTCTCCTCGCCCCGCCTTCCAGGTCACACCCCGGCCGGGTGGCTGGCAAGTCGGGATGCGGGGCTTTTGGCCGCGTGTTTCGCTGAACTCCATGAAGGTCGTACTTTTCGGCGCCACGGGAATGATCGGCAGCCGTATCGCAACGGAGGCATCGGCGCGCGGGCACCAGGTCCTGGCGGTGAGCCGCTCCGGGCAGTCACCGGTCCCCGGGGTCACGGCGACCGCCGCGGACGCATCGGACACGGCGAAGGTGACCGAGCTGGTGGCGGGCGCGGACGTGGTGGTCTCGGCCTGCGTGCCGCCGAGAGACGGGACGGATCCCCGGGGGCCGTTTCTGGCATTGAACACGGCGCTGGTGGAGGCCGTCCGGGCGGCCGGGGTGCGGCGGCTGGTGATCGTGGGCGGAGCGGGCAGTCTGGAGGTCGCGCCCGGACAGCAGGTCGCGGACCAGCCCGGCTTCCCGGAGGCCGTGCTGCCGGAGGCGCTCGCCCACCGCGACGCCCTCGACTTCTACCGCACGGTCGACGACCTCGACTGGACGTACATCTCGCCCGCCGCCGACATCGCCCCCGGCGCCCGCACCGGCGCCTTCCGCCTGGGCGGTGACCGGCTGCTCACCGACGATCACGGCAACAGCAGGATCAGCGCCGAGGACTACGCCATCGCCCTCGTCGACGAGCTGGAGACGCCCGCCCACCCGCGCGCCCGGATGTCGGTGGCGTACTGACGAGGAACGGATGGTACGGCGACGTGGGCGCCCTGCGACGCATCCGAGACCTGTCGCCGCTGCTCGGCCCGGTGCCCCCGGAGCAGCGATACGACTCCGTCCAGCGGCAGAAGATGCTGCGGCTGCGCCGCCACAACGTCGCCTGGGTGCCGCCGCTGCTCCTGCTCATCGCCATCGGACTGGCCGACTGGAACACCTCCGGCGAGTTCCGGATCATCTCCTGGATCGTCCTCGTCCCCGGCATCGCGGCGGCGATCTGCGGGGTGTGGACCACGGCGGTCTTCGCCTGCCTGGCGGTCGTCACCTACGTCGAGGTGGACGCGTCCTGGGAGCACCAGTACCAGAACGGCCTGCCCGACTTCATCCTCGTCTGCGTGGGCGGCGTCCTCGCGGTCCTGGCCTGTGCGGTCCGGGTGCGCGGCGAGCGGCGCATGCTGCACATGATGGACGTCGCCGAGACCACCCGGCGGGCGGTGCTGCGCCCGTTGCCGCCGGGCTGGGGCGGCCTCGACCACGCGGCCGTGTACCTCACCGCCGACAGCGAGGCCAGGGTCGGCGGGGACTTCTACGACATCCAGCCGGGCCCCTGCGGCACCCGGCTGCTCCTCGGCGACGTGCAGGGCAAGGGGCTGGGCGCGGTGGAGTCGGCGTCCGCGCTGCTCGGCACGTTCCGCGAGGCGGCGTACCACGAACCCCTCCTGCGGACGATCGCCGACCGTCTGGAGGTGCGGATGGTGCGGCACGTCGGCTACCGCACGGCGGTCGGCCGCGACGACGGTGACCGCTTCGCCACCGCCGTCCTGGTGGGATTCCCCGACGACACCCGGGACACCGTCGAGTTCGTCAACTTCGGCCACGAGCCGCCCCTCGTGGTCGCGCCCGACGGCGTACGCACCCTGCCGCCGGGCCACGGACTCCCGCTGGGTCTCGCCGAGCTGACCTCCGACCAGCCGCTCGTCCTGACCGCCGTACTGGTCCCCGGCGAGACCCTGCTCCTCGTCACGGACGGGGTGACCGAGGCCCGCGACGCCGACGGAGCGTTCTTCCCGCTCCTCGACCGGGTGACGATCGCCCTGACCGAGGACCCGCGCACCGTCGAGCCGCAGCACCTCGTCGAACTCGTCCGCGACGGCACACTGCGGCACTGCGGCGGGCGGCTGGCCGACGACACCACGATCTTCGCGGTACGACGACAGGAGGACCCCAGGCCGGTGGTGTCACCGAACGTGGTCCCGGAGGGCAGGGGCGGGGGCACAACCCAGCCATAGGCGGGCGTTTGCCCGGCTGCCGTCCCCCCTTCGCAGGCGCAGCGGCTACGGTGCTGGCGTACGTGATCGATGGGGAGGGAAGGAACCATGCCCGGAACCGTGCTGCTCCTCGCGGCCTCACCGGTGGGCAAGGGGTGTCTGGTGGACGCGGCGTCCGTGCTCCCCGTGCTCGCGGCGGTGTCCCCCGCGGTGCTGTCCGGCACGGACACCGCGAACGTGGTGGAACTGGCCGACCCCTTGGAGCCGCAGGCCGTGCTGACCCGGCTGCGCGCGGCCGCCACGGCTCCCGGCCCGCTGACGATGTTCGTGACGGGACAGCTCCAACTGGACCGCCGCCAGCGCCTGCCGCACCTCGCGCTGGCCCGCACCACCCCCTCGACCGTCCGCTACACGGCCTTCCCCTGGCACTGGATCACCGAGGAGCTCCGGCTGCGCGCGCCGGGCACCACCGAGCTCCTGGTCGACCTGCACGCCGACGCGGAGACCTGGGAGTACCTCGCGACGAGCCCCCTCACCGCGGGCACGGGGGTCGGCCTGTACGGGCGCGTCGCCCCGCCGCCGCCCCGGCGCACGGTGGCGTCACCGGCGTACATGAAGGCCCTCGCCACGATCCTGCGCAGCGGCCGGCGGCCCGAACTCCCGCTGCTGCACCAGCAGTCGCTGGCCCGGATCGAGGCCGAGAGCGGGCCGCCGGGGATCGTGCTGGCGGCTCCCGCGCGGATACCCGTGGTCCCGGACCCGCACGCCGCGATCACCGCCGCCGCGCAGGCGGGCCGGCACGACGAGGCCGCGGCACTGGCCGCGCGCTGGGAGCAGGAGGCGGCCCGCACCTGGGGCGTCGCCTCCGAACAGGCCCTGCACTGGGCGGAGGTCCGCGCGGACCTGGCGATGCTCGCGGGCGACCCGGTCGGCAGCTGCCGCACCTGGCTGGCGATCGCCGGACACCGGCTGGACGCGGGCCAGCCCGCGGACGCCCCGGCCGTCGAGTCGGCGGTGGACCGGGCCCACCACCAGTGGGGACAGATCGGCGACTTCGCACGCGCCGTCGAACTCGGCTCCGCGCTGGCCGAGTTGAGGCTGCGGGTGCCAGGACGTCGACGGGGCGCCCTCGACCACGTACAGCGGCACCTCAGCAGGCTCCAGGCGCGGGTGTGACACTCGGCGCCGCCTTCCGGGGCACGGCGCCGAGGTCTCGGCTCAGCCGATGAATCAACTGGTGGATCAGCTGGTGAAGATGAAGTACTTCCAGTCGCCGTGCGTCGTCGAGTTCACGTTGTCGCCCGACGTGCCGTTGTAGTACGAGGAGCGCACGCGCATCCGGTAGCCCGTCTCATGGGTGCCGCCGAGCTGCACCCTGGACACGCCGGTGGAGCTCAGCTTGAAGTACTTGGTGCCCGCGTCGTACCAGGTGCCCTGGTAGTAGAGCTCCATCTCCAGCCGCTGCTGACGGTTCGGATACGCCGTCATCGTCGTGGTGAACTGCGGGTTCCTGGACTTGTGGAAGTAGTAGTACGTGTGGCCGTACACCGACTTCTTCTTGTACTGGCCGCTGATCGCCGTGGACACCTTCACCTTGGCGCCGACCGTGCTGCTCACGGACTTCGACCTGTAGCGCGAGTCGCCCGCGAACTTCGCGGTGACCTTCGCGTCGCGCGTGAGGTCGAGCGTCACGGTGAGGTTGCCCGAGGAGTTCACCTTGCCGGACTTCACCAGCTTGTTGGGCTTGTCGGCGCCGAACGGGTCGGACCAGATCTCGACCGTGCGGTTCTTGTACGTCGACCCCAGGTGCGCCGTGAACTTCACGTCGGTGCCGTACGCGTACACCTTGCGATCGTTGTTCAGGGTCAGCGTCGGGGTGGCGCGCGAGACCTCCACCGTGTCCGAGGCGGACGCCGCGGTGTGGGTGGCGTCGCCCGCGTACTTCACCGTGTACTTCACCTTGCCGCCGGCCGGCGGGGTGTCCTTGAAGGAGAACGTCCCGCCGGAGCCGAGGGTCTTGGTGCCGAGCGACTTGCCGCCCGGCGACTCCATGTCGGTGCGTGTGACGGTCAGCGGGGTCCCGGCGGGCAGCGCCAGACCGGAGGTGAGCTTGCCGCTGACGGTGAGGGACTTGGCCCGGGTGGCGGTGGCGGGCGCGTCGACCGTCAGGGTGCCGGCGTACTTGCGGGGCTCGTCGACGGCGTGGAACTCGGTGGACTCGTTGGACCCGGTCAGCACGAACAGCTTCCCGCCGTCGGCCGACCAGTTCATCGAGTGCCCGAACCACGGCATCCAGCTGGACGACAGGTTGCGGACGCTGGCGGGCTTGTCGGAGCCGCCGCTGAAGACGTACGTGTCGCCGAGGTTGTCGGTGTCGAGGACGGTCGCCGCGACCGTGCCGTCCGGAGCGACGCTGACCGTCTCCGGTTCGTCGCGCACGGGGTAGGTACGTACCTGCTCCAGGTCGGAGAGCCGGTACTCGGTGAGCGCCCGGGTCCCGGGCCCGGCCACGACGACGTTCTGGCCGTCCGGGGTGAGCGCCGCGTCGCGGTAGAAGCCGCCCTTCTCGGCGGAGACGCGGATCACCGGGGTGCCGGAGGAGATGTCGTAGACGACGATCGGCGCGGAGCTGATGTGTGCGTCGAGCGCGAGCAGCGTGCCCGGGTTGTCGGGGTCGGCGTAGAGCTCGGGCGGGCTGGAGAAGTCGTGGCCGGCCGCCAGGTCGAGGGTCACCGTGGGCGTCCCGGTGGTCAGGTCGACCTCGCCGAGCCCGGACTCCCACTGGTCGCCGTAGCCGAACCACAGCTTGCCGTCGGCGTAGGCGAGCCGGGAGGGGATGGTCTTCTCGCCGGTGGGGTACTCGGCGGTCTGGGTGAGCGTCGCCGTGTCGAAGGCGACGATCTTGTCGGCCCCCTGGACCGCCGCGTACAGCGTGCCGGAGTCCGGGCTCAGTTCGAGGTCCCGGACCTGGGGCAGGCCGGTGAGCGTGGTGACGACCTTGCCGGTGTTGTCGGTGACGACGATCCGGTTCTGGTAGCGGTCGCTGAAGTAGAGCCGCTGATGGACGCCGTCGACGACCGTGTCGTCCGCGTCCGAGACCGCGATGGGCCTGGTGGTGTCGGCGGACGCCACCGGTGCGGCGGCGAGCACCGCGGAGCTGAAGAGGACCGCCAGCGCTGTGGCGGCGGGAAGAGTGCGCATACGCACGCTGATTCGAACCCCCCGGAACGAAGTGTGGGCGCCACGGATACGGGTCGGGTGATGTCCTGGCCGGGCAGGACCGCCAGCCGTGTATGACCTGCGATCCGTGCGGAACCTGTGAGCCGTATGTGGCGAGTGGGCAAAGGTTAAGTCATGCCACTGACAACAGGAGGCGCAGGGGTCCCTGGAATGCGTGGGCATGCCGTTCCGCCCCTGTCGAGAGCCTCCCCCGGCGTCAACTCCGGTGCCATGACGGTGAGCGAAAGGGCGAGCGACAGCGATGCGGTGTTCGGCGGCCAGGACCTGGCGCTGGCCGGGTCGTCCCAACAGGCCGACAAAGCACGGGAGTTGATACGAAGCGGTCTTCCCGTCGGCCTCACCCTCCGGCGAGAGCGCCGACCGCATGCCGCGCGACGACCACGGGCGCCCCAAGTACGCCCGGACGATCCTGCTCCCCGCGCTCCGGCACGCCGTCCAGCGCCCCCGCACCCCCTTGTCAGGAAGGCTCCTCCGGGCTGACGAGATACGCGAGCGCCGCCGACACCAGCGTCCGCACTCCCGGAGCCAGCGTCGCCAGGTCGGGCGCGAACTGCGGGCTGTGATTGCTGGGCACGGCAGCGAACTTCTCCATGAGGTCGTCCCCCGGGGCCGCGTCCCACACCTTCGCCGGGGTGCTGGTCACGAACCAGTAGGAGTACGGGATCTTCCCCTCCGCGAGCCGGGGGAAGTCCTCGCTGCCCATCGCCGGGCCCGGGTCGAGGATGGTCCCGGCGCCGAAGACCTCGCCGTGCACGGCCGCGACCCGGCGGTCGGTCTCCGGGTCGTTGACGGTGACCGGGAAGCTGTTGCCGACGACGACGTCGGGCTCGCGCGGGCAGCCGGCGGCCAGGCACTCGCCCGCCGCGATCCGCCGGATCGCCGCGATCATCCGCTCACGGACCTCGTCCGACTGCGTACGGATGTTGAGGGCGATCCGGGCCTCGGCGGGGATGATGTTGTGCCGGGTGCCCGCCTCGATCCGCCCCACGGTCAGTACGGCCGACTCGCGCGCCGCGATCTCCCGGCTGACGACGGTCTGCAGCCGGGTCACGAGGTACGCGGCGGTGACGACCGGATCGACGGTCGACTCCGGACGCGAACCGTGCCCGCCCCGCCCGTGCACGACGATGTCCACGTCCGTGGAGGCGGACATGATCAGGCCGGGCGAGTGGGCGTAGAGCCCGGCGGGACCGGGAGCCGCGTGCTGGGCGAGCAGGACGTCCGGCCGCGGGAACCTCTCGTACAGCCCGTCGGTGACCATCCCCGACGCGCCCTCGCCGGTCTCCTCGGCGGGCTGCCCGAGCACGAGGAGCGTGCCGGACCAGGTGTCGCGTCCGGCGGCGAGCGCCCGGGCCGCGCCCGCCAGCCAGGTGACGTGCAGATCGTGCCCGCAGGCGTGCATCACGCCGGGCACCCGGGAGGCGTACGGCAGTCCGGTCTCCTCCTGCACCGGCAGCGCGTCCATGTCGGCGCGCAGCAGGACGGTCGGCCCGGGCCCGTTGTGCAGGACGCCGACGACTCCGGTGCCGCCGACGCCGGTGACCGTGTCGAACCCGGACGTGCGCAGCCGGTCGGCGAGCGCGGCGGCCGTCCGGTGTTCCCGCATCGACAGCTCCGGGTGCCGGTGCAGGTCGCGGTAGAAGTCCTCCAGATCGGGAACCGGGAGGTCGGCGGTGAGGTCCAGTGCGATGCGTGCGGCAGGCGAGATCACGGGCCCAGCGTAGAGGCCGCCGACGGGACGGGGGAGTTCCCGTCGGCGGCCGGTCTAGCGAAGGGCCTGCGCGTGGCCCGTGACGTGCTGGAGGTGCGGGGTGGTGGCTTCGGCCGCCCGGGCGGGGCCGGCGTTCGCTGCCAGGACCAGGGCGGCGACGGCGACGACGGCCGCACCGAATCCTCTGAAGTAGCGCGCGGAAATACGTCGGAGCATGGCGACCTCGCAACAACAGCGGCGTATTAAGCAGGCTTAATCCGCCGCTTAACGTAGGGGTTCGAAGCATCAAAGGGCAAGGGGCGCAAGGGGAGTTGGACAATAGTCAAAACTTGGCCGAGTGTAAGTCGGGTTAATGGCATGCTTAATCCATGGCGGAGCGTGACGGCCCGGAGGTCATCGGGCGCAGGGTTCAGCAGTTGCGTACGGAACGCGGGCTGACGCAGAAACAGTTGGCGGAACCGGCTTACACGCCCGCGTACATCTCCACTCTGGAGGCCGGGCGGGTGCGGGCCTCCGAGCCCGCGCTGCGGCACATCGCCGAGCGGCTCGGGGTGGCGTACGAGGAGCTCGCGACCGGGCGCCCCGCCCATCTCGCCACCGATCTGCGGCTGCGGCTCACCGACGCCCAGCGCACGCTCGCCACCGGCGAGGCGGAGGTCGCGGCGGAGCAGTACGACGCGCTCCTCGCGGAGGCGGACGCGCACGGGCTTGTCACCGAGCAGGCCGCGGCGCTGCTCGGGCTCGGCGAATGCGCCCTGGAGACCGGGAACCTGGAGACCGCGCGGGAACGTTTCGAGGCCTCGGAACAGCGCCTCGGCGACGCGCCCCTCCCCAACCGGGTGCCCGCCCTGCGCGGCCGGGCCGTGTCCCACTACCTCGCCGGTGAACTCCGCTACGCCTGCTATCTGTTCGAGTCCACCCTCGACGAGCTCAACCGCACGGGAATGCACGACCCGGACGCGCTGCTGCTTCTCTACACGGGTGTCATCGCCCCGTACATGGACATGGGCGCCCACGCGCGGGCCGCACAGGCGGCGGAGTTCGCGCTCGCCCTGGCGCCCCAGGTGGGCGATCCGGCCCTCGTCGCCCGGATGCACCGCTCCGTCGCCCGCACGATGATCGCCGAGGGCCGGGTCGCCGAGGCGGACGCCTCCCTCGCCAAGGCCTCCGAGCTCTACCGGCAGCTCCAGATCCGTACCGAGCTCGCCAACTGTCACTGGATGCGCGGCTACTTGTACGCCCAGAACGGTGAACTGGAGCGGGCGGAGGGCGAGTTGCGGGAGGCGCAGGTGATGCTCTCCGCGAAGCGCGCCGCGCTGTACACGAGCCAGGTCAATGTGGAGCTCGCGGACGTACTGCACCGGCGGGGGAAGTCGGCCGAGGCCGCCATCCTCCTCCACGAGGTGCTCGGTGACCTCAGTCCCGAGCGCGGCGCCGTGCACTCGGCCGGCGCGCACCGCCTGCTCGGCATCATCGCCGAGGACGCCCGGGACACGGAGTCCGCCGAGGAGCACTACGTGCGGGCGCTGAGTCTTCTGGAGCGGGCGGGGGCGGCGGGGGATCTCGCGGACCTGTGCCGCCTCCTCGGGGACCTGTTGCGCCGCACGGGCCGGGTGGAAGCGGCCCTCGACGCCTACCGCACGGGCCTCGGCCACCGCACGGCCCCCGGCACCACCACCCTGGGCCCGGCCCCGGCCCAGCCCCCGCTGTAACGGACCCGCCGGCACAGTTCGGTGGTCCCTCGGCCGCGGGCCGGTGGGGGCTGGGGGCGCAGCCCCCTGGGATGGGACGGGTAGGGGCAGCGGGGGTGCGGAAGCCGGAGAACTCCTACGAGCGGCGGGGGCGCGCGCACCCTGAGCGGTGTCTAGGAGGCGGATATCTCGGAGGCGGGGATCTCGAAGATGGTTTCGAGGCCGTCCTCCTCGTCCCACTGTTCGCCGACCTCCGTGAAGCCGAACCCGGCGATCGTGGCCAGGGACGCGGCGTTCTCGGGGCTGATCGTCACGCGCAGGGTCCGGACCCGGGCGTCGGTGGCGGCCCGGCGCATCAACGCGGCCAGGATCGCCCGGGCGTAGCCCTGGCGGCGGTGGGCGGGGTCCACGGAGTAGCCGATCTCCACCATGCCCGTCTCGTCCGGCGGCCCGTGGAACCCGGCGTAGCCGACGACCGTACCCTCCGGTTCGGCGATCACGACCTTGGACAGCCATCCCGCACACTCGGGGCGCGCGGCCAGCTGGTTCAGCCGGTAGCGCCAGAGCCAGCGCGCGCTGTCGCTGAGGAAGTACTCGGTGAGTTCGGCCTCCACCTCGGCACCGGCCCGCTCGAGGTCGGAGTCCAGCAGGGCGGTCATGGCCGCGCTCGTCACCTCGACGAATCGCACTGCCTTCGGGCCGGCGGGCAGGACGCGGGCGGCCCGCTCGGCGTTGTCTCTTGCAGCGTTGTCTGTCACAGCGCGGATCCTCATCGGGGGGAGCCGGACCTGTCGAACGGTTTTTCCCCGGCAGGCCCTCCCGGGGGCTTCACGGCGTCACGATCGGGAACGCCTTGTCCGGCTCGGAGACGTACGACAGCAGCCGGGTCAGCACGGTGGTGTCGCCGTCCGACTCGATGCCCGCGAGGCCCCGGCCCGACACGACCCCGAGCAGTTCCGGGCGGGTGAGGGTCAGGGTCAGGTCCGCGTGGGGCTTCGGGGTGTGATGGACCGGCATGGCGCGGTGGGTGAGGGCGCCGTTGTGGAGGTTCACGCGGTGGCGGCGCTGCTCGTCGATGACGACGAGGTCGAGGGTGAGGTGTTCGTTCCAGGCACGGGGGCCCTCGATACGGACGGCGAGCGAGTCGAGGAGCATGCTCACGGTCAGCGCGGACGTCAGTTCGGGGCTCGTGGTGTCGACGGGGATGTCGGCGGTGCCCGCGCGCAGTTCCAGGGCGGCCGTGAGGTAGGCGTTGCGCCAGGGCCCGTTCTCCGCGCCGAACCCGAGCCGTTCGTAGACGCCCGCGAGGGTGTCCTTGGCCGCGTTGTTCGACGGGTCGGAGAACACCAGGTGGTTGAGGAGGGTGGCGGCGAACCGCAGGTCGCCGGAGTCGATGTACGCCCGCGCCTTGACCAGGGTCTCCGCCTGTCCGCCCGCCAACTCCACGTACCGCCGCCCGAGTTCGATCGGCGGATGCTCCCAGAGGTGGGCGGGGTTGCCGTCGTACCAGCCCATGTACCGCTGGTAGACGGCCTTGACGTTGTGGCTGACCGAGCCGTAGTAGCCGCGGGCGTGCCAGGCTCTCTCCAGGGCGGGCGGCAGCAGCAGTTCCTCGGCGATCTCGGTGCCGGTCATGCCCCGGTTGAGCATGCGGAGGGTCTGATCGTGCAGGTAGGCGTAGAGGTCCCGTTGTTCGCCGAGGAACCTGACGACGTTCGCCCGGCCCCAGATCGGCCAGTGGTGGGAGGCGAACGCCACGTCGTAGGTGTCACCGAACACGTCGATCGTCTCGTCGAGGTAGCGGGCCCACACGTGCGCGTCGCGGACCGGGGCCCCACGCAGGGTGAGCACGTTGTGCAGGGTGTGGCTGGCGTTCTCGGCCACGCACAGGGCGCGCTGCTCGGGGAGCAGGAAGTTCATCTCGGCGGGCGCCTCGGTCCCGGGCGTGAGCTGGAAGATGAACCGCACTCCGTCGACGGTCTCCTCCTGCCCCGTCCGGGTGATGTCCACGTTCGGGGCGATGAGCGTGACGGTGCCGGTGGAGATGGTGGTGCCGAGCCCGGTACCGATCTGGCCGCGCGGGGCCCTCGGCAGCCGGGAGCCGTACATGAACGCCGACCGGCGCAGCATCGCGTTGCCCGCGAAGACGTTCTCGCTGACCGCGTGCTTGAGGAATCCGTCGGGCGCGAGGACGGGCAGCCCGCTCTCGCTGCCGTGCGCCACCACTCCGCGGGCGCCGCCGAAGTGGTCGACATGGGAATGGGTGTAGACGAGCCCGGTCACGGGCCGTGAACCCCGGTGCTCGTGGTAGAGCCCCAGCGCGGCAGCGGCGCACTCCGCCGAGATCAGCGGGTCGATCACGATCACGCCGTGCCTGCCCTCGACGAGGGTCATGTTCGAGAGATCGAGTCCGCGCACCTGGTACACGCCCTCGGTGACCTCGTACAGGCCGTGGCGTGCGCACAGCTGTGACTGGCGCCACAGGCTGGGGTGCGCGGTGTCGGGGCAGTCCCCGTCCAGGAACGCGTACGCGTTCCCGTCGTAGACGATCTGTGCCTCGGCATCGGTGATCACGGGCGGGTCCAACGCCGCGATGAACCCCCGATCGGCGTTCTCGAAGTCCGTGAGATCGTCGAAGGGAAGGTCATCACGCGCCGGGACGGTCATACGTCCAGCCTCTGCCGACGAGCGGCGAGCGGCTAGTGGAGTGGGCCGTTCGTGAGGTGCGCGGTCGCGAGGTGTGGGCTCGTGACGTGCGTCAGAGCCGGTCCATCCGGGTGTAGGGGCTGAGGATGCGGGCCTGGCGGGAGCCGAAGTCGACGAGCATGGCGATGCCCTCTTCGACACCGATGATCGTGCCCAGGCCGAACTGGTCGTGGGTGACCCGGTCTCCGAGGCTGAATTCCTTGGCCACGGGGACGACCGGGGCGGCGAAGGGGCTGGTGGGCAGGTGGCGCCGGGGCGCGGAGGGTTTCGTCATCGTGTAGCCAGTATGGGCTTTGTTTGGCCGGTTGGAAGCCCCGGAATTGGTTCCGCAGCCGGATCGTGGCCTTCGGCGGTGCCGACGATCTTGGACCAGACGCCCGCGGAGACGGACAGTGAACGGTTCCCCGCCGTGTACGGGAGGGGTGCGGGCAGGGCCGCCTTCTTGCCCTTGGCCGGGTGTTCCGCGAAGAGGGCGACGGTGAGGGTGAGGCGTTCGTCGTAGGTCGTCTGCCAGAGCGTGCGCAGACCCGCGGCACCGGTCTGGGTGGCCGAAGAAGCGTCCGGGCGGCCGTACAGGAGCTTGGTGACCATTCCCGCGTCGGCGCGTGTCATGGCCGTACGGGTGCGGGGGCGGGCCTCGTAGAGGGTGCGGCCCGCGCGGGTGATCTTCGCGACCGTGTACGGCGTGGCGTATACGCCGTGCGCCGCCGCGGTGGCGTACGCGGAGGCGAGCCGGAGCGGGGTCGGCGCCGCGGTGCGGGTGAGGTCCGTGAGGGGGGCGAGCAGCTTCATGCCGGAGAACGGCTGGAGCGCGGTGCCCGCCTCCACCGCTCCGTCCCGCGCGTCGTTGAAGGGCTGACTGGCGTAGTCCGCGCCGCCGTACAGCACGCGGACCGCGCCGTCGCCGGGGACCAGCGCGACCACGGCCGTGTGGACCCGGACGTCACCGGTCGTTTTCACCTCGGCCTGCTTCTTTCCGCCCGCCTTCGCCTCGGCCGCCTTCTCCTCGGCCGTCTTCTCCCCGGTCTTCTCTCCGGTCTTCTTGTCGGTGCCGTCGGCCGCCAGCTCCGCCGTCGCGTCCTGCGCCGTCAGGTCGAAGGTCGTACGGACCGTGTAGCCACCGCGGGCGAGCTGGTCCTCGGTGATGCCGAGCCGGTCGGCGGCCTCCGAGGCGGCCGCGTCGATGAGGTACTGGCGCTGGCCGTCCGTGTCGCCCGGCGGATAGAAACGGAAGGCCGGGAAACGGGACGCGGCCCGCTGCGCGGACGTGATCGCGCCGCTGTGCGCCATCGCGTCCAGCACCCACTCCCAGCGGTCCACCAGTTTGGCCGTCACCTTCGGATCGGAGCCGGCCTTCTCGTAGTACGACGGAATGTTGATGACAGACGCGAGCGCCGCGCCCTGGCTCACCGTGAGGTCCTTGGCGTCGACGCCGAAGTAGTTCCTGGCGGCGGACTGGATGCCGGCCGCGCCCCGGCCGAAGTACACCGTGTTGAGGTAGCCCTGAAGGATCTCGTCCTTCGAACGGGTGCGGTCCAGCTTGATCGAGATCAAGGCCTCGCGCGCCTTGCGGGACAGCGACTGCTGGGGGCTGAGCAGGGCGTTCTTCACGTACTGCTGGGTGATCGTGGAGCCGCCCTGCCGGCCGCCGCCGCTCACCGTCGACCAGGCGGCCCGGGCGATCGCCTTCGGGGAGATCCCGGTGTCCGTGCGGAAGGACCGGTTCTCCGCCGCGATCACCGCCTCCTGCACATAGCGGGGGACCTGCGAGAGCGGGATCTCCTGCCGGTCCACGGGGCCGCGCCGGCCCAGGTAGTCGCCGTGGTCGTCGACGAAGACCGTGCTCTGCATGGCCGTCTCCGGATGCGGCTCGGGGATCTTCGTCAGGTGGTACGCCACCACGGCCGCGCCGACGAGGTTCGCGAGGAGCGTGAGCAGCACGACGATCGCGCGGCGCAGCCGGCGCCCGCGGGTGCGACGGATACGGATCCGCCGCTTGACGAGCCTGCGTCGCAGGCCCGCGACGAGACGGCCTCGCCCACCGGCGCCGTGGCGTCCGCCGCCGGGCCCGCGGCCGGGGCCCCCGCCCCTGCCCCTGCCCTGGTCATCGGCCGCCACGGCGACGCCGGTGCCGACGCCGTCCGTGCCCGTGTCCACGTCCGCGGCGTTCACCGGCCGGCCCCCGTGCTCGCTGTCACCCCGCCCGCCGCGTCGTACACCGTGACTCTCCTGGTCACATCGACGGGCCTGCCGGGCGCGACCGGCTTCGGCGTGCTCACCATCGCGTACCAGACTCCCCAGTGCGGTCCGCCCGCGAGGGTGAGGGCCGTGCCCGCTACCCGGCCCGCGGTGGTCTCGATCTCGACCCGCGCCGCCTCGCGCCCGCCGCGGTAGACACCGGAGAGGAAGTACCCCCAGTCCCCCGCACCCTCTTGCTGGACGGTGACGCCGGGCTTGTCGGCGCCGTCCTTCACGCTGCTGAACAGCGGCCCGGAGCCGGCGGCCGAGGACCAGTGCGCGCCGTCCTCGGTGAGCCAGATCTTGATGCCGTGCGCGACCTCGACCCGTTCGCCGGCGGTCACCACCCGCACCGTGGCCATGGGCGTGGCGGAGGGGGCCGTCCCCCGCTCGTCGCCCGACCCCGGGTTCACGGCCGCGCGCAGGGCGACCACGGCCAGCGGGACCACGAGCAGCGCGCACGCGGACCCCGCCACCGCGGCCGTACGACGCCGTCCGCGCCGTCGGCCCGCGCGCTCGATGGCGGCCAGCGGCACGGCCGAGGGGGTGACGTCGTAGGCGGCTTCGGCGAACACCTCGCGCAGCCGCCCGGACTCGGCCGAGGGACGCGGGAACTTGCGGTGACGTTTCATGAGCGGGCTCCGGAGACGGGGTGTCGGCGAGCGGGGGACGGGGCGGCGGAGGGGGCGGCGAGGCGGGCGGCGAGGGCGGGACGGGCGCGCAGGGCCGCGAGAGCGCGCCGGGCATGCGCCCTGACCGTGCCGGCCGAGCAGCCGAGCAGCTGCGCGATCTCGGCCTCGCCGAGGCCCTCCCAGTGGCGCAGCACCACCACGACCCGCCGCCGCGCGGGCAGCGCGGCCAGCGCCCGGCCGAACGCGTCCCGCCGGCCGGCGGCCCTCGCGGGATCCGGTAGGGCCCGGCGCGCCCGCTCGGGCAGGAGCGGCGTCAGCAGACGGGCGGCGCGTCTCCTCCGCGTCCGGCCGAGGTGGGTTCTGACCAGTCGGCGCCGTACGTAGAAGTCGACGTCGTCGCGCGGGATGCGCCGCCAGCGGGCACGCACCCGGGCGAGTGTGGTCCGCACGAGATCCTCGGCTTCGTGAAGGTCGCCGGTGAGCAGGTGCGCGGTGCGGACCAGACGCGGCCAGGCCGCGGTGGCGTACGGGGCGAACTCGCCGTTCCCGGCAGGCGCGGCGTCGGAGGAGGCGGGGGAGGAGGTGTGGGGCACGGCCTGCGGTCCCTCGGAGTCGGGTACGTGGGGGGTGCGGGCGGGCGGGGGAGCCGGGACCTGAACACCCGGCTCCCCCGCCCGCACGCTCACTTCAGCGCGCTGCCGGCCCGCCACTGGGCCCAGTCCGCGTTCCAGTCGCCGTAGCCGTTGCCCACGGCCACCGTGTCCTTGGAGCCGACGACGGTGATGACGTCGCCGGGGATGACCTCGTCGTAGAACTTCTTGGCGGTGCCGTCCGTCGCGAGTCCGACGCACCCGTGGGTGACGTTCTGGTGCCCGGCGTACGTATTGGCCTTCGGGTTCTGGTGGAGGTAGGTCCCGGAGGTGGTGAGGTGGACGGCGTAGTAGTAATAGCCCGCGTAGGCGTCGCCGTAGCCGACGGTCCGCGAGTTCATGAAGACCTTGGCCGCCTTGTCGGAGACGACCATCGTGCCGTTCCAGGTGTCCATGCCCGGGGCGCCCGCGGTGATGGGCACGTTCCGGGTCTGCCCGTCCTTGACGACTCTCATCAGGTGCGTGCGCACATCGACCGTGGCGACGAGCGAACGGCCCACGGTGAAGCGCCGGGTGATGCCCGAGCCCGCCCTTACCGTGACCTTGGTGCCAGGGCTCCAGTACGCGCGCGGCCGGAAGTCCACCCGCTGCCCCTCCGGCAGATCGCGGTCCTTCACCCAGCTCCAGGAGCCCTCGACGTCGGCGTCGACCTTCAACTGCCGCTCCACCTCGGCCCGTTCACCGACCGGTATCGCGTGGTCGAAGGTCACGGATATCGGCATGCCGACGCCCACGGTCTGCCCGTCGGCGATGTTGATGTGCGCGCCGGTCAGCTTCGCGAGGGGTGCGGTCTCGACGGGCCGGGTGGCCGGCTTCCGACCGGCCGTCGTGTCCGGCTTGGCCGCCGTGTCCACCTCGGTGCCCGCGCCCCCCGTCACCGCCCCCTTCGAGCAGCCGGCGAGCGCGAGCGCGCACAGGGCGGCCGCCGTCCAGCCGGCCGCGATACGACGGCTCCTGGCTCTCCTGGTCATCCTGATCCCCCTGCGGTGTGTTTCGATGTGCGGCGTACGAGACCTGTACGCACGGCACGGACCGCCGGGTTGCACGGGGCAGTTGAAATTCCGAAGTCTTCGGCGGGGGCACGACCGGGGAAGAGACGGGGGGCATGACCGAGGAAGAGTTCGACGCGTTCTACGCCGCCGCGTTCCCCCGGCTGACCGGCCAGCTGTACGCGTTCACCGGGGACCACGGCGAGGCGCAGGACGTCGTCCAGGAGGCGTTCGTCCGCGCCTGGGACCGGCGGAGGGATTTCCTCGCCGAAGGGGCGCCGGAGGCGTGGATACGGACCGTGGCGATGCGGCTCGCGGTGAGCCGCTGGCGCCGCGCGCGCCGCTGGCTGGAACTCGTCCGCCGCACCCCGCCGCCCGAGCACACGCCGGGCCCCGACCCCGAGCGCACCGCGCTGGTCGACGCGTTGCGCACGCTGCCCGAGGCGCAGCGGAGGGCGCTGGTCCTGCACCATCTGTGCGACCTCAGTGTCGAGCAGGTAGCCTCCGAAACCGGTGCCCCCGTGGGCACGGTGAAGGCCCGGCTGTCCCGGGGCCGGGCGGCGCTGGCGCAGACGCTGGCGACGGCGGACGAGTGGGAGACCGTCGACGGGGGCAAGAAGAGCGCGGACAGGAGGAAGCCGTCCGCGGGTTCCGTGGGCTCCCCGGACTCGCCGGGCTCCGCGCGCTCGCTGAATCCGACGGACGAGGGGAAGAGGGAGGACGACCGTGTCCGATGAACTCGCCTCCGGCCTGCGAGAGTTGGCCCAGGACGCCGAGACTCCCCCGTCGGTGTCCGGCGCCGAGATCCGGCTGCGGGCCGTACGCCGCAGGCGCCGGCGTTTTCGATGGACCGCCGTGACCGTCGCCGGTGCCTGCGCCGCCGCGAGCCTGGCCCTGGTCCTGGCCCTGAACCTGACCGGCGGCGGCCGCGAGGATCGCCCCTCCCCGGCCGCGAGTCCCACCGCCCCGCCCAGCAGCCCCTCCCCGGACGCGCCCGTCGCCACCGTCGACCTCTCGCGGCGCGTGCTGACGGTCGCGGGCCGCGAGCTGCCGATCTCCTCCGGTTCCGTCCGCTACCCCACGGCCGCCGGACGGATGACGGTCGTCGCGAAGGACAGCGCCAGGGCGCTGGGTGCGTTCTCGGGCAAGTACGTGGAGAAAGTGGCCTGGGTGATCGATCTGCGTGCCGCCGACGGGACGAAGAACTTCGTCGCAGCCCTCATCAACGACGAGAAGGCCCCCGGGAACTACGACGTCACGACCGGCTGGATCGGCCTGCGCAGCACGGACGCGCAGTGGCTGTACGAGAAGTTGGCGCTGGGCGCGGTGATCGAGATAAGGGGCGCGGCCTCCCCGACCCCGGCGGTGGACCTGCCGCCGTCGGCGACCGAGGGCGCGGTCCTGCCGGGCGGCACCGGCGGCGGCGCCGCGACCGATCCCGCTCGGACCGCCGCCACGCCCACGCCGTCAGTGACCGCAACGCCTTCCATGATGGCGGTACCGGCCGGGTAGGTGCCCGTTGTTGCCCCGAGCGGGAGTCCGGGGGACGCGCTTCCCTAGGATCTGACTCCATGGGAACACTCGGCTTCTTCGTCCTCGCCATGATCGTCTTCGCGGCCTACGCGGGCCTGGAAAGCAGACTGAGCCGCAACGACCGCAGAATCGCCCGCGTCGAGAAGAAGCTCGACCGGATCCTCGACCACCTGGGCCTGGCGGAGGCCGACCCGGAGCTCGAACAGATCGCCGCGCTCGCCCGCGACGGCAGGAAGATCCAGGCGATCAAGGCGTACCGCGAGGCCACGGGCGCGGGCCTCAAGGAGGCGAAGGACGCGGTCGACCAACTGACCTGACCACCCCCGCGCCCGCCCTCAAACACCGAACGATCCAGAACCCTCAGCGCCGGCCAGGGATCAGGGGCGCGGGGAACTGCGCGCCCAGCCCGCACGGGCCTGCGGGCAGGGCGCTTCGGGTGGGCGGGGTGTTCGGGGCGGGGCCGCGCCTCAAGGGGCGCGGGGAACTGCGCGCCCAGCCCGCACGGGCCTGCGGGCAGGGCGCTTCGGGTGGGCCGGGGATCGGGGCGGAGCCCCGTCCTGGTGCCGGGACCCGGGGTCAGCCCTCCTGGGCGTTGTCGGTGGTGTCGGTGGTGTCGGCCGTGTCGGTCGTGGTGCTGTCGGTGTCAGCGGGGCTCTCGGTGCGGGGTTCGGTGGGCCTGCCGGTGAGGGGGCGGCCCGGCGCGGTGGTGGGGTCGGCCGGCGCGACGGTGGGCGTGGCCGGCGCCGTGGTGGGCGGCCGGCCCGCCAGAACGTCCTGAAGTCGTTGCGTACCGACTTGGACGGCCTGCTGCGTGGAGTCCTGTGCCGCCCCGCCGAGCCCGCCGTTGGTGAGGGAGACCGCCCGGTCCCCGACCCGCACGGCGGCGAAGTCCAGCGTCAGCATCGGCGCCGCCCCGGAACCGTCAGCCGCGTCGGCGGCCGACGCCCCGCTCATCGTCAGCCGCAGCCCCTCCCGCGCATCGCCCACCCCGGGCAACACCGCCGGCACGACCGTCACGTTGAGCCGCCCACCCCGCACGTCCGTGGACGTGAACTGCCCGCACTTCGAGGGCAGCGTCCGCAACCAGGCCAGCTTGGCGTCCACCTCCGAAGGAGCGGCGTACGCGGCGACCTGGTAGCGCAGTTGCGCGGCGTTCCCGCTCTCGTCGAGGCCCACGACGGCCCGGGCCCCCGTCGGCTCGCCCAGCAGATCCTCGGCGTACAGACCGTCGAGCAGTCGCTGACAGTCCGGCGCGTCCGTCCTGGTCTTGAGGAGCCCGTCCCGCCACGTCGCCCCGCCCTGCGTCGCGGACCAGCGACCGCCCAGCTCGCCCTGGGTGATCAGCGCGGCCGAGGCCTGGGCGTCGGTGAGGGAGGGGGCCGTGGAGGTGGCGGGCGGCACGATGGGCGGCGCGTCCGCGGGGCTCACGACGCCGGGCAACGAACACGCGGACGCCGACACCAGGACGCCCGCGGTCAGGGCGCGGGCGAGGAGACGGTACGGACCGTTCGGAGCGGTCGGACCGTTCGGAACCTTCATGGCGGGGGCCTCCAGGGGGCGGACGCGCGACTGTCCCTCCCACGCCACCACCGTGCCCCGCGGCTCACCAGCCGTACCGGTCCGTCCGGGTGAGCGGCCCGGCCGATCACCCCGCCCCTGCCCGCACCGCCCCCGCCCACAGGACCGCCCCGGCGAGGCTCTGCGGGCGCATATCTGTCATGACCGTGGTAGAAAATGGGCCGCCGTCCGGGCGGTTTTTTTATTCCCCGGGGTGGGGTGAGATAGTGCGCCGCCCTCCGGGAGCCGCACGTGCTAGTGTCGATATCAGTTGCAGTTGTGGTTCCCAAAGTCTTGGAGCGTACTTTCCGGTCCGTACCGGTCGGTCGCTTCTGAATTATCCGGAAGTTTTTCCGGATGGGGCAATCATTGCGGCGACGCGGACCCGCACAGTGTGGGTCCTCGAGCTTTGCCCCGAAGGAGATTTGACATGGCTACTGGCACCGTGAAGTGGTTCAACGCGGAAAAGGGCTTCGGCTTCATCGAGCAGGACGGCGGCGGCGCCGACGTCTTCGCCCACTACTCGAACATCGCCACCCAGGGCTTCCGTGAGCTCCAGGAAGGCCAGAAGGTGACCTTCGACGTCACGCAGGGCCAGAAGGGCCCGCAGGCGGAGAACATCGTCCCCGCCTAGTCCGGGACCCGCTGACGCCTGACTTCTGAGTCGGCCGACGCTTACAGGTGGCCGGGACCTGCACCATGAGGTGCGGGCCCCGGCCACCTGCTTTTTTTCTCCCGTCCGGTTCGGCCCCGGTTCAGCCCCCGCCGTTCCCGGTCGTTCCGGATTGAATTTCCGGCGAATTTTCTGGCCGCTGTGCCCACTTTCCGGTCCGCCGTGCCCACCTTCCGGCGCCGTGAAACTTCATCCCGCGGAGACACCATGCGTTGTGTGATCGCCCGTTTCCCCTTCGACCTCATCAAGAGTGAGGTCGAGCACTCGATGGCGGGCCGCGAGCCCGAACCCGTCACCAGCGCGTCCGTGGTCATCGGCCCGCACACCTACCCCGTCAAGCAGGTCGGGGAGGTCATCACCAAGCAGGACCGCCGCGACTTCACCGAGGTCGAGGTCGCCCGCGCCCTCACCCGTCTGGGTTTCGTCTGCCGTCCGGCCGTCACTCCGGCCCGCTCCACCGTCCCCAGCTGGGCCGAGACCGCGTAACACCCCGTTCGGCCCAGCAACCCCGGGCCTTTTTCCGGACCGGCCGGAGCGGCGCAGTCGATGAAGGTCTCCTCAGCCCTTCGTCCACGGGGCGCCGGGGACGCCCGTCCGCACCCTCGTCGCCACGAAGTCCACCGTCGCGTAGTGGCCCGGCGACATCCGCTCCGTGACGCGGCGGAGATCGCCGGCGGTGTCGATCCAGTAGGTGAGAGCCGAGTCGTCGACGGGGCTCGCGGAGGTGCTCGGGCCGGTGCTCGGGCCGGAGAAGACGCCGTAACCGTGGCCGTCCAGGCGTTCGTCGCGCAGCCACAGCGGACCCGAACGGGCGAGGAGCGCCGCGTTGTCGGGCCGGTCCGCGGCCACGGACACCACCAGACGCAGGGCTCGGTCCAGAGGCGCCGTGGAGTAGGGGCGGCGGGTCCACTCCTCGCGCTTGAGGGTGCCGGCCCTGCGGACGGCCTGCGCGGCGCTCGTCACGATGTCCGGGGCGGGGGGCCCGGCCGTCGTCCGGCCGGGTTCGGCGCCGGGCGCGGCGGTCGGCGGCCGGGCCACGGCGATGTCCTCCAGGTCCCAGGCGAGCAGGCCCTGCACGGTCCGGGTGTCGTCGACGATCTCGTACGCGCCCACGGCCCGGTGCACATGGTGGTCGACCACCGCACGCACCGTGATCGTCCCGTCCTCCGGCTCCGCCGCGGGCAGCCGCACCATCACCTCCGCAGGACTCGCCTCGTACGCGCGGAACCGGGCCAGTGCCATGCGCTCGGCCTCGTCCACCGAGACCGCGTGCGGGGCCGCGCCCTTGTTGCCGGAGAGCAGCAGGAGGGCGGTCAGGGCGCCCGCCAGCGCCGTCGCGACTGCCGCCACCCGGAACTTCTTGCGCGGCTCGCGTGGCGCGCGCGGCTTGCCCGGCGCGCGCGGCGGTTGCGGCACGTGAGGCTCGTGAGGAGAGAAGCGCATGCTTGTCTCTACCTGCGGGCGGGCTCTCCACCGGTCGACTCCGCTGGACGGTTCGCCCCGGGTCACTCTCCCGGGTGAGGCGGGCGGGGCTACACCGCCAGGATCGCCCGGACGGTCTTTCCGCCGACGCCCGTGTTGACGACCTCGAAGCGGTGGGCGAGCTGCTGGACCATCGCGAGGCCGCGGCCGCTTTCGGCGTCGGTGTCCACCAGGCCGACCCGGGGGCGGCCGGGGCTGTCGTCATGGACCTCGACGGTCACTTCGCCGCCCTGTCCCAGCTGCAACCGCAGCCGGCAGCCCGTACGGCCGTGCCGGACGGCGTTGGCGACGAGCTCCGAAGCGATGAGGGTGGCGTCGTCGACCTGGTCGGCGGTCGGCGCCGCCGTCCGCGGACGCGGACGGGTCAGGAACGCCGAGGTCAACCTGCGGGCCCTGCCTGCCGAAACGGCCGCGCGCGGCAGTGTGTACTCCACGCGGGCGGTCAGTCGGACGGCGCGCTGCTGCGCACGCATGACAACCTCACTTCCCCTCCCAGGACAACCGGTTCCCGGCGACCGGACCCCCGCCGGCCGGGACCCGCGCGAAACAGTGCGCGGCCGGTCCTGCCCTCGGGTGATGCCCGCCCCCGGCGATCGGCAACCAGGGGCGGAGGTCACAAAGCCGCTAAGGATGTACAGAGTTGCTGGTGGTTCACGGCAGAGTCGCCGGTGGTTCACGGCCCGTTGCCGAGGAGGCGGAAGTCCGCGTAGTCGAAGCCGGGGGCCACCACACAGCTGACCAGGACTTCCTGGTCGCCGGCCGGGCGGGCGGACTGCCAGACGTGGCCGGGGACCAGGATCTGCGGGCGCTCGCCGCTTTCCAGGGCGGGGCCCAGACGCAGGACCGCCGGCTCCGCGTCCGGGGCTTCGCCGTCGCCGCCGAGGAGCAGGTCGAGGGGGCCGCCGCGGTGCCACAGCCACAGTTCGTCGGAGCGGACCGTGTGCCAGGCGCTGGTCTCCCCGGGGGACAGCAGGAAGTAGATGGCGGTGGCGGCGGCCCGGGGACCCGGGTAGCCGTCGGGGTGGAAGTCCCGCGCCGCCCTCCACGTCTCCACGAACCAGCCGCCCTCGGGATGCCTCAGCATGCCCAGTGCGGCGGCCGTCGCCGGTTTCTCCGGATCGGTTGTGCTCGTGTTCACTTTCCGTCCTTCCGCTCGAAAGTTCTCCGACCACTCCCGCGTCCCACAGGAGTCTGAAAGGGTGTGGAGATGCCGACCCTTTACAGAAGAATGCTCGGTCTGCTGCCCCGGATCGGGGTGCGGGTTCTTGATCTCGGTTCGGGTGCGGCGGTGGTCTACCGGCGCGGCAAACGTACCCGTGTCCCCTTGGGGCGCGCCGCCGATCTGATCACCCGCGGCAGCGGACAGTACGTGGTCACACCGGTGGGCGCGGAGGCGAAGGCGGACATGTGGGTGGTCGCCCGGGAGCCCTCGGCGCCGGGTGACGTCTGGGGCAGTGTCTCCTTCGGCGAGTCCGGTGGGCGGCTGCTCGTCGACGAGACGGCCTCGGCGGCCGACGAACGCCGTTTCCAGCTGGCCGCCGCCGAGTATCTGTGCACCCAGCACGTTACGGCCCTGCTGGAGAAGTACCAGGTCAACTGTGTCTTCGACGTGGGCGCCAACTCCGGCCAGTACGGGCGGCGGCTGCGCAAGCTCGGCTACACCGGCCGGATCGTCTCCTTCGAACCCACCAAGGACGCCTTCGAGAAGCTGGAGCGCGCCGCGAAGAAGGACGACGACTGGTGGGTGTACAACGTCGGGCTCGGCCGGGAGGACTCCGCCCAGTCCATCCACGTGGGCTGGAACACCATGAACTCCCTTCTCCCGCCCAGCGACTACGGCAAGGACCGCTACCTCCGGTTCGCGAAGACCAACACCGAGGAGATCGAGATCCGGCGCCTCGACGGGATGCTGGAGAAGGCGCTCGACGGCATCGCCGACCCCCGGCCGTATCTGAAGATGGACACCCAGGGCTACGACCTGGAGGTGTTCGCGGGGGCCGGTGAGCGGATCGCGGACTTCGTGGGCATGCAGTCGGAGGTCGCGGCCCTGCGGCTCTACGAGGGCAGCCCCCGGATGAGCGAGTCGATCGCCACGTACGAGGGCAGCGGGTTCGAGATCTCGGGGATGTACCCGGTGACGCGCGAGGAGAGCACCGGCCGGGTCGTCGAGTTCGACTGCGTGATGGTCCGCGCGGACGCCGCACCCAAGGAGGAGTGACCCCTCCCCCTCCTCAGGCCGGATACGCGTGCGTCTGGGTGGCCTTCACCGTCGCCCAGACCGGCGCCCCGGTGTGCAGGTCGAGCTCGGCCGCGGCGACCGTCGTCAGGTCCGCGGCGAGCGCGAGCTCTCCGGTGAGGTCCGCGCGGATCTGGTCGCCGTGCGTCTCCAGGCCCGCGACCTCGCACCGCCACAGGTTGCGCGCGCTGGAGCCGGTCGGACGGTCGCGGTACAGCGTGACGGCACTGGGCGGGAACGCCACGAAGACGGGACCGGCCAGGTCCTCGGTCGTGGTGATCGCCGGACCCGTGTCGAGCCGTACGGTGTGGCCCTCGGCCGCGCCCCGGTAGAGGTTGAGGCCGACGAGCTGGGCGATGTAGTCCGTGCGCGGGTGGCGGGCGATGTCCGACGGTGTCCCCTCCTGGACCACCTGGCCGTGTTCGACGACGACCAGCCGGTCGGCGAGCACCATCGCGTCCAGCGGGTCGTGCGTCACGAGTATGGCGACGGCCTCGAAGTCGCTGAGGTGGCGCCGGAGTTGGGAGCGCACATCGAGGCGGGTGCGGGCGTCCAGCGCGGCGAGCGGCTCGTCGAGCAGGAGCAGCCGGGGCTGGGTGGCCAGCGCGCGGGCGAGCGCGACGCGCTGCGCCTGTCCGCCGGACAGCCGGCGCGGCTTGGCGGCCGCGTGCTCGGCCAGCCCCATCCGCTCCAGCCACCGCGCGGCCCGCTCCCGCGCCGCCGCCTTCGGTACGCCCTGGCAGCGCGGCCCGAACGCCACGTTGTCGAGGGCGGACAGGTGCGGGAAGAGCAGATAGTCCTGGAAGACGACGCCGACCGGGCGGGCCTCGGGCGGCGTGCGTCCCAGGTCCGCGCCGTCCAGCCGGATCCGGCCGCCGTCGGACAACGGCGTGAGCCCCGCCAGCGCCCGCAGCGCCGTGCTCTTGCCCGCCCCGTTCGGCCCGAGCAGCGCGACGACGTCACCGGGCGCGGCGGTCAGGGCGATGTCGAGACGGAAGGCGTCGCGGTGGACGACCAGGTGGGCGTCGAGGCCTTTGCCGGAGGCGGAGGGCTTACCCGGGGGAAGCGTCGGGTCCGTCATGACGGCGCCGCCGTCCAGCGGTCCCTGAGGCCCGCCAGGACCGCGATCGACACCGCCAGCAGGACCAGGCTCAGGGCGATCGCGGCGTCCGGGTCGTTCTGGAGGGCCAGGTAGACGGCGAGCGGCATGGTCTGGGTGCGGCCGGGGAAGTTGCCGGCGAAGGTGATCGTCGCCCCGAACTCGCCCAGGGCGCGCGCCCACGCCAGTACGGCACCGGCGGCGATCCCGGGCGCGATCAACGGCAGGGTGACCCGGCGGAACGCGGTGAACCGGGAGGCGCCGAGCGTCGCGGCGGCCTCCTCGTAGCGCGGATCGGCTGCCCGGAGCGTGCCCTCCACGCTGATGACGAGGAACGGCATCGCCACGAACGCCTCCGCGACGACGACGCCCGCCGTGGTGAACGGCAGCGTGATCCCGAACCACGAGTCAAGCCACTGCCCGACGACGCCGTTGCGTCCGAGCGCCAGCAGCAGCGCCACACCGCCCACGACCGGAGGCAGCACGAGGGGCAGTGTCACCAGGGCCCGTACGAAGCCCCGGCCGGGGAAGTCCGTACGGGCGAGGAGCCAGGCCAGCGGCACGCCCAGCACCAGGCTCACCCCGGTCGCCGCCGTGGCGCAGACCAGGGACAGCTGGAGCGCCTGCCAGACCTCCGTACTGGTCAGCTGGTTCGGGAGGTCCCGCCAGGGGGCTCGTAGGAGCAGGGCGAGCAGGGGGAGCAGGAGGAAGGCCAGGCCGACCAGGGCGGGGAGGAGGAGGGGGAGGGGCACCCCGGCCGGCCGGCCGCCCGTCCGGACGCGCCGGCGCCGCGGCCCACCGGTGAGGGTGTCGGCCGCGGCGTCGGAGGCGTCCAGCTCGGTCACGGCTGCAGGAACCCCGCGGCGGTGAGCACCTTCTGGCCCTCGGCGGACTGCACGAGCGCGATGAACGCCTTCGCCGCCTCCGCGTTGGGCGCGTCCTTGAGCAGGGCGATCGGGTAGTCGTTGATGGCCTTGGCCGACTCGGGGAACTCCACGCCCTCCACCTTGTCACCCGCCGCCTTCACATCGGTCTTGTAGACGACGGCGGCGTCGGCCTCCTTCAGCTCCACCTTCGTCAGGGCGCTCTTGACGTCCTGTTCGTAGGAGGCCGGGGTGAGCTTCAGCTTGCTCGCGTCCAGCGCCTTCTGCGCGGCGGCGCCGCACGGCACCGTCTTGTCGCAGAGTACGACCTTGAGGCCGGACTTCGTGAGGTCCTTCAGGGAGGCGACCTTGTCGGGGTTGCCGGGCAGGGTCGCGATCTCCAGCTGGTTGCGCACGAAGGTCGCGGGCGTGGTCGCGGCGTCCTTCTTGTCCGTCACGATCGCCATCGTCTTGGGGCTGGCCGCGGCGAACACGTCGGCCGGGGCGCCCCCGGTGATGCTGGCGGCGAGCGTGTCGCTGCCGCCGAAGTTGAAGGTGACCTTCGTGCCCGGGTTGGCCTTCTCGAACTCCTTGCCCAGGGCCGTGAAGCTCTCCTTGAGCGAGGCGGCGGCGAACACGGTCACCGTGCCGGAGAGCTTCGGCGAGGAGGAGGCCGAGGTGTCCGACTTCGGGGAGGAGTCGGCGGAGGAGCCGGAGTCGGAGGACGAGCAGGCACTCAGGGCCAGCAGCGCGGCGGCACCGACGCCGGCCACGCGCAGAGTGCGGGTGCGGGTCCGGCGCGTGGATCGGGTCATCACGGGTCTACTCCCTCGGAAGCCTCAGGCATGCTTACGCCGATCATACTTCCGCAGATGCAAGCCGGAAGTCTCCTGTCGCATCGCATGAGCTGCACGATCGTTGCCGGGGTGTACGCATGTGCGTTTGTACGGGACCGCCTCCTGGGTACGGACATTCGGGAGGTGGTGCCCAGTGGGGCAGTCCCTGACTCAGCCGCCGGCTCACTCGCTCGCGTCGGTCGCCCTGACCGGAGACCTCGCCCGCCCGGTCCGGCTGACCGTGCCCGACCTGTTGGCCTGGCCCCAGCACCGGGCCCGGGTCAGCTTCGAGTGCGCCACCAGCGGCGTACAGCACCACCGCTTCGAGGGGCCCCTGCTGCATGACGTCCTGCACGACGCCGGACCGGGATTCGACCCCGCCCGCCGCAAGGACCGGCTGCGCTTCCTCATCGCGGTGGCCGGGGCCGACGGCCACCACGCGCTCCTCACCTGGGCCGAGATCGACCCGGACTTCGGGCACGCCCCGGTCCTCCTCGCGGTCGGCATCGACGACACCCCGTTGGACCGGGCGGGCCCCCAGCTCGTGCTGCCGCAGGACCGCTGCGGCGCCCGGCACATCAGCGGCATCAACGCGATCCGCGTGGACGGGCGCTACCCGTCGTGGACGTAGCCGGGCGGGGCATGGACGCCACACACACGCGTCTGCGAGCCTGACCCGCCGGGGAGGTCGTGGATGCTGCTGCGTCAGCTGGAGTACCTGGTCGCGCTGGCCAGGGAGCGGCACTTCGCCCGTGCGGCGGCCGCCTGCTTCGTCTCGCAGCCCTCGTTGTCCGCCGCGATCCGCCGTCTCGAACACGAGCTGGACGTGCCGATCGTGCGCCGGGGCAGACGGTACGAGGGGCTGACCCCGGAGGGGGAGGTGGTACTCGCCTGGGCGCACCGCATCCTCGCCGAACGCGACGCCCTGCACCAGGAGTTGTCGGCGCTGCGCGGCGGTCTGACCGGCACCCTGCGCCTGGGCATCGTCCCCACCGCGCTGCCCGCCGCCTCCCTCCTCACCACCCCGTTCTGCGAACGCCACCCGGGGGCCCGCGTCGGCCTGGAGTCCCTGTCGTCGGCCGAGATCACCCAGGGGCTCGCCGAGTTCGAGCTCGACGCGGCGATGACGTATCTCGACGACGAAGAGCTCCGTCACGTACGCCGCTTCCCGCTGTACGAGGAGCGGTATGTGCTCCTCACCCCGGTGACGGGTCCGCTCGGCGCGGCGACGACCGCCCGCTGGGCGCACGCGGCCGCCCTGCCCCTGTGCCTGCTGAGTCCCCGCATGCGCAACCGGCGGATCATCGACGAGTGCTTCACGGCGGACGGCGCGAAGGCGACCCCGGCGATCGAGTCGGACAGTGTCGCCGGGCTGTACGCGCATCTGCCCAGTGGCCGCTGGTCCAGCGTGATCTCCCATGCCTGGCTGCACATGTTCGGGGTGCCGGAGGGAATGCGGGTGGTTCCGCTGGAGGGGCCCGCGCACGGGCCGAGGGTGGGGCTCGTCGTGGCGCGGGACGATCCTCCCTCCGTCCTCGCGGAGGCGCTGTTCACGGTGGCGCGGGAGGCGCGGGTGAGGGACGCGCTGGACGCGCTGCTCCACACCTATCTGGGCGGGCGCGGTTGAGGGCGCGTTGATAGCCGCCGTCTATCCGGGCATAGCGACGTTCGCTTTGACCAGCGCGATCGGCTCCGAGGATCGTGACAGCACCGTCCGTTCAACGGAGCCCGTGATCAACGGAGTTGAGGAGAGCCGCGTCATGGCCAAGGTGCTCTGCGTGCTGTACGACGACCCGACCGACGGATACCCCACGACATACGCCCGCGACGATCTCCCCGTCATCGACCACTACCCCGGCGGTCAGACCACGCCCACCCCGAAGGCGAACGACTTCACCCCCGGTCACCTCCTCGGCAGCGTGAGCGGCGAACTCGGTCTGCGCCGCTTCCTGGAGGAACGCGGGCACACCCTGGTCGTCACCTCCGACAAGGACGGTGACCGTTCCCTCTTCGACCGGGAGCTGCCGGACGCCGACGTCGTCATCTCGCAGCCGTTCTGGCCCGCCTATCTGACCCCCGAGCGGATCGCCGCCGCGAAGAACCTGAAGCTGGCGATCACGGCGGGCATCGGCTCCGACCACGTCGACCTCGACGCGGCCATCGCGCACGGTGTCACGGTCGCCGAGGTGACGTACTGCAACAGCATCAGCGTCGCCGAACACGTGGTGATGATGACGCTCTCCCTCGTCCGCAACTACCTCCCCTCCCACCAGGTCGTCCTGGACGGCGGCTGGAACATCGCGGACTGCGTGGCCCGTTCGTACGACCTGGAGGGCATGCACGTCGGTACGGTCGCCGCCGGTCGCATCGGCCTCGCGGTGCTGCGCCGCCTCGCCCCCTTCGACGTGAAGCTGCACTACACGGACCGGCACCGGCTGCCGGCGGAGCTGGAGCGGGAGCTCGGGCTGACCTTCCACGCCACGGCCGCCGAGATGGCGCCGCACTGTGACGTCGTCACCATCAACGCGCCGCTGCACCCGGAGACGGAGGGCCTGTTCGGCGACGAGCTGCTCGCCACGATGAAGCGCGGCGCCTATCTCATCAACACGGCGCGGGCCCGGATCGTGGACCGGGACGCGGTCGACCGGGCGCTGCGCAGCGGGCAGTTGGCGGGATACGCGGGTGACGTCTGGTACCCGCAGCCCGCACCGGCCGACCACCCCTGGCGCACCATGCCGCACCACGGCATGACCCCGCACATCTCGGGTTCGTCGCTGTCCGCGCAGGCCCGCTATGCGGCGGGCACCCGGGAGATCCTGGAGTCCTGGCTCGACGGGACCCCGATCCGGGACGAGTACCTGATCGTCGACGGGGGTGCCCTGGCGGGGACGGGGGCGCACTCGTACTCCGTCACGCGCTGACCCGTACACGGGCACCCACTGATGGAGTGGACGGCCGCCGCCCGTTCAGACCCGGTCGATGTGCACGTTCGTCGACTTCACGCGGGCGGTGGCCTCCATGCCGACCTCGAGGCCGAGTTCCTCCACGGCCTCCCGGGTCAGCAGGGAGACCAGCCGGTGCGGTCCGGCCTGGATCTCCACCTGGGCCGCCACGTCGCCGAGCTTCACGGCGGTGACGATGCCCGGGAACGCGTTGCGCACGGAGGTGTAGGAGGCGTCCTCCTCACCGCTGCCGCCCTTGGCGAGCTCGACGGAGAACGCGGCCAGATCCCGCCCGTCGATCAGCCGCCGCCCGCCCTCGTCCCGGTGCGTCGCCATCCGCCCGGCGTCCGCCCACCGCCGTGCGGTGTCCGGGCTCACGCCGAGCAGCCGGGCCGCCTGACCGATGGTGTAGGACTGCATGCGCGTCAAGATAGGCGCGAGATCCTTGCATATGCAAGCAAGCCCGTGGGGCGCGTCAGAGATCGCCCTTGACATACGAGCGGGCCGCCGCCATGACGTCCTTGTGCCGGTCCTCGGCGATGGCCTGCAGCGGTGAGTCGTCCTCCAGCTGCGGATTCATGCCGATCATCCAGGCGCGTGCCGTGTGGCAGTTCTCCTGGAGCTCGATGATCTGGAACACCTGGTAGGCCGCCCTCAGGCGCAGCTCGGAGTCGATTCTCGGGCTGTTCTGGGCGTTGGACCACTTGCCGACCTGCTTCGGGTCCTCGATACCGGCGATGAACGCGGTGAGTTTCTGCCCGAAGTTGTCCTGGAGGAAGCGCGCTATGTCGGCGATCGACTTCTGGACCGTGTTGGCGTGCGCGGTGGTCTCGGTGACCGTGTCGGTGACGCTCGTGGTGACCGTCTTGACCGCGGACTCTCGCAGTGGCTGCATGATTCCTCGCTTCCTGGCGGTCATGAAACGGGTAAGACACGGGATGGCGCGAGGGGTGACATACAGGGTGTCAACATGGCGTCTCCTCAGTTGTGTTGAAGGAAGTCTACCCGTCTGAGGGTCTCTCACTCCACCGTTTTCCCCCCTTCAATCCCCTGTGAAATCCCACCTCGAAAGTGGTGCGAGGGGTTTGACCAGGGACTTTCCCCGGCGTCGCCGGTGGGTGCGGGACGGAGCACCGCTCGATCGGGCGACGCGGGTGCGGCCGAACGCCCGGGGGGCCGGCGCCGTTCGGCGGACCCGAAGACCCCGTTCAGGAGATCCGCGGGCCCCGTTCAGAAGACACGCAGGCCGTACTCCGCCGCGACCGCGCGCAGTTCGGGGGACTCCGGCTGGATGGGGCGCCGCTCGGCCTCGACGAGATCGACGTCGTGGAAGACGGCCCAGCAGGTGCGCCCGCCGTATCCGGAGCGGTAGGCGATGCCCTGGGCCAGCCGGTGGCCGGCGTCGTTGCGCTGGGCGACCGTCCAGGCCGCGATCTGCCGGGCGAGCCTGCGGTCGCGCCCGTGGATGTGCACGTCGGTGAGCGGGGGCTCGATGTCCCACGCCGCCAGCTCGCCCCGGAGTTCGCGCGCGAGGACGGCCCGGGTGGCCTCGGCGTCGACGTCGAGGAACTGGGCGTCCTTGGCGGGTTCGAGCCGGACCAGGATGTGGTCCTCGCGCCAGCCCGAGGCCAGATGGCCGAGCCTCATGTGGCTGGGCCGCTCGTCCCACTCGTGGCCGATGAGCCCGCGCAGCTTGGGGTGGACGCGGAAGGGCGCGAGCGCCTCGGCGTAACAGCCGGCCGGATCGCTGGCGCAGTACAGCATTCCGTAGGTGGCGAGGCTGAAGCGGCCCGCGCTGGAGCCCTGGCTGGTCTCGGGTTCGAGCCGGTTGTACTCCTTGGGGTGGTCCCGCTTGCCCAGCCGCCACACTCCGCGTTCCGGAGCGGGGACGAGAGACGGTAAGTGGGCTGTGGTCACCGCCGAAGGGCTGTTGTTCATCCTGGTCCTCGCTGCTGAGCCGATGGTCTGCGGCCGCTGCCGCACTGCCGGGGCGCCGCCCGGCGGGCCGAGGGGCCCGGGTTCGTACGGCCCGCGCGGCCTCCGTGCCGTGCGGAAGGTGCCGCGCGGTCCGCGCGGTCCGCACGAGGCGCGCGTCCCTGTGTCCCGCAGGTTCCCGTGCCCGTACGTTCCCGTGCCCGTACGTTCCCGTGCCCGTACGTTCCCGTGCCCGTATGTTCCGGTGGTTGTACGTGTCCCTCGCCCGCATGTTCCGCCGGAACATGCGGGCGATCATTCTCCCGTAGCGAGCGTCCCGGGATGCCCGGTTCCACGCCGTGGCGGGGGCGCGAGAGGGGGGCGCTGGGGCACACGGGAGGCGCACGCCCACGTTGGGCGGCCCGGCGGGCGCCGGATCAGCGCCCCTCCATTCGGACGTCGAACATGCATACGCCCGCGACTCCGGCCGCGAGGAGGACGGGGTGCTCGGGGCGCGGGCCGCCCCGCTGCCGGGCGTCGAGCGCGTCGAGGGTCCCGAGCGGGCTGCCCGTCACGATCCGCAGCAGGTGCGAGCCGGTGTCGGTGTCCCACAGGTGGATGGTTCCGCCGGGGCCCGTCGCCGCGAGGCAGGGGCGGCCGGTCGCGGTCCGGAAGAACGCCAGCGCGGCCACCGGCCCGTCGCCGATGTCCAGCCGCCGCCCGACCGGCCGACCGGTGCCGGGATCCCAGAGCCGGATCGTGCCGTCCTCCCCGCCGGACGCGACGAGTTCGGCACCGTCCGGCTCGTCGACGGGCACGGCGGCGACGGCGTTGACGACCCGCTGCTCGCAGTGGAGCGGCGCTCCCACGGGCCGCAGCGTGACCGGATCCCAGAGCCGTACGGTCCCGTCGGTGCCCGCCGAGACGATCCACGGACCCTGTGCCGTGTCGAGCACGGTGACGTCCCGGACGCTGAGCAGATGGTCCTCCCGGCAGGCCAGCGCACACACCCGGTCGAGGTCCCACAGGCGTACGGTGCCGTCGGCGCCCCCGGTGACCAGCAGGGTCCGCCCGTCGTGCGGGAAGGCGGCCATCGACCGCACCGGCAGGCTGTGGCCGAGGAGTCCGGCCAGCCGCGCGGGGGCGGCGTGGGCACCCCGGTCCAGGGACCACAGCTGGATTCCGGCGTCGTTGTGCGCGGTCACCAGCACGGGTTCGCCCCGGACGCGCGCCGAGGCGAAGGCGGTCACCGGGGCGTGGCCCGACGGGAAGGGGACCGGGCGACCGGTCCCGGTGTCCCACAGCGCCGTACCGGACTCGTCGGCCACGGCGATCAGCGGCGCCCCGGCGGTGGACCCCGGACCGGACAGCGCCGCCGCGGTGACGGGCCGCCGGACCGCGCGCCCGGCGCCGACGCCCGGGCCGCCCGGCTTCCAGCGCCGCAGGGTGTGGTCCGCGCCGGCCGAGACGAGGAGCTCCTGCCCGGCCGGGGCGGGGAGTTCCCGCGAGGTGCCCGGCAGGGTGGTCAGAGCCACGGGAGGAGCGGTGTGGCCTTCCAGGGGGCCGCCGACCGCCGCGCCCGTCCGCGCGTCCCAGACCCGCAGGGTGTGGTCGCTGCCCCCGGACGCCACCGCCGCCCGGCCCGCCACGGTCAGGGCGGTCAGGGCGACGACGGGCCCCGCGGGCGGAGCGGACGCGACGGCCGTCTCCCGGCCCGTCGAGGCGTCCCGGAAACCGATGTACCCCGAGTCGTCGCAGAGCGCGTACCGCCCTGGCGCCGCGAGGTCCACCAGGGCCCGTACCGCCCCCTCGTGTTCGTGCTCGTGCGTGTACCCGTCGGCCCGCCGCGGGTCCCAGACGCGCACCCGCCGGCCCTGGGCCACGGCCAGCGCCATCCCCTCCGCCCCGCCCAGACCGACCCCGCTCAGCAGGGCCGGCGCGGGATCGAGGGAGGGCAGCGGGGTGTGGACGGGCCCGAAGGTGACGGGATCCAGCGCGCCGAGACGGCCGTCGCTGTGGGCGACGAGGACGACCTCCGGGGCGTCCTTCGCCGCGAAGAGAGTGAGGGCGCTGACCCAGGTGCCGGGGCGGTGGACGGGTTCGGCGAGCAGCTGGCCCCGGGTGAGGTGCCAGACGCGCACCGAACCGTCGGTGCCCGCGGAGAGCAGCAGATCGCCCGGGAGCGGCAGCAGATGCTGGACCGCGCCGCCGTACGTGTGCAGCGGCGCCATCGCCGGTACGCCGTGCGGCTCCCACACGCGGATCGTGCCGTGGCTGTCGCCGCTGACCAGCAGGGAGCGGCCGTCGGTGGTCGTGGTGCGGGTCAGCGATTCGAGGCGGGTCTCGGAGACCGCCAGTACGTTGTCCTGCGCCGTCCAGTCGCTCCACAGCGGGGTGATGCGCGAACCGGACACCCGCGCGGCGGACGGGTCGAGCGGGGTGCGGGGGCGGGTCGCCGCGTGATGGGCCAGGTGCAGGCTCGTCAGCCGGGAGTCCGGACCGGCGCCGCCGATGAAGGGCTCGATGCGGGCCCACGCCTCCAGCCACTCCTGCCGTCGCGCCGCGCTCACGGCGTCGCTCTGCCGCAGCAGGGTGCGCACGTTCGCGCTGGACTCCCAGGGCAGTACGGCGAGCGGTACATGGGCGTCGTCGAGGACCTCGCCCCGGGCCGCGTGATGGGCCAGGTGGCGGCTGAGATAGGGGTGCGGCGGGATCGTCGGGTCCGTGGCGACGAGCCGGGCCAGCGCCTCGGCGATGAGCCGGTGCGCGTCCCTGGCGTCGGTCCACGCCTTGGAGCCGTCGGCCCACGTCTTCGAGTCGCCCGTGTGGGAGCGGCCCGGACGGGGCGCGCGGTACGGGCTGTCCGCGTCGCTCATACGGCGTCGCCCCCGGCGCCGGCCAGCAGGTCCTGGCGGGGATCCCGCAGGAGCTCGGCCAGGGCTTCGTGGGCCGGCCGGTACACCAGCCGGTCGTCCTCGTCGTCGTGGGCCAGATATCCGGCGAGCCTGCTCTTCAGCAGGTTCTCGATCATCCGGTCCGGCTCCTCGACCGGCCGTCCGAGCAGCGCCCCGGCGACGGCAGGCCACACGTCCGACCAGGGGATGCCCGCGCCCAGCGCGAACGCGGCGGCCCGCAGCAGCGCGAGGGCGACCTCCGCGGGCAGCCCCTCGTCCTCGACGAGCGCCAGATCGCGCCGGAGCAGACCGATGGTGCCCGCCTGCAGCAGGTCGAGCCAGTCGGGGTTGCCCGCCAGCGCGTCGGGGTCGGACGCGTGGTGCAGCTGCTCGCCGGCCAGCCGGGCGTCCAGGAACGACGGCCAGACCCGCTTGGCGACGGTCTCGGCCGCCTGCCGGGTGCTGTCGCCGCCGGACGTCTCGGCGCCGACCAGCGCCTGGACGTAGTCGGCGATGTCGCGCTCGCTGTCCGTCTCGTCGGTACGCAGCACGGACGCCGTGGGAAAGACCTCCCGGAGCGCGCCGAGCAGCCCCGCCTCCGGCCCCGCGGGACCGGGCGGGGCGGCGCGGTCCGCACGGGGACGGCTGCTGCGTACGCCGATCAGCAGCCGCAGGGACCGCTGCCGCTCCGGACGGCGCTGGCCGGGCAGCGCGGGGGCGGCGCCGCAGTGGGCGGTGAGCGGGGCGAGGACGTCCCTGACCACGCGGAAGGGTTCGACGGACTCGTCCAGGCCGTCGAGGACGAGCGTGACCGGGTCGCCCGGCTCGTCCAGATGGGCCAGCAGCTGGGCGCGGCGCAGTTCCACCGGATCGTCGGTCGGCCCGGCCGGGCGCGGTGGCAGTTCCAGGGCGCGCAGCAGGTCGCCGAGCACGTCGGAGGCGGTGCGGTGGCGGGCCAGTACGGCGGCGGTCACGGAGCCCTCGGGCGGGACCGTCTCGGGCGCGGCCGAGCGCAGCGCGCGGCCGTAGCGCGGGTCGTCGCGGAACAGCGGGTCGCTGAGCGTCACGGCCCGCGCCAGCACGGCCGACTTGCCGCTCCCGGCGGTTCCGGTCAGCAGCAGGACACCGCGGGGACGGCCGAGGAACGCGGTGACGGCGCGGCCCAGCCCCTCCCGACCGCTGAAGTACCAGCCGGGGTCGGTCTCCTGGGGACGGCCGCTGGCGCGGTCGAGCCAGTGGTCGACCTCGTCGGCGGGGGTGGCGACCTGGCGGCGCGCGGGTCCCACCAGTTCCCGTACGGGCCGGTAGCCGGGGTTCGGCAGACAGGGCGTCAGGGCGGTCTGGCCGCCGCCGTCCAGGACCCGCTTGAGCCGGTGCTTGCGCCGCTCGGTGTCGGTGCCGAGTTCGCTCTCGAACTCCGTCATCAGATGGGCGACGCTCAGCCAGGGCGTGGTGATCTGGGCGGTGGTGCGCAGCCGCTCCAGCACACGGCGCATCACCGAGGGGAACTGCCGTACCTGGACCAGCTGGTCGTGGGCGCAGGTGGCGACGACGTCCAGGCTGCCGCCGGTGCGCCGGCTCGGCAGGATCTCCTGGTGCAGCTTCTCCAGCTCCTCGGCGATCCCGGCCGCGTAGCAGGTGTTGATGACGACCAGGACGTGTTCGGCGCGGGAGTCGAGGGCGGCGGCGACGATCTCGCTGGTGCGGATGGCCGTGGCCAGCTGGCGCCGGGGTTCGGTCCTCGGCAACTGGAGGAAGTGGGTGCGGGAGGCGCCCAGTTGGCCGTGTCCCGTGATGAAGACGACCAGGGCGCGGCCGCGCGTCTCGCGCACCCCGGTCTCGTGCAGGAAGCGCTCGACGTCGTAGCGCTCGCGCAGTTCCGGCGCGGGGACGTGGGTGAAGGGCTCCGGTGCCCCCGGGGCGCACCACCAGTCGGCCACGACCGAGAGCTGTTCGTCGATGCCGGCGGTGAACTCCGCGTCCCCGTCGCCGTAGTCACGGACGGCGAGGGTCAACAGGGTGCGCCGCGCGGAGTCGTCGTCCACGGAGTCCTCGGCGTTCACCGACGCACGGCCCGCCGTGGCCTGCCCCGTATCGCCGGCGTCCCCCGGCTCCCCGATCCTGACAAGCCCGCCCGCCCGCCCTCGCATGGTCTCTATTGTTCCCGCCATGACCGAGTCGTCGCAGCCCAATACCGCAGGCCGCCGCCTGGACGAGCGGACCTACAGCCTCCCCGGCCTCTCCCCGAACACGACGCAGGACGCCGTCGTCGTCGTTCCCGGCATCATGGGGAGCGAGTTGTACGACACCGAGTCGGGCGAGGTCGTCTGGGGTCTCGCGAACGCCGGATGGCTGCTGAAGGCGTGGACGGCGCCCCGGGGACTGCGCGCCCTGCGCCTCACGTCCGACGAACGCGAGGGCCGCCTCGGCCGCATCCGGGCCCGGCGCCTGCTGCGCACCCCCGCCTGGAGCCCGTTTTTGCGCGGCATCGAGCCCTACAACGACCTGGTCGCGACGGTCACCCGGAGCGTGGCCGATCCGGCGGCCGTGCTGCCCTTCGCCTACGACTGGCGGCTGTCCGTCGCCACGAACGCCCGGTTCCTCGCCGAGGCGGCGCGTGAACACCTGGAACGGTGGCGGCGGCACCCCGCACACGCGCTCGCCCGGGGGCACCGGGTCGACGAACGGGAGGGGCGGCTCGTCTTCGTCGCGCACTCCATGGGCGGACTGCTCACCCTCGCCGCTCTGACCGACGGCCCCGACGGCGACCTCGCGGCGGACACCCGCGGGGTGCTCACCCTCGGTACGCCCTTCCAGGGGGCGGTGGCCGCCGCCGCGATCCTCAACACCGGGCGGGGCACGCCGGTTCCGCTGCCGCACGGCAGGCTCAGGAGGCTCGCGTACACCATGCCGGGCCTGCACGACCTGCTCCCGACGTTCCCCTGTCTCGACGAGGGCCTGAACATCCGCCGGCTCAGCCCCACGGACATCGCCGACCTGGGCGGCGACAAGGATCTGGCCGTCGACTCCCAGACCCTGCACGACGCCCTGCGCGGGCGGGCGTTGCCCGGGCACCGGGCGCTGGTGGGCATCAGCCAGCCCACCCTTCAGTCCCTGGCCCTCCGCCAGGGCGTGGTGACCGCCTCCGAGCACTGCTACCGCGAGCACAGCGACGGCGAGCTGATGCGCGACGCGACCGGCGCCCCGCGCCGCTTCGACGTGGGCGGCGACGGCACCGTGCACAAGGAGTCCGCGACCTCCCCCCTGAACCGTGCCATCGTGCCCCTCGCCCTGCAGCACGGTGCGCTGGCCCAGGGAGAGGCCGCGTTGGAGGCGGTGACCTCGTTCCTGGAGGAGGACGAGCACCTCGGTCCCCCGCAGGCCGGGGCCCGGGTCGGCGTCGAGGTCCCGGACCTCGTCGCGCCGGGCACGCCCTGGACGGTGCGGGTGCGCGGCGTCGACAGTCCCGCGGGGCTGGACTGCACGGTCGAGGAGGTCGGCGGGGCCTTCGCCGGACCCGCCCGGCTGTACGGCGACGACGACCACCTCGCGGCCCGTGTCACCGTGCCCGCGCCCGGCCTCTACCGGGTCACCCTGGACACGGGCGACCCCACTCCGCTGACCCAACTCGTCCTCGCGGCCCCTGACGAGCGGGACCCGGGCTGAGATTCCCCCGCAACCTGGGCCGACTATGGTGTCGACACGAATCGAACGCGCAAGGGTTCGAACCGGTCCGGAGCGAGCGGTCCGGAAAGAACGACAAGGGGCACGCGGTGGCGGACGAGGGGCGGCTGGTCGCCGGGCGCTACCGGCTGATCGAACAGATCGGCCGTGGCGGCATGGGCACGGTGTGGCGTGCCGAGGACGAGGTCCTCAACCGCGAGGTCGCGGTCAAGCGGCTGCATGTCCAGCGGCACCTGACCGACGACGAGCTCGTCACCCTCCACGAACGCACCCGCCGCGAGGCGCGCAGCGCCGCCCGTATCGCCCATCCCCACGTGGTCGTCGTGCACGACGTGGTGGACGACGAGGGGCTGCCCTGCATCGTCATGGAGTACGTGCCCTCCACCACCCTCGCCGCCCTGCTCACGGACGGCGGCGCGGTGCCGCCCACCGAGGCCGCCCGGATCGGCCTCGGCATGGTCGCCGCGCTGCGGGCCGCGCACGCCGCCGGGGTGCTGCACCGTGACGTCAAGCCGGGCAACGTCCTGCTCGGCGCCGACGGCCGCGTCGTCCTCACCGACTTCGGCATCGCCATGGCGACCGGCACCTCGACGCTGACCAAGACCGGCGAGATCATCGGCTCGATCGACTACATCGCGCCCGAACGGATGCGGGGCAAGAAGCCCGGACCCGCCGCGGACCTGTGGGCGCTCGGGGCGACCCTCTACCAGTCCGTCGAGGGGCGGCCGCCGTTCCGCAAGGCCACGGCCGTGGAGACGGCGTACGCCATCGCCGTCGACCCGGTCGACCCCATGAAGCAGGCCGGGCCGCTGGAACCCCTCATCGACGCGCTGCTCGCGAAGGAACCGCAGGAGCGGCCGTCTGCGCAGGAGGTGGAGCGGGTCCTGAGGGAAGTGGTGTCGGGGGTACCGACGCAGCTGACGCCCACACGTCCGGTACCGGTATCAGCGCCGAATCCGGTACCGGCACCGTCTCCGCGGACCGCGACGAGGGTGGCACCGGCGCGGGAGGACGCACCGCCCCGGGCCCGTGGGCGCCGGGTGGCTGTGTGGAGCGCGCTGGCCGTGGTGCTGGCGGCCGCTGCCGTGGCGGGCGCGTGGTCCATGACCCGGGACGGCAAGAGCGGCGGCACCCACCACAACGCCGCCGCTTCCACCTCCGCGCCGCCGGCCGTTCCCGCGGGCTACCACCTGGTCGCGGACAAGAAGCTGGGCGTCTCCTTCCCGGTCCCGGACGGCTGGAAGCGCGACAAGGCGACCTCCGAACAGGTCACCTACACCGACACAACAGGTCTCGTGGAACTCACGATCGGCATGGTCGAGCCGGCGGGCGCGAACCCCGAGTCGCACTTCACGAACATCGAGGCGAACACCAAGGTCAACTACCCCTCCTCGTACCGGAAACTGCGCATGCAGCGCACCACGTTCCAGGAGAAGCCCGCGGCCGTGTGGGAGTTCACCTTCAAGGGCCGGGTCCGGGCGTTCCGCGCCATCGACCTGGGCTTCGGGCAGGAGGGCGGCCGGGAGTACGACATCTACCTCTCGGCTCCGGACCTCAAGTGGGACAGCTTCCGCCCGGTCTTCGACACGGTCTCGGCGGGCTTCCGGGTCGGCTGAGTCCGGACGGCGGGGCCGGGACGGCGGATCGGGACGACGGTTCAGGACAGCGGGTCGGGGGACCTGCCGTCCGTCAGTTCGCTGGCGTCGAGCGGCAGACGCAGGCTGACCCGGCGGCGTACGGAGGCGAGTTCGCGGTGCAGCGGCGAGCGCGGTACGGCCAGCACCGGGCAGGCGGCGTGCGCGAGGCAGTAGCGCGCGACGGACGGGTACAGCGCCCGGCGCATCCGGCCGCGTCGCCCGCCGCCGATCACCAGGAGGTCGCCGATCCGGCCGGCGGTCCGCACCAGGGCGCGCCCCGGCCGGTCCCACACGACCAGCCCCCGGCACGGCACCCCGGGCCCGTCGGCGCCGAAGGCCGTGTCGAGGGCGGTGAGCAGCCGGTCGTCCGCCATCTGCCGGAACTCGGTCATCGGCGGCGCGAGCATCGAACTCGGGTGGGCGAGCGCGCCGCGCGGCGGTTCCCAGGCACCCACGGCCAGCAGCACGGCGCCGGTGCGGCGTGCCTCGAACGCGCCCCGGTGCAGCGCCGCCAGACTCCCCGGCGAACCGCTCACCCCCACGACGACCCGCCGCCGCTCTCCCTCGCCCATCGCTCGCTCACCCCTCGGCGTACGTCGACACGGGTATCCGCGTTCCATCGAACGCGGGCGGGAGGGCGGCGGGCCAGGGTGTTGGCATTCACCTGACGAGGTCCCGACCGTTCACGACACTTCGGCACACATCTCTGTCCTTGCCCACTTCGGAGCGACGCCTCTGAAGTGATGCCTTGAAGCAGCCGATTTGAAGCAGTTGCTTTAGAGCAACGTCCAAGATCTCGTCCGGTGACGCTCAGGGTCTTCTGTGGATCGCACTACTCCGACATAGTGACGCCCACCACGATGTGGAATCGAGTTTCCACATGGCAGAAGTTGCTCTGGAGGAATACCGTGCCACCGTCCGTACCGTCCCTGCCGCGACGCGTCGCACGCACGCTGCGCACCTCACTGTTCGCGCAGGTCGCCTGCGCGCTCGTCCTCGGCATCCTCGTCGGAAGACTGTGGCCCGACGCCGCCACCGCCGCCCAGCCGCTCGGTGACGGCTTCGTCCGCCTCATCAAGGCGATGATCGCGCCCCTGGTGTTCTGTGTGGTGGTCGTCGGCATCACCAAGGCCGGTGACCTGAAGGCCTTCGGCCGGATCGGGCTCAAGGCCCTGGTCTGGTTCGAGGTCGCGACCACGTTCGCGCTGCTCGTCGGGCTGCTCGCGGGCAATCTCGTCGCACCCGGCACCGGCATGAACGTCGACCCCTCGAAGCTGGACGCCTCGGCGGTCGACGGCAAGACCGGCGGCGGCTCGCTCCCGTCGACCAGCGAGTTCATCCTGCACGCGCTGCCCGACAGCGCGGTCGGCGCGTTCGCCGAGAACTCCCTGCTCCAAGTCCTCGTCCTCGCCTGTCTGGTGGGCGCGGCCGTGCTGCATCTCGGCCACGGCAAGGTGCCCGCGATCCTGCCCGCCGTCGAACAGGCGCAGGAGGTCGTCTTCGCGGTCGTCGGCTTCATCATGAAGCTCGCCCCGCTCGCCGTGTTCGGCGCGACGGCTCATCTGGTGGGCCAGTACGGGGTCGGCGTCATGTCCACCTACGGCAAGCTCATCGGCGTCTGTTACGCGGCCGCGCTGATCTTCCTGCTCCTGCTGGCCCTCGCCCTGAAGGCGGTCACCGGTATCAGCCTGTGGAAGTTCGTCCGTTACACCCGCGAGGAGATGCTGCTCGCGCTCGGTACCGCCTCCAGCGAGACGGTCATGCCGCGCATGATGCAGAAGCTGCGCCAGGCGGGCTGCCGCGACGACGCCGTGGGCCTGGTCCTGCCCACCGGCTACTCCTTCAACCTCGACGGCGCCTCGATCTACCTGTCGATCGGTACGTTGTTCATCGCGCAGGCGGTGGGCGTGGATCTGAGCCTGGGTCAGCAGATCACGGTCGTCCTGGTCCTCATGCTGACCAGCAAGGGCATGGCGGGTGTGCCGGGTTCCGCCTTCCTCGCTCTGTCGGCGACGGCCTCCGCCCTCGGGGTCATCCCCGTCGGAGCGGTCGCCCTCCTCCTCGGCGTGGACCGCATCATGGACTCGATGCGCGTCGCCACGAACCTGCTCGGCAACTGCGTCGCCGTCTTCGTCGTGTCCCGCTGGGAGGGTGCGCTCGACACGGAACGGGTGAAGAAGGTGCTGGACGGCGAGATCGCGTTCGTACCCGAGCAGGCGGACGGGTCCGAAGAGGACGTACCGAAGCGGGCGGCCACCGAGGTGAGCTGACTGCGGTCGGCTGTCCGCCGTCCGCCCCGGTCGTCGGAGCTCGCGACGACCGGGGCGGGGGCGGTTCGGGAAGGGGCGGTTGAAATGCCTTGGATCAGCCGGCGCAGATGGTCACGTTGATGGTGGCGCCGATGGACACGGTCTTCGGGCTGTGCGGGTCGACCGAGTGGACCGAGCCCGGCTTGCCGTTCTTGCCGCAGTCCACCTTGCTGACCGTGCCGAGCTTGAGCCGGCCCTTCAGCAGCAGTTGCTTGGCGAAGTCCAGGTCGAGGCCCGCGAACTCCAGCGGGAACTTGCTGCCCTTCAGCAGCACGTTGGTGGCGTCGTTGCCGGCCGAGGTGGTCGCGGCGGCGGGCTTCGCGGGGCTGGATCCGTTGGTGACGGCGGTGGCCAGGGCGGTGCCGCCACCGGCCACGATCAGGGCGGCGGCGAGACCCGCGATGGCCGTGACGCGCTTGCGGCGGGTCTTGCGCACGATGCCGACGGTGTCGACGGACGGCGCGTCGGCGGAGTTCGCGAATGCGTTCATGGCGTTCACCAGTTCCTCTTCGAAGGGTGTGTAACCGGTGCGGCCGGAAGGCCGTGCATCGTGTGAAGTCATCGGTTTCCTTCCGTGGGCCGCTGCGGTGAAGGGCCGGAGAGCGCGGGGAACTGGCTTCTCAGCTTCTCGATCCCACGAGCGAGCTGGGACCGTACGGTACTCGTCGAGATCTTCAGATCGGCCGCGATCTCCGCGTCCGACAGATCGTGGAAGTACCGCAGGACCACGACCGTGCGCATACGCATCGGCAGCTGCTGAAGAGCGCGAACGAGCTGGTCCCTGCTGTCTATCTGCCCGTACTCGTCCCCCGGAGCGGCCCGGTCGCCGCCGCTGTCGGGGTGCGGGGTCGTGCGGCGGAATCTTCGCCAGCGGTCGTTCGCCAGGTTCACCATGATCCGCCGCACATAGGCGTCGGGGGCGTCCTTGGCGGCGATCGTGCGCCACTTGCGGCAGGTCCGTTCCAGGGTTTCCTGGAGCAGGTCCTCCGCGGCTTCGCGGTTTCCCGTCAAGACGAGGGCGCCACGGAACAGGGCGGCCGACCGGGCGGCGACGAAAGCGGGAAAGTCCATGTCCAGCGACTCGGTCCCACCACGCTCGGCGCCCAGCTTCCACTCGGTTGCCAGATCCACACGCTCCTCCCTTCCTGTCACCCCTCCACGACGGGGAAGCCCCCTCATCTGCTGCACGGGGGAGATGAGAGCTGGGTCACAGGAGACGTATCGGTTCAGCAAGCGGTCGGTATGCGGTCGGTATGCAGGAGGCATGCTCTCGGCATGCTCTCGGCATGTACACGGCTCGGCAGCCTGACAAAGCAGGATTTGCCCTCGGGGCCGGTCGTTAGGGTGAGCCCGCCAAAACGTCCGGGCTGAACCACGCCCACGGCCAAGAGTGAAGAGGTGACGGCGGTGCGGGCGCCGATACGGTCGCACATTTCCGACTACGCCGGGACCGGGCCGGCCGAGCCGTCGACCAAGGCCGACTCCTCGGCCCTGGAACCTCGTCCGTCGAACCCGGAGCCGCGCCGTTCGCGCCTGCTCGACTACGCCGAGGCGCAGCCGCCCGTACGGCCGGACGCGGAGGCACGACAGGCCCCGAAGCCCGGCGTTCCGGCCTACCACACCCCCGTGCTCGTCCCGGCCCATCCGCGCTACGTCGACGCGCTGGACGCGTCAGGCCGCCCCACCCGCGTGCCCTTCATCGCCTACGAACTGTTCGAGCACCCCACGGACGGGACCGTGGCCCTCGCCTTCACCACGCCGGCCCGGCTGGTGGCCGCGCTCGGCGAGGCCCAGCCGTGGGTCGCCACGTCGATCGGGCCGCTGGCCGAGGGAGTGCGCGAGCACGGAGTCACCGTCCGCGTCGACCCGCGCGTCGCGCCCGGACACCACAACTGGCAGCCGGACGATCTGGCCGCCTACGCACGGGAGGTGCGCTGATGCCGCCCGACTTCAAGGCGGTCCTGAGCGACCTCACCTCGATGTCCAAGACCTTCCACGACGAGGCCACCCACTACCGGAACCTGCACGACCAGGTCGCCCCGCCCGTCGTCAGCGGCGGTGACAGCGGCCTCGACCACGCCATCAAGGAGGTCGCCGACCTCATCGTCGCCCTGCACACCGGCTTCGCCGACCGGCTGGACGACCACGGCGACAAGGTGACGTACGCCCGCGACTCGTTCCAGCGGCACGACATCGACGTACACGGTCTGTTCGAGGACCTCATGGTGGGGGACGGCTGATGAGCGACAGCTGGGTCGGCGGCGACATCGGTGGACTGCGCACGATGGCCGAGACGTACAAGAACGCCAGGAAGCAGCTCGAGGACGTCGTCCGTCCGCTCAGCAGCGCGGTCGAGGAGCTGGTCGGCGACGCGAGCTGGAAGGGCGACGCGGCCGAGGCCTTCCGCGCCACCTGGAGCGAGGACGCCCTCACCGCGGGCGCCTTCGCGGGCCTCGTCCACGACGCGGGCGACATTCTCGACACCCTCGTCGGTGCGCTGTCCGCGTGCGAGACCGCCCTGCAGAACGCCGAGCACATCGCCGTGAAGAAGGGCGTACCCATGGGCGCCCAGGGCGCCCCGCTCCAGTTCGTCACGTCCGACCCGCCGAGCGCCGACGAACAGCGGACGATCTCGGCGTTCGGCGAGTACGACAAGGTGCGCACGGAGATCCTGCATACGGCGCAGCACGCGAGGCTGGTCGCGGCGGACAAGTTGCGGGGGTTGTACGCACAGGTCACCGCGGCGGTGTCACCGGGCGACAAGATCACCCTGGCCGACATGCTGCGGGGTCTGTACGCGTACGACGCCGAGGACGCCCGAGCCGGCGGCAAGGAGGCCCGCACACTGATCGACGGTGCCAGGGAGGAGGAGCGGGCGGCCAAGAAGGAACTCCGCGCCGAGCGCAAGGCCTTCCAGAAGGCAGGCCGCGCACTGCCCAAGGACCTCCCCGCCAAGAGCGCCTACCGCGACGCGATGACGAGGGTCGACTCGCTGGAAGAGGACATCGCCCGCGCCGACCACGGCAGCACCCAGCTCCCCTACGACCGGGCCCTCAACATCAAACTGGCTGACGCCGCGGCGGCGCTGCGCGCGGGCGAGGGCGTCGACAAGCTGCCCGACTTCCTCAAGGAGATCCCGGTCCTGGACGTCGCCGCGGCCGGCGCCTGCGGGATCCTCGAAGCCTCCGACGACCACGACAAGGGCTGGTCCTGGCAGCACTCCGTCACGGTCGACGGTGGCGCCAACCTGGCCGGCCTGGCGGCCGGTACGGCCATCACGGCGGGCCTGGTGGCGGCCGCGCCCTTCGAGGCACCCGCGATCGTGGTGGCCGGGGTCGGCGGCGCGGTGGTGGTCGGCGCGACCGGGGTCATCGACCACGCCTTCCACGAGCACTGGAGCGAGGACATCCACGACCACGGCGTCGTCGGCGGGGTGCTGCACGGCACCGGCCATGTCTTCACCGAGACCGGGCACGATTTCGTACGACTGAAGGATGACGTCTGGCATGGCATCAAGAGCCTCTTCTGAAGCCCCGGCCTCCGGAACTCCCGCCCGCGTCCCGTCCCTGCCGGGGCTCGGCACCACCTGGTACGAGCGTGGTGCGCGCTACTGGCTGCGCCGCGTCTCCGGAGCCGTCCTCTGGTTCGCCGTGCTGGCCTTCGCCTGCTCCATCGCGCTCGTGCTCTACCGGTCGTTCCGCGGCGACCTGCCGTCAGGCGTGCGCACGGTGTGGGACTGGGCGCAGGTGGCCGCCTCCTGTGTGGCCTTGGTCTGGGGGTGGGTGGTGCAGCGCAGGGGCCACCGCAGGGAACTCCTGGACCCGCCGACCCCCAGCGAGGCCCGCGGCCGCAAACGTGACCGGACCCGCCGCTCCACGGGGCTCGCCCTCGCCGGCCGCATCGTCTTCCTGATCGCGGCGCCCGTCCTGCCGGCCCTGCTCGCGTACGCCGTCGGCTGGGTCCTCGCCGCGTTCACCGTCCGCGAGTACCCCAGCGAGGTCGGTGCGCGGCGGGTGGTGGAGGGCTGATCGGCCGCGGTCACATGGGGGGCAGGTGGAGCAGGCGGGTGATGGTGCGCAGGACGCCGTTCTCGTTGTTGGACGGGGCGAGGTGGCGGGCCCGGTCGATGATGGCGGGGTGGGCGTTGGCCATGGCGAAGGACCACTCGGCGGTGTCGAGCATTTCGAGGTCGTTGAGGTAGTCGCCGAACACCATCGTCTGGGCGGGTGTGATGCCCAGGTCGTCCTGGAGACGGCGTACGGCGGCGCCCTTGTCGGCGGTGACGTTCATGATGTCGACCCAGTGTTCGCCGGAGACGACGACCTGGTGGGTCGAGGTGAAGGGCCGCAGGGCCGGGGCGGTGGTCCGCTCCACCGGTCCGAAGTCGAAGAGGGCGACCTTGAGGATCTCGTCGTCGACGGCGGTCGCGTCGGGGACGGGCTGGAGCCGGGTGTAGTACTGCCGGGCCTCGGCCAGGAACGCTTCGTCGGTCCGTTCGACGTAGGCGGACCGCTTGCCGCAGACCACCGCGCCGACGTCCACGCCCTCGGCCCGCAGCCCCCGCGTCGTGGTGACGATGCGCGCGGCGACGGACGGGTCCAGCGGGTCGGAGCTGAGCTCCACGCCGTCCCGTACGACATAGGTGCCGTTCTCGGCGATGAACACCATGCCCTGCCCCGCGTCGGCGAACTCCTTGGCCAGGGTGGCGTACTGACGGCCGCTCGCCGGGCAGAAGAGCACGTCCCGTCGACGCAGCTCGGCCAGGAGCGACCACAAGCCGTCGGGTATGCGCTTGGCGTCGTCCAGGAGCGTGCCGTCCATGTCGGTGACGATGAGCCGGATGTCGGCGGGGCCCTCCGCGGGCTGGGGCGCGGTGACGGTCAGGGGGGTGGTCGCGGGGGTGGCGGTTGCGGGGTGAGAGAGGGGCATGTTCTTTCCTGTGGCGGAGATTGCGGGGCGACGCGCGGCAGTGGGCGTGCGGGGCTGCTTGGGGAGTGGCCTTCGGGCGGTTCAGCCGGGGTCGCCGAGCACCCCGGCTTCGGCCGGTGGCGGCGGCGGTGGGGCCGGTGTGTTCACGGCGTCCCGTACGGGTTCCGGCAGGGCGGCGCCGGCCGTCGCTTGGCGGATCTCCATTTCCGCCACCCTACCCGGGGGATATGAGCAAGGACTTTTGTCTCGCCAAAAGCCTCATTCCGGGCACGCCCGCGCTCGCCTGAGCGGAGCTGACCAGTTCCTCACAAGTCACCCCCAGGCTGACGATCATGGCTTCCTTCACCTGTCGCCCGGCCTCCCCCCGACGCCGTCTCCGTACGCCGTTGACCGCCGCCGGAGCCCTGGTCGTCCTGTCCGTCACGCTCGCCGGATGCGGAAGCACCGGCGCCGAACCGGCCGGCGGTGCCCGGGAGTCGACCGGCGCCCCCGGTACGACGCAGGCCAGACCCGGGCGGCCCGCACCGGACGGCGCGGAGTCCGCCGCGCCGGTCGTGCCGGCGCGGCTGGCGGGTGTCGGCCCCGGGACGCTGGCCGGGATACCCGGGAACGCGCGGCAGGTCGTCCTGGTCACCGGCCGGGGCAGGGACTCCCCGCTGTCACAGGTGGCGCTGTACCGGCGTACGGGCGCGGGCTGGGAGCGGGGAGCGACCTGGCCGGCCCACAACGCCCTCAAGGGCTGGACGGACGACCATCACGCCGGTGATCTCCGCTCGCCCATCGGCGTGTTCACCCTCACCGACGCGGGCGGACTCCGGCCCGATCCCGGTACGAAGCTGCCCTACGACCGGTCGGTCGGGTTCACCATCGCCGGCACGGGCTTCGAGGGGGAGTCGCTGGCCGGCTCCTTCGACTACGTCGTCGCGATCAACTACAACCACGCGCCGGGCACTTCCCCCCTCGACTGGACCCGCCCGCTCGGCGCGGCCAAGGGCGGCGGCATCTGGCTGCACGTCGACCACGGGGGCCCCACGCACGGCTGTGTGAGCCTGGCCGAGGAGCACATGAGGGAACTGATGCGCACGCTGGATCCCGCCCGGCACCCGGTGATCGTCATGGGTGACGCCACGTCCCTCGCCCGCTGACGTCCTCCGGCCCCGGGGAGCTGGTCAGCGCACTCCGCCGCCGAGGAGGCCCGTGACCGCCCCGACCACCGGCGACAGCAGGCCGGTCACCGTGCCCAGCGCTCCCGTCAGGGCTTTGACCAGCCCGTCGACCGTCGTCTGGAGCTGGGCGAGGAGATCCGCGACCGGATCGGCAACGGCGGGCGTGGCGGAGGCCCGCTCCTTCAGCCGCCGTTCGAGAGACGCGTTCGCCGTCTCCAGAGCGCGCGCGAAACCGGCGGCCTCGGCCGCGTCGAGACGGCAGCCCCGTTCGGCGACGGCGGACAGTACGTCCAGCATCGGGTGGAACACGGCGTCGTGGTCGGCGGCGCCGACCGGGCCGCGGACCGGCGCGGCGCGGCCCAGGGGCGGCAGGAGGATTCCGTGGGATCGGGATATGACGGATCGGGATGGGCGGGATCGGGATATGGGGGCACGCATACGTGGTCCTTTCGGCGGCTGCCTCTCCTGACGGCTGCTTCTGCTTGGGCCCACCGTGAGATCCACGACCCCCCGCCGCAACCGGCCCCCCGCCCCCGCCGGGCCCCCGCTCCTTCCGCGGTACGGCACTGAACAGCGCGTTTCCCCTCGATGCACCGCGACCGTCCCGGCCCGTCGCCGTTCGGCTGTCAGGGGAGGCGAGGGGGGCGAGGCCGGTAGGTGAAGGTGTCGAGGGGCCAGTCGGCGGTCAGCCAGGCCGTGACGGCCTCGTGGAGGGGCGCGTCCAGGTGGGCCCGGTCCGCTCGGACCCAGGAGCTCACGTCGGTGCCGTGGGCGTGGTCGCGGGACGGGTAGATGTAGACGCACCCGATCACCTCGCCACTCACGGTGTCGAGGACGGTGTAGGTGAATCCGCGTCTGCGAGCGAAGTCGTCCGCGTGCCGTCGCAGATCGGCGAGGTTCGCCTCCAGGGTCATTCCGTCCGCGGGGGGCCATTGCCCGTCCTCGAAGCCCGGGGTCGCACGGATGTGTTCGACGCTGCCGGACCAGGCGGTGTGGTCGGAGGCGTTGTGCCGAGGTCCCAGGGGTTCCAGACGGAAGTGCGGGGTGATCAGTTCGGTGGGGACGGCGAAGTCGTCGGGGACGAGGAGGTGGTCGGTCATGCGGGGGAGGCTATGACGCCCGGCCGCGGATCGCAGCTGGATTGAACTCGGTCCCTGCCGCGTCGATCGCGGTCCCCGCAGCATGGGTCACGGTCCTCGCTCCCGGTGTCACCAGCCGGTCAGCAGCAGGTGGTTGAGGAGCAGGGCCAGGGTGGCCTGGGCGGTCAGCCAGGCGCGGGGACGGGGCAGGAACGCGCAGGTCGGCAGGAGCCACATCGCGAACGGCAGCCAGATCCGTTCCGTCTCCGCCTTGCTCATGCCGGAGAGGTCGGCGGCCAGGAGGGCGAGCAGGGCGGCGAGCGCGAGGAGGGCGAGGCGCGGCTCGGGGGAGAGGGCGTGCGGGCGGCGGACGGCGCGGGGGCCTTCGCGCAGGGCGGTCGCGACCGTTCGGCGCAGGCCCGCCACCGTCGCCGGGCCCACGATCAGCGCCGTACAGGCGAGATTCGCCCAGACCCAGTAGCCGTACGGCCGTACGCCGCCGACGCCTTCGTAGTAGCGGATGACCAACAGGCGGTACGCCTCCCACCAGTTGAAGCCGAGCAGCGTGAACAGGAGGGGGACGAGGACCAGTCCGGCGAGGACGTACGGGAGGGGGCGCAGTCGGCGGGAGCCGAGCAGCAGGACGGCGGCGGCGATCACGGCGAACAGCGTCAGGCCGTACGAGAGGTACGCGGTGAGGCCGAGGAGGAGCCCGGCGGCGAGGCCCGTCGCCCGGGGCCGGGGTCCGGTGACCGCGAGGGCGAGGAGAGCGAGGGCCCAGGCGGCGACCGCGGCGAAGTAGCCGTCGGCGGAGGCGCCCACCCATACGGCGGCCGGGGCGAGGACCAGGAAGGGGGCGGCGCGGCGGGCGAGCTCCTCGGCGGCCAGCGCCCGTACGGCGACCAGGACCGCGGCCGGCGCCGCCGCCCCGGCCACGATGCACCAGACGCCCGCCCAGCCGCCGCCGCCCAGCCCGACCCGGTCGAGGAGCACGAAAGTGACGGTGGCCCCCGGCGGGTGGCCGGCGATGTGCGCGGGCCAGGGGGCGGGGGAGTGACTGACGATGTGGTGGGTGAAGTCCCGCAGGGTGGCGGGGATGTCGTGGAAGCGGTCGATGACCGTGAGGTACTCGTTCGTGGCCGTCAGCCGCCCGGCGATCCCCCGCTGCCACCCGTCGACCAGCGCGAGGGAGAACGTCCAGGCGGTGGCGGTGCCCCAGGACGCCCACAGCAGCGCCCGCCACGGCAGCCGCGTGGCGAGGATCGGCCCGTAGGCGATGACCGCGACGGCCACGGCGAGCGCGGCCGGGGTGCCGGGGCCGAGGTGCGGCTCCCACTGGGCGAACAGGGGAGGCCAGCGGACGAAGAGCGAGTGGTGGCGGTGTTGGATCGACGTGCCGACGAGCGCGGCCGCCGTGACGAGCAGGGCGGCGGCCAGGACGGCGGTCAGGTCGAGGAGCGGATCGCGGCGCCGGTCGTGGCGCCGGTCGAGCGTCGGGGAAAGGTCCTGAGGGAGGTCCTGGGGAAGATCGCGGTTCACATGCGCACGCTAGGCCGCGGACCGGCCGCCGGCGCCGCCACAGGAGTGGACGTCAGAGTTTCGTCATGGTTCGCGGACCCGTTCGGGGGGTGTCGCGGTCCTACGGTCGAGGCATGCCACGGTCTCCCTCCTCCCCCGCGTTCTGGCGCAGCCCACTGCGCGGCCCCTGGTTCACCTCGGTGCTCGGCGTCGTCCTGCTCGGCGGCATCACCGTGATGTTCGTGACGGGTCTCGTGTCGTACGCCGCCTACAACCCGGACCTGTCACCGGTGAACGACATGACCCCGGACAAGGGTCTGCTCGGCTTCTACCTCTTCTCCTGGCCGACGAACCCGTCCTGGCTCTACCGCCTCACCCAGGGCGTCCACGTCACGCTCGGGATCACGCTGATCCCCGTACTGCTGGCGAAGCTGTGGTCGGTCGTGCCGAAACTGTTCACGCTGCCGCCGGTGCGGTCGCTCGCGCACGGGCTGGAGCGGATCTCGCTGCTCCTGCTGGTCGGGGGCGCCCTGTTCGAGTTCACGACGGGTGTGCTGAACGTCCAGCTCGACTACATCTTCCCCGGCTCCTTCTATCCGCTGCACTTCTACGGGGCCTGGGTGTTCTTCGCCGCGTTCGTGGCACACGCCGTGCTGCGGGTGCCCATGGCGCTGCGCAATCTGCGTCATCTCCGCGACGAGGATCAACGTCCGCAGCCGGATGATGAGTTGGTGGCACCGGATCCCGACCCGCCCACCGTCTCGCGGCGCGGCGCTCTCGGGTTCGTGGGCGGGGGATCGCTGGTGCTGTTCGCCACGACGGCCGGGCACAGCTTCGACGCGCCGCTGCGCGAGACGGCCGTGCTCGCCCCGCACGGCGGCCCCGAACCAGGCAGCGGTCCGGGCGGCTTCCAGATCAACAAGACGGCCGAGGCCGTCGGCATCGACATGCGGGAGACGACGGGTGAGGTGTGGCGGCTGGTCGTCGAGGGGCGCGGGCGCACGGTCCGGCTGAGCCGGGACGAGCTGCTGAAACTCCCGCTCCACAGCGCCGCGTTGCCCATTGCCTGCGTGGAGGGCTGGTCGACGTCCGACCAGTGGTGGCGGGGGGTGCGGCTGCGGGACCTCGCGGCGCTGGTGGGCTACGAGGAGGGTGCGGCGCCCGATGTGCTGGTGGAGTCGTTGCAGCGGCACGGGGCCTTCCGGCACGGGGCCCTGCGCTACAACCAGGTGCGCGACCCACGTTCCCTGCTGGCCCTGTTCGCCAACGGCGAGGACCTGACCCCCGACCACGGCTATCCCGCGCGGATCATCGTCCCCGCGGCGCCCGGCGTGCTCAACACCAAGTGGGTGGCCCGGATGACGTTCGGAGAACTGTGATGCGACGACCTGTGATGCGCCGGCCCGCGATGGGGCGACCTGGGATGCGGCGGCCGTTCGGGAAGCCCGTTCTGGGCAGTCCGCTGCAGATCCTGCTGCTGGCCTGTTCGTTCGCGCTCGCCGGGTACGCCGGGGTGCGGCTGCTCGCGGGGGACTGGTTCGGGGTGGCGCTGTGGTTCGTGGGCGCGGCGATCCTGCACGACCTGGTGCTCGTTCCGTTGTACGCGGGGGCTGACCGGGCCGTGGCGAGGGGCCTCGGCGCGGTCGGCCGCCGGGAGTGGACGCTCTACGTCCGGTTCCCGGCCGCGTTCTCGGCGCTTCTGCTGCTGATGTGGTTTCCGCTGATCAGTGGGCAGATGGCGGAGCACTACCGGTTGGCCACCGGGCTCTCGGGCGACGGCTTCCTGACTCGCTGGCTGTTGATCACGGCGGTGCTGTTCGGGGGTTCGGCCGTGCTGCTCGTGCTGCGCTCGCGGAGGTCGGCACGGTCGGAGCGGTTGCGCAGGGCGACGAAGGAGCGGCCCCCGGCCGCCCACTGAGCGTCTCGGTGCCAGCCCGCCCGGCGGGCGTGCCGCAGGAGGGCGGGGGTGCCGAGGCGGGCCCACGGGAAGGCCGGCCCCGCCGTGCTCCGGGGGTCGGCGGCCCGGACGATGTGGACGCTGACCCGTTCGTCGACGTCCACGTCCGCGAGGGTCTCGACGATCAACAGTCCGCCAGGGGTGAGGAGTTGGGCCATCCGGTGGAGCAGGGCCGCCGGGTCGCCGCCGATGCCGACGTTGCCGTCGAGGAGGAGCGCGGTGTCCCACCGGCCCTCACCGGGGAGTGGCTCGAACACGGAGCGCCGCAGGGCCTGCCCGCCGAGCCGGGCGGTGTGCGCGACGGCCGCCTCGCTGACGTCGATGCCGAGCGCGGGCCGGCCCAGGGCGGCGAGTTCGGCGACGAGCCGCCCCGGCCCGCAGCCCACGTCGAGCACGGTCCCCTCGCAGCGCGCGAGCACCGTCAGGTCCACCGCGTCGGCCCGTGCGCACCAGCGCTCCACCTCCAGGGGCAGCAGCCAGCCGTCGGTGCGCCGGAGGAAGAGCGGGCCCCGGCCGCTGACCAGGGCGTCCGAGTAGGGGTCGGCCGACCAGGGGCGCGCGCCGGGCACCCCCGGTGGTGTCGTCGTCCCGTGCGCGGTGCTCATCGTCCGGTGGCCGTCCGCAGACGTCCGAGCTCGGCGGCGAAGCGGCTGCCGGGCGGCGCGAGGGCGGCGACCGCCTCCGCGTCGGCGGCCGTGTCGACGTCCCGGAGGCGGGGCAGGTCGCGCACGCGCAGCCCGGCGGCGACGAGCCGCTCCCGCTGCACCGCACCCGTCGTGGGCGTCGACATCGGCACGCCCCGCAGAAGCTCCGGGTCGGGGGCGGCGAGCCCGAGGGCCCAGAAGCCGCCGTCCTCGGCCGGGCCGAAGTACGCGTCGCAGCCGGCGAAGTCCACGCCGAGGAGCGCGGGCGTCACCTGCGGGGTGTCCATGCCGATGAGCAGCGCGGGCCCGGCGCAGCCCGCGAAGGCGGCGGCCAGCCGTTCGTCGAGGCCGCCCGCGCACTGCGGTACGACGTCGAAGCCGGCCGGCAGCCAGTCGCCGGCCGCTCCGTCGAGCACGAGCACCCGGCGCCGTGCCGGGGTCGCCGCCACCGCGCGCAGGGTGTCCGCGAGGGACGCCTCGGCGAGCAGCGCCGCCTCCCGGGGCGTGAAGGGCGGGGTGAGGCGGGTCTTGACCCGCCCGGGGCGCGGTTCCTTGGCGATGACGAGGAGCGTCGTCACTGGCTGGTTCCTCCCTGGGAGCGGGAATCCGTGGAGGCGAGGGAAGGGGTGCGGGCGGCGTGGGCGTGGCGCGACGGCGCGGGCGGCTCGGCGAGGACGCGGCGCATGTCCCGTACCGCCTGCCAGGTGCCGCGCCAGGTGCCGGTGACCTTGGAGGCGCCGGTGCGCGGCAGATACGGCACGTCGTGCTCGGTGACGCGCCAGCCGGCGTCGGCGGCGCGCACGACCATCTGGAGCGGGTAGCCGCTGCGGCGGTCGGTGAGACCGAGGGCGAGCAGCGGTTCGCGGCGGACGGCACGCAGGGGGCCGAGGTCGTGCAGGCGCAGTCCGGTGCGGCGGCGGAGCATCCGGGCGAGGGCGAGGTTGCCCGCCCGGGCGTGCGCGGGCCAGGCACCCCGGCCCTGCGGGCGGCGCCGCCCGAGCACGAGGTCCGCCCTCCCATTCTGGACCTCGTGGACGAAGGCCACGAGTTGGGCGGGGTCGAGCGAGGCGTCGCAGTCGCAGAAGCACACGATGTCGGCGGTGGCGGCTCGCAGACCGGCGTGGCAGGCGGCGCCGAACCCGCGGCGCGTCTCGCGCACGACGGTCGCGCCGAGGCCGCGGGCCAGTTCCGCCGAGCCGTCCGTGGAACCGTTGTCCACGACCAGCGCGCGCCACCCGACGGGGACGCGGGCGAGGACCCAGGGGAGGGCCTCGGCCTCGTTCAGACAGGGGAGGATCACGTCGACCGGACAGGGGAGGACCGCGTCGGCCGGAGAGGGGAGGACCGCGTCGACGGGCGCCGGGTCCGTGTCCGGGGCCTTGTCCGGCTCGGGTTGGGGAGAGGTCGTCACGGCTTTCACCCTACGAACGCGAAAGGGAGATATCGGACTTCAGGTCCTTACGAAACGCGGACGTCGCGGCGGGATCGCGGCAGGCGGGTGCGGCCGGTGGGACGCTGGATCCATGCAGCAGCCGTACGAATCCGCAGGTACCGGACCCGCCCCCGGCGGGCCCGGGCGGAGCGCCCGCGTCCTCGTCGTCGACGACGACCCCACCGTCGCCGAGGTGGTCTCCGGCTATCTCGACCGCGCCGGGTACGTCGTGGACCGTGCCGCGGACGGACCCGCCGCGCTCGCCCGGGCCGCCGCGCACTGGCCCGACCTGGTGGTGCTGGACCTGATGCTGCCGGGGATGGACGGCCTGGAGGTGTGCCGCAGGATGCGCGGCCAGGGGCCCGTGCCGGTCATCATGCTCACCGCGCGCGGAGACGAGGACGACCGGATCCTCGGCCTGGAGGTGGGCGCCGACGACTACGTCACCAAGCCCTTCAGCCCCCGTGAACTGGTCCTGAGGGTGGAGTCGGTACTGCGCCGCAGCCGCCCCGCCGCGGGCACCCGCCCCCTCCGGCTGGCCGGTCTCGCCGTCGACCCCGACGCCCGCCGCGCCACCAGGAACGGCGAGGATCTCGCCCTCACCATCCGCGAGTTCGACCTGCTCGCGTTCTTCCTGCGCAATCCCGGCCGGGCGTACAGCCGCGAGGACCTGATGCGCGAGGTGTGGGGCTGGGACTTCGGCGACCTGTCGACGGTCACGGTCCACGTGCGCCGGCTGCGGGGCAAGGTCGAGGAGGATCCCGGCCGACCGCGGCTGATCCAGACGGTCTGGGGGGTCGGCTACCGCTTCGAGGAGCCCACGCCCCACGAGGAGGCGGTCTGACCATGCACTCCATGCACGCCATGCACTCCATGCAGGTCACGCAAGCCGGGCAGGTCACGCAAGCCATGCAGACCGTGCACTCCACGCACGACATGCTGCTCATCGCCCTGTACGCCTTCCTCGGCGCCGCAGCGGCCGGGCTGCTCGGCGCGGGGACGCTGTGGCTGATCCGGCGGCGGTCGCTGACCGTGTCCCTCGCCGTCGTCGCCGCCGTGGCGGTCACCGCGATGCTCGCGGGGACGCTGGCCGTCGCCTGGGCGATGTTCCTGTCCTCGCACGATCTGGGCGTGGTCACGACCGTGGTGGCCATGGCGGCGGTGGTGTCCCTGGCGACGGCGCTGTTGCTGGGCCGTTGGGTGGTGGCCCGCAGCAGGGCGCTCACCCTCGCCGCGCGCTCCTTCGGCGACGGCGGCGACTTCGCGGCCCCCGACGGCGCGGCGACCGCCGAACTCGCCGCCCTGAGCCGGGAGTTGCAGGCGACCAGCGCGAAGCTCGCCGAGTCCCGCGACCGTGAACGCGCGCTGGAGAGCTCCCGCCGTGAACTCGTCGCCTGGATCTCGCACGACCTGCGCACCCCGCTCGCCGGACTGCGGGCGATGTCGGAGGCGCTGGAGGACGGGGTGGCCGCCGACCCGGACCGCTACCTCCGGCAGATCCGCACCGAGGTCGAACGCCTCAACGACATGGTCGGCGATCTCTTCGAACTCTCCCGCATACACGCCGGGACCCTCGCCCTGTCGCCCTCCCGCATCTCCCTCTACGACCTCGTCGGCGACGCCCTCGCGGGCGCGGACCCGCTCGCCCGCGAGTACGGCGTACGCCTGGTCGGGGACCGTATCGAGCCGGTGCCGGTCGAGGTGGACGGCAAGGAGATGAGCCGGGTGCTGGGCAATCTCCTCGTCAACGCGATCCGGCGGACCCCGGCCGACGGCACGGTCGCGGTCGCCGCCGAGCGTTCGGACGCGGGGGTCGTCCTGTCCGTCACCGACGGCTGCGGCGGCATCCCGGAGGAGGACCTCCCGCGCGTCTTCGACACCGGCTGGCGCGGCACCCACGCCCGTACGCCCCCCGCCGGAGCGGGCCTGGGCCTGGCCATCGTCCGGGGCATCGTCGAGGCACACCAGGGCCAGGCCGCCGTCCACAACGTCCCCGGAGGCTGCCGCTTCGAGGTCACACTGCCCATGGCGAGGGCGTGAGGAGCGGTTCGGCCGCCGCTCCCCTACCCCCCTTACTTCCCTACTCCCCGCGCAGCCTCGCCGTCGCGAACTCCCGCATTCCCTCCGCGAAGCCGGTCTCGGGCTTCCAGCCCAGCTCGGCGCGCAGCCGTGCGGAGTCGGCCGTGATGTGGCGTACGTCGCCGAGGCGGTACTCCCCGGTCACCACGGGCTCGGGCCCGCCGTGGGCGGTGGCCAGGGCCCGGGCCATCTCGCCGACCGTGTGCGGCTCGCCGCTCCCGGTGTTGTAGACGGTGAGGGCCCCGGGGCGCGAACCCGCCTCCAGGGCCGCCGCATTGGCCGCGGCCACATCCCTTACGTGCACGAAGTCCCGTCGCTGCCCGCCGTCCTCGAAGACCCGCGGCGCCTCGCCCCGGGCCAGCGCGGACCGGAAGAACGAGGCGACCCCCGCGTACGGGGTGTCGCGCGGCATCCTCGGCCCGTACACGTTGTGGTAGCGCAGTGACACCGCCGAACCGTCCGTCGACCGGGCCCAGGCCGCCGCCAGATGTTCCTGGGCCAGCTTGGTCGTCGCGTACACGTTCCGGGGGTCGACCGGAGCGTCCTCGCGCACCAGGCCGGGTGTCAGTTCCTCGTCGCACCGCGGACAGCGGGGCTCGAACCGTCCCGCGTCGAGATCGGTGACGGTCCGGGGCCCGGGACGTACCGGCCCGTGCCACTCACATCCGTACGCGCCCTCGCCGTACACGACCATCGACCCGGCGAGCACGAGGCGGCGGACCCCCGCGTCGGCCATCGCGGTGAGCAGCACCGCCGTGCCGAGGTCGTTGCGCGACACGTACTCGACCGCGTCGTCGAACCCCTTCCCCAGCCCCACCATCGCCGCCTGATGGCACACGGCGTCCACGCCCGTCAGCGCCGCGCCGACCGCCTCGGCGTCCCGTACGTCCAGGCCGTCGCGCAGGTCGAACACGACCGCCTCGTGCCCCCGCGCGGTCAGCGCCTCGACGACATGGGACCCGATGAACCCGGCACCGCCGGTGACCAGTACTCGCATACGCCGAACGCTAGGACCGCGACGGCCGCGCACGGCAGTACCGCGCCCGTCACGTCACGGGTCCGTAAGACCCCGGCGCCGGCGAGGGGCGGGCTCGGCGGCGTCGTACACCGGCCGGATGACATGCGTATGGGACGGAAGTACTAACCGCCGGGCCGTATTCACCTCCGGAGTGCCGCCGAGTGGCGACCGGGCGTTCCTAGCCTGGCTTCGGGAGGCCACGAAGGCCTCTTTTCCCCGCTCCGGGAGTCATTCGTGGCCACGTTCCTCTATCGTCTCGGCCGGTTCGCGTTCCGGCGGCGACGACTTGTCCTCATGCTGTGGATAGCCGTCCTGGCGGCCGTCGGTATCGGTGCGGCCAGTGTGTCGGCCGGTACGTCGGATTCCTTCACCATTCCCGGAACCCAGTCCCAGAAGGCGCTGGACCTGCTGGGGAAGGAGTTCCCGCAGGCCTCGGCCGCCGGAGCCACCGCCCGCGTCGTGTTCGAGGCCCCGGACGGGCGGAAGCTGACGTCCGGCGGTGACAAGGCCGAGGTCGAGGCTCTCGTCGCCGACCTCGCGAAGGCCTCCCAGGTCGCGAACGTCGCCGACCCGTTCACCAGCGGCACCGTCAGCAAGGACGGCTCCGTCGCCTACGCCCAGGTCACGTACAAGGTCGCCCAGGCCGACGTCACCGACCGGGCCCGCGAGGACCTGAAGTCCGTGGCCGACCGGGGCGACAAGGCGGGGCTCGCGGTGAGCATGGGGGGCAACGCCGTCCAGGTGAAGTCCGCGCAGAGCGCCGGTGAGCTGATCGGCCTCGCGGTCGCCGCCGTCGCGCTGGTCATCACCTTCGGCTCGCTGCTCGCGGCCGGACTGCCCCTGCTGACCGCGGTCTTCGGCATCGCGGTGGCGGTGTCCGCGATCACCCTCACCAGCGCGTTCGTGGACCTGAGTTCCTCCACCTCGACGCTGGCGCTGATGCTCGGCCTCGCGGTGGCCATCGACTACGCGCTGTTCATCGTCTCCCGCTACCGCGGCGAGATCAGGGAGGGGCACGAACCGGAGGAGGCCGCAGGACGCGCGCTCGGCACGGCCGGCTCCGCGGTGGTGTTCGCCGGTCTGACCGTGGTCATCGCGCTCGCGGGGCTCAGCATCATCGGCGTCGGCCTGCTCACCGACATCGGACTCGGTGCCGCGGGCGCGGTCGCGATCGCCGTGCTCATCGCGCTCACCCTGCTGCCCGCCCTGCTGGGCTTCGCCGGTCCCCGCATCATGAAGGGGAAGCTCAAGACCCGCCGGATGCGGGCGATCGAGGAGCGCGGCGAGGGCGAACCCGCGGGCGTGCGGTGGGCGCGGTTCGTCACCCGCAACCCGGTCAGGGTTCTCGCCGTCGCGGTGGCCGCGCTGTTCGCCCTGGCCATTCCCGCCCTGTCGCTGCAACTGGCCATGCCCAGCGACAGTTCGGCCACCCCCGGCTCCACCCAGCGCATCGCCTACGACACCATCACCAAGGGCTTCGGGCCCGGCTACAACGGCCCGCTGACCGTGGTCGTCGACGCCCGTACGAGCGACGACGCCAAGGGCGCCGCCCAGGACGCGATCACCCTGCTCGACGCGATGCCCGACATCGCCTCGGTCAGCCCCGCCACCTTCAACCAGGCAGGTGACGTCGCCCTGATCCGCGCCGTCCCGAAGAGCTCACCCAGCAGCCAGGACACCGTCGACCTGGTCTCCGCCATCCGCGACCGCGGCACCGCCCTGCACGCGGACACCGGCGCCGAACTGATGGTCACCGGCACCACCGCGCTCAACATCGACATCTCCGCCAAGCTCGGCGACGCCCTCGTGCCCTACCTCGCCGTGGTCGTCGGCCTGGCCCTGGTGCTGCTGCTCCTGGTGTTCCGCTCGGTCCTGGTCCCGCTCAAGGCCGCCGTCGGGTTCCTGCTCAGCGTCCTGGCGACCCTCGGCGTCGTGGTCGCCGTCTTCCAGTGGGGCTGGTTCGCGGGCGCCCTCGGCGTCGACGAGACCGCGCCGATCGTGAGCCTGCTGCCGATCTTCCTGGTCGGTGTGGTGTTCGGGCTCGCCATGGACTACCAGGTCTTCCTCGTCACCCGGATGCGGGAGGAGTACGTCCACGGCGCCGAGCCCATCGAGGCGGTGGTCGCGGGCTTCCGGCACGGCGCCCGCGTGGTCACGGCCGCGGCGGTCATCATGATCTCCGTGTTCGCCGGGTTCCTGCTCAGCGACACCGCGCTGATCAAGTCGATCGGCCTCGGTCTCGCCGTCGCCGTGCTCCTCGACGCCTTCGTGGTCCGGATGACGATCGTGCCCGCCGTCATGGCGCTGCTCGGCCGCCGCGCCTGGTCGCTGCCGGGATGGCTGGACCGCGTCCTGCCCAACGTGGACGTCGAGGGCGAGAAGCTGCGCCATCTGCTGGCGGAGGCGAAGACGAAGGCGCAGGACACCGAGGGCACGCGGGATGCCGAGCCCCTTCCCACCGCGAGGCGGTGACCTGTCGGCCGTACGATCCGCGACAGGACGTACGGCCGCACCGGCCGTGACCAACGCGCCCCGTCCGCCGATCCCCACTCCCCCGGGGGGGCGGCGGACGGCTTCCGTACCGAGAGGGCGTACGACGTGACCGCACCGACCGCGCCCGGGCCGGCTTCCCGCCCCGTCACGCCCGAGGCACTGCTGGGCGGGGCGCAGCACCGCTCGGACGTCGCGGTCCTGCAGTGGCTCACCCGGGTGAGACGGGCCGATCTGGCCCATCCGTGGGTCAAGCGGGTGACGGCGCCGCTGCTGTGCGCGACGCTGGGCGCCCCGGCCCTGCGGGACGCGGCGGACGGCATCGGACGCGGCGTCCCCGTGGTGCTGGCGGTGATCGCCGGATACTGCGTTCCCCTGCTGTGGCGGCAGCGGCGGCCCGTCCTGGTCTTCGCCCTCACCTCCGCCGTCGGCGCGGTGGCCATCGTCATGGACGTCAGCACGGGCTCCGAGGCCGGGCGGATCGTCGCGCTGCTCAACGTGGGCCGAGCGGTCGGGCCCGCCCAGTTGGTGGTCTGTATGGCGATCGCCGTCGCGCAGACGTCCGTAGGGGTCGTCGTCCGTTCCGCCGGCCAGTCGGCCGGCTCGTTCCTGGAGACCGCGGTGCTGGCGATCGTGCAGGCGGCCCTGGTGGCGGCCGTCGCCGCGGCGGGCCTGGTCGGCCGGGTCGTGAACGCGTACGTCGGGGCCCTGCGCGAACGCGCCGTCCGCCTGGAGGTGGAGCGCGACCAGCGGTCCCGGCTCGCCGCCGCCGCCGAACGCGCCCGCGTCGCCCGGGAGATGCACGACATCCTCGGCCACACCCTCGCGGTCATCGTCGGCCTGTCCGACGGCGCCGCCGGGCTCGCCGAGAAGTCCCCCAAGCGCGGCGCCGACACCCTGCGGATCATCGCCGACAGCGGACGCGGCGCCCTCGGCGAACTCCGCCGCCTGCTCGCCGTCATCGGTGAGGAAGAGGACGGGAGCGACGAACCGGGCGGCACCCCGCTCGCACCCCAACCGGGCCTCGCCGACCTCGCCGCCCTCCTGGAACGGATCCGGGCCGCGGGCCCCACCGTCACCCTGGACACCGGGGGCGACCTGGCGGGCCTCGCCCCCGGTATCCAACTCGCCGTCTACCGCATCGTCCAGGAGGCGCTGACCAACACCCTCAAGCACGCCGCGCCCGACACCACCGCGCACGTCGGCGTCACCGTGGACCGCGACCGGGTCCGCCTCACCGTCGACGACACCGGTCCGCCCCGCACCCCGCGCGCCGACGCCGCCCGGGACGACGCACGCGGCCTGGTCGGCATGCGCGAGCGGGCCGCCCTCTACCAGGGGACCGTCACCGCGGGCCCGAACACCCGCGGCGGCTGGACCGTCCGCGCCCTCCTGATCCCCACCACCGCTCCCACGGAGAACCATCCGGCATGACCACCGTGCTCATCGTCGACGACCAGGCCCTGCAACGCCTCGGCTTCAGCATGCTCCTGGAACAGCACCCCGACCTGACCGTGGTCGGCGAGGCCACCCACGGCGCCGAGGCGGTCCGCGCGACCGCCGAACTGCGCCCCGACGTCGTTTTGATGGACGTCCGGATGCCCGGCATGGACGGCATCGAGGCCACCCGCCACATCGTGGAGTCCGGCGGCCGCTCCCGTGTCCTCGTCCTGACCACCTTCGACCTCGACGAGTACGCCTACGCCGCGCTGCGCGCCGGGGCCAGCGGCTTTCTCCTCAAGGACGCGCTGCCCGACGAACTCGTCGCCGGAATCCGTGCGGTGGCCGCCGGGGACGCCGTGATCGCCCCCGGCCTGACCCGCAAACTCATCGACGCCTACACCGAGCGACGCCCGGGTCACACCCCCGAGCAGGAGCGCAGGCTCGACGCCCTCACCGACCGCGAACGCGAGGTCCTCACCGCCATCGCCTCCGGCTGGAGCAACGCCGAGATCGCCGACCGCCTCTGCCTCGCGGAGTCCACCGTCAAGTCCCACGTCAGCCGCGTCCTCGCCAAGATCGGCGTACGGGACCGGGTCCAGGCGGTGATCTTCGCGTATGACGTGGGCCTGGTACGGCCGGCGTAGCGGGACGGCCTAGAACAGTGGGAGGGCGTCCGTGTACGCGTTCACCGGCTTGGCGACCTTCTTGACGGTACGGGCGTCCAGCGCGGCCGGGGCGGAACTCGTGCCCAGAGTTCCGCCGGGGTGCCACGTCCCGGTGACGGTCACCCAGGTGTCGGCGGGCAGCGCCGCCGCCCCGTGGATCCGCACCTTCACGGACTGGGCGTCCGCCGCGCAGCAGGTGAAGATGATCCTGGTCAGGTACCAGCCGTCGGCCCCCTTGTCGGGCGTGACGAAACCGGTCATCCGGACGCTACGGCCGCCGATGTCCCGCTTGTGGTCCTGCTGAACCCGGCTGGTGAACTGGGTGAGCGTCAGCGGGACCGGCGAGGTCGCGGGCAGCGGATCGAAGTACCTCTGCTCCGTGACGGCCTTGGGCGCCTCGCGCGCGGCGGTGTACGCGCCGAGGGCCGGCGGGGCGTAGAAGAGCAGACTCAGCGCGGGGAGGAACAGCAGCCAGGCGATACGGGGCACGGTGGAGTGGTCGTGGCTGTGACTGTGGTCTTGGTCTCGGACTTGGTCGTGACCGTGGCTGTCGGCGGCGTCGCCGCTGCCCGGCTTCTGGCTCGACCACGCCTCCGCCACGCCCAGCACGAGCAGCAGCACCCCCGACGCGACCAGCATCGGACGCATCCCCTCCTTGACGAACCTGAGGCTCAGGTCGGTGAAGAGCGAGGCGTGCAGCAGGCCGAGGCCGCTGAGGACGAGCAGGGTCACCTGGAGGGGGCGTTTCACAGCAGGACTCCTCCGATGAGCGCGCTGCACACGATCGCGACGACCGTCGTGGCCGTGGAGAAACGGACCGCGAAGGCCCGGCCGAAGGTGCCCGCCTGAAGGGCGATCAGTTTCAGGTCGACCATCGGCCCGACGACCATGAACGCCAGCCGGGCGACGGGCGAGAAGCCGGTGAGCGAGGCCGCGACGAACGCGTCGGCCTCGGAGCACACCGCGAGCAGGATGGCGAGCGCGGCCAGGAACAGCACCGACAGCCAGGGAGAGCCGGAGAACGCGTCGAGCACGGTGCGCGGGACCGCCACGTTGAACGTCGCCGCCGCCATGGCCCCGAGGACCAGGAAGCCGCCCGCGTGCAGGAAGTCGTGCTGGAAGCCGCGCCGGAACTCCCGCAGGCGGCTCTGCTCGGGCTGGTGCCCGGTGTGCCGTACGACAGGCTTGAGCCATTTGTCGCGGCCCAGGAAGAGCCACAGCCAGCCCATCACGGCGGCGGTGGCGAGCGAGGCGAGCAGCCGGGCCAGGACCATCTCGGGGTGGCCGGGGAAGGCGATGGCGGTGGCGGTCAGCACGACCGGGTTGATGGCGGGCGCCGAGAGCAGGAACGCGAACGCGGCGGCCGGGGTGACACCCCGGCCGATCAAGCTGCCCGCGACCGGCACCGACGCGCATTCACAGCCGGGCAGGACGACTCCGGCGATTCCGGCGACCGGGACGGCGAGCACGGGCCGCCGGGGCAGCACGCGGGTGAACACCCGGGCCGGCACGAACGCGTTGATCGCGCCGGACAGCGCCGTGCCGAGCAGCAGGAACGGCAGCGCCTGCACGGTGACGGCGAGACAGACGGTCCGCCAGGCCTGCATGGCCGGTTGTTCCATCCACCGGCCGAGGACGTAGAGCGCGGGCCCGGACAGCGCGCACGCTCCGAGCAGAAGGGGCCAGTGGCGGGGCCAGTCGCGCCGGGGACCTCTGGCACCCGCCCTCGCCGCGGGGACCGCGACGGCCACGTCGGCCTCCGCCGCCGTGGACGGTTCCTCCGCCCCCACGGCCCGTTCGTCTGTCTTCTGCACACCGGCTCCGCATCTCGGATGATCGCACCGAACATAGCGGGCCCGGACCCCAGCGCTCACCACGACTTCACCACATCTCGGTCATGAGTCGGGACCGCTGTGACGACCGATGACTCCGGACGTCGGAACGCCCGCGCGTCCGGAGCCCTCTCTAGGGGTGGTGGGTGGGAGCCGCGCCGGGTCTCGGGCCGGGTTGTTATATTGCGCAACTGTGCAAGTGAGGCGTCCCCGCAACGCCTGACGTATGCCTGAACGGCCCGACCGTCGTGGGAGTGCGAACATGACTGACCCTGGGGACGTCCCCGCCGGCAACGCCACACGCAGCCACGCACGCGGGCTGCCCCGGCAGCGCCACACCTCGGGTTCCGTGACCTCCGGTTCCGCGGCCTCCGGTCATGCGCCCTCCCGTTCCGCGCCCACCCGTTCCGCGCCCTCCCGGACGGGATCCCGTGCGCGTCCCAAGACCGGTGCGGGGCGCCGGGCCCGGCCCGTGGGTCGGGGCAGGCGGATCCTGCGGACGGCCGCGATATCGCTGTCGGTGCTGGTCCTGGCCACCGCGGGCGTGGGGTGGTGGTTCTACGAGCATCTGAACGGCAATCTCCACAGCGTCCCGTTGACCGACGGCACGGGCGACAGCGCGGGCAAGGAGAAGGCCGACTCCTTCGGCAGGACCCCGATCAACCTCCTGGTGATGGGCAGCGACGGCCGTACCAGCGCGAGCGACTGCAAGCTCGGCGGCGGCTGTTCACAGACCGGTGTGCAGTCCGGGTCCAACGCGGACGTGGAGATGGTGATGCACATATCCGCCGACCGCTCCAACGCCACCGTGATGAGCATCCCCCGCGACACCGTGACCACCGTCCCCGCCTGCAAGGACACCGAGACCGGCGTCTCCACGAACGGCTACACCGGCATGGTCAACAGCGCCCTGCAGTACGGGCCGGCCTGCCAGGTGGCCACCGTCCACCGGCTCACCGGCATCCCCATCGACCACTTCGTCAAGCTCGACTTCTCCGGCGTGGTGAAGATGTCCGACGCGGTGGGCGGGGTGTCGGCCTGCGTCGACAAGGACGTCTACGACACCTACTCGCACCTGAAACTCGCTGAGGGCACGCACACCCTCAAGGGCGTGGCGGCCCTGGAGTTCGTCCGCTCCCGGCACGGCTTCGGCGACGGCAGCGACCTGGGGCGCACCTACTCCCAGCACCTCTTCCTCAGCTCGATGATCCGCAAGTTCAAGAGCGCCGGCACCCTCACCGACCCCACCGCCGTCTACCGGCTGGCCGACGCCGCGACCAAGGCCCTCACCGTCGACACCGGCCTGGGCAGCATCAGAAAGCTGATCGGGCTCGCCGCCGACGTGGACAAGGTCCCGGCGAAGCGCATCACCTTCACCACCATGCAGACGGCGCCGGACCCGGGCGACAGCAACCGGCTCGTGCCCGCCGCCACGGCCCAGAGCCTGTTCGCCACCATCGCGAACGACCAGTCCCTGACCAACTCGGCGGGCGACAAGACCGCCGCGGCCTCCGCGACAGCCAAAGCCACGGCCTCCGCCCCCGCGGTCCCCGCCGCGCAGATCGCGGTCACCGTGGAGAACGGCACCACCGTCACCGGCCGGGCCTCGGCCGTCGCCACCGCCCTGCTCGACAAGGGCTTCGGTTCCGGCACCACCACCAGCAACGCCGCCGGCACCACGTCCACGACCACCCTCACCTACGGCAGCGGGCACAAGGCCGAGGCCCAGACCGCCGCCAAGGCCCTGGGCCTGCCGTTCTCCCACCTCAAGCAGAGCGACGCCACCGGCACCGGCCTGACCCTGGTCATCGGCACCGACTGGACCAGCGGCACCGCCTACCCCGCACCCGCCGCCCCCGCCGACACCAAGACCGCCACCGCCAACGCCCACGCCGAGACCGCCGACCAGTCCAAGACCTGCGCCAAGGTCAGCACCTACAAGACCGTCAATATCGACGGCGTCGCCATGACCCCCACCCAGGCCTACCGCGCAGCCACCGGAACCAAGGACTCGGCACCGTGAGCGGCTGCCGGTTCGGCGGCGGCGCCCTGGGGACGGGCGCCTAAACTGGGTCGGCGCGGACGCGGGCACGGATGCCCGGGGCGGGACGGGAGAAGAGACTGTGACGGCATACGCCGGTGGCTTCGATGATCCGCCCGCCGAGGTGCTGGCGGACGCGGCCGCCGCGTTCGGACTGCTGGCCTCCTCGCCCCGGCTGCACATCATGTGGGCCCTCGCGCAGGGCGAGAGCGACGTGACCCATCTCGCGGAGCGTGTCGGCGGCGCTCTGCCCGCTGTCAGCCAGCACCTGTCGAAGCTGAAGCTCGCGGGCCTCGTCCGCTCCCGGCGCGAAGGCCGCCGACAGGTCTACTACGTCGACGATCCCGATGTCGTGACCGTGGTGCGCGTGATGGTCGGACAGCTGGCCGCACGGGCCGAGGAGGCATCGGCACCCGTACGCAGGCTGCGCGGGATCGGTGGCTGAGACGTCCGCGACGGCGGGAGGGGGCGCCGAGCGCTCCGCCTCCGCGGACGGCATGGCGGCGGAGAAACCCCGGGTCCTTCAAGGAACTTCGGGCGGGGAGGAACACGGCGAGCCGACCGCGCTCCAACTGCTCCGGCGGCTGGACAGCGGCCCGCGGGGGCTGACACAGACGCAGGCCGACGAACGCCTCGCCCGGTTCGGGGAGAACATCCTGCCCGCCCGGCGGCCCGTTCCCTGGGCCGAGCGGTTCCTGCGCAGCCTGCGGGATCCGTTCACCGCCGTACTGCTCTGCCTCGGCCTGGTCTCGGCGCTCGTGGCCTCCTGGGGCACCGCGAGCGTGATCACCGTACTGGTCGTGGTCAGTTGTGTGCTGCGGTCGTCCGGTGAGCACCGGGCCGACCGTTCGATGGCGGCGCTGCGCGACCTGGTCGCCAGCACCGCCACCGTGCTGCGCAGGACCGACGCGGACGCGGTGCCCACCGACCGCGACCTCCCGGTCGACCAGCTGGTGCCGGGTGATGTGATCCGGCTCGGTCCCGGCGACCTGGTCCCCGCCGACGTACGGCTGCTGCGGGCCGGTGGGCTGACCGTGTACCAGGCGGCGCTCACCGGAGAGTCGGCGCCGGTCGCCAAGTACCCGGTCGACGCGCCGGGCCGCACGGCGGGTGAGCTGTTCGAGCAACCGCAGCTGTGCTTCCAGGGCAGCAGTGTCGCCTCCGGCAGCGGTACCGCCGTGGTCGTGGCGACCGGCGCGCACACGCGGTTCGCCGAGGGCCACCGGGACCCGGGGCGGCGGGAGGCGAGCGCCTTCGACCGGTCCGTGCACGGCATCTCCTGGATCCTCATCCGGTTCATGCTGCTCACCCCGCCGCTGGTCCTGATGGCGGGCGCGGCCCTGCGCGGGCGGGGCCTGGAGACCCTGCCGTTCGCCGTCGCGGTGGCGGTCGGGATGACCCCGGAGATGCTGCCGGTCATCATCACGACCTGCCTGGCCCGCGGGGCGTCGCTGCTGGCCCGTACGCACGGAGTGATCGTGAAGCGGCTGCCCGCGCTCCACGACCTCGGCGCCATCGACGTGCTCTGCGTGGACAAGACCGGCACCCTCACCCAGGACCGGCCGGTCGTCGACCGCGCGCTGGACGCGGACGGCAAGGACGCGCCCGAGGTGCTGCGCCGGGCGGCCGCGGCCGCCTGGTGGACACTGCAACTCGCCGACCTCCCCGCGCCCGACGCCCTCGACGAGGCGCTCCTGCACACGGCCGACGAGGACGACCTGACGGCGTACGACGGGGTCGCGGCGCTGCCCTTCGATCCCGTACGCCGCCTCACCACCGCCGTCGTACGCACCCCCGGCACCCTCGGCTCCCACACCCTCCTGGTCAAGGGCGCCGCCGAAGCCGTACTGGAGCGCTGTGCGCTGGATCCGCAGGAGCGCACCCGGCTGCTCGCCCGCGCCCACGAGCTGACGGACGACGGGCTGCGCGTCCTGGCGGTCGCCACCGCCGTACGCCCCGCCCGCCACCGCGACTACACCCCGGCCGACGAACGCGGCCTGACCTTCGAGGGGTTCGTCACGCTGCGGGACGCGCTGGTGCCGAGCGCGGCCGACGCGCTGCGGGTGCTCGCCGACCGGGGCGTCGCCGTACGGGTGCTGACCGGGGACCACCCGGGCACGGCCGCCCGCGCCTGCCGCGACCTGGGCCTCGACCCCGGGGAGGTACGCACCCCCGCCGACCTCGACGGTCTCACGGACACCGAACTCGGCGAACTCGCCGACCGCACCACCGTCTTCGCCCGCTGCACGCCCGAGCACAAGGCGCGTATCACCGTCGCACTGCGCGCACGCGGACATGCCACCGGCTACCTCGGCGACGGCGTCAACGACCTGCCCGCGCTGCACGCCGCGGACGTCGGGATCTGCCCGCGCGACGCCACGGACCTGGCCCGGGAGAGCGCCGACGTGGTGCTGGCCGACAAGGACCTCACCGCGATCTCGCACGCGGTCACCGCGGGCCGCTACTCCAGCGGCAACATCAGCACCTATCTGCGGGTCACCCTCTCCTCCAACCTCGGCAACGTGATCGCGATGCTCGCGGCGGGCATCCTGCTGCCCTTCCTGCCGATGCTGCCGACGCAGGTCCTCGTGCAGAACATGTGCTTCGACGCGGCCCAGCTCGCCTTCGCCTACGACCGCCCCGCGCCGGGCACCCTGAAGCGCCCCACCGTGCTGCGCTCGCGCGACCTGCTGGGCTTCATCACCGGCTTCGGCCTGCTGAACGCCGTCGCCGACCTCGCGACCTTCGGCGTCCTCGCGCTCGCCGTGCACGGGCCGGGGACGGCGAACGACGAGTCCGTGTTCCACTCCGGCTGGTTCACCGAGAACCTGCTCACCCAGGCGCTGGTGATGCTCCTGCTGCGGCTCGGCCGCCGGGGCGCCGAGGGCCGGCGGCAACCGGGCCCCGTCGGCTGGGGCGCGACCGCCCTCACCGCCGCCGGCCTCGCGCTGCCGCTCTCCCCGCTCGGCCCGCCGCTGGGCATGACCGCACTGCCCGCCCTCTACTACCTGCTGCTCGCCGCGGTCCTCGGCCTGTACGCGGTGGGGCTGGTGGCCGCACGGTCACGCCACGAACGCCGTCGCTCCGAGGACTGCGGCGGGATCTCCCACAGTGATCAAGGGGCGCACGGCGAGCGCAGCCACGACGGAGGGTGACGCGGGCTTACTCTTCCTTCCAGCGATTCGCCTCGGCGCACCGGTGAACGGGCGGAAGAGAGAAGGCGGGACATGGCCGCATCCTGGACGCGGTGGCGGTGGGTCACTCTGCTGGTCCTCGCCCTGGCCCTCTACGTCATCGTGCGGGCGGCCAACACCCCACAGGCCACCCCTTCGCACGTCGCCCCTCCACGCGCCACGCCTTCACCCGCCACGCCTTCACCCGCCACTTCTTCACCTCCGTCTCCGGCGGACGCGGTCTATCCGTAGGACAGGTTGGAACACACGTCGTCGTCGGCGGAGCGCGCGTCACGCGCCACCGACGTCGGGAGGGCGGTGGGCGCGGGTGAGGCCGGGGCCGACGCGCTGCCCTTGGCGGCGTAGGTCCGGCCCAGGACGACGTCGACGCCCGCGCCCGGCACGGAGTTCAGCTCGGCGCCGGGAAAGAGCCGGGCGACCGTCTGGGCCCGGGCCCGCAGGCCCGCGCCGTACTCGATCACCGTGTCGGCGCGGTCCCGGTCGACCGCGTTCGCGGTACGGGTGACGGTGAAGCCGTGCTCGGTCAGGGCCGTCGCGGCCCGCGAGGCCAGGCCGCGCGTGGTGGTGCCGTTGTAGACGGCGACGTCGATACCGTCCCCCGAGACCTCCGCGGCCGTGCTGGGCGAGGTGGCCGCGGTGGCGGTCGGCCCGCCCTGCTCGCCCTTCTTGCCACCGGCGTCGGTGCCGTCGAGGGTGCGGTCGGCCTTGAGCGCGGCCCACAGCTGATCGGCGTCCGGCTGGACGATCGCGACCCGCTCCCCCTGGTAACGCCACGGGATGGTCGCGAACTTAGTGTCGTGCAGGTCGATGTGCTTCAGGGACATCGCGAACGAGATCAGCCGCTTCGCGGTACCAAGACCCGGGTCGACGGTCAGTGACTTCGTCGCGGCGTCGGCGAGCGGCAGCAGTCCGGTGGGGGTGAGCCCGTCGCTCTTCACCTTCTTCACCAGGCTGGCGACGAAAGCCTGTTGGCGTTTGATGCGGCCGATGTCGGAGCCGTCGCCGATGCCGTGCCGGATGCGGACGTAGTCCAGCGCCCGCTGCCCGGAGAGGTTCTGCTCACCCTTCTTGAAGAGCAGCCCGCCCCGGGTGGCGCGGTTGGGGTTGAGGTCCTTCTCGTACACGTCCTGCGGGAGGCACACCTTCACCCCGCCGACGACCCGCGTCAGTGCCGCGAAGCCCTTGAAGTCGATGACGACGGTGTGGTCGACGCGCAGGCCGGTCAGTTTCTCGACCGTGTTCTGGGTGCAGGCCGGATTGCCCTTGGCCGTCTGCCCCACGGAGTACGCCTCGTTGAACATCGTGTTCGGCCGCGCCCTGGTCCACTTCCCGTCCGGGAGCTTGCACGGGGGGAGGGTGACCAGTGTGTCGCGGGGGATCGAGACGGCCACGGCGTGCCGGTGGTCGGCGTAGACGTGCAGCAGGAACGCGGTGTCGGAGCGGCCGATGTCGCCCTTGTCGCCGCCGCCCAGCGCGCTGTTTCCGTCCGTGCGCGCGTCCGAGCCGATGACGAGGACGTTCTCGCCCTTCGTCGAACCGGCCGGGCGGTCCTTGGAGAGACCGTCGGCGCCGAACGTGTCGATGTTGCCGTTCAGCTTCAGATAGATCCAGCCGAGTCCGGCCGTGCCGAGCAGGAGCACGGACAGGGCCACGACGAGGGCGATCCGCAGAGGGCCCCGTCTGCGGCGCGGCGGCCGCGCCTGGTCACTGGTCGTCACACGTGTGCTCTCATCCGTCCGACTCATACGTAGGGGACGCTCGGCACCGCCCGATGGTTGTAAAGTTGCGCAACGTAGCAACAGTGAAGGGAAGAGGTGGGCGGGATGCTCCGCAACGGACTGGAACCCTGGCACCTGCTGATCGTGGCGATCGTGATCATCGTGCTGTTCGGCTCGAAGAAGCTGCCCGACACCGCCCGCGCGCTGGGCAAGTCGATGCGCATCCTCAAGAGCGAGGCCGGCGCCATGAAGCACGACGGCTCCGCACCCTCCACCGTGCCCTCCGCCGCACCCCGGTCCGAGAACGCGCCCGAGGCCGTGTCGGCCCGCCCGGTCGACGAGGACACCACGACCCGCTGAGCGCCCTCAACAGGCGGGCTCCTCGGTCCCTGTTCCGGCGGTCCACGTGATGCGCGGGGGTTCGACCCGCGCGCACAGGGGATTGCCGTGCGCGTCGGTCAGCCCGAGGCGCCCGACCAGCAGGCCCTCATGCGCGGCGGCGGTGAGCACCTCGGCGGGGACGACGTCGAGCATGAGCTTGGCGCGCCGGAACATGCTGAAGACGCCCGACTCGTCGACCGTGCCCCACGACAGGTAGATGAACCGGCGGCCCAGACGGTCCTGCACGTAGGGCCCTTTGATGTCCGTGCCGGTCGGCGAGGCGAGCGCGGTGCACTCCAGGGTCCAGGTCGCGGACGCGGCGTCGCCGGGCTGCGGTTCGAGGAGTTCGGCCGGACGGTCCCGGCGTTGTACGGCCACGTGGATGTTGCCGTACGTCGGCGCACCGCTGCCGACGGGAGCCGGACAGGTGCGGCCGGGCAGGTCGACGGCGTCGATACGGATGTGCATGCCGACCATCATCCCGCCATTCCGGCGACGGTTCTCCACGAGCTGCGCGGTTCCGGCGCACCGCCGGCCCACCGGCCGCGCATCGGCGTACCCCCAGGTCCCCGGCCTGGGGGTTTCGCGCGGGGCGAGGCGCCATGGAGGACGGGACGGGCCCTAGCCGATGCCGGTGCCGGCGCGGATGCCCCGCGCGAACGGCTCGAAGATGTGGCTGAAGGTCCAGGTGTCCTGGGCGATGCCGGAGCAGGAGTTGGCGCCTGCCGTGCCCACGCAGCCGCCGTTGTCGCGCTGGAGGGCCCAGAAGGAGAGCGTGTCGATGCCCTTGGCGACCGCCCAGTTCTCCACCTTCACCGCGTCCTGCGGGGTGAAGGTCTCCTCCGGGCCGTAGTCGTCGATGCCGGGCATCTCGGTGACGCCGATCATGTGCCAGAGCTTCGCCGGGTTCTTCTTCGGGTAGAGCGCGGCGAGTTGGTCGTGCAGTCCGGAGGCGGCGGTCCTGGTGTCGGCCGCCATGTCGTGGGTGGCGCCGTCCCAGTAGTCGAACGTCATGATGTTGACGACGTCCACGCGCGCGCCGTTGTCGACGGCGTTTCGCAGCAGCGCCACGCCGTTGGGTGCGAGGCCCGTGGCGGTGGTCGGCAGGGTGTAGGAGAACTGCACGCTGAGGCCGGTCCGTTCGGCCCAGCGCTCCACCTTGGCGATGGCCTTGTTGCGGCGGTCGATCCCGGCGGTGTTGTTGATGGAGTCGGCCTCGATGTCGAGGTCGATCCGGGTGACGCCGTAGGTCTTGACGAGGCTTTCGTAGACCGAGGCGATGGCGTCGACATCGGTGCAGCTGTCGGCCAGTTCGGTGCCGGTGGTGTCGGCGCTGTAGCCGCCGAAGGAGGGGATGACGTTGCCGCCGCGCGCCTGGATCGCGGCGATGTCCCTGCCGAAGGTCGCCCTGGCGATCGGCTGGGTGGAGGCGCCGTTCCAGTACGCGGTGCACGAGCCCGCCGCGTCCGTCTGGAGAAAGGCCATCGTGAGGTACTTGTTGCCCGACTCGGCGGCGAGCGCGGCGGGGCTCTCGCCCGTCCACGCCTCGAAGTACGGCGCCACCACATGCGCGGGCATGTGCCGCGCGGTATGCGAGGGTGCCCGCTCCGCGGCGAGCGCGCCGCCTCCGCCGAGCGCGACCAGCCCGGCTGCGAGAGCGGTCGCGGTGGCGCCGGACAGCAGCGCGCGAAGTGGCCCAGATCGTCTCATTGACGCTCCCATGGTGAAGGAAGAGCAGGTGGGACAGCGGGAATCCGGAAAGGTTCGTGCGATGTCCACCGGTCGGTACACGCCGGAGAGCTCTCCATGACCAAGGGCGAACAGGGACCATGGTTGGACTAGACCAATTGTCTGTCAAGGTTCTTTACGGTTAACGGTTCAGGACATGACGCTGCCGCCCCGGAACCGGGCTGTCCGGCGGGGTGGGGCGGGCGTGGATACGGCCCGGGAGCACGGCCGGGGCGTCATCCGCTTCAGCGGGTGATCAGCAGCCCGTGCCGGCCGGGGTGAACTCCAGGCGGGCGTGCTCGTCCGCGCCGCGGGCTTCGGCGTAGGTGGCCGTGGTGACCTGGTACCAGACGTCGTCCCTGGCGGTGTCGCCACCGACGTCGTCCAGGCGCACGCACCACCGCTGCGACCGAACGGTTCGCGTGTACGTCTCGGTGCCCCCGCGGACCTTCTTGCAGCTCTGGTACCGCTCCGTGGTGTACCAGGTGCGGGTCGTCCGGTGCGTGCCCGTGCCGGTGCGCTGCGTGTGCTTGACCTGCCGGGTGGCGGACGTGCACTTCTTGACCAGGTGAGGGCGGGTGGCCCTGGTGGTCTTCGCGGCGAGGTGGCGGACCGAGTCCTTGAGCCCGGAGACGGTGTCCGGGCTCGGCGAGGCTTCCTGCGCGGTGCCCGTACCGCCCTGGCCGGCATCGGTCACGGCCCCCGGGTCCACGCCGCGTGCGCCGCCCCCGCCCCCGCCGCCGCACGCGCCCAGCCCGGCTATGAGAATCGCGGTCGCTCCGGCCACCAGAAGCCGCTTGCCGAACATGTCTCCCCCTGAGGTCAGCGGCGGTCAGCGTAACGGATCACCGGACACGCGGCGCTCGGTGGACTCGGGGGAGCATGGGGGAATCCCGCGTGGTCAGAAGACCTGAGTGAAGCAGCCGAAGCCGATCACCAGCACCGCCAGGATCGCTGTCAGCGCTTTGAGGACCTGTGGTGTTCTCGTCGTCATGCCGGACTCCTTTCCGTTCACAGGCAGTAACGGACGAGCCACTCGTCCGCGCTGTACGCGTCTCGCGCCGGGTCGGGCACCGTGGCGGGCCGCTCCTCGACCGTGTCCTCGACCCGAACGCGCTCAGGCAGCGTGCCGAACCGCGCCCGGCGTGCCGCCTCCGCGGCGTCGGGGGCCGTCTTCGTCCGCTCTGTCTGTGTCATCTCGCGTACCTCGCTTCGGTAGGTGCACCCCGGTCGGCGACATCGACCAGTCACCTACTCAACTGGTGATGATGCCCAGATGTTCCGGCCTCGCGCATCACCTGTCAAGATGGTGATGTGAATCTGGATCACGTCTTCGTCTGCGGAAACCCGGCCCTCGACTTCGCCGCGACACTCCGCGCCCGCCGCTCGCTGCGGTTCGAGATGTTCGCCTCGCCGGACCGTCTCGACGCCTGGTACCTGGAGTCCGGAGTCGTCGACTCCGTCTCCGGGAGCCAGGACTCCGACGTCGGGCGGGCGACGGCGGTACGGGAGGCCGTCTACGCGCTGGTCACCGCCCGCCGGCTGGGTGACGCGTACGACGACGAGGCCCTGGCCGTGCTGAACGCCGCGGCCAGGAACGCCCCGGCGACACCGCAGCTCACCCCGGCGGGCCGGTGGACGGCGGCGACCCCGGAGGAAGCGCTGTCGACCGTGGCGCGGCTCGCCGTCGAGTTGCTGGGCGGACCGGATGTGCCGCTGCTCAAGGAGTGCGGCAACCCGGAGTGCACCCGGATCTATGTCGACCGCTCGCGAGGCATGCGTCGGCAGTGGTGCGGCATGGAGTCCTGCGGCAACAAGATCAAGGCCGCGGCCTACCGCGCCCGTAAGAGGGAGACGCACGCGGTCGCGACCGCCTGACCGACGGCCGGCGCCACGCGCCGGCTCAGTCGCAGGCGGGTGAGGCCTGCGGCGAGGATGCCCCTCCGCCGGCGGTTGGAACCACATGGTCTTGCCGGTGGCGGTGCTGGTGCTGCCCCAGGCCTCGGCGAGCAAGAGCCTGCTCGACGCCGTCGACGCTCCCAGGGATCCGGCGTGGGTCACACTCGCCGAGTGGACCGACCTGCTCACCTCCGTCTTCTGTGACATGGGCCTGCCCGAGGCGCGAGCGCGCACGGAGGCCGTCCTCCTGGTCGACGCGTGCTTCGGTCTCGTCGTCGGGCCCCTGGTCGACGGCGACCGGGACGAGGCCGACGCGGCCTTCCGTGTCCTCCTCGACCGCCTCGAACCCGGCCGGCGAGCCGCGTGAACCCGTGGGCGACGTCGCGCGAGGGGACGTACGAACCGGTACGTTGGGAAGGAAGGGCATATATCCGCCCCCTGTGGGAGACCCACCATGCGCAGGATCAGTCAGCGCTGCCTGAGTGCGGTCGCGGGCCTGGCCGCCGCCCTCGTCGTCGCCCCGCCGGCGTCGGCCGCGACATCGACCCCGCCCAGCCGACCGGACACCCAACAGCGCACGCAGACATTCCAGTTGGTCGCCAAACAGACCCAGTCCGAATCCCTCGACCTGGGCAAGGACGGGCTCAGTCGGGGTGACGAGCTCATCACCGCCGAGGACCTGTACCGCGGCGACCAGAAGATCGGCGACCACAGCGTGGTCTGTGTCTACGTCCACCTCGATCCGAGCGAACTCCAGTGCGTCGGCACCTTCGCTCTGCCGAAGGGGCAGATCACCTCGCAGGCGCTGCTCCGTCTGCCGCCGGCCCCCTCCATCGACATCGCCGTCACCGGCGGTTCGGGTGCCTTCAGTTCGGCGCGGGGTTACGTGCACACCGTCCCCGCCGGGGAGGCCGTACGGAACCTCACCTTCCACATCACCCTTGACGCCTCATCAGGCAGCTGAGTCCATCGAGAAGAAGGACACCCTCCTCATGACTGCCGCACCCGGTGTTCCCGGCATCCACCGCCGGTCCGACCTCGCCGACCGGACGGTCGTGGTCATCGGCGCCAGCGCGGGAATCGGACTCGAGGCCGCTCGCCAGGTCCGTGCGGACGGCGGCCGGCTGGTCCTGGTCGGCCGCAACCCCGAACGGCTGCGGAAGGCCGCGCTGGAGCTGGAACCCGTCGGCACGGCCGCCTTCGACGCCACCGACACCGACCGCCTCCAGCGGTTCTTCCAGGATCTGGCCGGACCGGTCGACCATGTACTGGTCACAGCAGGCGGCCCCTACTACATGCCGTTGGAGAAGATGGACCTCGCCGACGCCCGCCGCGCCTTCGACGAGCGCATCGCCCTGGCCCTCGGCGTCGCCCTCTACAGCCGTGACAAGATCCGCGCCGGTGGCACCCTGTTGTTCATCGGAGGCACCGGCGGCCGACGCCCCGGTGTCGGCATGGCCGTGGCGTCGGCCGCCACCGCGGCGCTGCCTGCCCTCGTGGCCAACCTGGCGCTCGAGATGGCGCCGGTCCGCGTGAATCTCATCGCCGCCGGATTCGTCGACACACCCCTGTCGGCCTCGCTGCTGGGGGACCGGCTCGATGCCCGGCGCGAGGAACTGCGGACCACGCTTCCCATCCGACGGGTGGTCGGCCCGGCCGACGTCGCCGCTCTCGCCGTACACATCATGTGCAACGACGCGCTCACCGGCGCGACGTACGACATCGACGGCGGCCAGCAACTTCTCCCGAACTGAGAACCGCCCGGGGCCAGTTGCCCGGCGCCCGGCCCGGGTGGATCCTGCCGCCGCGTCCGTTCAGGCGCGGCCCTTCGCCGTGTCGTAGTCCTTCCGCGCCTTCTCCACCCGGTCCATCCGGTCGTTGGTCCACAGCGCCAGTGCGCGGATCTGTACGGCAGCCTCGTGGCCCAGCTCCGTCAGGGAGTAGTCGACATGGGGCGGGATCACCGGCTTGACGTCGCGGTTCACCAGACCGTCCCGCTCCAGACTCTGGAGGGTCTGTGCCAGCATCTTCTCGGTCACCGGGCCGACGGAGTCGGTGGAGTCGATCGCCCGGCGCAGTTCGGCGAAGCGGTGCGAACGCTCCATGAGCCGGATCAGGACGAGGACGCCCCATCGGCTGGTGACGTGCTCCATGGTCAGGCGCTGGGGACACAGTCGCCCGGTACTCACGGCCATGTCAGTACCGTACTTCAAAGTGCGTACTCACGCAGAGTGACAAAAACTCCTAGGGTTTGGGCAGAAGAGCCTTTCTCTCCTTTCGCGGCCTTCACGCCTTTCACACCCTTCGCGCCCTTCGCGCCCCTCACAAGGAGTTGTTCTCATCATGAGCTTTGTCGTCACCGGAGCCTCCGGGCATCTCGGCCGTCTGGTCGTCGAGGGACTGCTGGAGAAGGTCCCGGCCGACCAGGTCACCGCGCTCGTACGGAGCGAGGAGAAGGGCGCCGCCTTCGCGGCCCGCGGCGTGCGGACCGCGATCGCCGACTACAACGCCCCCGAGACCTTCGACGGCCTCTTCGCGGCGGGCGACAAGGTGCTGCTGATCTCCAGCAGTGAGATGACCAGGGACCGCGTGGCCCAGCACAAGGTCGTCATCGACGCCGCCCGGGCCGCCGGGGTCGCGCTCGTCGCCTACACCAGCGCCGCCGGCACCCATGAGGCCCCGCTCACCGAGGCCCACCGGGGCACGGAGAAGGTGCTCGTGGACTCCGGCCTGCCGTACGTCCTGCTGCGGAACAACTGGTACAGCGAGATCTTCGTCGACCGGCTGGAGACGGTGGTCGAGCACGGCGTCCTGGTCCGGGCCGCGGGCGAGGGCCGTATCGCCTCCGCGACCCGCGCCGACTACGCGGCCGGCGCCGTGGCGGTGCTCACCGGCGAAGGCCACGAGAACACGACGTACGAGCTGAGCGGGGACCACGCCTGGAGCTTCGCGGAGTTCGCCGCCGAGCTGGGCCGGCAGACAGGCAAGGAGATCGTCTACCAGTCCGTCACCGTCGAGGCGTACGTCGACCTGCTGGTCGGCGCGGGGATGCCCGAGCTGTACGCCAGGATCATGGCGGACGCCGACGCGTCCTTCGCCCAGGGTGAACTGGCCTTCACGAGTGGAGAGTTGTCCCGCCTGACCGGCCGTCCCACCACGCCGATCGGCGACACCGTCGCCGAGGTGGCCGGCGGCCTCGGTCTCTCCTGACCCGCAGTCAGTTTTCGGGGTGTCGTCAGGGTTCGCTCAGGGGCGTTCCCTGATGAGCCGGGGCGCCGGGGCGGAAGAGACTCGTGGCCGGGCCGTTCGTCCGCCGGCCCGATCACCGTCACTCTGGAGAGCCTCACTGTGAACTCCTCTGCCGCCCGCACCCGTTGGTCCACCGTGGCCGCGTCCGGCGCTGTGCTGGTCGCCCTGGCCGCGGGTACGGCTGCTCCCGCCTCGGCCGTCACCCCGGCACCAGTGCCCGCCACCGTCGCCGCGACCGGCGTGCCGTTGCCCGGGCTCGATCCGGTAAAGCTCCAGGCGGCCATCGGTGGCCTGCCGAACGCGGACGTCACCGGCGCGCTGCTGCGGATCACCGGCAGCGCGGGCCACTGGTCGGGCACCTCGGGCGTGGGCGACCTGGAGACCGGTCAGGGCGTCCCGCCCGGCGCGCACATCCGGATCGGCAGCATCTCCAAGGTCTTCACCGCCACCGTCGTCCTCCAGCTCGCCGCCGAGCACCGGATCGACCTGGACAAGCCCGTCCAGCAGTACCTGCCCGGCGTCCTGCCCGCCGACCTGCCGCCCGTCGAGGTCGGTCAGCTGCTCAACCACACCAGCGGCCTGCCGCGCGGCGTCGCGAGTCCGGACTTCGGCGACGGCAGCCCCGAATGGTTCGCCGCCAACCGCCTCAAGAGCTTCACCCCGCGGCAGGTGGTCGACCTGATGGCGGGCCAGCCGATGCAGTTCGCGCCGGGCACCGCGCAGCAGTACAACGGGATGAACTACTACGTCGCCGGCCTGCTCGTCGAGAAGATCACCGGGCACACCTTCGCCCACGAGGTGCGATCCCGGATCACCCGGCCCCTCGGACTGCGCGACACCTACGTCCCCGACGCCGACGACCCCCGCCTGCCCGGCCCGCACTCCCACGGCTACCTGACGGTCACGTCCCCGGACGGCACCACGCACCCGGTGGACGTCACCGAACAGAGTCCCTGGCCCTGGGCCGAGGGCGGCATGATCTCCACCCCCGCCGACCTCGACCGTTTCATGACCGCTCTCTTCCGTGGCCGCTTCCTCCCGTCGGCCCAGCAGGCCGAGCTCTTCACCGTCCCCGACGTCCCCAGCTTCCACAGCAGCCAGTGCCGCACCGAGGCCGACGCAGGGCGTGCCTGCATGACCATGGGCATCATGAGGGTGAAGGCCTCCAACGGTGTCGTGGTCTGGGGCAAGACCGGTTCCCGCCCCGGTTGGACCAGCGGCGTGTTCGCCACCCGCGACCTCTCCCGCAAGATCATCTACTCCGTGAACCCGACCAACCTCGACGGCACCGAGATCCGCTACGTCCAGCAGATCGCCGCCGCCTCCTTCGGCACCGTGGTCCCGGCCACCTCCGCCGCCGCGTACAGCCCCTCGGTGAAGGACACCGTGAGCTGACCGCAGTGCTCCGTTTTGGCTGGTCGTAGCAGTGGCTGCGCGGTGTGCGCCAGCAGGATGCGCTGCCTGTAACAGGGGTACCGTGAAACCGTGACTTACGGCGCAAATGCGGAAAAAACTGAAGTGTGATGCCATGCCTCGCCGCCGCACCGATTCGTCCAGTGGGACCGCAGAGCTGCTGAACACGCTCGGTGATCTCACCGGCCGGATACTGGACCGGATCAAGGTCCAGCAGGCCCGCGTGGAACTGGCTGCCGCGCTGCAGCGCCAGGTCCTCGCCGCCGAGTTGCCGGTCCTGCCATACCTCCACGTGGCGGGGCGGTACGCACCTGCACGGGACGGCCTGGACATAGGTGGCGACTGGTACGACGGCTTCCTCATGCCGGACGGCTCGGTGGGATTCGTGATCGGAGACGTACAGGGCCACGATGTGGAGGCCGCGGCTCTCATGGGGCAGGTGCGCACCTGCCTGCGCGCCGTCGCCACCGCCACCACGGACCCGGCGGAGGTGCTCCGGCGCACCAACGACCTGCTCGTCACCATGGACTACGGGCTGTTCGTGACCTGTTCGTTCCTGCGATTCGACCCGGTCACGAGCGAACTCGCCGACGCCCGCGCCGGGCACATCCCCGCCGTCTGGGCCATGGCGGACGGCTGCTGCGACATCGTCCTGAACGACGGCGGTCTGCCGTTGGGCATCCAGGCCGGCGAGAGCTACCCGTCGACCCGCCGACCGCTCACCGGCGTGGGCGCCTTCGTGCTGCTCACCGACGGCGTGGTGGAAGGCCCCAGCTATCCGATCGAGCAAGGCCTCGACCAGGTGGCCGGCCTGGTCAACGGCGCCTGTCACACCGACCCCGACGAGCTGGCCGCGCGAGTGATCAAGGTGGCTGACCTCACCGGCCACAGCGACGACGCCGCGGTCCTTGTCCTCCGTTACGGAGGGCTCCGGGACGAGCGGTGTTCCGGAGGGCCCCAGGAACAGCGGCAGGGCGAAAGATGAGCGGCGAGCGGCTCCGGCGGTACACCGTCAAAGGCCTGCAGCTGGTTGCCGTCGCGGCCGCCTACTACGTCAGTGCCAAGATCGGGCTGGAGCAGCAACTGGTACGAGGGCAGGTCACGCCGCTCTGGCCGCCCACCGGCGTCGCCGTCGTCGTCCTGATGCTCTGGGGCCTTCGCATGTGGCCGGGAATCGCTCTCGGAGCGTTCGTGGTGAACGTGCTGCTCGGGCCGTCGATCCTCCCCGTGCTCGCCATCGCGGCCGGCAACACCCTCGCCCCGGTCTGCGCCTACCTCCTCCTGCGGCGTGTGGGATTCCGTATCGCACTCGACCGGCTGCAGGACGCGCTGGCGCTGGTCTTCCTCGGGGCCCTGAGCGGGATGGTGATCAGCGCGACGGTCGGTACGGGAGCCCTGGTGGCCTCCGGCGCGCTGCCGGCCCGTGCTTTCTGGCCGACCTGGTCGGTGTGGTGGACGGGCGACGCGATGGGGGTCCTGGTCATCGCGCCGTTGCTGCTGGCCGCGCGCACCGTCCGATGGCCACGCGGCGCACCTGTCCTGCGCTGGGTCGAGGCGATCGCCCTGCTCGGCGGCACGGCCGCGGTCAGCGTGCTGGCCACGCACAGCACGATCGCCCTTCTCTTTCTCGTCGTCCCCTTCCTGATCTGGGCCGCCTTCCGTTTCCAGCTGGCCGGCGCCGCGCCCTGTGCGCTGATCGCTTCCGTGATCGCGATCGACGCGGGTGCCGCCGGGGCGGGGCCGTTCGTCGGTCACGACCTCCTCGCCAAGATGGTCATCCTGCAGGCCTTCAACGGCACCGTGTCACTGACGGCCCTGCTGCTTTCGGCGGTCGTCACCGAGCAGAGGCGCACCCTCCGGGAGATCGAAGAGGCCTGCGGGCGCCTGGCGGAGGCCCTGTCCCGGCTCGCGCCGGACGAGACGCTCGACAAGTGGCCGCCCTCCCGCCCGGAGGGACGGGACCATCAGAAGTAGCACCGCCCTCGTCGCCGCCGCCCCCCGGCGCGACGCGTCAGGTGCCCCTCGACCGACGGGCCAGGAGCTTGCCCAGCTCCCACAGGAGCAGGAGCGCGACGGCGGCCAGCAGCGCCCAGCCGAACTGCCGTGCGTCGATCTGCGTCGTCCCGAGGATGCGGCGGAAGCCGTCCAGCTGGGTCACCAGCACCGCGAGGGCGAACTGGGCCAGTGCCACCCAGTTCATCTGCTTGCTGTCGAAGGTGGACGTCGTCAGCACCGAATCCGTCTCGCTGCGGCACTCGAACGCGGCCACGATCAGACAGAGGGCGAAGGCGGTGAACGCGATCGACCGGCCGATCTCGACGCTGTCGAAGTGGGCCTGACCGAGCTTGATCAGTCCGAGCAGCACGACGGTGATCGCCAGTCCGCCGATTCCCACCGTGACCAGTACGGGCGGGGTGAGCACCGACTCCCCTCGGGGGCGCGGCCTGCGTCGCATGAGCCCGGGGCTCTCCCGGTCGAAGCCGAGCGCGAAGCCGAAGGAGGCGTTGACCACGAAGTGGATCCACAGCACCTGCGGCGGGGTGAAGGGTTCACCGGCGGCGATGTTGAAGACGGTGGCGCCGAGGAAGGTCAGGACGAAGGTGACCAGCAGGAGCAGGACGAATCGGATGTACTTGGTGAGGTTGTCGTAGATTCTCCTGCCCTGCTCCACGGCGTAGACGATGGTGGCGAACCTGTCGTCGGAGAGGATCATGCGTCCGGCGTTCTTCGCCACATCCGTGCCGCTGCCCATGGCGATGCCGATGTCGGCGGCCTTGATGGCGGGCGCGTCGTTGACGCCGTCCCCGGTCATCGCCACGACATCGCCCTTCTTCTTGAGCGTGTCGGCGAGCAGCACCTTGTGCTCCGGCGCGACGCGCCCCACCACACCGATGCCGTCGATACGGGCGAGTTGCTCGTCCTCACTCATGGCGGCGAAATCGGAGCCGAGGACCGCCTCGCCGGGAATGCCGAGCTGCCGCGCGATCGCCGCACCGGTGGTGACGTCGTCACCGGTCACCATGCGGACCCGGATGTGCCCCGCCCGGGCGCCGGCGATGGCGGCCTTGGCGTCCTCGCGGGGCGGATCGACCATGCCGACGAGACTCGTCATCCGCAGCTCGGTGACGTACGCGAGCAGGTCGCCGTCCGGATCGAAGCCGGCCGGGTCCAGGTCACGGGTGGCCGCGGCCATCACCCGGCGACCCTCGCCGCCCATCCGTTCGGTCTGCTCCTCGGCACGTGCGGCCAGTTCGGCGTCCCACGGAATGGTCCTGCCCGCCGCGAGCGCGGTGGCGGCCCGCGCCACCACCGCCGGGACCGCGCCTTTCACGAAGCATCGGACGACCTGCCGCCCGGAGGCGTCGACGGCCGAGTGGAAGGTGGCCATCAGCTTGTAGCCCGGGTCGAACGGCAGCGTGGCGAGCCGGGGAAGCCTCTCCCTGGTGGCGTCGATGTCCAGCCCGGCCTTGTGCCCGAGTACCAGCAGCGCGCCCTCGGTGGGATCACCCACCACCTTGCCCTCCACCAGCTTCGCGTCGCTGGCCACCACATACGGCAGGATCGCGTCCTCGATGCCCGGGGCGGACCCCGCGGCATGGTGGATCTTCCCCTCGAGTCCGTAGCCCGTGCCCGAGACCGTGTACCGGTCGGTGGGACTGACGACTTCGACGGCGGTCATCTGGTTCATCGTCAAAGTGCCGGTCTTGTCCGAGTTGATCGCCGACGTGAACGCCAGGGTCTCGACCGACGGCAGTTCCTTGACGATGGCGTTCCACTTCGCCAGGTTGAGGCTGCCGACGGACAGGATCGCCTGGGTCACGGTCGGCAGGGCCTCGGGGATGGCGGCGATGGCCAGCGAGACCGCGCTGACGAACAGAACGTCCCAGGCCTGGTCCCGTTGCCGTCCCAGGGCGAACATCACGATCATGGTCAGGCCCGCCGCCCCCGTGATCCACAGGGTCAGGGCGTCGAGCTCCTTGGTGAGCGGCGGTACCTCCTTCTCGGTGGCCGACAGCATCCCGGAGATCTTGCCGACTTCGGTTCCGGCGCCGGTCGCGGTCACGACGAGTACACCGCTGCCGTGGGTGACCGGGGTGTTCATGAACGCCATGTTCGTCTGGTCGCCGGGTGCCGGTCCCAGGCCCGGCAGCGTGCGGGTGTCCTTCGAGGCGGGAACGCTCTCCCCGGTGAGCGCCGACTCGTCGATCTGCAGGGCACTGGCCTCGATGACGCGTCCGTCCGCCGCCACCTGGTCCCCGGCGGCGATGAGCACGATGTCGCCGACGACCAGTTGTTCGGAGGGGATCTCGGACTCGGTCCCGTCCCTGCGCACCCGCGCCGTGGCCTTCATCATCGACTGCAGCGCGTTCATCGCGCTCTCGGCCTTGCCCTCCTGACGCAGGCCCACGACCGCGTTCAGCAGGGTCAGGACGATCAGCAGGATCCCGGTGGTCCACTGCTCGATGAGCAGTGAGACGACCGCCGCCGCCACGAGGACGATCTGCATGTAACTGCGGTACTGCCTCAGGAACCGGTGCCAGGCCGGAATCCGCCTCTCCTCGGGCAGCGAGTTCGGGCCGTTCGCGCTCAGGAGCTGCGCGGCCTGCCCCGCGGAGAGACCGACCGCGGGATCGACGCCGAACGCCGCTAAGACCTCCTCGGGAGCGTGCGTGCACCAGCCGTCCCCCGAAGCCCGAGGCTGTTCTCCCACGGAATCCGGGCGCACCGTCATCGTTCTGCCTCCGATCCGTGGCCGCGGTCGGTGGTTTGAGCGGACGACGGATGCCGGGCGGCGTACGGATCGGCCGGGGCCCCGGCCGGGGCTTCCTGCTCCAACTCCCGCCTGGTGACGAGCAGCTCGCTCCGCGCCTCTTCGCCCACCTCGGGGTACTGAGGATCGATGTCCATCAGGGTGTGTGTGAGGACCGCCGCCGCGCAGATCCGCGCGAACCACTTCCGGTCCGCCGGCACGACGTACCACGGTGCCCACTTCGTACTCGTGGCCGACAGCATTTCGGAGAACGCGTGCTGGTAGTCGTCCCACCGGCGCCGCTCCCGGACGTCGGCCGCGGAGAACTTCCAGTTCTTCTCCGGCAGGTCGATCCGCTTCAGGAAGCGGGTGCGCTGCTCCTCCTTGGAAAGGTTCAGGAAGATCTTCACCACCTTGAACCCGTTGTCCGTGAGGTAGCGCTCCCAGTCGTTGATCTCCCGGTAGCGCCGGTCCCATACGCCCGGCCCGAGTGTGTCGCCCGGCAGCTTCTGCCGGACCAGGTTCTCGGGGTGGACTCGCACGACGAGAACCTCCTCGTAGTGCGAGCGGTTGAAGATGGCGATCTCGCCGCGCGTGGGCAGCCGCTGGGCGTAACGCCACAGGTAGTCGTGGTCGAGTTCCTCGGCGGAGGGCACCTTGAAGCTGCTGACCCGTACGCCCTGGGGATTGACGCCGCTCATCACGTGGCGGATCGTCCCGTCCTTGCCTCCGGCGTCGAGTGCCTGGAGGCAGAGCAGTACGCCGTACGTGTCCTGGGCGGCCAGCCGCTCCTGGTACTCGGCCAGCAACGACACTCCGGTCCGCAGCAGCTCGATCGCGTCCCGCTTCTGCAGGCCGGCCTTGTAGCGAGGATCGAAGTCCCGGGCCAGGCGTACCTTCGACCCCGGTTCCACCCGTAGTGGCCCGATCAGTGGCCCGATGAAATCCGCTATGCGTTCGGCTCTCTCGTCCGACATCACCTGAGCACCCTCCGGGACGGGCGTTCGACCGAGGGGCAGGCGGCCCTCAGCCGCGCCACCGGGTTCCGGCTTCCCTCGCGCTCATTGTCTGCTCGCCCGGACAAGATCGCCCCCTGAGAGCGGGGCGGGAAGCCGTGGGGGAGGCGTCGGGACCCGCGCGTGACCACCGCTACGCGCCGCGCACGGCGACCACCACCGCGCCCCTCACGCCGACGGTCCTTCTACAAGTCCGAAGTCGACATGGGCTTCGACCTCCAGGCCACTCCCCATCAGTCCGGTAGGTCTTGCCCTCGCTCAGACTCGGCTCGGTGTGGATGCCGTCGATCACCCGCTCGGAACCGGCCTCGACCGTCCTCCCGCTGTGAACGGCGCCCAGGGCCGCCAGAGCCTGCTCGGTGAGCTTCTTCCCGGACGACCCCGTTGCCGCCCGCGCCCCACTCGCAGCAGGCGACGAGAGATCTTTGGAGGCCTTGCCGTCACCGCCGCCACGGCGCATCCGGCGAGCCATGCCCGCGGGTTCGAACAGGTCATGACGAGGCTTCCCCGTACGTCCAGCCGGTCTCGGACATGGGCGGCGTCGCCGACTCACGAGCGGCCTCGACGCCACCACAGCTGCTACCGCCGGTGGAACGCCACCGCCTCCAGGCCGACTCGTACCCGAACAAACCCCAGACCAGAATGAGTTCGTCGCGCGGGCGCCGGCGAGGTCGCATGCGCCGCGGGCTCCGCCCGACGCCCCGAAGCCCTCGTTCGGTGCGAAACAAGATCCCGCCGCTGGGCAGGGCGGACCTGTGTGTGAGAATCCCCGCCTTGATGTTTGAGTAGAGATCGGGCTGCCATGCCTTCGCACAGACGCCGCTTCCTCGCTGTCCCGGTAGCCGCCCTCACGGCGCTCGCCGTGGCGCAGGCCGTCACCCCTGTCTCGGCCGTTGCCGTGCCCGCGACGGACGTGGCGGCCACGCTGGCCGCGCGGACGACCTCCGTGCCCACCGCTGACGACATGTCCGGTTCCGGCTCAGCGGTCGTCTGGCGTCAGAAGACCTCCGCCGACACGTCGGCACACGGCTGGCTCGCCCTCTCCGGAGGCACCCCTCAGGACCTCGGCCGGCTCGCGGACGACGGCGAAACGGTGAACGTCGACGCGGTGTCCGTCCAGGACGGAGTGGTGGCCGTGGCCACCTCCGCCAACCCGAACGGTGCGCTCGCCGACCATGTCACCCTGCGCCACCTCGACTCCGGTGACGAGGACGTTCTTCCGGTCGCCTACGACAGTTCGGGAGCCGTAGGGGACGAGCGCTACCGCGGGCAGGCCGGCAACGGCATCCTCGTCCAGCAGAGCTACGACGACGCTTCCGCCTACCGGGTGCGCCTGGTGCTGCGCATTCCCGGCGGTGCGGACCGGACGCTGCTGTCCGACGACGAGCAGTACGAAGTCCTCGCCTCGGACGCACAGGGCGCCCTGGTGCTCCGGCGGACCGCGCCCGGCTGGGGCCACGAGATCGTGTACGTCGACTTCGCCACCGGCGCGACGGTCACCGTGGCCGAGCCCACGACCGACGAGCTGCCGCAGGGCCTGGAGTTCACCCCCGGCCATGTCGGGGTCATCGACGGAGCGACCCTGACCGAGTGGCGGCGGTCGGCACCCGGGGACGGCCCGTCCACGGTCACCCTGCCCGTCAGCGGGGCGCGCTGGATCAGCGATGACACCCTCGCCTGGTACCAGTGGAGCGCGGCGGACGGATCGAACGAGCTGTTCGCGATGTCCAGGGACGGATCCACGCCGGTGAAGGACCTCGGCGGGACCTTCACCGACCTCGCGGTCGGCGACGACGGCAAGATGCGCGTGACGCTGTACCGGCCCGACGTGGACGCCGCGATCCAGACGCTCGCCGACGGCCGGGTCTCCACCGCCGCGGGCGACGCCACCACGATCCCCGCCGGCCCCGCCAGGCTGGACGCGCTGGCGTTGTCCGGCGGCGCGCTCTACACGGCCGACGACTCCTCCCGGCGGCAGGGCGTCCTGCTCCGCTCGCGCCTGTCGGCCGGCCCGGCCGGGGCCTCGGCGAGCACGCCGGCCCGGGTCCTGGCCTACTCCGGCGGCCTGGTGCACCAGACCCTGGCCGCAGCCGGGGGACGGGTCCTGGTCGAGCAGGGCGGTGCCTACGAGCCGAGCCACTTCCAGGTGTACGAGGACGGCAAAGCGGTCGGCACCACCCTGGACTACAACGACGTCTCGGCGGTGTCCGTCGTGGACTTCGACGGTGAGCGGGTCCTGATGTCGGACAAGACGACCGCGGCCGACGGCACTCTTCTCCTCCACACCTTCGCGGACGGGCACATGCAGCGAGTGCCTTCCGGCTCCGCGCTGAACGGCGGCGCCGTGTACTCCTCGGTGCGCAACGGCACCACGTCCACCTGGTCGATCCGCCGCACCGACCTGGTCACCGGCACCGCCACCACCGTCGCCACCGTGAACTGCCTTCCCGGCGGACTCCAGGTGCGCGCCTCCCGGATCCTGCTGACCACCTGCGGGGCCGCCTCCACCACCGGCCTGCTGCTCAAGGAGGGGAGCTCGGCCGGCACCACCGTGGACGCCTCCGTCCACACGCCGATCCTCGGCGCGGACGTCCTCTACACGTTCACCAAGTCCTCGGACGGCGGCGCCCTCACGCTGAACGCCCAGCCGCTGAGCGGGACTTCGGCCACGGCCCAGCCCCTGTTCACCCTCCCGGGCAAGGCCGACTCCGCCGCCGCCGAACGCTGGGCGGTCGACCGCGACGCACCCTGGGCAGCCTGGATGGACGACGCCGGTGTCACCCACGTGACCTGGGCGGGCGTTCCCACCGCTGCCCCGGCCGCCGCCCCGGCCGGCTTCAGCCCCAACGGCGACGGCTCGGCCGACACCTGGGCCCCCACCTGGACCTACAACCGGCCGGTGAGCTGGACGCTCACCCTCAAGTCCGGCACCACGCAGGTGCGTTCCCTGACCGGTACCGCCTCCGGCGGCAGGGTCGCACCGGTGTGGAACGGAACGACACAGACGGGCGGAGCGGCCACCGAGGGCGCGTACACCTGGACGCTGACCCTGCGTGACACGGTCACCGGCCGGGCGGCGGCCGACGCCACCGGCAAGGTGACCCTGCGCCGGGCCGTCCCTGCCGCCACCGTCACCGCGCCGGCCGTCGCGAGCGGCGCGGCGACCACCGCGTCCGTGCCGGTCACCTGGTCGGCGAAGACCGCGGGCGTGAAGTCGTACGACATCGGCTGGCGCGTCGCCACCCGTGACAGCGCGGGTGTCTGGAAGCTCGGGCCGCTCCAGACCTGGCGCACCGGTACCACGGCCACCTCCGCGGTCTTCGGCAAGGCGGGCAGTCCCGTGAAGCCGGTGGCCGGACTCACCTACCGCTTCTACGTCCGCGCGCACGACGACGCCGGCCAGATCGGCGCCTGGAGCAAGGCGGCGACCACCGGCATCCCGGTCGACGACCGTGCGGCGGCACTGCGCTACACCGGAAGCTGGAAGTCGGTGGCGGCATCCGCTGCCTGGTCGGGCACCGAACGTACCTCCGCCGCCAAGGGGGCGTACGTGTCCTTCTCGGCGGACGGCACCCAACTGCGCATAGTGGCGACCCGGAAGTCGAACGGCGGGCGCTTCGCGGTCGTGGTGGACGGAAAGACGGTCGGTACGGTGAACACCTACGCCGCGAAGACCGCTTACCGGCAAGTGGTGTTCACCCGCACACTCGGCACCACGATCACGACCCACAAGGTGCAGTTGCGGATCCTCTCCGGCAGCACACCCGGACGATCCACCGTCGCCCTGGACGCCGTGATGGTCACCCGCTGACCCGGCCGCCGGCCAAGACCTACCTGTCGTCTTCGCCCCGGCCGTCCTCGAAGACGAAGAGCGGTTTGGCGCCATGTGCGGGTGCTTCGGCGAACGAGATGGCTTCAGTGAAGCGTTCGAGCGGGAACGGCTCGCCTTCGGGGATGCTCAGCACTTCATCCGCGACGAGACCGCGGACCTCGGACAGCGCGCGCAGCGCATCCGCGGGTGAAGTGGTGCCGAACCAGCGGTTCAGCCAGAAGCCGCGGACTGCTTTGGTCTCGTAGATGACCGAGCGTGCCGACAGCGGGATCGTCAGGGCCGCCGGGTCGGTCTGCCGATGGGTGGAGAGCGCGCCGTAGACCACGACCTCTCCGCCCGGAGCCAATGCCTGGGACACCTGGGCACCCACATGGCCCGCGACACAGTCGACGGCCTTGCGCACACCGGCCGGTCCCGCGATCTCGGCCACACGCTGCAACAGGTCCTCGTCCTCGGTGCAGATGACCTCGTCACCGCCGAACGCCTTGATCTCCTCGACGGCATCGCGCCGCCGCACGACATTGATCGTGCGCACACCCAGATGCCTGGCCAGCTGAATGACGAGCCGGCCGACGGTGGAGCCCGCGGCCGTCTGCAACAGCCATGCGCCCGGCTGTACGTCGAGTTCGCGCGTCACCAGGAGCAACGCGGTCAACGGGTTGACGGCGAGCTGACAGGCGCTGGAGTCGCTCAGATGCTCGGGGACAGGCAGGAGCCTTCGTGTATCGGCGACAAGGTATTCCTGCCAAGTGCCGGCCATACGCGGCCCGGGTACCGCCGGGACAGCAACGGCCACCACGCGCTCGCCGATCTTCAGCCCCCCGGTATCCGGGCCCAGGGCCTCGACACGGCCCACGCATTCCATGTGACCCCCGACAGTGGGGAACTCGGGGGAGAAACCGTAGCGGCCACGCAGCACGTGCAGATCACTGGCGTGAATCGGAGTCGCCTTCACGCGGATCAACGCCTGACCGGCTTCCGGCGTGGGAACAGGACGGGATTCCAGCCGCAGGACATCGGCCGGTTCACCGACCGTTCGGGCTACGAGCGCGCGCATGGATTGTGGCATGAGCGACCTTTCGTCCGTACGCACCGCACCCGAGAGCCCCTGGGGTCCCCCACATCACGCTAAGCGCCACTGGCAGGCTCTGCAATCCAGCCCCCGACGGCTCCATCTGGTCGCCGGTGCGTACAGCCGCAGGCGAAGGAGCGAGGAGGACACCGGGCCGGTACTGGGCCGGTTCATGGCCGACAACCGTCGCGGTGGCGCGGGCGTTTGGTTCACCATGAGGTGTGCGATTCGATTCCGTTCCCATGCCGGCGACCGTCGAGGCCCGACCTCGTGACAGCCGTGGCTATCCCGTACCCGCCATCACCCCGTGGGAGGGCGACGAGCCCCAGTTCGCGATCACCGACTACGGGCGCAGCGCCGAGTGCGCGCGACAGCGGCTGTGTTCCGTCTGCAACACCCTGATGCCCAAGGGTCCGGTGTGGCGGGTGGTCGGCGCCGCGGAGAGTTCCGCGATCCGCGAGGCGCTTGCCGCCGGGCGGCCGTACCGCAACATGGCGGCGACGCTGGAAGGTCCGGGGCACCGCGCCTGCATGCTCTACGCCTCGATGGTCTGCCCGTATCTGGCTCGCCCCAACGCGCGCCGGGGGCTGACAGCACAAACCCCGGACGACATGACCGCGCATGTCGTCCGGGGCGCTGTTCGGGGGGAGCTGGGTGCCGTGGTGGGGTTCGGCGACTACGAGTTCGCCGTCACCCCGTCCCAGGTCCTGTTCCGTTTTCTCGATGTGGTCGAGTACCTGCCGCATGACACGGCCGACGAGCACCTGGCGGAGCTACGGGCCGAACTCGCCCGCTCCGGCGGCAGGTTGGGTGGCGGTCAGCCGCGGTAGGCGGGCAGGCCGGTGTGCTGGGAGACCTTGACGGGCTTGCCGAAGCCGTGCGCGGTCTTGGTGACGGTGTACGTGCCGGTGGGGGCGCGGAAGGCGATGGTCTTGCCGTTGGGCGACCAGGTGGGCTCGGTGTAGTTGGTGGTGGCGCCGGGGGTGATGTCCTTGACGACGTTGGTGCTGCCGCCGAAGTCCTCGACGAAGAGGTGGTCGTGTCCGTGGACGGAGCGGACGAAGACGACCTCCTCGTTGTCGGGGGAGAGCGCGGGCTCGGAGCCCTTGGTCAGCGCGCCGCCCTGCTGACGCAGGTAGTCGTCGCGGATGTAGACCTCGCCGGTGTGGGTGTTCTCGTAGACGGCCGTGCCGTAGGCCCCGCCGACGTTGGGCCAGGCGTTGTCGGTCTGCGGGACGGCGCCGTCTCCCGCGTAACCGTTCAGGCTGATCCTGGCCGGCCTGCCGTGGTTGCTGGTGGCCTTGACGCCTTCCAGAACGGTCTTGCCGTGGATCTTGGCGGCGAAGATGAGGTTGTTCTTCGCGGGGATCTGGTTCGTCCTGTCGGCCGCGGCGACCTGCCAGGTGGGGTGGGACCAGGTCTGCCCGCCCGGGTTGGCGGCGACGGTGACGCGGTGGCTGCCGTCGGGGTTGGAGACGACGAGGTTGCCGTGGCCGTCGATGAAGGCGGCCTTGCTGCCGCTGGGGTTCCAGGCCAGGTCACGGACGACGGTGCCGAAGTCGATCGACTTGCCGTTGACGACGACGTGGCGGGTGCCGTCGCTGATGGTCAGACCCCTGGGCACGGTGACCGTCCGGGCGGACGCGGCTTCGGCCGTGCCGCACAGGGTGAGCAGTGCGGCGGCACCCGCGGTGATGACGGCTGCGGTGCTGCGACGGTTACGAGCGGACATCGAGGTTCCCCCAGGGAAGTGAATGACGCTGCGACGAGAGTTCGCGGGAACCGCCCGCCGTCCCCAGGACCTGAACCGGTCCGCTCGGCTTGCCGCCCTTCGCGATGAGAGGAGTCTTCCCGCAGAGGGTGCTGGAGCTGTGCGCTCACTGTCACAGCTGTGCAATAGCGGGCAGATGAGATGAAGTCAGCGGCTGGGTGAGCATCCGGTCGGTCTCGTCGGTGCGCGTACCGCGGCGGGCTTGCGACCAGGTGGATTCACAGCCCGGCCATCGTCACGGGGGCGGTATCGGCTCCCCGGTCCGCATCGCCGACCGCTACCAGGCGTTGTTGTCCGTGCCGAGGAACAACTCGGCGACCCGCCACGTAGGCGTGCACCAGCGCCGTGTCGGCGTCCGCACGGTGGAGGACCACGCTGACCAGGTTGTGCCGTCGCCGGTCGGTCTCCGCGCCCATCGCGTCCCGCACGAACTGCTCCGCCGGATCGAGGGCCACCTCCCCCGGACGGATCGAAGCGAGCCGGGGGCGGCCTTCGCGCTCGTACGACCGTCAGCACGATCTTGCCCCGGAGGAGCCCCCGGGCAGCTCGCTCGTGCGCCGCCCGGGCGTCCTCGAGCGGGAAGGTGCTGTCGATCGCGACGCGGATCGTGCCGTGCGCGAGCAGGCGCCCGATCCCGGCGAGCTGTGCGCCGTTCGAACGGACCTGGACGGCCGTCACCGTGACACCCAGCTCCGCGTTCTCCTCGTCGTCGAACTCGCCGAAGTACACCGGGTAGAGGGAACGCCGCGCTTGAGGGTCCGCGAGGAAGGCCGCGACGTCCTCGACCACGTACCGCTTGGTGAGGTGCGGGATCTCCCGGGACAGCACCAGGTGGAAACCGTCGGTGCCGATGTCCCAGCCCATGAGGTGTCCGCTGCCCGGATACAGGCGACTGCGGGTGGCGACGGTGCGCGGCCCCGAGGCGTCCGGACGCCCGGCGCCGACAGCGACGAGCGCCGTCGGCCGACGGCTGGGCGGTCAGCGAGCACAGTTCGACACCGGGCACAGCCACACCGGGGAATTTTCGCCACGGCCGAGTCTTCGGGCCTGCCCTTCAGGGCAATTTCGGCGCGGCGGAACGGGCATTGACCTCGATCGTTCATGAGGGTTCTCCCAATACACCGAACCTCCCCCGGGCTTCGCACATCTTCAGGTGTGCAGGCGCGCACTGACCTCGCGCGCCGGTTCGCCGGTTCGTATGAGAGCCGATTCGTATCAGAGGGGAACCCGAAACTTCATGAAGAGCAAGCTGACCGCCGTGGCCCTTGCAGCGATCGTCGTCGCCGGCACTGCCGCTGCCGCCATCCCGGCCTCGGCCGCCTCCGCGAAGGCCGCACCGGCCCGCTGCCACACCGCCGACCTGAAGGCCGGCTTCGCCACGGGGGATGACGCGAAGCCGGAGATGGGGCAGACCACGAAGCAGACCCAGGCGTACATCTGGTTCACCAACCAGAGCAAGCACACCTGCACCCTGTCCGGCTTCGCCGGTGTCGACATGGTCGGTGCTCAGAAGACCGACGGCACCTGGTCGCTGGCGCGCTCGTCCAAGAGGCCCGAGAAGATCACCCTGGAGCAGGGGGACACGGTGGACTTCAGCATCACCCTGCTCCCGGTGGCCGGGTCCACGCCGCAGAAGGAGAAGTTCGTTCCGGCGAAGTTCCTGGTCACCCCGCCGAACGAGACGACGCACTTCACCCTGAAGTGGCCGTTCGGCGGCCAGATCCTCAAGCAGGACGGCGCCACCCACCCGGCCACCTACCTCAACCCGGTCGGGCTGTAACCAACTGGGCAGCCTCTGAGCTCCCTTCAGCGTCGCTGGTGGCCACCGCAGGACTCCCGGAACGAGTCGAAGCCTTCGGGCGGTGCGGTGGCCACGTCTGCCCTCGGCCGCATGGCTGGGAAACCGTACTGGTTCCAGCCCGACGTTCCCAGCGTGGTGTACGGCGTGGAGGTCGTCAGGGCATCGGGAGCCAAGCCCTCGAACCCCTTGTGCGAGGCACCCCGCCCATCCGCTCCCACCGCGGACTCGCCGAGTGGGACGACCTCCAAGGCGGGGAGGCGTACGCGGTCTCTCGGGAGACCGGCAACACACGGACGGCCAGCGGAGTGACAACCCGTCGCGTCACGCGAGGCAGACACTGAGCGTTATCTACCGTGCCACTATGAACACACAGCGTCATGTCGGTGCTGTCGGGAGACGGGTCGCCAGTACACGTCTGTCTCACCCCGGCAGGCTCACGATCCTGGGCATGCTGACCTTGGTACTGGTCACCCTGGCGGCAGCCGCCACGCCGGCCGCTGCCGCGCTGCGCTCGGGTTCCCTGTTGACCGTGAGGTTCACCAACAACAGCGACCGCGATCTGACCCTGGGCCCGTTCCGCTACAACGGATGCCCCGCCGCCCTGCCGGACAGCATCACCGCGGGCACCACCGTCACCTGGACTCTCGACGCGTGCAACGACCCTCGCGGCAACGTGGGGACCGTGGCTTTCAACATCTACCGGGAGTCCGGGCAGGTGAACATCGGGTGGGACGCCCCCCTGCTCGGTTCGGCCGGCTACACCGAGTCGGCGCCGTCCGGCTACGTGATCAGTCGCAGCGGCGGTCAGGGCTTCGATCCGACCGTCGACTTCACCTTCGACTGCAACTCCAGGACCTGCGACGGGATCCCCGACAGCTGGAAGCAGAACGGCATCTACATCAACCCGACCGACGGCAGCGCCCACACCCGACCCGCGCCCGGCCGGAAGTTCATCGACCTGCCGGCGATGGGGGCCGGCGTCGACAAGCCGGACATCTTCGTCCAGGTCGACTGGATGGCGGACAAGGAACACAGCCACGCCCTCTCGCCCGACGCGATCAAACGGGTGGTCGACGCCTTCGCGAACTCGCCGTACCACCGCCACTCGCCCAGCACCGGCATCAACCTGCACGTGGACGCGGGGCCGGACAGCATCCTCGACTTCGCGGACGACAAGAAGTGGGGAGATCTGAGCACGGCCCGGAAACTCCCGGAGACGAAGAACCTGGGAACCTCGGTCAACGGTCGCTACCAGTGGGATGCGTTCAACAAGATCAAGACGGAGGCCGGCGGCTTCAAGAGCACCGGGCGGGTGCCGATCTTCCACTACGCCATCTCGGCACACAACCTGCAGCCCGACAGCGTCTCCAGCGGCATCGCCCCCACCCCGGGGAGTGACCTCATCGTCAGCCTGGGCAGCTTCGACAAGCAGGTGGGCACCGTCTCCGAGCAGGCCGGCACGTTCATGCACGAGTTGGGCCACAACCTCAACCTGGAGCACGGCGGGAACAGCAACGTCAACCACAAGCCGCAGTACTTCAGCGTCATGAACTACGCGTACCAGATGGGCCTCACCTCCGGGACCACCACGGGAAGCATGGATCTCTCGCGTCAGAACACCGCACTCGACGAGAGCAGCCTCGACGAAAGGTCCTATCCGGCCAGCAGCGGGAACTACGACCTGAAGCACTACTGCGCGAACCCGGGAGGGGGCGGCGCCTACGTCACCGTTCCCTCGTCGGACAAGCAGGTCGACTGGAACTGCGACGGCGAGATCAGCCGATTGCCGGTCAGCTACGACATCAACGGCGACGGACAGCACACTCGGCTCACCGGCTGGGACGACTGGAGCAACCTCCTGCTGCGCGTCGGCTCCATCGGCGGTTCCAACGCCTCGGGCGCCATGCCGGCGCCGACCGTGGAGAACGAGATGACCCCGGCCGACGAGGCGATGAACGAACCGCTGGACACCACGCCCCCGGTCACCGAGGCCAAGACGACCCCGCCCCCCGACCGGCACGGCGTTCACCACTCGAACGTCACCGTCACCCTCACCGCCACGGACGACCTGTCCGGTGTGGCCAGGACCGAGTACAACCTCGACGGCACGAGCTGGAAGCACTACACCTCACGGATCAAGGTGCGCGGCGACGGCAAGCACCGACTGCTGTTCCGCTCGATCGACCACGCGCAGAACCATGAGCGCGCGAAGTCCCTCAGCATCCGTATCAAGCGCGACTCGCACCGGGACGGGGACTCCCGGCTCTGAACCCGGACTTCTGACCCGAACACCGTGACGGCCCCCCGGTTCACCCGGCGGGCCGTTCGGTCTTCGCCGGCCGAATCCCTTGGCCCGGCTCCCCCAGCCGGGGAGCATCAACTGCGCCCCGGCATGAGGCGGGACATGCGAAGGCGCCCGGTGACATCAAGTCACCGGGCGCCTTGGAGTACCGAACTCAGCGCCTACGAAAGGAACTTGTAGCCGCTCCAGCCGCTCGCGATCTGCGTGCGCGGGCCGAACGAGCCCTTTCCGTCACCGCTGTTGCGCCACACCTTGCCGCTGGTGTCGCGGGAGACCAGGTCCGGCCTGCCGTCGTCCGTGATGTCGCCGACCCCGACGACCGCGTTGTACGAGCCGCCCCAGTTCGACAGCACCTTGACGCGGGCCGCGAACGTGCCGTCGCCCTTGCCGTTGTAGCGGTAGACGTTGTTGGACGTGTCCTGGGCCAGGAGATCGGCCTTGCCGTCGCCGGTGATGTCACCGGTGCCGATGATCTTCTTGTAGCCCTTCCAGTTGTCGTAGAGCTTGACCCGGGAGGCGAACTTGCCGGCGCTCGTCCCCTTGTAGAGGTAGACCGCTCCGGTGGACGAGTTCCTCGCGATCAGGTCCGGGCGTCCGTCACCGCTCACGTCGCCGGGCGAGGTGAGGGCGTTGTACTGCGTCCAGCCGCTGGTCGCGAGGGTCGTGTACGACGTCGACGGCTTGACCGCCGCCCCGCAGCCCGGCTTGTACAGCCGCAGCGCGCCGCTGCTGTAGCGGACGAGGACGTCGTTGCAGCGGTCGCCGCTGAGGTCGCCGAAGGGGATCGCCATGATGGTCGTGGGCCAGCCGGTGCCCGTGTACTTGTCGCCGAACTTGCCCGTCCCCGTGCCGCTGTGGAAGGTCAGTCCGCCCGAGGAGTTCAGGGTGAGCAGGTCGCCGCGGCCGTCCGGGCCCTCGGGGCTGACGAAGTCGCGGCGCACCGCGGCTCCGCGCTGCAGGTAGCCCTTGCCGCTGGTCACCGTGTTCGCCGTGGCGGTGCCGAGGCCGGTCGCCTTCAGGGTCCAGGTGAAGTGGCCGTTGAGGAAGTAACTCCCGCTCGCCGTCTTGCCGTTCCAGGCCGCCGTCACCCGGCCCGGGGTCGCGCCGCCGGTGAGAGTGTGGGTGACCTTGCCGTTCGCGCCGCTCTGGACCGAGGTGAAGGTGAGCGACCAGGAGGTGACCGGACGGGACAGCACCCAGGCGCCCTGGAAGGACACCCCCGGGGCCACATAGTCGCCGACCGACGTCTCGAAGGCCGTCACGGCGGACGGGGCGATGCCCGTGGTGGTGACGTGGGTGCGCTCGTAGTCGTCGAACCAGGCGACCAGACCGGTGTACTCGTCGACCGTCCAGCGATAACGGCGGTCCACGGTCAGGCCCTTGTCGGCCAGGCCGGAGGCGATCGTGCGGGTGGTGCCGCCGGCCGCCTCGGTGAGGACGAGCGTGCCCGCGCCATGATCGTGACGGACGGTGAAGCCGTCGCCGAGCAGCACGTCGCCGGGGGTGACCGCCTTCGACGTACCGGCCTTGGTGTCGTACACGCCCGCCGAGTCCGTCCCGCAGGCCCAGTACACCCAGCGTCCCGCCGCCTGGAGTTCGCTCGGCACGCAGGCCAGGCCCGGGACGGTCACGGTGGTCAGCGTCTTGTCCTGCGGGATGCTGTACGAGGTCAGCTTGCCGACGGTACTGGCGCTCCACAGGGTGGAGCCGTTGAGGGCGGCGGCGCGCACGGACCGCTTCAGCTTCTGGCCCTGGCCGAACTCGCCGACGTACTGCGCCGGGGCGCTGCCGCCGGAGTTGAACACGGCGTAGTTGTCGGAGACGTCGACGATGCGGCCGCCCTGGCCGCCGAAGTCCAGATCGTGACCGCCGATCTCCGCCAGCCGGTCGTCGCCGAGGCCCTCGCCCTCGTCGGTGCCGCCGTTCGAGTCGAGGTAGACGTCCCGGCCGTCGAGGTTCCCCCACAGCGCCGAGCACGTGGTGCCCTCGTACGGGCAGAGGGCCTCGTAGACCGAGCCGCTCGCGGTGGCCTCGGACGCCGTCAGGGTGGCGGAGCCGTCGGTGGTGAGGGTGCGCACGGAGGTGGTGTCCGCGGTCGCCTTCGGATCGTCCTCGGCGACCCGCAGGCTGCCGCGGCTGAGCGCGATGCCCGTCTTGGCGTTCTCCACCGCCGGGGACTGCTGGACCTTCGCCGACTTCAGCGTGCCGTCCTCGGCCTGGCTCACCCGCCGCACCCACCAGTCGGTGGCGTCGGTGCCGCCGGTGACCAGCGCACTGCCGTCACCCGCCGTCAGCGCGTACTCGCCGGCGCTCGCCAGCAGCGTCTGCTGTACCGAGGGATCCTCGACATCGACCGCGAGCAGCCGGGAGCCGAGCGAGCTGGAGGACAGCGGCAGCAGCAGCCAGTCGCCGACCAGGACCGGGTCGCCGTCGAGCGCGCCCGGGTTGGCGGGCAGTGTGACGACCTGCTCGGCGGCGGTGAGGTCGGTGCGGGACTTCAGGTGCAGCTCGGCGGTGCCGGCCTGGTACCAGCCGATGCGGTCCTCGCTCATCACGTAGTGCGAGGCGTAGGTGGCGTCGGTGAACACGGTGGTGTTCACGGCCGACGCGATGTCGATGTAGTGGAGCGTGCCGAAGGTGCTCTCCGACACGAACACACCGGCGGGGTCCGCGGCGAGCACGCCCTCGCTGCCGACGTTCGTCGCGTCACCGGTGACCTTGCGGGTGCGCCACTCGCCGTCGACGCCGTCGGGCTTGTCGATCAGGGAGTTGGTGGTGACGATCGTGTCGCCCGCGAGGGCCCGGTAGTAGCCCTGGCCGTACTGGATGGAGCTGTTCCAGCTCACCTTCTTGGCGGTGGCCGTCGCCGGGTCCCACAGGGTGGCGTACGCGTCGTTGGCCGTGGTCGGCAGCGCGACCAGGTCGCTGTCCGAGCCGTACCAGGCGGCACGGCACGCGGAGCCGATGTTCGTACAGCCGGTGCCCGGGGTGTAGACGCCTGCGGTGTTCTCCACGGTCACGGTCTTGCCGGTCGCGTAGTCGGTCCACAGCAGTCCGGTCCTGCCGGTCTGCCGGTGCAGGAAGCCGGTGTCGCCCGCGACGTACGGGCGGTCGGTGCGTGGTGTGGTGGAGCTGGGGGCGGCCAGTGTGATTGCGGTGGTGCCGGTCTCGGCCTCGGCCGCTTCCGCGGAGTCGCCGCCCTCCGACAGGACGACGACGGACGCGGCCACGACGGCGACCGCGAGTGAGGAGACGGCGGCGGCCAGACCGCCCCGTCTCAGGGCGTGTCTGCCCACGTGATGTTCCCTCCCCTACGAGGGTCCGTGCCCTCGCACAAGTGGCCGGATCTTACCTGACTCTTACCGAGGGGTGCTGACGGCAAGGGGACGCTCGCGCGGATGAGAGGGGGTGGGCAGGCCGCCCGGCACAGGCAGGCAGCGGCTTGATCACGCCGGCAACAACAAACCCCAGGCCACCGACCTGGGGTTTCTGTCTGGAGCGGGTGAAGAGAATCGAACTCGCACGCTCGGCTTGGGAAGCGAGCGGTCCCCGGAAGGTCTCCGCTGGGCGGCTACGCGCTCCCATTGCCCGGGGTGTCGGCCCTGACGTTGCCCGTGGTGGCGGGAAAGAGGCGCCGGACGGCCGCGACGACGGCGGCACGCCGGGCCGCCGGCGAAGGGTCGCGGACCTGGTCGGCCGCCGCGTCCAGGAGATCGAGCTGGCCGGCCCAGGCCGTGGCGATCTGGTTGACGAAGACGAGGATGTCGATGGGCTCCCAGGCGGGATCCAGGTGGCCGGCTTCCTGGGCCCTGCGGAGCTGCTCGACCTTCCGGCGGACGGTTTCCTGGGTGGCGGCGTCGGCGTCGTCGCCGGCGAGTTCCAGTCGGCCCCAGCTCATGAGCCGGAAGCGGTCGGGGTGGCGGATGAAGTAGTCGTGCACGCGCCCGGCGTATTCGGGCAGGTCGGTGGGGTCCAGGCGAGTCGCCTCGGCCACCGCGGCCATCTCCTGTTCGGCGACGAACCCGTAGAGGGCTTCCTTGCTGCGGAAGTACGCGTAGAGGCGTTCCGAGCTGGTCTTCGCGGCCTTGGCGATGCGCGTGATCCGTGCGCCGGCGATCCCGTACCGGGCGAACTCGGTCCGGGCCGCGGCGACGATGCGGTCACGGGTCGAGTCTGCGCCGGTCGAAGAGGTCATGTCGTAAGCCTACCTAACCAAAAAGATTTGTTTGGCAAGGGCCACCCGCAGGGCGTACGGTCAAAGCAAACATTTTGGTTTGACCTGAGGAGCGCGTCATGCAGCACAGGACACTCGGTGGCCAGGGCCTGGAGGTCTCGGCGATCGGCTACGGCTCGATGGGCCTGACCATGGCCTACGGCCCCGGCGACGAGCAGGAAGGCGTCGCAGCCATCCGGCGCGCCCACGACCTGGGCGTCACCTTCTTCGACACCGCCGAGCTCTACGGCTTGGGCACCGGCTCCAACGAGATCCTGGTCGGCAAGGCGGTCAAGGACTTCCGCGACGAGGTGGTCCTTGCCACCAAGTTCGGCTTCGACCTGTCCAACCCGTCCGAGGGATTCGGCCTCGACAGCCGCCCCGACAACATCCGCAAGGTCACCGACAACAGCCTGCGTTACCTCGGCACCGACCACGTCGACGTCCTCTACCAGCACCGCGTCGACCCGGACGTGCCCATCGAGGACGTCGCCGGCACCGTCAGGGAACTCATCGACGCGGGCAAGGTGAAGTACTTCGGCCTGAGCGAGGCCGGCCCGGAGACCATCCGTCGCGCGCACGCGGTGCAGCCGGTCTCCGTCCTGCAGACCGAGTACTCCCTGTTCGAGCGGGACGTCGAGCAGCTCTTCCCTGTCCTCGACGAACTCGGCATCGGCTTCGTCGCCTACTCTCCGCTGGGCCGCGGCTTCATCACCGGCACCGCCAAGCCCGCCGGAGAATACGACGCCACGGACATGCGCAACTCCGACCCGCGCTGGGCTCCGGGCAACTTCGAGAAGAACGTCGAGGCCGTCAGCCGGCTCGCCGGCCTGGCCGCGAACAAGGGCATCACCGTCTCCCAACTGGCCCTGGCCTGGCTGCTCACCCGCGGCGAGCACGTCGTGCCCATCCCCGGCACCCGCAGCCCCCGGCGCATGGAGGAGAACACCGCCGCCGCCGACGTCACCCTGACCGAGGCCGACCTGGCCGCCATCGCCGAGATCCTGCCCCATGGCGGCTTCGGCGCCCGCTATGCCGAGGGGCACGTGCCCACCTGGATCTGACCGCCGCTCCGGAGGTCGAAGGCGCCGGCGCTCTTCGGCACCGTTTGAAGACCGGGTACGCGGATGGCGGTCAACGGCAAGCGCTGGGATGCCCAGTTCGGAAGTATGGTTCGCCACCACCGTGGTCCAGAACAGCACGGATTGGCAGACGGCATGCTGAGGGTCGAAGAGCTGGAGGCCGCGCTTGCGTCGATGACACGGTGGCGTGTGCCTGGGGGCGCGACGTGGACTGGGCCGCCCTTGAGGCGGTCCTCGGGACGGCGCTGCCCTCGGACTTCCGCTCTCTGGCGGAGGCGTACCCGGTGCTGGTGGTCGACGACTTCCTCACGGTGTTCGTTCCCCGGCCCGGCACCGAGGTGTCATGGGCGTCCGGGGCCGGGGAGGACGAGGTCCTTCAGGATCTGTACGAGATGGGCGACACCGAGGACCACGTTCCCTTCCCGCGGGCGTAGGCCGCGGTACCGGCGGCCAGGAGGAGCAGGGCCGGTCCAGGTGCCCGCCGGTGTGCCGGGCGGCAGCACAGCCAGGTCGCCACCCGCCTGGGTGTACTCGTGGCGGGCGGGGCGAAGAACGAGAACGAGAGCCAGGCGGACATCGGCGGGAGCGGCGGCCGAGGGCGGCTCGGCGTGGTGGGCTCCGCGCCGGAAGGCGTCGGCGAGGCGGTGTGCCGCGATCGTCCACAGCCGACCTGTGGCCGTCGCGCCCACCGGGGCCCCCGCGAACACACCCGCCGCACGCCAAACCGCCAGATACGTCTCCCGCGTCACCTCGGCGACGATCTGCTCGTCCACACACCGGCGGCGCGGCGCAACGCCCTTCACGGCGACGTACGCCGGTATCGACCAGGGCTGGGGCTCAGCGCACCGGGAAGCCGAAGGAGTAGCCCTGCTCCTTGAGTCGGGGGAGGATCCGGCGCAGGGCCTCGACGGTCTGGGCGCGATCGCCTCCCGCGTCGTGGAAGAGGAGTGTCGGCCCGCCCGGCAACTCCCGCTCGACGGTGGCGACGATGGCGTCCGTACCCGGCCGCTCGAAGTCCTTGCTGTCCACGTTCCAGCCCAGCGGGCGCATGCCACGGGAGGCGGCGAGCGTGCGGCTGTACGGGGTGAAGGCCCCGCCGGGCGCCCGGTAGTACATCGGGCGTATGCCCCCGGACGCCTTGGTGATCATGCGTTCGGCGCCGAGGATCTGCTGTGACTGGTAGGCCTGGGACTTCTTGTCCATGGTGGTGTCGTGCGACACCGAGTGGTCGCACAGCCGGTGCCCGGCAGCGACCACCTTCTTCACGAGGTCCGGGTGGGCCTGGGCCTGCGTCCCCACCATGCAGAACGTGGCCTTCACCCCGTACTCCCGCAGCACGTCGAGCACTTGAGGGGTCCATACGGGGTCGGGGCCGTCGTCGATGGTGATGTTGACGCCGTGCGCCCCCTTGTCCGAGGCATGCGCGATGGTCACCGCGACCGCTTTGACGTCACTGCCCGGCGTGGCCGACGCGGTCGCCTTCGGCGACGGACCGCCCACGGCCTCGGCCTGCGCGGTCCATATCGAGGCACCGGCGGCGAGCAGCGCCACCCCGATCGCCGCGCCGAGTACCTTGCCGTACCAGCCCTGCCCGCCGCCGTGCTGCGCCATGTCCGTCCCGCTTTCCCGCAGTTCCTCGCCGATTCCTCGGTCGCCTCGCGACCATCTGGCAGGACGAGGAACGGCGGCCACGAGATGCGTCCGTTACCGATCAAGGACAATCCCGGAGTGGTTCCCGGACAACCGAGCGAGCGGGGGGGCGAAACCGAGCCGCTCGGCCCGATCCCGCCGATCCGGCTGCTGCCCGGCGCCCGTGTCGCCACGTGCCCGATCTTCGTGCACTCTGTGCGCCGGCTTTGAAGGGTTGGTTTCGCGCCGCTGTCTACCGTGGTTGTCCGGTCCTATGGGCACGCTTTGGGCACGCACCCACATGGAGACGCTGCGCGGGCGCCGGACGGCTCCGCCGCGGTGGGACATCTGCGGGTGCGGGATGTCCCCGACACATCGGCCTCGGCCGGTCAGGTGGGCCCGTCCGGGCTCCGGGAGAAGGCCGTGTCGCCGGCCATCGCCACGATCGCGTCCTTGACGAGCAGCACTCGCGGCGGGTAGCTCTGCACTTTGTCCCCGGGGCTGTCCAGTGCGGAGGTGCGCCAGACCTCCGCTCCGGTGCGGCTGTCCAGTGCCAGCAGACGGCCGAAGCGGTTGGAGAAATAGACCCGCTTGTACGTCGCCGACACCGCGGGCGCGGACAGGCTCTCCATGTCCGTCATCTTCTGCCAGAGTTGTTTGCCGCTGTCCGCCGACACCGCGGTGACCGACCCGTCGGACCGGACGAAGTAGACGACGCCGTCCACAAGGGTGGCCGCGCCGGTCAGCGGATGTACCAGCGGTATCCGTCTGACCTGCCCGGTTTCCGACGCCACCCGCAGCAGCGCGTTGTACGGCCGTTCGTACCCGGCTTCGTACACGTCCTTCGCGGTCTGGGGGGCGAGGAACAGGGGTTGCCCGCCGACAGCGCCGAGGGCTTCCGCCTTCTTGGGCAGTGTGGCGGTTTCGGTCAGGCTGCCGGGTCCGAGCTTCATCAGCTCGACCGGGGCCTGGCCGGGCTCGTTGCCCTTCGAGCACAGGGCGTAGGGGACGCCTCCCAGCGCCGACGGAGTGCAGTACTCGTCCAGCGAGGGCGCGCGCCACAGTTCCTTGCCGGAAGGCCCGTAGGCCACGAACGACGAGTAGTCGGGAGACATCGTCAGCAGTCCGCCGTCGTACAGGACCGCATCCTCGGACGGGTTGGTGTCGCGTTGCCACCGCCGGTGCCCGGTACCGGCGTCGAGGGCCACCACGCGCCTGGTCCTGTCGTCCGGTTCCTCGTACATGTAGACCAGCCCGTCGCGCACGCCGATCGGCTGCGCCCCCTGAGGGCGGGTGCCGGTCCGCCACAGGGTGCGGCCGGAGGCCGCGTCGATCCTGGCAGCCGTGAAACCCGTACCGCCGCAGAACAGGGCGCTTCCCTCCGCCAGGCACCCAGGGCTGTCGTAGTCGAGAGGGACACCCTTCACGTCGTACCGCAGCTTCGTCTGCCACGGCCGCCAACCGTCGGGCAGCGACGCGGCACGGGCGGTGGCCGTGGCCGTGGCCGTGGCGGTGGCGGTGTCCGATCCGGACACGAAGACACCCACCCCGATACACAGCCCCGTGACGGCCAGCACCGCGCCGAGGCCGGTGAGCAGCATCCGGGCTCGGCGTCGCTTGCCGGTACCGATGCCGGTCGCGGCGTCCACGGAGGTGGTGGCCGCGCTCCGAGAAGTGGGGAAGCGCCGGGGCTTCGCGGACTGCCCGGTCTCCTGGGACCCGGTGGCGTCGGATTCCGGCAGCGCCTGGAGCATGCGGTGTATGTCCGTCAGTTCCGGCCGTGCGGCCGGGTCCTTGTCCAGGCAGCGCTCGACAATGCCCAGGAACGCGTCGGGCACCCCGGCGAGGTCCGGGGTCCCGTGCACCACCTGATAGCCGGTTATATACGGGCTGTCGGCGTCGAACGGTCCTGTCCCGACGGCCGCGAACACCAGCAGCGACCCCAGCGAGAACACGTCCGAGGCCGGGGTGACGTCCCGGGGAGAGGCCAGTTGTTCCGGCGACATGAAGGGCGGAGTGCCGATCATCCGCCCGGTCGTGGTGAGGCTCTGGTGGCCAGAAGCGCGCGATATGCCGAAGTCGATGACGCGCGGCCCGTCCTCGGTCATCAGGACGTTGCGCGGTTTGAGGTCCCGGTGCACCAGACCCGCCCGCTGGATGTCGCGCAACGCCTCGGTGAGCCCCAGCCCCAGCGCGCGCAGTTCCCGCTGGTTCAGCGGGCCGTCCTTCTCCACGACTTCGGCAAGGTTGAGCCCCGGCACGTAGAGCGTCGCCATCCACGGCCGGTCGGCGTCCGGGTCGGCGTCCACGACAGGCGCGGTGAAGGCGCCGCTCACTCTGCGCGCTGCCTCGATCTCCTGCCGGAAGCGCGTACGGAACTCCTCCTCCTGGGCGTACGGCCCGCGCACGAGCTTGACCGCGACCTGCCGTCCCGAGGAGGAGACTCCCAGATAGACGACTCCCATGCCGCCCGCCCCGAGCCGACCGAGAAGGGTGTACCCGCCTATGGACTCCGGGTCCCCGGTGCTCAGGGGCGTCATCGCCGATCATCCTTCCCAGCGCCTGCCTGCCTCACGGGGATCAGAGTAGGGCCTGCCGTCCCGCAAACGGAGCCGCGCCTGTCACGCACCGGTGCCCCCGTGCCCCTGAACCGTGCGATGGGTCATCCGTCCAGATGAGGGCTCAACTCCTGGCCGTGCCCGATGTGCGCCGTGCACGTTCCCCTCTGCTTTTGTAGCATCGGGTACGCGGGCCGCCCACCAACCGTCGCAAATGACGCACGAAGGGTACGAGTCCACTGATCAGCCCAGACTGCAAAGAAGGCCCGGGTCGATGACCCGGGCCTTCTTCATGGAGCGGGTGACGAGCATCGAACTCGCACTCTCAGCTTGGGAAGCGACGGCGCTTGCGCGGCCGAATAGCTTCTGACCTGACGGTATGCGCTCTGTCGTGGTGTCCGGCGAGGCGGGGTCGTACCGCTGTTGACCGTGGTCCACCGGTCCTATGGGCACGCTTTGGGCACGGATGGTGCCCGCGACCTTCTTGCGGCCGTTCCCTGGCCCGAACACCGTTGTGCGGCGTCCTGCATTGCCCGTCGGCCAAACCAAGGCGTTGCAGCCGTGATTGGGTTGGTGTTGCCGAGGGCCGGCGCCGCATCGCGAGAACGCTGGTGGTGGACAGAGAGTGCAATGGGGCCCAAGGCGACATGTCCTGATGCCGTCCGACTTCGTGGCCCGGAGCGTTCACCGAGTGAACATCCTGGCCGTTCACTCGGTGAACGGACTTGTGCCGCCAGGGCGCGTGGCCAGCGGGATCTCGCAGGCGTCGGAGAAGCCTTGTGATGTGACCCCGTTCGCCACGTTGGCCCTGGTCGCCAGGTTGACGTAGGCGATGTACGCGGTGAGCTCGATCATCGCCGTGGAGCCGAGCCGGTCGAGCAGGCCCGCGTAGAGCTCGTCGGTGACAGTGGGCGGCGTGTTCGTCATGGCCTCGGCGTACTCCATCACATCCCGCTCAAGCGGCGAGAACACATCCGACATCCGCCAGCGTGGGACCTGGCTCGCCTTGGTCAGGTCCAGATTCTCGTTCTGCGCCTGGAAGTAGCCGATGTCGAGGCACCAGCTGCAGCCGACCTGCGACGCGACGGCCATGTGCGCGAACGACTTGAGGCTCGCGTCGGCCGCGCTCCACGCGCCCACTTTGCCGCCGAACTCCAGGTTGTCCTGGGTGACTTCGGGGCTGTGCCACAGCACCTCGACGTTCTCGGGTACGGCGCCGAGCTGTTTGACCATGTTTTCCTTGAGCTCGCTGGGGAGCTCGGCCTTCGGGATGCGAAGCGCCATGATGTCGTCCTCCTTGTGTGTGCGTATGCACGTAGGTGTGTACGGCCGTGTGCTGGTCGTGCGGCATGCGGGGACCGTCGGGCTCGCGGGTGTGACGGCCGGGTTCGCGGGCTAGCCGGTACGGGTGCCGGCAGCCGCCTTCTCGTTGCTCGGTCGGCTCCGCGGGGCGATTCCGCGCGGATCGGCGTTGATCACTACGGTCACGAGCGCCGCGGTGGCCAGCATGATGCCGAGCGCCCAGGAGGCGGCCACGGCGTAGCCGTGCACGGTGGCCTCGCGTAACAGGTCGGTGCCGCCCCTGTGTTTGTCGAGGTAGGTGCCGCTGGCGCCCGCGGCGATGGTGTTCAGCAGCGCGGTGCCGATCGAGGCGCCGACCTGCTGGGCGGTGTTGACCGTCGCGGAGGCCACGCCCGCGTCGTGCTGGTCGACGCCGCTGGTGGCGACCGACACGGTGGGCCCGAACAGGGTGCCGATGCCCAGTCCGAGCAGCATCTCGGCAGGGACGATCACCTTGAGGTAGGAGCTGTCCGGAGTGAGCCGGGTGAGGAGGGCCAGCGAGGCTGCCGCAGCCAGGAGGCCGGGCACGATGAGAGTCCGGGGCGGGACCTTGGGCAGCAGACGGCCGGCGAGTTGGGTGGCTCCGAGGACGTTCATCGCGACCAGCGGTAGCAGGGCGACGCCCGTCTTGACCGCGGAGTAGCCCATGACGGTCTGGAGTTGGTAGGTGAGGAAGAGGAAGACGCCGAACAGCCCGAGCGTGGCCAGCGCGACGGTACCGAAGGCCATGCCCCGGTTGCGGTCCGTCAGGATGCGCAGGGGCAGCAGCGGGGTGCTCCGCCTGGCCTGCAGGATCACGAAGACGATCAGCAGAATGCCCGCCAGAGCCAGCGACACGAAGACCCGGTCGGCGTGCCAGCCGCGCTCACCGGCCTCGGAGAAGCCGTAGACCAGGGAGGCGATGCCACCGCAGCCGGTGATCGTGCCGAAGACGTCCATGCGCGCCTCCGCCCGGCCGGGCGGATCGGGCAGGGTGAGGAGGGCGCCCACGGTGGCGATCAGGGCGATCGGAATGTTGACGTACATACACCAGCGCCAGTCCAGAGTGCTGGTGAGGAGGCCGCCGACGACGAGTCCGAGGCCGCCGCCCGCGGTGAGTACCGCTGCGTAGATGCCGATGGCCCTACCTCGTTCGGCTTGCTCGGGGAACATTGTCACGAGCAGTGCCAGGGTGGAGGGGGCCAGCAGGGCGGCGAAGAGTCCCTGGCCGGCCCGGGCCGCGATCAGCATCCAGCCGGACTGGGCCATGCCGCCGATTCCGGAGACGACGGCGAAGCCCAGGACGCCCATCAGCAGGGTGTGTTTGCGGCCCAGGCGGTCGGCGATACGGCCGCCGAGAAGCAGCAGGCCGCCGAAGGCCAGGGTGTAGGCCGTCACCACCCACTGGCGGTTGGCGTCGGACAGGTCGAGATCGCTCTGGGCCGTGGGTAGCGCGATCGTCACGATGTTCGTGTCCAGGATGATCATCAGCTGCGAGAGGGCGATGGTTGCCAGCCCCCACCAGCGGCGTTCCGGTAACGGGGCCGCGCCCGGTGCCGCAGCGCCGGCCGGTTCGTTGTCCGTGGTCGTCATCGCGGTGAGACCTCTCGCACGGGGAGTCGGGATCGTGGGTCGAGCGCGCCATGCCGGACTGCATCACCCCATTGCTTTACTTGCCGACAGGTAAAGCAATGGGATGCGAGTAACATAACCCCATTGCCTGCCGATCGGCAAGCGATGGAGGGCGGGGCCGGATCGGCCGGACGTGACGGGACCGGCCGTAGGGTTGAAGGCCACGCAGGGAAAGAGGACATCCATGGCCGGACGCCGTACCGACACCCGTCAGCGCGCCCAGCGCGTGGCGTTGCGACTCTTCGCCGAGTACGGCTACGAGGGCACCTCGTTGCGGATGATCGCGGAGGGGCTGAACATCACCAAGGCCGCCCTCTACTACCACTACAAGTCCAAGGAGGAGATCCTCGCGGCCGTCCTGTCGGACTTCTCCGGCGCGGTCGCTGACTTGATCGAGTGGGGCAAGCAGCAGCCCTCGGGTCCCGAAACCCAGCGTGAACTGCTCCGCAGATACGGCGAGTTGACCGTCGACGGAGTCACGGCCGCGGCGCGCCTCATCCAGGTGAACGAGCCCGCGCTGCGTGAACAGCCGCTCGCCGCCGAGGTCCAGGCCCAGGTCATCGCCCTGTTCGACCTGCTGGCGGGTCCGGGCGTACTCATCGGGGCGGACGGCCCTGTCGCGGCACTCAGGGTCAAGCTGGCCATCTCCGCATTGCACCTGGCGGGGGAGGAAGACGAGAGCGGTGGCCGGGACGTCATGGACGCGGCCCTGGACATCGCCTGCGGCCTCCTCGACCCGCAGTGGGCCGGTTCGGCACCCTGAAACCTCACCGGCGGTGTGGGCGCGACGGTGGTGGGCACGCCGCCGGAGAAGCGGGTGGCGGGAAGAGCCCGTAGCCCGAAGGATCCGCCCGGAAGGCAGGCAGGGGCTCCCCACGTCCCTGGGTGGTAGCGGTGGGCCGTGCACTGGCAGACACCGCCGGCGTGATCAACCGCAGCGGTCCCGCACCCTCGTGGACGGCTTCCGGCGGGATGGCACGCAAGCAACGTGCGAACCACTGCTTCAGGCGACAAAGAACCCCAGGCCCATGACCTGGGGTTTCCACTGGAGCGGGTGACGAGAATCGAGCTCGCACTCTCAGCTTGGGAAGCGACGGCGCTTGCACCGGCTCCATGCCTCTGACCAGCACGGATACACGGAATCTTGGAGTGGTCGCGTGCGTCGGATTGCACCGCTGTTGACCGTGGTTTTCCGCTCTCACGGGCACGCGGAGGGCACGGAGTCCCAGAAGGGGGAGACCGGCGCCACCGAGGGGACAACCGGGCGCGGTCCGCCCGGTGCGGGGGCCGGCTGCCGAGGGGACGTTGCGGCTGCACAGCACCCGCGAAGCTCCGTCACCGGTTTGCTCCGCCATCTGGTGAGAGCCTTGTGGCGTATTTGCCCCTCAGTATGCCATTTTTAATGGCATACTGAGGGTGTGGCTGATGACGACGTTGACTTCCTGCCCGGCGACGGCCCCACCAGCGGCATCTCCGTCACACTGACCGCCGGAACTCTGCAGGCGATCCGTGAGCGGGTCGGCAAGCGGGGCGTATCGGCGTACCTGGAGAAGGCGGCCCAGCGGCAGATCGAGCGGGACAACCTGGACGAGCTGATCGCGGACTTCGACAGGGTGCACGGCCCGGCCGACCCGGAGGCCGTGGCGGCGAAGCGTGCCCGGCTGACCGGTCGCGCTTCAGATGCCGGAGCGGCCGCGTGAGCGGTGCCCTGGTCCTGGACAGCGAGGGCCTGGCAAAGGCCGTACAGCGTGATCGGGAAATCCACGAGTGGCTGACGGCGGCTCGCGACGCGGACCTGCCCGTGATCACCTCGGCAGCGGTACTGGTCGAGGTGATCCACCCAAAGATCAACGAAGCCGCACTGAAGTGGACCCTGTCCCGCCTCAGTGTCGAGCCGGTGACCCAGGCCGTCGCGCAATCCGCCGCCGCTTTGCTGCGTGCAGCGAGGCTGCACGGCCACAAGTACGCCATCGACGCCATGCTGTGCGCGACCGCCCTGCAGCATCCCGGCCGCGTGACGATCCTGACTTCCGATGCGGAAGACATCGCCCTGCTCACTGCCGAGCACCCACGCGTGAGTTCGGAGAAGGTCTGAGCCGAGGCGCCGTCAGGGCGTACGGAGGAAATGCCGCCCCAGCTGGAGCGGCCAAGAAACCCCAGGCAGCTGCCCCGAGGTCTCAATCCGGCGCAAGCGACGAGAATCGAACACATCCTCCGCGCACTGGACCCGGTGAACTTCCCGATGCTCTGGGTCTCGAGCCTTACCGGGATGCCGACCCACCGCCCGCAGCTCCTGACCTGGGTGGTCGATCGAGGTCGCTCGCGTGCACAGACTTCCCGCACGCCCGGTGTTCGCCGCACAACCTGGCACGGTTCTGGCACGCCTGGTCAGAGCTCCTGTGAGTGAGAGCGCTGTGTGGCCAGCCTGCCCAAGTAGCGCTCTCAGGGTCCTGCGCCACGCACTACGGTGACGCTTCCGCGAGGGGAGACGGTCCGTGCACGTCGCCTACCGCACGGCGACGTAATCCCCGGTCGACGACTTCGCCCCAGAGGTGGAGTTCCCGTAGTACGTCCACCGCCACGTCCCCGACCCGGTGGCCTTCACCGTGGTCCTGAGCGCCCCCGTACTACTCGACGTCACCTTCTTGACCGTCGTGTACGAGGAAGCGCCCGCCGCCTTGAACTGCAGGCTCACCGTGCGGCCCGCGTACCCCTGGTACGTGTGGGTGTCCCAGTTCGCCCGTGTGACCCGTCCGGTCACGGTGATCGTCTTCCCTGCCGCGACCGGCTCCGGCGAGGCGTTGACGGTGACGCGTGTGGCCCGCTTGACCTGCAACGGGAGGTTCAGGTCGTCGGTGTCCTGGGCGTCACCGGCGAGAAAGACCTGAGCGGCAGTTTTCCAGGTGCCGGCGTCCTCGTTCCCGAAGTCGACGTGCCGCGGGTCGATGTACAGCCACTCGTCGAAGTCGCAGATCCCCTTCGCCTTGTCCACGACCTCGCAGTCGCTGGTGATGACGGAGCTGTACAGCCTGTCCCCCGAGTCGAGCTTCCCTCGGTAGGGGAACACCTTCGGCCCGAAGTCGAACTTGAGCTTGGTCGTCATCCGGAAGGCGGCCCGCACCTCGACTTCCTCCTTGACCCCGATCACGATCGGCTTCCCGCCGTTCACCGTGACCCGGCTGAAGGAGACCCCGCCCTCCGCCGCCCCGGCCGGCACCGCAGCCACCCCTGTGAACACGATTGCCGCTCCACCGGCCACCACCGCGCTCCACATCGTCTTCCCCATTTTCGAGCCCGTCCTTCCCCTTGCAGTCTGGACCGAGCGCGTGGGCGCACCGGCCAGAGGCTCATCCCCAGCGGCTAACTGTGGGACAGGGCAGGGCTGTTCGCGGTTGTACGCGGTGCGGCAACGATTTGATCACCACGGCATCGCTCTGGCCCGGTTCAGGGAGGGACCCCGATGGCTTCAAGGCAGCCGGGCTGGACGGGATGGTGCGGGCGGAGCGTGCGAAGAAACATGACGACAACGCCGCGCACCACGAGGAGGAGTGCACAGGAAGCCGGCCAAGCGGTTGTGGTGCGCGCACCCTGCACCGGTCTGGGCAACAAACAACCCCCGGGACATCGACCTGGGGGTTTGTCATGGAGCGGGTGACGAGAATCGAACTCGCACTCTCAGCTTGGGAAGCGACGGCGCTTGGGGGGCCGGATGGCTCCTGACCTGGGCATATGCGCTGTGATGTGGCGGCCGGGGCGCAGGATCGCACCGTTATTGACCGTCGCTTACCGGTCTTATGGGCACGCTGTGGGCACGACGCCGCGTAGGGGAGGCCAGGGTGTCCGTGCGGTCCCGGCAGAGCCTGGGGCGGCCCCGACTCGCGGGTCGGCCGAGTGGGTCCGTCGCGACTGCACACGGATACGCGTGTCCGTTCTCTCCGCACCCCCACGGCGAGGCCCGGCCGCTCGGCGTGGCCGTATGAGGGCGCAGCCCCCCGGCGAACTGGTCCAGGGGCCGGTGGGTGATGCGCAGGGCGACGACGGGCCTGCGGTCCGGCACGAGCCCGGATCCAGTGCAGTCCATGCCGCATCAAGTCGATTGACAGGGAGAAGGCGGCCGGGCGTCGAGTCGCCATGGGCCCACGGGTCGACGTGCTCGCCGAGGCTGGAGGGATGCGCCAACGGCGGGACGTCAACCTCGATCAGTGTTCGCCTCGCCGGGCCGAAGCGAACGATCGGGCGACGCGTCCCGTGCCACCCCGGGAACGAGACCGGAACCCGGACGGTGAAGTTTCCGTCTTCCCCCGTCGGGCGGGCTGTTCTTCGTGAGGTAGAAAGTGACCCCGACCGGAAGGTGACTAGCGAAACCCATCCTGACCTTTGACTGAAATTTAGCAAATAGGCCAAGAATTGAGATATATAGCATCGCGGTCTTCTTCGCGAATGAACTGCAGAATCGCGTTCTCCGTGTGGCGTCAACCGCGGGCGAGACTCTGGGCCGTAGCGGGTGTCGCGGTCCTCGGATTCCACATTGCGCTGGAGATCGTCGCACGTCGCTACGGCCTGCCCGGGCCGATCACCAACGAGGTGCGAGATGCGGTATTCGCCCCCAAATCGGGCTTCTTGTTGTATGCCGGTATGGCGTTGATGATGGTGGTGCTCACCTGGCGGCAACGGTTCATCGCGGCTGGTGCCGCGATCGGTATCGACGTCGCCTTCTTGGTGGTCCGGTGGGCGGTCGGCGCCAAGACGACCGACTGCGACCCCGTCGGCACCGGCGCGTTGTGGGTGCTTCTGGGCTGCGCGGTCATCGCTGTCACGCGTCGCACCGGCCGGGAACGTGCCCTGCTGCTGAAGGGCGTCGGGCTGGGCCTGCTGCTCGTGGTCGGCCGCACGATCGGCGATACCTGGCTGTTCGTCACCGCCAAGACCCGCCCAGCGGTGCTCGACCAGTACGTGGCAACCGCCGATCACGCGCTGGGCAACCCGTCGTGGCTGGTGGGCCGGATCGTCACGGCCACCGGCCCGACCGGCTTCAACATGCTCCACATCGTTTACGGTCAACTCGCGTTGGCCGCGGTCGTCGTCGCGCTGTACCAACTGCGTAACGTGGCGGTCGAGCGTCGCTTCCCGGGCCATCATCTGTTGCGCACCTTTCTGGTGATCGGCCTCCTCGGGCCGGCCTTCTACATGATCTTTCCGGTGGTCGGACCGGTCTTCGCCTACGGGACCGGCGTCGAGCACTGGACGACGGTCAGCCTGTGGTCGCAAACGCCGCCCAGCGAGCACTGGGCGGTGGCCGACCTGTGGCCGGAAACGCCGCCGCCGATCGATACCCCGCACCACATGCCATTCGACGAGATCACCCCGCGGAACTGCATGCCCAGCCTGCACACAGCGTGGGCAACAGCGATTTTCATTCACTCCCGGAAGGGCCCACGGATTCTGCGATTCGGAGGCACCTTGTGGCTGATTGCCACGCTCGGCGCAACGCTGGGCTTCGGCTACCACTACGGTGCGGATCTCATTGCCGGCGTGGTGTTCACGCTCACGATCGAGGCAGCTCTGCGCTCGCTCGACCGTGGCTGGGATCGATCAGGGATCAGGCCGGTCGCTTACGGTGCGACGGTCTTCGCCGCGCTCTTGATGTCCTATCGCTATCTGCCGTTGGAGATGGCCGAGCATCCGTGGGTGTCCGGACCATTTCTCATGCTGGCGATGACCTCAGTGGTCTACGGCTACGTACGGACCACCAAACTGTGGGAACCGAAGCCCGCACCAGCGCGGCAACCGGAACCACAACCCGAGCTAATTTGAATCATGTTGCCTCAGGTTGCGTGCTGAGCGCTGCCCGGATGGGACGGGATGCTGAACGTGTGCAGGCGAAGACCTTCACTGTGCCGCGGGTGGCACGGGCTGCCGGTGCCCGTGCCGTTGGTGGGCGCGGCGTAGTATCCCGCGTTGCCGACCAGCGCGAGGCGGCCGTGCGACCGGCGGTTCAGGTGGACCTGGCAGCAAGAGGAGAAGGAGAAGTCGTCCGCCGCCGGCATTGCCTGCAACAGCCATGGGACATCGCGGCCTTGACCGGCGAACGCGGCTCGCTCCGCCCGCTCCTGCTCGCTCCGTCCTGCCGCAGGCCGGCGACATCCGCGTCCTCCCTGGCGACCGTGCCCCGGACGCCGTCTGCGGCGACTCCGCGACCGGACGCGATATCCGGCTGTTCGACCTGCTGCGCGGCCCACACGGGATTCTGCTGACCGTCGGCCACGGCCACTCGCCCTGCTGCCAGCGCCCTCATGGGCTTCCTCGCCGGCCTGTACCTGTCCATGCGGGCGGTGGGTGACACGAACCGGGCAAGACCGTCGTGGCGTTGCCGCTGCCTCGCACGGCCGCCCAGCCGGCGTCATCCGGCCCGGTCAGGTGGAGCGGCTGACGCCGGGACTCCGCGCGAGCGGAACCCCGGCGTCAGCGTGGACGCTGCCTGAGAACGTAGGCCCTGTGGGAGGGTCTACACGTGCACGTACGTCTGCGGCCCGCTGGAGTCCACGTGGCTGCCGTCCGGGGTGAACCACACGACGGCCCACGTGCCACCGCGGGTGGCCTTGCCGCTCAGGTGGTAGGCGCCCGCCGAGTCGGTGCGGACCCGTGAAACGTAGTACCAGGTCTTGCCCTTGTAGGGACGGAAGACCAGGGTGACGTAGGAGTGCCGGATCGGTGACCACACGCCGGTGCTGCTACGACCCTGCACATGGCCGCCGAAGGACACGTACGAGTTCTTGCGGACGGTGGTGTGGTTCGGGCGGCCGCCGGTGACCCGAGTGACCGTGCGGTAGATCTTCACCGCGTGGCTGTAGGAGGGCGAGAAGTCCGGGGTACCGGGGAAGTACGCGCGCCAGTGACCGTTGGCCTGGTTGCGGTACGTGGCGTAGCAGGCGAACTCGTCCGCGGCGAGGCCGCTGCGGCCGATCCGGGTGGTGCCGACGTTGTGCCAGGTCTTGCCGTCGGCGGAGTACTGGATCGTCACCGTGTGCTTGCTGTCACCGAAATTACCCCCGATGTCGAGGTGGCCGTCGATGTATGCCTCACCGTATTCATTCTCGGTGACGTGGAACGGGGTGACGCTGGACGGGGCGGGAATGTGCACGTATACCGGCGTCGCGGAGGTGTCGGTGCTCTGCAGGTAGGGGTCGTAGTCCCAGTCGTTGGAGAAGTACCACGAACCCGCGGAGGCCACGGTCACCTGGAAGGTGCCATCGGCGGCGGTGGCTACGGTGGGGCCGCCCCCCGAGCTGCCGAAGCTCCAGATTCGCTGCTTCGGCGTGCCCACCCATGCGGTGCCGACCTTGCGTTCGAGGATGCCCTTGATCGTGCCGTGGCCGCCCTTGGGCAGGTAGAGGTTGGATCCGCTGAGGATGCGGATACGGGTCTTCTCAGGCGACGCGGCGACCTTGAGGACTGTCTGCGAGGAGGCCGTGGTGTCGAGGTGGAACGGGTAGCCGGCGGTGCTGCCGTCCGCGCTGAACACCTGGTACTGCGCCGGGCCCTTTTCGGTGACGGGCACGGTCAGCCGGCCGTCCGCCCCCACGGCGCCGGTGACACCCACGCCGATCGGGTCGTCGGGGTCCTTCAGTGTGACCGCGACACCGCTGGGGTCGAGCAGGGCGCCGGTAGCGGGGTCCGTCACGGTGACGGGCGCGGAGATCTTGACGTTGCGGTGTTCGTAGTCGACAACCGTGCGGTCCGCGGTCGGCGTGCCGACCTGCACCTTGGCGGCGTATGTGAACTGACCGACGTCGGCGAAGTGTTCGCTGATGCCGGTGGACTCGGTGATGTCCACGGAGACGTCGTAGCTGCCGAGTTGAGGGAGTTCTACCCGGCTGCCGGAGATCCGCAGTCCGTAGCCGTACGGGTCCCAGGTGAAGTCACTGATCGAGGCGGCGTCCGGGGCGTCGGCGGGCGCCCCGTGCAGGCGGAAGTGCGCGGTGATGCCCGTCACGGGATTGGGGCCGCCGGCCTGGAGCGCCAGCGTCCAGTCGTCATGCCAGTAGTTGCCGACACTGTTGACCCAGTCCTGGTGCGGGGGCGGAGTGCTGTCCGTGGGGTCCGGGGTGGGGGTGTCAGTAGGCGCCGGGGTCCCGGTCGGGTCCGTCGTGGGCGTATTCGTCGGGTCGGTCGTAGGGCCGTCGGTCGGTGTATCCGTCGGAGCCGGACTCGCTCCGTCCGTCGGCGTGTCGGCAGGAGCTGGGGTATTGAGCGGCGTGGGCGTATCGGACGGTGTCGGGTCGGCCACGGTCGTGGACGACCCCGTCGCCGATGGACCGGGCGACGGCGCGTCGCCCAGGTCCGATGCCTGAGCCGTCGCCGCTGGCAGTGTCAGCACGGCCGCGAGCAGTGCGCCCGCTGTGACGGCAGGCAGGGCAGAATGCAGTCTCACCTGTTGAAGCCCCCCAAAGGCGAAAATCCGGGCCCGGCGCGGCACGTCAGCGCACGTGGCCCGAATAACATGTACACGCCATACTATGCTGCCGAGACCCCTGCGCGACGGAATAGTTTCGCGAGAATGCCTCAGGATGTTGAACGTGCGGTTGTGGTGCGCGCCCTGCCCACCGGTCTGGACAACAAAGAACCCCCGGGGCATCGACTCGGGGGTTTCATATGGAGCGGCTGACGAGAACCGAACTCGCGCTCTCAGCTTAGGAAACGACGGCGCTTGCGCGGCCGTATGGCTGCTGACCTGGGCATACGTCATTTGAGCAGCCATGGGTCCGGGACCGTGAGAGCCGCTGTTGACCGTAGTTGTCCGCTCTTATGGGTACGCCGCTACGAGGAGGACGCTGTCGTGCTTACGCGGCCTGCTCGATCTACATCCTCCTCACCGTCATCAAAACCGGGCCGCCTACCCCTCGCTGCCCGCGAAGGGCGTGTACATCGTCAGCTCGATCCGCGTCTCGTACTGGCAGCAGACCATGGACGACGTCCTGAGCAGGCGACCCTGCCGAGTCGTTGAAAGGATCCGGCCGGGGCCGGACAGGACGGGTTGTGGAATCCATGACGGAAGAGGAGTCGCGCCAGAGGCAGCGGGCGCGCTTCGAAGGACTGGCGCACGTGGTGGTGGAACCGTTGCACCGGTATCTGCTGCGACGGACGAGCGCCGACATGGTCGACGACATCCTGGCGGAGGCGATGCTGGTGCTGTGGCGCCGTATTGACGACGTCCCCGGCTTGGGGCCGGCGCCAGGTTCCCTGCCCGACCCCGATGACGTGCTGCCGTGGTGCTACGGCGTGGCGCGGGGCTGCCTGGCGAACGTCCGCCGTGCCGAGGGGCGCCGGCTCCGGCTGGTGGAGCGGCTGATCCGGACGCACGAGCAGCGGCCGGCCGGAGGCGCCGACCACAACCACAGCGATCTGCACGCCGCGCTCGCCGCCCTTGGGGCGCTGGACCGCGAGGTGGTGCGGCTGTGGGCGTGGGAGGGGCTGGCGCCGGGGCAGATCGCGGAGGCGACCGGGCTGACGTCCAACGCGGTGAGCATCCGGCTGCATCGGGCGAAAAAGAAACTCGCCCAACAGCTGGGGCGAAAGCATGACGAACCGTCCGGACACAAGAGGGATGAAGGAAGGAGCGGTCAGTGAATGACGACGAGTTGCTGGCCCGGCTGAAGTCCGCGGACCCGGCGCTGACCCCACATGCTCCGCTGCCCGACATCGACCGACTTGTGGGGGACATCTTGACCACCGACACCGCGCTTCGGACCGGCAATACGACCCCGGCGAAGGCCGCCGCGCGACGGAGTCGCCGTCAGCTCTTCGGACTCGCGGCGGCCGCCGGTCTGCTTCTGCTCGGCGGCGGCATCGCTGGAGGCGTCATGGCGAACAACGACAACGGGCATTCGGCCTCGGCCGGCCCACTGACGCTCACCACCGGCGGCTTCGGCAGCCAGAAGTGCGTGGTGCCCACTATCGACACCCTGCGCGGGTACCCGACCCTCTTCGTGGGAACGGCCACGTCCGTCAAGGGATCCACGGCCATCTTCCGTGTCGACTACTGGTTGAAGGGCGGCGACGCGGAGACGGTCGTGCTCGAAAGCGATGCGGACCAGCCGGAGAACCTGAGGTTCACGCAGGGTGAGCACTACATCGTGGCCGCCGAGAACGGCGTCGTCCCGGCCTGCGGCGCGAACGTGGCCACGGACGAGACCGTCGACGAGTACCGCCAGTCATTCGGGAAGTAACGCAAAGCAGCCGCACGGACGAGCCCACCGACGGGCGCGGTGGACGGCTTCGGCATCCGTGGCTGCTTGGTCTGAAGCACCCTCGACAACTACGAATGGGACTCCTGTACCACCTTCGGCCCGGTCGCCGTAGAACCCGCGGCCTTCGCACACGCCCCGAAGCCGTCTGCCGCCCGGCTGGGGGACAAGTCGGAGGCCGAGGAGGAACGGCCGGGCCAGGCACGGTGGCCGAGGGGGCCGTGTCGATGTCTGGGATGGACGAGTCACCCCGGACACTCGCGAACGGGTCCGGGACCGCCGGCGCCGGGACATGACGGCCAGCGATGGGTCAGTGCTGGGCGCCGGCGGACCAGATGGTGGTGCCCTGGTAGACCACGCTGACGTCGCCGTCGGTACCGAAGCACAGATAGGCGCCGTCGTGCCCGGAGGTGACGGAGCTCCAGACACCCCAGGTGTCCTTGTCGTAGACGACGAGGTTGCCGTCGGCCTGCATGATGGCGCGGTATCCGGCGCCCGAGGTGCCCGAGGACCAGCGCCGGTGGTGGTTCTCGTCGTCGCGGGCGGCCTGGCGCAGGGCGCGGTCGTGGCCGCGTTCGGCCTTGATGTGAGAGCGGGTTGCCCGCTCGAACGCGGAGGCGGCCTCGCGTAGCTCGGTGCGGGTGTGGGCGGCGGAGGTCGTGGCGAGCGTGTCCAGGACCTCTCCTGCGGCGACGATGTGCGCAGCCACCTGGGCGTCCTCCCCGCGATCGACGACCAACACCGCCTGCCAGGCAGCCGTGGCCGTCCGGCGCCGCGCCTTCGCGGGCCCACTCGGTGCCTCGGCGGAGGACGTGTCCGTGCCCTGCGTCAGGATGCCGCTGGACCAGCGTTCGCGGATGCGGGGCAGGGACAGGTCGGGGGCAAGGGTAGAGCCCGCGAAGAACACCGGCTCCTTGTCGCCGTTACGGTTGTCCGGGAGAGCGACCTTGTAGCCGAGCAGGTCGCCGGAGGGCGCACCCCGCTTACGGATCAGGACACCGGTGGCGGCCAGCCGGTCGAAGAACTCCTCCTCGTGGAGAACAGCGCTCGCACACGCCAGCGGCGTCGGTCGAACGTGGCCCACGAGATGTCGCATCTTCTCCTGGAGTACGAGTTCGAGGGCATCCTCTTCTCCGACGGCGGCTGCCGCGAGCTGGGTCCCGAGATGGCCGTCAAGGAGCGTCAGGCTAGCGATCTGTCGGGGGAACTTCTGATCCCGACGTCGGCAGCGATCACGGCAGCCCTGTCAAAGAAGTCCGACGAAGAAGTGGCAGAGCAGTTCAACGTGAGCACGCGCTTCGCCGCTTGGCGCATGAATGCGTCAGGCGCCCGGAAGATCGCGCTGCGAACCCTGCAGAAGCGGGCAGCGCAAACCCGGCGCTAGACAAATGGTGCGACACATGTCGCCATCAGAAGGATCCCGGGGTTTCGGTCTCCTGACCCGCGAATGCAGGCCAGGAGACGAGCGGCCGGTCTGGCCGACGGCCTGAATCGCGCGCACCACCGAAGCCCACCTGCGGCGGCCCCGCCAGCCGAGGAACTGTTCGGTTTCGGCGGTTGGAACGTGTAACACGCGGGCGAACATGCAGACCGCGACCTGCTGGCGTTCGCTCCCCTCGATCACCTCGGCCAGCCGCTTCGTCTTGGAGATCGGCGCGCCTGCGCCTGCCGCCCGGAGCTACCCCTTGGCCCACAAGCCGGCCTTTGCGTAAGCGACTTGGCCACCGTTTGCCCGGCACACGGCGCAGATCACAGGAAATGCGTCTCGCTATTCGAGACAACCAAGGCGCGTGCATCCGGAGTGGCACCCGCGCACCCTGGATACGGACGTTCGATGCCAACTTAGGGCACGCGAAGGGCACGAAGCCCCCGAATTGGACTAGACAACAAACAAACCCCAGGTCACTGACCTGGGGTTTCATCGTGGAGCGGGTGACGAGAATCGAACTCGCACTCTCAGCTTGGGAAGCTGATGTTCTACCACTAAACTACACCCGCGTAAGACGCCGGTAACCCGGTGTCGAATGCTCGCTCACTCTACCTCATGCCCGGTCCCTGGCGCTGAAGCCGAGGGGCCGGTGTGCGTTTCGGGGGGTGGACAGGGGTGCGGGGGGCCGGAGTTGGGGCGTACGGTGAAGGGGTGGAAGAGGGTCCGGGCGGGACCGGAGTGCCGCTTGGAGGGCCATCCCTTTGATCCCGTAATGTGGCTTTCGTCGTCAGTCAGACGCGGCTCTTGGGGAAGGGACTCTGAGGACTTGATGGAGCGCACCGTCGTCCGTTGTGCCGAGGGGCACGTGTTCAGCACCGCTTCGTTCCCGATGCAGCAGGCCGAGCGACTCGGCCCCGGTCGGCTGGTCCGGTGTCCGCGGTGTGCGCGGCTCCGGAGCGTCGTTCCGGTCACGCTCGAGAAGCGGTAGGGCAAAGCAGTAGGACCAGCGGTAGGACCTGGGTCGCGGGGACTGTGCGAAATGCTGACAGTCCCCGCGTATCCTCGGGGCGTGCTTCTCTCAGACAAGGACATCCGGGCCGAGATCGACGCCGGTCGGGTGCGCATCGACCCGTACGACGAATCCATGGTGCAGCCCTCGAGCATCGACGTGCGGCTCGACCGCTACTTCCGGGTGTTCGAGAATCACCGTTATCCACACATCGACCCCTCCGTCGAGCAGGCCGATCTGACGCGGCTCGTCGAGCCCGAAGGGGACGAGCCGTTCATCCTGCACCCCGGGGAGTTCGTGCTCGCCAGCACGTACGAGGTGATCTCGCTTCCCGTGGATCTCGCCTCGCGGCTGGAGGGCAAGAGTTCGCTCGGCCGGCTGGGGCTCGTCACGCACTCCACCGCCGGGTTCATCGACCCCGGCTTCTCCGGGCACGTGACCCTGGAGCTGTCCAATCTCGCGACGCTTCCGATCAAGCTCTGGCCGGGCATGAAGATCGGGCAGTTGTGCATGTTCCGGCTGAGCTCGCCGGCCGAGTTCCCGTACGGCAGCGACCGGTACGGCTCCCGCTACCAGGGCCAGCGCGGGCCGACCGCCTCGCGGTCCTTCCTCAACTTCCATCGGACCCAGGTGTGAGCGGGAGCGGGGAGAGCGCGGACATGAGCGTGCCCGACGGGCGGGAGAACCTCACCTACGAGCGGTTCGGGGTCGCGGTCCGTGAGCTCGCCCAGACCATCGCCGACGACGGGTACCAGCCCGACATAGTGCTCAGCATCGCCCGCGGGGGTGTCTTCGTCGCGGGCGGACTGGCGTACGCCCTCGACTGCAAGAACATCCACCTGGTCAACGTGGAGTTCTACACCGGTGTGGGCACGACGCTCGACATGCCCGTCATGCTCGCTCCCGTCCCGAACGCCATCGACTTCTCCGACAAGAAGATCCTGATCACCGACGACGTCGCCGACACCGGCAAGACGCTCAAGCTCGTGCACGACTTCTGCGTCGACACCGTCGCCGAGGTCCGCAGCGCCGTGATCTACGAGAAGTCCCACTCGCTGGTGAAGTGCGAGTACGTGTGGAAGCGGACCGACGACTGGATCAACTTCCCCTGGAGTGTCTTGCCTGTAGTGCGTAAGGCGGGCGAGCCGATCACACCGTCTGGTGAAGCGCTCTGATCTGCCTCTTCCTGACGGTGGGGGCATGGGGGCATGGGGAGAAGCCTTTGCGGCGCCTGCGGCAATGCGGTGAGGGCGACGCGGGTTGCAGTCGCGGGGCCGAAGGATTGCGGTGATGCTGTCAGGGGAGCGTGGCTGACTGCGCACGGGCAGTGTGCGTCGGTGACCGCGCTGTACAAGGAGGCTGCGGCCATGACAACGGTGCCGAACAGGACACGGCGGGGGCACGGGGGAGCCGACGGCAGCGAAATGATCAACGGTGCGTCCATGTTCGCTGGCGCCACGATGATGCTCAGCGGGCCGCTCAGCATTCTTATGGGCGCATCCGGCATCGCACAGGACACCTTGTTCTCCGCGTCCAGGTACGCCTACCGGTTCGACCTGACGGCTTGGGGCTGGATTCACCTTGTGATCGGAGTGGCACTCGTCATTGCCGGCCTGGGGGTTCTGACAAACCAGAGCTGGAGTCGCGGGGCCGGCGCAGCGGTGGCAGGGGTCAGCCTGATCACCCAGTTCATGTTCGTTCCGTACTACCCGGCGTGGTCCATCTTCGTGATGACGCTCGACCTCCTGATCCTGTTTGCGCTGACGAGGATGCAGATCGGGACCAGCGGCGGTCGGTGAACCCGGACGGAGGGATGCAGAAGGCCCCCGGCAGTGGTTCCGTGCCGGGGGCCCTCTCGTGCGTACTCGACCGTACGCCGCGTACCGCGCGTCCTCGCTAGAACGTGCCCAGCTTGATGATCGACAGGATCGCGATCAGCTGGATCGCCGACGCTGCCAGTGCCTTCGGCCACGGGAGGTCGTGGGACCTGCTGACCATGAGGGTCAGCAGGGCGCCCGCCGCGACCCAGGTCGCCCAGCCGAGGAGCTGCACGAAGGACGCGTCGCCGCCGAAGAACATGGCGACGATCAGGCGCGGGGTGTCGGTGATGGACATGATCAGCATGGAGAGGCCGACCGTGGGCTGCCAGGCACCGTCGCCGCCGAGCTGGCGGGCCAGGGTGTGGGTGACCACGCCCAGGATGAACGTGCTGATGACGATCGCCACGGCCGTCGTCAGGACGATCGGGACGGCGTTGGAGAGGGTGGCGTTGATGGCGTCCTTGCGGGCGCCGTCGAAGCCGAAGACGGCCAGCAGGCCGTAGAGGAACGTCACGATCAGGGCCGGGGCCCACATCGTGTAGTCGCGCATCTGCAGGAAGGTCTGGTTGGGGGCCGTGACGATGCCCCTCAGCAGGTCCTTCCAGTGCAGACGGGGGCCGATCGGCGGGGCCGCCGCCTGGCCGGCGCGGTAGGTCCCGCCCTGGGTGTAGGGGTCCTCGCCGACCGAGAAGGCCTGGGTGTGACCAGGGCTGTTCGCCGCGTACGGGTCAGGGCCCTGCTGCGGGTGACCGTCGCCGAAGTACTCGGGCTCGCCGCCGCCGTTCGCCTGGGGCCAGCCGGGCTGTCCGCCCTGCTGACCGCCGCCGTACTGCTGCGCGCCGCCGTACTGCTGACCCCCGTACGGCTGCTGCTGCGAGGGCGCGGGCGGGTAGCCGTACGGCTGCTGGCCTCCCTGCGGAGCCTGCTGTCCGTACGACGGTCGGTGTTGTTGCGGTCGCGCTTGCGGGGCTCGGTCGTCCCGGCCGCGTCCGATCCTGAATCCAGCCACGTAATCGAACGTACCTGGTCCCGCAGTGTGACGTGCGGAGTGCGGGCCATCGGAGGGGGGTTTGGGTCCGAGCTGTGACATCCCCTAAGGGGAGGAGCACGGGCGTCCCTTACGGGGCACGGCCCCGGGTTTCGCGGGAGGGCGGAAGCCGGGCCCGTGGGTGCGGGCCCGGCTGAAGGGCGGCTGGACTCAGTCCGCGAAGTTGGCGCCGAACGCCGGTGTGCCCGTCGTCGAGACGCCCGCGTCGGCCGGCCAGATGGCGCGGGAGCCGGTCGTGGTGATCTTGGACCCGTTGGAGGGCAGGTAGGTGACGCTGCCGTCGCCGCCGTTCTCGTAGGAGCCCACGAGGAGGTCGGCCTTGCCGTCGCCGTTGACGTCGTCGAGCTTCGTGTCCAGGCCGAAGAGGTCGGACTTCTCGTCGTTGCCGGGGACGCCCGGAGTGCTCTGGGCGAAGGCCTGGGCGCCCGAGGAGGTGTTGACGCCGTGCGCGGAGCCGTACAGGACGGTGACCATGCCGGTGTCCGCGACACCGTTCAGGTCCTCGTACGCGGCGCTGACGACCAGGTCCTGGTAGCCGTCGCCGTTGATGTCGCCGAGGTCCAGCTCGTAGCCGAAGCTGTCGGCCTTCTCCGAGCTGCCGGGCACGTTGCCGGAGTTCTGGGTGATTCCGGTGGTGGCGGCGGGGCCGGACGCGGAGCCGTAGGTGATGTTCACCTTCCCGCCGAGCGCGGAGTCCGGGACGGTCGTGCCGTCCTCGGTCTTGTTGTCCCAGTACGCGCCGCTGACGATGTCGCCGAAGCCGTCGTTGTTGATGTCGCCGATGGCGGTGATGATGCCGGGCTTGAGGGCCTTGGCGGCGGAGACGTTCAGGCCGCTCGCGGTGCCGGGCACGTAGTAGTTCGTGTTCCAGCCGTAGTCGGTCTTGGTCTCGAAGCCGTCGACCACCAGGTCGGTGCGGCCGTCGCCGTTGATGTCACCGGCGGTGAGGTTCCGCGGGCCGAGGGCGTTGCCGCCGGACTGGATCGGGGGCTTGATCGTGGTGCGGGCGAGGCCGGCCGCGCCGGTGGAGGTGATGCCGCCCCGATAGACGTAGATCGTGCTGGAGGAGTTGCCGACGGCCAGGTCGGCCTTGCCGTCGCCGTCGAAGTCGCCCGCGGCGAGGGTCTTGCCCCAGTAGTCGTGCGAGGACCCGGCCGGGTCGGCGATGGCCACACCCTTGCCGGTGAGGCCGCTCGGGGAGCCCCAGAGGACGGCGAGGCCTCCGGCGTCGGTGTCGTTGCCGAACTTCTCGTGCGGAGAGGACACGGCGAGGTCGTCGTAACCGTCGCCGTTGAAGTCCGCGTACGCCGTGTCGGCGCCGAAGGCGTCCCCGGCCTCGGCGGTGCCGGGGACCCCGGCGGTGTTCTGGCTGAGCGTGGAGCGCTTGGCGCCGGACACGCCGCTGTGGGTGCCGTAGAGGACGACGAGCTGGCCGGCGGTCTTCTGACCGCTCACGTAGGCGTCGGAGGCGGAGAAGGCCACGTCGCCGATTCCGTCGCCGTTGAAGTCGGCCTGCGGGACCTTCGTGGAGTCCGCGGCGGTCGCCGTCGCGGCGGAGAAGGTGAGCAGACCGCCCGTCAGCGCGGCCGCGGTGGCCGTCGCGAGGGCGAGTCGCATGGCATGCGTCTTGGCGTGCGTACGGTGCTGCGGGTACTGCCGGTACTGCTTGTGCATGCGGGGGTCTCCTGCGGCATGCGGGGATGCCTGGCGGGCATTCCCAGTCAATGGGGTGCGGACCGCCCGCGTTTGCCGGGAGTTGTCCCGGGGTTCGCGGGCTGGTCGGCGAACAGGAGACCTTGAAAGGGGCGTGAGGGTTGTACGTGAGTTTGATTATTTTCCGGGGCCGATGATGTTGGGGGCGGAGTCGGACGTCATGGCCCTCCCTCGCCCCTCACTCGCTCGCCACGTCGTGCGCGGGCTTCGCGGGCTGCTCGGTGACGAATGAGCCGAGGCCCGGCTCCGTGTAGATGAGCCCTTCCGCGCGCAAGCCCTTGTGCACCTTCTGAGCGGTCACGGCGGCGATGCCGAACTCCGCTGTGATCTCCACGACTGAGGGGATACGGGTGCGCGGCGGGTAGGTCCCGTCCTCGATACGGCGGCGGATCACCTCGGCCACCTGGCGCCAGCGGGGGATATCGGCAACAAATTCCATCACCGCACCACCATGCGCAGACGGCCGTACTCTGTGCGATTCACAGTTAACCGCTCATACAGCAGTACACCGCAGTAGGGTGAGCGAAGAACCCCGGCGACGGATGGAGCCGTCCCGGGGCATGGCCACCAGCTGAACCCTGAACGGAGCCGATGACATGACCGACCTTATCCACCGCCTCACCGCCTGGGTGAGCCTCCTGCTCATCCCGCGCGGAGCGCACCGCGTCTGCCCGCCCCGCTCGGTACGCGGCGGTCCGTCCCGACCGAGGATCCCGCTCCCCGCCCACCGCAGCCCATACGGACTGGACGTCCCCCTCGACGGCACCGCCACCGTGGCCGTACGGCCGTATGTGACCGCCCACGAGCAGCGTGAGCGGCGGCGCGAACTCGTCCTGGCCACCCTGGGGCTGGACACGCCCGGTCCGTACTGGATCCACGGGCTGGAGGTCGCCTGATGGAAGCGGAATCGCGACGAGAGCCACGCCTGCTGCCCTGGTCCGGGGCCGAAGGCAAGCCCTGCTACCTGATCGCCGACGGCCACGGCGGACCCGTGTCCCGCCTCGCCGACGCCACGGAGTCCATTCAGCTCGGGATGGGTACGCAACTCCTGACGCACGCCCGTGACATGCTTCCCGGCACCCCGCAGGGCGAACTTCGTTTCCTCGCCGAGCGCCTGACCGAGGCGCTCCATGACGCACTCCGCGTCGCCGAGAGCCGCGGCCGACGGCTGAACCAGCTCAACTGGCTCGACCGCCTCAACTGAACACGACGACACCCCATGTCCCCGGGGTGAACCGGGGACATGGGGTGTCGTTCTCTCGAAAGGCTCGGCCCTCGGAAGGCGCGGCTACTTCACCGGCTCGGGCTCCGGCTCGCTCTCCGCCTCCGCCGCCCCCGCCGGATCAACCGGCGTCCTGACGGAGTCGAGGAGAAGCTGAGCCACGTCCACGACCTGGACGGACTCCTTGGCTTGGCCGTCGTTCTTCTTGCCGTTGACCGAGTCGGTCAACATCACGAGGCAGAACGGGCAGGCCGTGGACACGATGTCCGGGTTGAGGGAAAGAGCTTCGTCGACGCGCTCGTTGTTGATGCGCTTGCCGATCCGCTCCTCGATCCACATCCGCGCACCACCGGCACCGCAGCAGAAACCGCGCTCCTTGTGCCGGTGCATCTCCTGCTGGCGCAGGCCCGGAACGGCCGACATGATCTCGCGCGGGGGCGTGTAGATCTTGTTGTGGCGGCCCAGGTAGCAGGGGTCGTGGTAGGTGATGAGGCCGTCCACGGGGGTCACCGGGAGCAGCTTGCCCTCGTCGATGAGGTGCTGGAGCAGCTGGGTGTGGTGGATGACCTCGTAGTCGCCGCCGAGCTGCGGGTACTCGTTGCCGATCGTGTTGAGGCAGTGCGGGCAGGTGGCGACGATCTTCTTCGCCGACTTCGGCTTCTTCGTCGACTCGTCCTCGTCATCCTCGCCGAAGGCCATGTTCAGCGCGGCGACGTTCTCCATGCCGAGCTCCTGGAAGAGGGGCTCGTTGCCGAGGCGGCGGGCGGAGTCGCCGGTGCACTTCTCGTCGCCGCCCATGATGGCGAACTTGACGCCCGCCATGTGTAGGAGTTCCGCGAAGGCCTTCGTGGTCTTCTTGGCGCGGTCCTCCAGGGCGCCGGCGCAGCCGACCCAGTACAGGTACTCGACCTCGGACAGGTCCTCGATGTCGCGTCCGACGACCGGGATCTCGAAGTCGACTTCCTTCGTCCACTCGAGGCGCTGCTTCTTGGCCAGGCCCCAGGGGTTGCCCTTCTTCTCCAGGTTCTTGAGCATCGTGCCCGCCTCGGACGGGAACGCGCTCTCGATCATCACCTGGTAGCGGCGCATGTCGACGATGTGGTCGATGTGCTCGATGTCGACGGGGCACTGCTCGACGCACGCGCCGCACGTGGTGCAGGACCACAGCACGTCGGGGTCGATGACGCCGTTCTCCTCGAACGTGCCGATCAGGGGCCGCTCGGCCTCGGCGAGCGCGGCGGCGGGCACGTCGGCCAGCTGCTCCGCCGACGCCTTCTCCTCGCCCTCCATGCTCTTGCCGCCACCCGCGAGCAGGTAGGGCGCCTTGGCGTGCGCGTGGTCGCGCAGCGACATGATGAGGAGCTTGGGAGAGAGCGGCTTGCCCGTGTTCCAGGCGGGGCACTGCGACTGGCACCGCCCGCACTCGGTGCACGTGGAGAAGTCCAGCAGGCCCTTCCAGGAGAACTGCTCGACCTGGCTGACACCGAAGACGTCGTCCTCGCCGGGGTCGGTGAAGTCGATGGCCTTGCCGTCACTCGTCATCGGCAGCAGCGCGCCGAGGGCGGTCTCGCCCTTCGCGTTCCGCTTGAACCAGATGTTCGGGAAGGCGAGGAAGCGGTGCCAGGCGACACCCATGTCCGTCTTGAGGGAGACCGTGATCATCCAGATGAAGGACGTCCCGATCTTGATCATCGCGGTGAGGTAGACCAGGTTCTGGAGCGTGCCGACGCTCGTCCCCTTGAAGGCGGCGACGATCGGGTACGAGGCGAAGTACGCGGCCTCGTAGCCGTGCACGTCGGCGAGGGCACCCTCCAGGCCGCGCAGGGTCATGATCGCGAGGCCGATGATGAGGATGACCGACTCGACGAAGTAGGCCTGGCCGGTGTTGGACCCGGCGAAGCGGGACTTGCGGCCCGGCCGGTCGGGCCGGGACAGCTGGCGGATCACGATGAGCGTGAGGATGCCGAGGGTCGTCATCAGGCCGATGAACTCGACGAAGATCTCGTACGGCAGCCAGTGCCCGATGATGGGCAGCGCCCAGTCGGCCTGGAAGAGCTGCCCGAAGGCGTTCACCAGCGTGGCGACGAGGGAGAAGAAGCCGACCGCCACGAACCAGTGCGCGACGCCGACCACCCCCCACCGGTTCATCCGGGTGTGGCCGAGGAACTCCCGGACCACCGTGACGGTGCGCGCGGCCCAGTCGTCGGTGCGGGTGCCCGCGGGGACGTCCTGGCCGAGCCGTACGAACCGGTAGATCTGCGCGATGGCGCGGGAGAACAGCGCCACGCCGACCACGGCGAGTACCAGCGACACAATGATCGCGGCGAGTTGCATTCGGGGGCTCCTCGGGCCTGCGAGGGAGGGAGCTGAAGGCCGACCTTCAGCCGATTACTAAGCGGTAACTTATGCAGTCCGTCTGAGACTACCCATATCTTCCGCCGCACTGTAGCCAGCGGTGCGGTGATCTGCGTCGCTGAGGTCCACCTGAGTCGCCGAAGTCACCGACCGGCAGTTGCGCACGTCACCGGCCGACAGCTGCCGGGGTCTCCGGCCGACACGTAAACCCGATCGTGTGATCTGCGGCGTATTTGCGACATTTAACACTAAATTGGCGGCGTGCTGTACGGAATCGTCGCCGCCACCTCCGCCCTGCTCCTCGCCGCCGTGCTCGCCGCCCTGCTGCGGCTCCTCGCCCTGCGCCTCGGCGTGGTGGAACGCCGGCGGGTGCGCGCGGTGCCGCTGCTCGGCGGGGTCGCGGTGGTGGCGGTCACGGCGTTCGTCGCCGGGGTCGGGGACTGGACGGACGTGGCGCCACTGGGGCCGGCGGCCGCGAGGCTGCTGGCCGCCGGGATCGCGGTCGGTGCCCTCGGGCTGGTCGCCGACCTGTGGCCCCCGCCGGCTCTTGTGCGGGTTCCGCTCCAGGCGGCCGTCGTGACCGGCGCCGCCGCGCTGACCGTGCCCTACGGGGAGCTCGGCCCGGTGGTCGGGGTGGCGGCCGTCGGCTGGATCGCCCTCGCCACCCATGCCTTCACCTCGCTCGATCACGCCGACGGGGTGATGGGGACGGTCGCGGTGGCGACCGCCTTCGCGCTGAGCGGCTGCGCGGCTGCCGAGGTCATGGACGGGCTCGCGGCGCTGCTGAGCGTGCTGGCCGCCGCGCTGACGGGGTTCCTGATGCACAACTGGCCCCCGGCCCGGATCGTGCCGGGGCGCTGCGGCGCGCTGTTCGTCGGGTTCGTGCTGACCTCGGCGGCGGTACTGGTCCACGCAGGGCGGGCGGCCGGGTCGAGCGTGGGCGCCGCGTTCGCGCTGACGGCCGTGGCGACCGCCGACGCCGTACTGGTGCTGGTGTCGCGGCAACGGGCCGGGCGTCCGCTGCTGCGCGGCGCCCCCGATCATCTGGTCCACCGGCTGCGGCGCCTCGGCGTCACGCCTCGGGGCGCCGCGATCGTCGTGGGGGTCACCGGCTTCGCGGGTGCACTCGTCGGAATGCTGATCGACATGGGATGGGTGAGCGCGACGGCGGCGTTGTGGGTGGCGGGCGGCGCCGGTGTGGGCGTACTCGCGCTGCTTCGGATCCCCACCTATGGGGGACGGCACGCCCCCGCGTCCGGGAGTCGGTCGACCGAGAAGCCGCAGGTGGAACCACGTGTACAAGCACACCTGCGTGTAAGCAAGAGATAAGACTTGAGCCCCTGCGACTCATGTCTGTTGACCCAGCAATGAGAGTGGTGCACACTTGAGTCCGTTCCACTCAAGTCATTGCTGGAGGAATTGAAATGGCACGTGCGGTCGGCATCGACCTGGGCACGACTAACTCCGTCGTCAGCGTTCTTGAAGGCGGCGAGCCCACCGTCATCACCAACGCAGAGGGCGCCAGGACCACGCCGTCCGTCGTCGCCTTCGCCAAGAACGGTGAGGTGCTCGTCGGCGAGGTGGCCAAGCGCCAGGCGGTCACGAACGTGGACCGGACCATCCGCTCCGTGAAGCGTCACATGGGCACGGACTGGAAGATCGAGCTCGACGGGAAGAACTTCAACCCGCAGCAGATGAGCGCCTTCATCCTGCAGAAGCTGAAGCGCGACGCCGAGGCCTACCTGGGCGAGAAGGTCACGGACGCGGTCATCACCGTCCCGGCCTACTTCAACGACTCCGAGCGCCAGGCGACGAAGGAGGCCGGCGAGATCGCGGGCCTGAACGTCCTGCGCATCGTGAACGAGCCCACGGCCGCCGCCCTCGCGTACGGCCTGGACAAGGACGACCAGACGATCCTCGTCTTCGACCTCGGTGGCGGCACCTTCGACGTGTCCCTCCTGGAGATCGGTGACGGCGTCGTCGAGGTGAAGGCCACCAACGGCGACAACCACCTCGGTGGTGACGACTGGGACCAGCGCGTCGTCGACTACCTGGTGCAGCAGTTCCGCTCCGGTCACGGCGTGGACCTCGCCAAGGACAAGATGGCGCTCCAGCGTCTGCGCGAAGCCGCCGAGAAGGCGAAGATCGAGCTGTCCTCGTCCACCGAGACCTCGATCAACCTGCCCTACATCACGGCCTCCGCCGAGGGCCCGCTGCACCTGGACGAGAAGCTCACGCGCGCTCAGTTCCAGCAGCTCACCGCGGACCTTCTGGAGCGCTGCAAGACGCCGTTCCACAACGTCATCAAGGACGCGGGCATCAACCTCTCCGAGATCGACCACGTCGTTCTCGTCGGTGGCTCCACCCGCATGCCCGCCGTCGCCGAGCTCGTCAAGGAGCTGACCGGCGGCCAGGACGCCAACAAGGGCGTCAACCCGGACGAGGTCGTCGCCATCGGCGCCGCCCTGCAGGCCGGTGTCCTCAAGGGTGAGGTCAAGGACGTCCTGCTCCTCGACGTCACCCCGCTGTCCCTCGGCATCGAGACCAAGGGCGGCATCATGACGAAGCTCATCGAGCGGAACACGACGATCCCGACCAAGCGGTCCGAGATCTTCACCACCGCCGAGGACAACCAGCCGTCCGTCCAGATCCAGGTCTACCAGGGCGAGCGCGAGATCGCGGCGTACAACAAGAAGCTCGGGATGTTCGAGCTGACCGGTCTGCCGCCGGCCCCGCGCGGTGTCCCGCAGATCGAGGTCGCCTTCGACATCGACGCCAACGGCATCATGCACGTGACCGCGAAGGACCTGGGCACGGGCAAGGAGCAGAAGATGACCGTCACCGGCGGCTCCTCGCTGCCGAAGGACGAGGTCGACCGGATGCGCCAGGAGGCCGAGCAGTACGCGGACGAGGACCACAAGCGCCGCGAGGCCGCCGAGACCCGCAACCAGGGCGAGCAACTCGTCTACCAGACCGAGAAGTTCCTCAAGGACAACGAGGACAAGGTCCCGGGTGACGTCAAGACCGAGGTCGAGGCCTCCATCGCCGAGCTGAAGGAGAAGCTCAAGGGCGAGGACACCGCCGAGATCCGCACCGCCACGGAGAAGGTCGCCGCGGTCTCCCAGAAGCTCGGCCAGGCCATGTACGCCGACGCCCAGGCCGCGCAGGCCGCCGGTGGCGCCGAAGGTGCCCCCGGCGCCGAGCAGGCCAAGGCCGATGACGACGTCGTCGACGCCGAGATCGTCGACGAGGACCGTAAGGACGGTGCCGCGTGACGGAGGAGACCCCGGGCTTCGAAGAGAAGCCTGACGTCCCCTCCGGCGCCACCCCTGACGACGCCGAGTCGCAGGCCGCCACCCCCTCCACGGAGGAGGCGGCGGCCCCGGCCGGGGACGCATCAGCAGCACAGATGGCCGGTCTGACCGCACAGCTGGACCAGGTCCGTACGGCGCTCGGCGAGCGCACGATGGACCTCCAGCGGCTCCAGGCCGAGTACCAGAACTACCGTCGTCGGGTCGAGCGCGACCGGATCGCGGTCAAGGAGATCGCCATCGCGAACCTCCTGACCGAACTCCTGCCTGTGCTCGACAACATCGCCCGCGCGCGGGACCACGGCGAACTGGTCGGCGGCTTCAAGTCGGTGGCCGAGTCGCTGGAGACCGTCGCGGCGAAGATGGGCCTCCAGCAGTTCGGCAAGGAGGGCGAGCCCTTCGACCCGATGATCCACGAGGCCCTCATGCACTCGTACGCGCCGGACGTCACGGAGACGACGTGCGTGGCGATTCTGCAGCCGGGGTATCGCATCGGCGAGCGCACCATCCGCCCCGCGCGGGTGGCGGTCGCCGAACCCCAGCCGGGGGCGCAGACCGGCAAGGCGGACTCCCAGGATTCCGCCGAGGCGGCCGACGACAAGGAGAGCGGTGGCCCGGACGAGGGCTGACGTTGAACGCATGAGAGAGGAGGGGCGTCGAGGATGAGCACCAAGGACTTCATCGAGAAGGACTTCTACAAGGTCCTCGGCGTCCCCAAGGACGCCACCGAGGCAGAGATCAAGAAGGCGTACCGGAAGCTCGCCCGCGAGTTCCACCCGGACGCCAACAAGGGCAATGCCAAGGCCGAGGAGCGCTTCAAGGAGATCTCCGAGGCGAACGACGTGCTCGGAGACCCCAAGAAGCGCAAGGAGTACGACGAGGCACGCGCCCTCTTCGGCAACGGCGGCTTCCGTCCGGGTCCCGGCGCGGGCGGCGGCAACTTCAACTTCGACCTGGGCGACCTCTTCGGAGGCGGCGCCCAGGGCGGAGCGGGGGGTGCCGGCGGCTTCGGCGGCGGCATCGGAGACGTCTTCGGGGGCCTGTTCAACCGCGGCGGCGCGGGCACGGGTACGCGGACCCAGCCCCGGCGCGGCCAGGACATCGACACCGAGGTGACGCTCAGCTTCACCGAGGCGGTGGACGGCGCGACGGTCCCGCTGCGGATGACGTCCCAGGCGCCCTGCAAGGCCTGTTCGGGCACCGGCGACGCGAACGGCACACCGCGGGTGTGCCCGACGTGCGTCGGTACCGGCCAGGTCGCACGGGGCTCCGGCGGCGGCTTCTCGCTCACGGACCCCTGCCCGGACTGCAAGGGCCGCGGTCTCATCGCGGAGAACCCCTGCGAGATCTGCCACGGCAGCGGTCGTGCCAAGTCCTCGCGCACGATGCAGGTCCGCATCCCGGCGGGGGTGAGCGACAGCCAGCGCATCCGCCTGCGCGGCAAGGGCGCACCCGGCGAACGGGGCGGCCCGGCAGGCGATCTGTACGTCACGGTCCACGTGGACGCCCACCCGGTCTTCGGCCGCAAGGGCGACAACCTCACCGTCACCGTGCCCGTCACCTTCGCGGAGGCGGCACTCGGCGGCGAGGTGCGCGTACCGACCCTGGGCGGCCCCCCGGTCACCCTGAAGCTGCCCCCGGGCACGCCCAACGGCCGCACGATGCGGGCCCGCGGCAAGGGTGCCGTCCGCAAGGACGGTACGCGCGGCGACCTCCTCGTCACCGTCGAGGTCGCGGTCCCCACGGACGTGTCGGGCAAGGCTCGCGACGCCCTGGAGGCGTATCGCGAGGCAACCGCGGGCGAGGACCCGCGGGCGGAGCTGTTCCAGGCCGCGAAGGGAGCATGAGCAGATGGACGGTCGTCGTCGAAACCCCTATGAACTGACCGAGGAGACCCCGGTCTACGTCATCTCGGTGGCGGCCCAGCTCTCCGGCCTGCACCCGCAGACCCTGCGCCAGTACGACCGCCTCGGCCTGGTCTCCCCGGACCGCACCGCCGGCCGTGGCCGGCGCTACTCGGCCCGCGACATCGAACTGCTCCGCACGGTGCAGGCGCTGTCCCAGGACGAGGGCATCAACCTGGCCGGCATCAAGCGCATCATCGAGCTGGAGAACCAGGTGGCCGCGCTCCAGTCCCGCGTCGCGGAACTGGAATCGGCCCTGGACGGCGCGGCTGCCGCGATGCAGCAGCGCGAGGCCGCGGTGCACGCCTCGTACCGCCGCGACCTGGTCCCGTACCAGGAGGTCCAGCAGACGAGCGCGCTGGTGGTCTGGCGGCCGAAGCGGCAGTCGGACTAGTTGCACGTACCGAAGGGGGTGGGGAGGTCGACGACCTCCCCACCCCCTTCGGCGTTCCTCAGGCGACGTTGAACGTCAGGTGGGTGGACGGGCCGACGCGCCCGTACACGTCCACCGTGGCCACCTCGACGATGTAGATCCCGCTCGTGGGCGGTGTCCAGGTGAGGCTGCCGTTCGTGGTCTGCGCGTACGTGCCGCCGGTGACGCGCCACTGGTACCCGCCGATGACGCGGTCGTCGCCCGCGGGGCGGGTCATCGTCACGGTGACCGCCTGGCCGGGTCCACCGTGCCCCGCACAGTCGTTGGCGGTGCACTCGGTGTACGGCGCCGAGAGCGCGAGCAGCGGAGGCAGCGGCGCCGTGGACGTCGCCGGGGTGACGCGGTCCACGGAGACGACGTCGGAGGGCGCCGACTCCCTGCCCTGCGCGTCGAGCACCACCACGTAGTAGGACGCGCGGCCCGCCGGGGCCCCGGTGTCCGAGAAGAGGGTCGAGTGGGGCGAGCCGACCCGGTTCCAGGCGGCGGAGGCGTCGGTGCGGCGGTAGACGCGGGTGCCGTACACCGCCCCGTCCGTCGAGTACGCCCAGGTGAGTTCGGTGCCGCTGTCGTGCGGGGTGACCGTCACGCCGGTGGGCGCCGCCGCGTCGCCGGGGGCGGGCCGGGTCGCGGTGACAGCCTCGGACACCGAGGAGATGTTCCCGTACGCGTCGACGGCCTGGACCGTGTACGTGACGGCGGTGCCCGCGGGGGCCCGGAAGTCGTTGAACGAGGTGCCGAGGACCAGGTCCGGCCCGTCCGGGTCCGACTGCCCCTCGGGCGCGGCCCACAGCTCGTAATGCTCGACGTCGTCCGAAGGGGCGTTCCAGCGCAGCGCGTTGCCCGCCGTGGTGCCCTCCGCCGTCAGACCGGTGACCTGGCCGGGCGCGAGGGTGTCCGGGGCGCCGGTGTCGGCGGTCGCGGACGGGACGGACTCGTTGCCGACCGGGTCCAGGGCCGTGACCCGGTAGTACAGGCGCTGATGGATGTCGGCCGAGGTGTCCCGGTAGGAGACGTCCGGCACGGAGGACACGAGCTGCTGGAAGGGGCCCTGCGGGGCGCTCGCCCGGTAGACGCGGTAGGCGGCGGCACCGGAGACCTTGTTCCAGCCGAGGGCCACGGAGCCGGTGCTCACCTTGGCGCCCAGGCCGCCGGGCGCGGCGGTCGGGGTCCGGTCGACGGTGGTCACGGCCTGGTCGGCGGTGCCCGTCGACTCGTTGCCGGCCTTGTCGTAGGCGCGGACCTCGTAGTAGTAGGTGTCGCCGGTCGCGGGCACGGTCGTGTCGGTGTACGAGGTGGCGGTCGTCGTACCCACTCTCGTCCAGGTGGCGCCGCCCTTCAGGCGGCGGTAGGCGCGATACCCCGCGAGGTCCATCTCCTTGTTCTTCGCCCAGGTCAGTTTGGCCTTGCCGGTGGCTTTGTCGTACGCCACGGAGGTGCCCGTGGGGGTGAGGGGCTTGACCTTGTCGACGGCGGCGGTGGTGCGGGGGGTGTAGGCGAAGGAGACGTTGGCGGCGCCTGTCCAGTTGGCGTAGTCGACGCGGAGGGTGTGCTTGCCGGAGGGAATCGTGACGTTGACGGTCTTTTTGACCGTCGAGGAGACGTTCTTCCAGAGGTCGACCTTGCGGGTGCCGTCGAGGTAGACGCGCAGGCCGTCCTGGGCGGCGACGGGAAGGGCGAAGGGGCCTCCCGAACCGAAGTCCCTCGTCTCGGTCCAGCGGACGCCGAAGTTGTCCTTCGGGAGGCCGGAGGCGGGTGCTTTCGTGCCCCAGTTCTCGCTGACCGCGGCATCGCAGTCCGTTTTCTTCGGTGTGCCGGAGAAGGTGGTGTTCGCGTAGAACTGCCGCTTGTACACCGGTGATGCGCAGCTGCTCGCGGCGGAGGCGGGCGCCCCCGAGACGGCGAGCAGGCCCCCGGTGGTGGCGATCGTCAGCGTCACGGCGAGCGCCGGTCCGCTCCGCCCAACTGGTCTCATGTTTCCCCTGTTTCATGCTGCGAGGTGTGCGGCCACCTTCGAGACTCCCGGATGTGGGGGAGGGTTGTATGTCGCCGGGGAGCGCGTGACGCAAGTCAATCAGAGGGGTTCTGTGGAAGTGACGGCGCACCCCCTTCCCATCGTGTTCACTTGGGGAACACAGAATGCTGTTGCCATCTCGTTAAGTGGTTACTCCTTGACGCTGAGGTGATCGCCGCGTTGGCTTTCAGCCACCTGGGTCGCAAAGCAGCTACCTCGCCCGGAAGGCACCTGATGTGAACACTCGTAACACCCGGCTTCGTCGTACCGCCATAGCCCTGGCCTGCTCCGCGATGACCGTTTCCCTCGCCGCCTGCGGTGTCGTGGACGGGATCGGCGGCAGCAACACCAAGGCGAGCCCGACCAAGGGTGACGACATCACGGTTGGCCTGCTCCTCCCGGAGAAGGCCAACACTCGTTACGAGAAGTTCGACTACCCGATCATCAAGCAGCAGGTCGCCAAGCTCACCAACAACAAGGGCAAGGTCGACTACGTCAACGCGGGGCAGGACGCCTCCAAGCAGAGCCAGCAGTTCCAGCAGATGGTGGCCGACAAGGTCGACGTGATCCTCGTCGACGCGGTGGACTCCAAGGCCATCGCGAGCGATGTGCAGAAGGCCAAGGACGCGGGCATTCCCGTCATCGCCTACGACCGTCTGGCGCAGGGCCCGATCGACGCGTACATCTCCTTCGACAACGAGCTCGTCGGCCAGGTGCAGGGCAAGGCGCTCCTGGAGGCGCTGGGCACCAACGCCTCCACGAAGAAGATCGTCATGATGAACGGCTCGCCCACCGACCCGAACGCGGCGCAGTTCAAGGCGGGCGCCCTCGGTGAGCTCAACGGCAAGGTCGTCATCTCCAAGTCGTACGACACCAAGGACTGGGACCCGGTCGTCGGCAAGGCCAACATGGAGAAGGCCATCTCGGCCATCGGCCTCAGCAACATCGCCGGTGTCTACTCCGCCAACGACGGTCTCGCGGGCGCCGTCATCGACGCCCTGAAGACCATGGGCGTCAGCAAGGTGCCGCCGGTCACCGGCCAGGACGCCGAGCTGGACGCGGTGCAGCGGATCGTCCGGGGCGAGCAGTACATGAGCGTCTACAAGTCCTACCCCGACGAGGCCTCCGCGGCGGCCGAGATGGCGGTGGCGAAGGTCCAGGGGCGTGGCATCGAGTTCGACGCGCTCACCCGCGACAAGGTCGACAGCCCCACGAACAAGAAGATCCCCTCCCAGCTGATGCCCGTGGTCGCCCTGACCAAGGCGAACATCAAGGAGACGGTGATCCAGGACAACATCTACACCGTCAAGCAGATCTGCGCGGCCTCGACCAAGGTGGACTGCACGGCGATCGGCCTCAAGTAGACGAACGCGCGGGAGCCCTGGGCGAGGGGCTCCCGCGCGTTCGGCGGACCGGGGTTCAGCGTCCCATCGACTGCCAGATCGTCAGCGCCAGCGCCGTGCACGAGGTGGCGGCCGCCAGCGAGGGCAGGGGCCAGCGGGTGCGTTCCAGGGCGTCGAGGCGGGACTCGTGTTCGTCGAGGGTCTTGTCGGTCTGGTCCGCGCGCTGCAGGAGGAGGGCGAGGTCGCCGCGGGTGGTGGCGAACCCGACGTCGACCGAGCGGCGCAGCCGCTCCAGTTCCAGGGCGACGCTCTCGGCCTCAGTCGTCGGCATCGGCGGTTTCTCCGCGGGAGGGCCCGCGCAGCCACCCCGGCAGCAGCCGGTCCACCGCGGGCATCGACATCACCCGGCTGAGCAGCGCGGCGCCGCCCACGACGGCCGTGAGCGCGGGTACGTCCCGGACCAGCGGGTCCTCGGCGACCAGCGGCAGGACGGTGATCAGGGCGAACAGGGTCTGGAGTGTCGTACGCAGGGTTCTGCGGCCGGCGTCGCTCATCTCCGGGCTCCTTTCGGGTGCTCCAGTGCTTCTCGGGTACGTCCGGCCCCCTAGGCGCGCGGGACGCGCAGCTTGTCCCAGCTGGTGCGGCCCGGGGTGCCGTCGGCGTCCTTGCCGACGTAGCCGAGCGCGCGCTGCCAGGTCGCGTACGACAGGACGTCGGCCTGCGTCCACACCGGGCCGGGGCCGGTCGAGTAGCGCCCGCACCCCTCCGCGACCAGCCGCTCGCCGACGGCTGTGATCAGCGGACTGCGGCGGCCGAGCGCGAAGAACGCGGCGCCGGGGAAGGGTTCGTACGGGACCGGTCGGGAGCCGAGCCGGGTCGCCACCCGTTGCCGCATCCCGGACATCGAGAACGACGGGTCGATCTTGCGGCGCGTCCACTCCTTGTGCGCGATCACGCTGGCCGCGGACCAGCCATGGGCGCGGCAGATCGCGGCGGAAAGCCGTTCCACGGCGGCGAGTTGGGCGGCCGGGTAGGGGTCCCGCCCGTTGCCCAGGTTCTCGATCTCGAAGCCGTAGAAGCGGGCGTTGCCGTCCACGGCGTCGGGTCCGGGGGCGGGCAGTGCGGCCCGTTCGGCCCGTACGGCCTCCAGGACCGCGGTCGAGCCCGAACCGGCGTGGTTGGTGCGGCCGTAGCCGACCAGGTGGACGGTGCCGTCCTTGGTGATCAGGCCGATGCAGAGCGGGCCCGGCAGGTCCGCGGTGCCCTCGCGGCACAGGCGGAGGCTGTCGATGCCTGCCGTGTGGTGGAGCATGACGCCGTGGACCGGGCCCCAGGCGCCTTTGCTGTTGCGGTTGTGGGTGCGCCAGTTGCCGCTCTCGGAAAGGACGACGCCCTCGTCGCGCAGGGCGCGGGCGAGGGCGTCGGCGGTCAGTGGTGTGGCCATGTGTGCCTCACATCACGGGAGTTACGGTGATGAATCGGTTGGCGAAGGTCGCGGTGCTGGTGGTCGCGGCCGACTTGTAGGCGGCGGTCGCGGTGTAGACGCCGTTCACGGTGAGCCCGGTGACCTGGAACTGGGTCGTGACGGAGCACTGGTTGGTGCCGGCACCGAGCGCCGCGCGGGTGTCGGCGGCGGCGAGCGCGACCGTCGTGTTCAGGCGGATGTTCGCCGACATGTGGCAGGCCGTGGCCGCGCTGCTGCTGACGCGCGCGCCCACCGAGACGAGCACGGCGCCGGAGGCCGGAGCGGTGAAGGTGACGGTGGTCGGGTCGCCGGTGGAGCCGGTGAGGGTCTCCACGTACGCCGTCGACGTCGTCGTACCGGCCGTGGTGTTGGCCTTGTGGACCGGGCCGGGCGCCAGCTGCGTCCAGGCGCTGCCGGTGTGGTACCAGTACTGCTTGGGCGTGCCGAGCCAGCAGAGCATGCCCGCCACCGGGGCGGTCACCTTGGCGTCGCGGGTCGCGGCGTCCGCGAAGCGCAGCACGGTGCGGCCGTCGACGGCCTCCGCGAGCGACTGGATGTGCACGGGGATGTTCGCGGCGTCGGCCGGCTGCGGGTAGGGCAGGCTGCCGAGCGGGGTGAGCAGGGCCATGACGGCTTCCTCCTGGATCCTGGAGTGCGTACGGGACGACTGATCGCGTACGGGGCGCGCGTACGGGACGAGGGGGCGGTCAGTCGCCCAGGGACGGCGGGAGCGAGCCGGCCGGTGTGCCGCCGTCGCCGTCGCGTGCCGCGGCGCTGTCGACCGGGACCGGATGCGCCACGTTCGCGTCGTCGTCGGCGGTCTCCGGCGGTGGTTCTTCCACGCGCGGTTCTTCCGGGGGCAGTTCGCTCATGCCGCACCTCCCGGCGCCTTGAGCAGTTCGCGGTAGGTGATCCTGCTGGTGGTCAGAGCGTCGAGTGTGGCGTTCTGGGCGTCGATCAGGGCGTACGTCCGCTGGTTGCCGTACTCCGGATCGACCGGCGGGTCCGGGGTGAGCCCGGAGTCGGTCGGAACGCCGTTGTAGGAGGTACCGCGCAGGGTCAGCGTCTGCTGGGGGGCGGCCCCCGCCTGGCAGGTGGTGCGGATGCCCACGACCCAGGCGAGGGTGTCGAGCGCGGCCCCGCTGGTGTCCACCACCCGCACCACGTCACCGAGTTGGATGCGTGGATCGTGCAGCACCTCGACCTCGCCGAGCACCGGGACCGGGTAACGGCCGGCGTCGAGCATGGCGTGCGAGAGGTCCGAGGCGACCTGATGCTGTTGCACCCAGTCGGTCGCGGGCGCCTGGTAGACCTGCTTGCCGTAGGCGGCCTGGCTGGTGGTGTTGTACCAGGCGAACGACCGCCGGCGGGGATCGCCCGTGCGCTTCTGCGGGACGATCTGCACGGAGGGCTTGCCGTCCTTCGTGACCGTCCAGACGCTCGCCGTGCCGTGGTTGGCGAACCGCACGAGGTAGTTCGGGCCGTCGCGCCGCGAGCTGACCGTCACCGCGCCCTTCACGGAGGTGCCACCGGCCGCCGCGCTGCCGAAACGGACCCGATGGCCGCCGACGGGTGCCACGTCGTCCTCGATCTGGAGCGGGCCGACATCGAGTTCTTCCTCGGCGATGGCGTACGCGACCTCCACCCAGCCGCCCGGCCTGACCTCCCGCACGACGGTGTCGGTGACGGTGTCGCTGTAGGTGTGGCTGATGCCGGTCCAGTCCTGGTAGGGCTGTTCGCAGTGATTGCGGCAGGCGTCGATCTCCTCGGAGACGGTGAGGGCGGCGATGTCGCGCCGGGTGGTCACCGTGAGATCCGGCCCGGCGGGCACCGTCCGGAACCGGCCGGGCCCGCGCCAGCGGAAGACGCCCTGCTCGTCGAACTCGGCGGTGGACATGGTGGCGCGGGCGATCTCGGTGAGGGCGTCCCACTGGGAGCCGGAGATCTTCGGCACGTCGTAGAGCGGCACCGTCGCGTCGTCGAGCACCGCGCCCTTGGCCCAGCGGCCCTTCTGCTCCCACTCCTCGGCGGTGTACGAGTCGAGGTCCGGCCAGGAGCGGTCGGTGACCTGGAGGCATTCGACGGCCACGTCGGTCTTCAGGCTGATCTGGTACAGCTCGGAAGGGGGCTGCACCGAGGAGGCGTCGGAGAAGGTGAAGGGGGCCGTCGGCGGGGTGACGTACTCCCCGTCGGGTGCGGTGAGCCGCGGGTACACGGTCGCCGGGGTGTTCCCGCCGACGGCACCGGCCCGGGTGTCCACGGTGAACCCGAGGTGCCACACGCCCTTGAGCGAGGCGAGCTTGGGAATGGTCCAGCTGGCGACCAGACCGCCGCCGCCGACCGTGCCCGAGGTGATCTTCACGACGCCGGTGGCGAAGTAGACGTTCAGGGCGTAGTTCCCGTACGTGCCGGCGCTGCGGTCGAAGATCAGCTTGAGTTCGAGTTCATTGCCCACCGCGAGGGCGGTGTTCACATGCAGCTCGGCCTGGAACACCTTCCCCGCGACGACGAAGCGGGAGCGCGGCATCCAGGACGCCGTGAGCCCCGCCGCCTTCGGCATCAGCGCCATCTCGTACGGCGCCCCGTCCCGCACCCAGGAGTAGGCGGAGGGGGCCGGGAAGGTCTCGGGCTGGCCGTAGGCGGCGTTGAAGCCGCCGTGCAGTGCGGCATAGAGCGCGGTGAACGGCCGGGTGGTGTCGTCGGCCACGCCGGGGGCGCGGGGCGGCGGGCAGCTGTGGATGCCGCCCTGGCGCAGGATCTCGTCCACGCACCAGGTCGCGGTCGCCACGGGCTGCCCGTAGCGCAGCCCGTGGTAGGGCCGTGGCAGTTGCGCGGGGCCGCGCAGCCGTTCCGCGCCGTCGAGCGCCTGGACGGTGACGGTGTCGCTGCCGGACGCGGCCGTGCGGGACCGGACGGCGCCGCGGAAGGCGGGGACGGTGCGGTCGTTCGCGCCCGCCGCGTGGACCACGGACTGCCCGGGCCGTACGACGTCGCCGCTGCCGCGGGGCGACCAGGCCGAGTACAGCCGGGGCGCGGGCGCACCGCTGCCGCCGAGCGACAGCTCCAGCTGGGCCGAGGCACTCCCGGAGAAGGCGCGCAGCGCCTCGGGCAGATCGGTGCTGTAGGCCCGCTCCACCTTCCAGGACTGCACCTGGCCGCCCATCTCCCGGCCGCCGAGCCGGGTGGAGTGGGCCGGGATCCGCTCGGTGGCGGCGAGCGCGGCGGCGAGCGTCTCGTCAGAGTTCTGCACCGCGCACCTCCACGAGGTCGACGCTGACGTTGCGGTACGGCAGCCGGGCGGACGGGACATCGCTGTACGCGGTCACGGACATCGCCGGGCAGCCGTCACCGAGTGCGTGGGCGGCCGGGGCCTCGCCGATGGTCAGGCAGGCTCCGGCCAGCCCTGCTGGGCCGGCCGCGCCGGGTCCGCCGACCGGGGTGACGAAGGCGGCCCCGGCCGGGGCGACGCCGGAGACGGTCGGTCCGTTCGCGGACGAGGTGCTGAGATATGTCCCGTCGGCGGTCTTCCAGTCGAGCTGGGCGGTGGCGAGTGCCGGGTTCCAGTCGGCCGGGACCAGCCAGGACACCTGCATGCCGGGCATCACCGGCCAGCCGGTCCATATGCCGTGCCGCCAGCCGATCCGGGTGGTCTCCTGGAAGCCGGCGACGACGGTGTCCCCGGTCAGGGGGCTGACGACCAGGGTGCCGGTGATGGCGAACCAGTGGTCGGTGCCGTTGCTCTCGCTCTGTGCGGCGGCCTGGTAGGGGTCGAGCAGGTTCACCGAGGCCGGGTCGAGCACCGCGAGCGGACCGTACGACGTCTGCGCGCTGCCCAGCAGACCGGGCCCGTTGATCCGGCGGGCGAGCCGGGAGAGGTGCTGGGCGTCGTCGGGCGCGAGGGAGTCCCAGGAGAACTTGAGCCGGCGGACGGTACGGGCCGGGGCCACGGTGGTGATCCGCCCCTCCAGGGACTTGAACTCCGTGACGTTGAGTTCCGCCGACCGGTCCCAGCTCTTGGCCGCCTGGTCGATCTCCCGGAGAAGTCCGGGCTTGCCGATCCAGAGATTCCTTGCCATGTCCCTGCCTCACCTCCGGGCGAGCTTGCGCTGTCCGAGCTGGACGGCGCGCGCGATGGTCTGGGAGTCCACGTCGATCTGGACGGGCCGGTCGGCGAGCGCCTCGACGGCGGCGGCGAGCCGGCGCAGGCCGCCGCCGGAGCCGAGCATCCGCTCCAGCCGGGACAGCGGGATGACCGCCTCGGGCTCGCCGCCCTCGCCGACGAGAGCCAGGGTGCCGCCGGTGCGGGCGCGCACGATGCCGCCCTGGGCGAGCTGCGGCACCGGGATGGGGGACAGATCGAAGGCGAAGCCCTTGCCGCCGATGACGGGCACCCAGTCGGGGACCTTGAACTTCACGTGGTTCAGGCCGCCGATGAGGACGTTGAGCCCGCGCACCAGCATCCGGGTCGGAGTCAGGAACCCGTTCACCACGCCCTTGAACAGCGGCCCGAGGATCTTCGCGGCCGACTGCGAGGAGGACTTGATGTGGCTCCAGGCGGCGGTGAGGCCCTTGCGGACGAGGGCGGTGACCTTGTCCATGTTGACGAACTGCGTGATGAGCGGGGTGAGCAGCGTCATGACCAGCCCGAACGGGTTGGCACTCATCGCGAGGTTGAGCCCCTTCTGCGCGGTGGACGCCCCCTTGAGTCCCTTCCCCAGGCCGCCCATGGACTTCCCGCCCTTGTCGGCGTTCTTCCCGGCCTTCCCCACGGACTTCTCGACCGCGTCGGCCTGGTTCTTCACGTCCTTGAGGGCGGCCTTGGTCTTGTCGGCGGAGGACTTGAGCTTGTCGAGGGAGGTCTTGAACTTGTCGGTGGCGCTCCTGGATTTGCCGAGGGCGGTGTCGGCGCCGGTCAGTGAGCCACGCAGCTTGCCCACGGCGGTGTTGGCCCGGGTGAATCCCGAGTCCACCCGCGCCAGCGGCGCTGCCGCGGCGGAGGCTCCTCGCTGCAGTCCGCTCATCGCCCTGGCCGTGCTGTCCAGCCCACCGCGGAGCCTTTGGAGACTGTCCGCCACGTTGAGCACGGATTGTCTGAGAGTCATGTCTGTCACCTCTTCCATGCGTGGGTCGACTTGGGGCCTGTCGTTTGGATCAGGCCTGGGCCGCGGGGTCTGATCAAGCCCCGTCGCCTGAAACGACCTGATCCGAACGACGGGCCCTAGCCGCCCAGGGTGGAGCCCAGGCTGTTGGCCCGGCGGATCGCGCCTTCCAAGGAGCTCGTCGCCGTCTCGGCCGCACGCGTCACGCGCTCCAGCTCCGCGGTGGAGGGGAGACGCCCGTCGGGGCCCTGGACACCCCGGGCGCCGGCGCGGCCGTCCGGCCCTCGGGCACCTCGTGGGCCGCGTGGCCCCGCCGCTCCCCGCTCACCGCGGGGCCCTCGTCGTCCGTCCGCCCCCTGCCGCCCTTGTGGTCCGGTGGGTCCGCGCGCCCCTGTGCCGGCGGGGGACTCCGGGATGCGGCTGATGAGGCCCCAATCGTTGTGCCCGATACGGAGTTTCGACTCCATCAGTTTTTCCAGGTTGAACAGCGAGGGGAGGGAAAGATTGATCAGGGTGAAGGAGGCTGCGAGGCCGATGAGTTCACCCTTGAGAGCCGTATGATCGCTGGCTACCGCGGTGATCTCTTTTTTGAGATCCTGATAGTCGTGAGCGGCTACCTTTTGGCTTGTGGCACTGTCTTCCAGTGCCTTGACGCGAGATTCAAGTGATGCCACAATTCGTCCGTTTCGGGGAATGTGTGCCCGATTGATTCGAGGGGTGCGATGCTCGCCATCAGAATGTTTCTCTTAATTGCCTTGTTTGTTCCGCTTATGGTTGTTTGCGTTAATCTGTTCGCGCTGCTCAGAGGGCGTGCGCTGGAGTCGGCGGGCGGCCGGACCGTGGGCGTGTGCGTCGAACACTTCTGGCCCGCCGGTGGATATGTCGGTGTCGTCGTGCGGTATTCGCCGACCGGGGACGCTGAATTTCTGGTGAGGTCGTCCAAATACGCGACGGCCCCATTGGAGGTGGATGACGAAGTCGAGGTCTATTACGACAGGCGAAAGCCGGGACGGGCCATGATTTCTTTCGAGGCCGAGCGTCGTATCGGATATGACACGCTCATCACGTCCGCCATGGGAGTTCTGGTGGTCGGTGCGATTCTCGGGCTCGTCGCCACCGGATGACTTCTCAGGTGAAGGCCGACGACGGCAGGGTCAGAGGAAGAACGCCGCCAGTTCGGCCTCCGTGGGCATTCGGTGATCCTTCCCGTCGCCCCGTTCGCTTTCCCCGCCGGACATCGGATGCGCGGACTGCCCTGGACGCGGTACCGGCTCCGGGTATTCCAGTGGTTCGCTGTCCTCGTCCCGGTTGACCGTCGCGAACATCCAGTTGGCCTCGGCGAGTTGGTCGACGACGGAGGCGAGCAGATGGTCCGTGAGGGACCAGTCGGCGGCCTCGCCGTGCAGCGCGCGGGCCAGTGCGCTGTCCCTCGGGAGATGCTGGACCAGGACCGCCAGCCGGCGCGAGGACAGGTGGCCGCGGTGCCAGTCCAGCAGGTCGACCCCGTAGTGGCGGAGCAGATCCGCCTCCAGGGCCTCGGCGTGCTCTTCGACGAGCTCGCCGAGGCTCAGCCTTCCCCCAGGCCCAGCCCCGTCTCCTTGCCGTAGGCCTCCAGGACGGCCGCGATGTCCTGCATCGTGACGTCGTGCTTCTCGAAGCGTGCGAACTGCCGCTCCCCGAGCAGCAGATACAGCAGCCCGTCCACGTCGTTGTCGTCGAGGCCGCGCAGCTCGCGCGCGGTCGTCCGAGTCAGCTCGGTCGGCAGCTCGAAGCTGTCGTCGTCGAGTTCGAAGGTCCAGCTGCGCCCGAGCGCCTCCAGGCGCTGGGCGCGAGCCGCGTTGACGTTGAATCCGGCCATCGGGGATCTCCCTTGTCAGAGGTACGTGGAGAGGGGCCGGGGCGACGGGTGGGGGAGCCCGCCGCCCCGGGTGACGAGCCCTACGGGGCGCCCGTCACGGAAGGTGGATCGGAAGGACCGTCACAGGGCGGCGTACGCCTTGTCCTTCATGATCCACTTGGCCAGTTCGCGGTTGGCGGTCTCCGCCTCCAGCGCGGTGAAGGTGACGCCGAGCTTCACCGACCCGGTCCGCGTGAAGCCCATCTCCTCGGTCTCGGTGACCTGGCCGCGCGGCAGGATGAAGCGGTACACGGCGTCCGTTCCGTCCGTGAACTCGATGCCGAGCGCCCGCTCGTCCTTGGCCGGGGTGCTCGGGACCAGGAACTCGTAGGTGTCCACGACCGCGGTGCCGCCGACCGAGGTCTGCGCGATGTTGGTGGCCGGGATGCCCATGAAGAAGGAGAGCGTGCTCTTGTTCATCTGGAGCAGCTGGAACTTCACGGTCAGATCGCGGTCGGAGTAGATGAAGCGAGCCGGGCTCGCCGACTGCCAGGTGTCGACCGGGTCGATCTTGTCCTTCTTGTTGAGCTTGATGCCGTCGGTGGAGGTGTACCCCAGCTCCACCCAGCCGGCCGGCCAGGCGTCGTCTGATTTGACCGGCGCGGTGGTGCCGGCGGGGGCGACGAGGACCCGGCCGGTACCGGCGACACGGATTTCCTTGCCGTTGTTCGTAGCCATGCGAACTCCTTGTGTACGTAAGGGACGTGAGGCCTTGGTGCGAGGTGGGGCGGGCTCAGCCGAGGCGCAGCAGGAGCCGGATCGTGGAGCGGTAGCGGTTGGCGGCCGAGCGGGTGTAGTCGGGCAGCCAGCGCGGCCCGTCGGCCTCGGAGACGTCGACGACGGCCGCGGAGCCGTACACGGTGTCGGCCAGCTCCAGCACGCAGGCACGGGCGGACAGCGCCACGGTGTGTGCCGTGGGCTTGTCCGGGCCGTACACCTCCAGGTCGAGCAGCGGCTGGTCGAGATGCTGGTCGTCGACCCAGGCGCCGCCCATGTGCGAGACGAGGACGACCTTCTGGGTGCCGTCGAACCCGGCGGGCGGCCGGCTGTCGACGACGACACCGGTCAGCTCGGCCCGGTTCTTGAGGAAGTCGACGACGAGTTGCTCGGCGTCGGGAAAGGTCAGGATGGCCACATGGACACTCCCTTCGGGGCCCGGCTTCGTGCCGGGCGGGGGCCCGTTTCCGGGCAACACGAAGCGGCAGGTCCGTCGCCCCCGCTGAGGGTGGGCGCAGCTCTGCCGCTGCATCGAGTGTGACGCGACCGCCCGGATCGTGCAACTGGTCTATTCGGTACGGGTATTCATCCGGCATGTTCGGTCCCACCGCGCACGGCCCGCCGCGCACGGACCACCGCGCACGGACCACCGCGCACGGACCACCGCGCACGGACCACCGCGCACGGCCCACCGCGCACGGCCCACCGCGCGCCGCCGGCTCGGAGGACAGGCGTGGACCACGAGGACCACGAGGGCCCCGCCGCATCGCGCGGCGGGGCCCCTGGGCGTGAGGAGGGTCAGCGGTCGGCGCCCGCCCGGTGCGTCGCGCGTTCCGCCGCGAACACGTCCTCCAGGCGGTAGAGCCGGCGCCGGCCCCGGGTGCCGGCCGGGCGCAGGTGGCCTCGTTGGACCCATTTGCGGATCGTGGCCGTGGAGACCCCGGCCTCGTCCGCCGCCAACTCTGTCGTGATCAGGGGGGAGTTCATGAGGCCTCCGGTTCGAGTACCCGTCCGCACACGGGATTGACGCAGCGCACCTCGGCGCGTTCCGGGAAGGCCCGCAGGGAGACCGAGTCGCAGGTGGGGCAGCGGCCCGGCAGCCGTACGAGTTGTTCGGGGTCGCCGAGCGCCCGCGCGCAACGGGCGGCCATGCGCCGCGTCTCGTCCTCCACATGTGCGGCGATGACGGAGTCCGCGGCGACGCGCTCCAGCAGGCCGGCGATCCGGCGCAGCCGCACCGGGACGGGGGCGGGCGGCACGGCCCGCAGCCCGAGCCGTTCCCGTACGGCCTCCTCCAGTTCGACCACTCCGTCGGTGATGTCCCGTACGGCGTCCGAGATGTGCAGCCGTACGGGCAGGGTCGTCCCCGCGACCGGCCCGCCCCCGCGGCGCTCCCGCAGCCCCCCGTGGGCAGCGGGGGTCAACTCGTCGACGAGGTCGGGGAAGCGGCGGACGAGCGAGGCGATCCAGACGGCACCGGGCAGTTCGCGGTTCATCGTGCGGCTCCCCCCGGTGTGCCCTGCGACTGCGACATCCCCATCCCGCGCGACACCTCGCGCCCGTTGCGCCACAGCCGTCCCCCGCTGACCCCGTCGAACCAGGTGTGGGCGGGATCGACGACCGTCTCGCATTCGTGACGGATCGGGCACTGATTGCAGGCGCGCAATACCGGTTCGGCCTCGGAGGGGATGCGGGTGAACACGGAGTGTTCGGGAAGATCGGCGCAGGCTGCGGCGCGGCGCCAGTCCAGTTCTTCGCGTGCAGAGGGAAAGCGCCAGGTCGTGGCAGTGGCGGATGCGGTCGGCTGGTTGGGCACGTGCAACCCCTCCCCAGGTGTGGGAACATATGTTCGACAGTTGCGAACGCGCGATCAGAGTTGCATGGTGCGAGCGCGTGCGCAAGTGACTACGCTCCGGAGTCGCGCTCGACCGGAATCAGGGTCGGCGTCGGGGCCGGGGTCCGCCCGGGAGGTGTCGACAGCGCCCGTATCAGCCGCATATGCCGCCACGAGAGCGCTCGCGCATGTCAGAACTTTACGAATGCGTGCGAGCGCGCACTCCCAGAGGTGCGCGCGCGCTCGGTACTCTTCCCTCGCGACGAGGGGAGAGCCACCACATGGGTGCAAGCTCGTGGGCCAACGCCTACAACGACCAGGGTCATCGCGCCGACAGTGGCCGAACGCCCAGGGCCGACGGCCTGGAGGAGTTCGCGGTCTGGATAGAAGGACTGATGCGCAGGCGGGGCTACGACATCGACAGCCCGCGGGGCGGTGGCAAGTCCAAGCTCGCCGACGACGCCGGGGTCCACCGGGCCGCGGTCAGTCGGCTGTTGCAGCGGCAAAGCATGCCGGATCTGGAGACGATGCGCCGGCTGGCGACGGTTCTGGCCGTTCCCCTGAGGGACATGCTGATCCGGTCCGGTCGGCTGTCGGAGGACGATCTTCCGCTCGACCCGAGGACCGGCGAAACCGCCGGAGGCCCGGCTGCGTCACTCAGCCCGGCGGAGGCGGCACGGCTGCTCGGAGTTCCGTCGGAGCTGCAAGAACTTTTCGTGAAGGTGGTTGGCCAGTTCCTGCCGGAGGAACGCAGACGAGAGTGACGCTTCGGCAGGGGGATTCGGAGCAGCGGTGAAGAGGGGTGTGCAGGTGGGGCACGAGGGGGGAGACCCGCATGCGCGCGACCCGCGTGCGCGTGGTCCGCACGACTCACATGACTCACACGACTCGCACGCGCGTGATCCACGCCCACCGGAGGAGGGAGCGGACGGACCGGCCACCGCACCGGATCCGGACGCCGTGGCGTACACCGTGGGTGGCCTGCTGATCGAGCTGGGGGAGAAGATCCGGCGGGCCGGTACGGAGGGCGTGCGCATCCTCACCGATGACGAGGTGCAGCGTGACCAGTTGGCCTGGTTCCGCGCGGGCTGGACCGAACATGCCCGGGCGACGTCCCCCGACCGGCCCGACGGCCCCGGGCCCTCCAGCGGCCCCGAGCCCTCCAACGGCCCCGGCCAGCACCCGGACAGCGAGGACTTCCCCGTGCCGCCGGCACGACTGCTCCGCTTCCCCGAGCGGCAGACCGACGAGTTACGGCTGCCCGTGGTGGGCGCGGGCGAGTCCCGCATACGCGATCTGATGCCGCACCGGCCGCGCTTGAGGCGCTTACGGGAGGGCGATGACGAGGACAACAGGGGCAACAGGGACAACGGGGATCCGTTGTCGGACAGGACCTAGAGCGCGGACAGCAGGCCGATGAGCGAGACGGGTGGGTACGCGGCGGTCATCGCCGCGACGGGCAGGCCCAGGAGCACATACGCCAGGACGGAGAGCGTGCGTACGGCGGGTCCGTCGCGCGTGGTCATCCGCTTCGGGGCGCAAGGGTCGTAGGTCACCTCGATCCGCTCCGGGTCACTCGCCACGAGCCGGCCGCTTCCGCTGAACGTCCGCTCCGCGCCTGCCGTGTCGGTGGACGAGTACGTCGTGACGAGCACATCGCCGACGTAGTCGCGGTCCTTGTGGACGACGAGGACGGTGATGCCGCGGCGGCGCAGCAGCCACCAGTCCACCGTGACCCGGTACACGATGTGTGTGAGCGCGCACCCGACGAGGAACGGAGCGTAGGAGGTGACCCAGAGGACGACGAACGGCCACTCCCCGGTGGCCGCGGAAAGGGCCGTCCCCAGCGCGAACAGCGCGCCGAACGCCCATTGCACCCTCCGCTCGCGGGATGTCGTCCGGCGGCCCTTCCGTTCCGTCCGCGGTGGCACGGGCACGGTGGTCACCAACGTCGCCCCGTCCGTTGCGCGGTTCAACGGCGTCCCGGACGGGCAGCGCGGCGTTGACCGCGTCGGCGAACGCGGTCGCGGCGGTGGTGTTCGGCGGGCTCAGCGTGTGGACGACGGGGGTGGCGCCGGCGGAGGTCAGGACGATCTCGACGACGCGCCGCCTCGATCCGCCGCCTGTACGGACGGTCTCGATCGCGGCGAGGGGGATACGCAGCCGATTCCCTCCCCGGTCCAACAGCACGGCGTCCTGGTCGAAGACGACCGTGGTACGGCGGGCGCGCAACACAGTTCCGTCGCGAGGAGCAACATAAGGCATCTGTACGTGCGTTCGGCAGTCCTGACTCTCGGGTCCCGGCTGAACCATTCCGGGCCCGCCGGTGTCTCAGAGGGGGACCGTGTTCGTCGTACTTGATGTGCTCGTTGTGCTGGAGGCGCCCGTGGCCATGATCGGCCTGTTCTGGATCACCAAGGAGAGCGTGTACGTGGGCGCCGAGCCCGAGGGATACGGGCGCGGGGTGCGGCTCACCCCCGAGGGGCTTCAGGCCGTGGGCACGGGCCAGGAGGGGTTCTGGCCCTGGGCGGACGTCCGTGCGGTCACCGTCCACGACGTGCGGGTGCGCTCCAGTACGCGGTGGCTGGTGAACAACGTGATGGACACGGTCCTCGACGTGGCGACGGGCGGCGGTGAGGCACCGCCCGCGTTCGAACTCCACGTACGGACGGGCGAGGAGAAGGCCGAGCTGACGGTGTACACCGCGGCCGTCGGGGGTTACGTCCAGTCCGAGTACGAGCTGTCGGTGGCGCTGCTGAACCGTTTCGTGGACGGTACGGCGGACGTGGCGCGGCTGCTGGAGTGGGGAAGCGTCGAGGGCGACGGCGTGACGCCCTGGCGGGCGGCCCGGGAGGCCCTGCTCACGAGCTGGACCGCGGCCTGAGGTGTCGCGCGGTTCACCCGGCCGCTCGGACGTCTTGGCCCTGACCGAACGGGGAGCGTCCGGCCAGGGCCGGTCGGGGCGCCGTGAGCGCCCTGTCCCACGCCCCCACGATGTACCGGACGGCCCGCTACCACCACCATCATGTTGTTGCAGAGTGCCCTACGGAGGCGGGCATATTCCGGGACGTATGCGGATGAGAGGGGGCGCGTGACGAGGGCAGCCGTGTTGCGATGGCGGTCGGGGCCGCGCATAGTTGCGCTGCGGACGGCGCGGAGACGTCGCATCGCGAGAATGCTGGAGCCAGGGGTGGGAGATGGCCGGGCACGGGACGGACAGGCATCCGCACGGCGCTGACCGACTGTGCGAGGCCGGGGACCGGGTGTACTCCCGGGCCGTACGGCGTGGACGCGTGTCGCGCGGGGACGCCGAAGCGGTGCCCTGCCTGGTGGAGTTGGCGCTGCTGCACCCGGACCCCGACGACATGGGGTGGCTGGTGCCGACCTCGCCGCAGGAGGTCATGACACGGCTGCTGCGGGGCGTGTACGAGGAAGTCAGCGCCAGTCAGACGCGGGTGGGCGACGCCGTGGCGGCGTTCGAGTGGTATGCCGGGCTCGGCGGACGCGTCCAGGCACCGGGCGAGGGCGTGGCGATCCGCGTCCTGGACGGGCTGCCCCGGATCCGGGCCGCGATGGACGAGGCGACCGAGGCCTGTACGACCGAGGTGCTGACCGTGCAGCCCGGCGGGATCCGGCGCGAGGACGAACTCTCCGAGGGGCTGCACCGGGCGCTGGAGATGCGCCGGCGGGGCGTGCGGATGCGCGACCTGTACACGCACGTGGCCCGGCACGGCCAGGGCCTGCACAACTACATGGAGCTGATGGGGGGAACCGCGGAGGCCCGTACCCTCGACGAGGTCGTGGAGAGGCTCATCCTCTTCGACCGCAAGGTGGCGTTCATCCCGGCCAACTCCGACCGCACGATCGCGCTGGAGCTGCGGCACCCGGCACTGGTCGACTACCTCGTCACGGTCTTCGAGCGGCTGTGGCGCCTCGCGATCCCGCTCGCCGCGCCGCTCCCGGACACCGGCATCGACGGCATCACCCATCGCGAGCGGTCCATCGCCGCGCTGCTCGCGGAGGGACACCAGGACGCGGTGGTCGCGGAGCGGCTGGGGATCAGCGTCCGTACCTGCCGGGCGCACATCGCGCGCCTCTCGGAGACCTTGGGCGCCGCGAGCCGTACGCAGTTGGGCGTGCGGATCGCCCAGGCGGGCCTGGACGGACCTCCGCGCGCCGCGGAACTGCTGCCGCTCAGTGATCCTGGTCGAGAATCCCCGACCGCCCGATGAGGTAGCCGAGCCGGGCCCGGCTCTCGCTGCCCGGGGTCGCGGCGAGTTCGGCGATGTGGACGCGGGCGGTGCGGACGTTCATGCGCTGCGTACGCGCCCTTCGTGCAGGGCCCGTTCGTACGGCTTCGATTCCGCCGCGCACAGTTCTTCCACGCCGTGGGCCAGGTGCGGCAGGTCGGTCACCCCGCCGTTCCCTCCTGCTTGAGGATTCCCGATTCCGCGATGAGATAGCCGAGTTGGGCGCGGCTGCCGCTGCCCAGGGCGGTGGCCAGCTTGGCTATGTGGGCGCGGCAGGTTCGCACGTTCATGCCCAGGCGGCGGGCGATGGCCTCGTCGACGTGGCCCTCCACGAGGAGCTTGGCGATGGAGTGCTGGATGGTGGTGATGCCGCCCAGGGCGGGTTCGTAGGGGGCGCCGGCGCTGAGCGGGACGGCGCGGTCCCACATGAACTCGAAGACTTTGATCAGATAGCGGACCAGGCCCGGGTGGCGAAGCTCCAGGGCGACCTGCTGGTCGTCGCGGGTGGGGATGAAGGCGACGCTCTCGTCGCAGACGATGAGGCGCTCCACCAGCTCGTCGACGGTGCGGTATTCGACCTTGCCGTCCGAGAGCTGGGCCACGTACGCCAGCTTCTCGGGACTGTGGCGGGCCGTGTGTTGATACAGCGTCCGGATGCGCACGCCACGTTCGATAAGGGGCCGGTCGCGCTCCAGACCGAGGAGAAGGCTGCGCTCGGAGCCGCGGTCGCTCGGCTGGATGGTGAGCATCTCGGTCTGGCACTGGGCCGTGGCCAGGTTGAGCGCCGCGTTGATCCGGTCCCCGCCCTCCAGCACCGTGATGGAGTGCGTGGACGTGGCCTCTTGTGCGCTGAGAGCCATGAACGGCTCAAAAGCATCGCTCAGTTCGATCGACAGCCGTCTGCGCTCGGAGATCTCGCGCTCGATGGGGTTGAGTCGCTGCGCCAGGGCGACGAACGGGGGCACCGGACGGAGCCAGCTCGCGTCGTCGGGATCGGGGTGAAGGAGCGCGAGTTCCATCAAGCAGGGGGCGGGCGTCACGTCCGCGCGTGCGATTCGTCCGGTGCGCAGGGCGTTCGCGTAGAGGCGTCCACCCGCCTCGCACAGATCGGTCACCCCGTGGGGATGTGTCGCGTTAGTCTGATTTGTTGCCAAAACTCCACCCCCCAGGGTCCTGAACGTGCAGGAACATGATGCATCGATTATGTGGCCACGACGTGCCCGAATGAGCCATCGTCTTACTCGACGGGGGAAGACGGGACTTTCAAGTGAGGACGAAGCCGACTATGCGTAACAAAATGCTTCGCTCGGTGCTTGTCGCCGCCTTCTCCGCCGTGGTGGCATTCGGAGCTCTGGGCGGCCTCTCCGGCGCGAAGGGTGATGTCCGGGCGGACAGTCATTGGCCGGCGGCAGCAGCGGACATCCAGACCACCCAGACGGTGAGTACGGCGGACGACGGCTCCGGGAGCTGACGTGACAACACCCCCCGACGACCGATCCTTCCGACGAGAAATGGCCACCGCGTACCGCTCCGGCTGGCACTTCATCGATCTGGCCACCGCCATTCCCCACAGTGGCGACTCGCTGATGGTGACGGTGTTCGGAGAGCCGGTCGTCGTCACCCGGGATGACGACGAGGACGTCCGGGCGTACCGGTGTCTGCGGCGCCCGCGCGGCGCGCCGCAGCCCGTGCGATGTGCCATTCGATACGGAATGATCTTTGTGAACCTCGACCAGCGTGACCACCAGTTGGCCGAGCCGGAAGTTCCTGACGTAAGGACCATCTCAGCCACCCCCCGCAGTGCCTGACGCGATTCCCCCGTCGTAGTAGATCGCGCAGGTACTTCCCCCCGCAGCGGCGTCACCGTGACCTGAACACGGTGACGCCGCTGCAGTTTTGGGTGAAAGATCCCGGTATCCGCCCATCTCCATGCCATCTCCACAACGGCTGAAATCAGCCGTTCCACATGCCCGAGACCGACCGCCCACGTCCCGTGGGCGGGGCCGCTCGCCGCGCTCCGCGGCCAGGATCGGCCGACCGCTCGCATCCCGCGCCCGGGGCCGGCCAACCGCGCCGCAGGCCCGGTCGGGTGACGCGACGGGGGTCTGATCGGCCGCGTCCCGTCACCGAGGCCGGTGTCGCCGCGTTCCGTCCCCGGGGTCGGCTGGTCGCGTCCTGTGGCCGGGGTCGGCCGACCGGTCGCGTTCCGTGCCCGGGGTCGGTCCGCCGCGAGCCATCGCCGGGTCGATCGGCCGCGCTCCGTGCCCGGGGTCGGCCGGTCGCGTCCCACGCGAGGGCCGGTCGGCCGCGTCCCGTCATCGAGGCCGGTCGCCGCGTTCCGTGGCCGGGGTCGGCTGGTCGCGTCCTGTGGCCGGGGTCGGCCGACCGGTCGCGTTCCGTGCCCGGGGTCGGCCGGTCGCGTCCCACGCGAGGGCCGGTCGGCCGCGTTTCCGGCGCCGGGGCCGATCGGTCGTGCCCCGTGCCCGCGTCCGTCGGCTGTGTCCCGCGCGGGGACCGGAGAGTCGTGTCCCGCGCCGGGGTTGGTCGGCCGCGTTAGGCGCCAGGCTCGGTCGGCCGTTTTCAGGCGCCGGGGCCGGTCGGCTGTGTCCCGCGCCGGGGCCGGTCGGCCGTGCTCCGTGTCCGGGTGCGTGGGCCGTGTGGGGCCGGTCGGCCGTGTCCCGTGCCGGGACCGGTGTGTCGTGCGCTGCGCCGGGGCCGGTCGGCCGCGTTCCGGTGCCGGGGACCGTGAGTCGTGTCCCGTGCCGGGGTCGACCGGCCGTGCCCGGTCCGTCAGCCGCGCCCCATCGCTGAGGTCAGTGTGATCTCGATCGACACCCGGTCGGGGTTCGGTGAGGGCACCCTCCCGTACCGCTCCGCGTACCGCCGCTCCGCCTCCGCGACACGCGCGGGATCCGCGGCGATCCTCGCGCGCCCCTCCAGCGTCGCCCACCGGCGCCCGTCCACCTGGCAGACCGAGACGCGCGCCCCCTGCGCCCCCGCGGCCAGTACGTGCCCCACCTTCGCGCTGGACTTGTTGGTGATCACTCGAGCCAGGCCCGCCTCGGGGTCGTATGTAACCCCGACGGGCACGACGTGCGGGCTGCCGTCCGCCCGGAGGGTGGTGAGGGTGCACAGATGGCGTTCCCGCCAGAAGGTGAGGTACGCGGGGTCGGGATCCTGGGGGTCCACCGGGTATGCGCTCATGGTCGGAAATGTATCCCCACCCGTGAGCGCCATGGCTTCCCCGGCCGTCCTTGAGTGGAATAGACTCAACTTTGTGTACGTTGGGCGAGTCAGTCCGTACATCAGGGTCGTATTGAGGAGGAGAACGCGAACGTGGACGCCGAGCTGACCAACAGGAGCCGGGACGCGATCAACGCGGCCACCAGCCGGGCCGTGTCCGAGGGGCACCCCGACCTCACCCCTGCCCACCTGCTGCTCGCGCTGCTCGGTGGTCAGGAGAACGAGAACATCACCGACCTGCTGGCCGCGGTCGACGCCGACCAGGCCGCCGTACGCGCCGCGGCCGAGCGCGTCCTCGCCGGCCTGCCCAGCGTGACCGGATCCACCGTCGCGCCCCCGCAGCCCAACCGCGAACTGCTCGCCGTCATCGCCGAGGCGGCCGACAAGGCCAAGGAGCTCGGGGACGAGTACCTCTCCACCGAGCACCTCCTCATCGGGATCGCCGCGAAGGGCGGCCCGAGCGGCGACGTACTCTCCCAGCAGGGCGCCAGTGCGAAGAAGCTGCTTGAGGCGTTCCAGAAGAGCAGGGGAGGCCGCCGGGTGACGACCCCGGATCCCGAGGGCCAGTACAAGGCGCTCGAAAAGTTCGGTACGGACTTCACCGCCGCCGCGCGCGAGGGGAAGCTCGACCCGGTCATCGGCCGGGACCAGGAGATCCGCCGGGTCGTGCAGGTGCTGTCCCGGCGCACCAAGAACAACCCCGTCCTCATCGGTGAGCCCGGCGTCGGCAAGACCGCCGTCGTGGAGGGGCTCGCCCAGCGGATCGTGAAGGGCGACGTACCCGAGTCCCTCAAGAACAAGCGGCTCGTCTCGCTCGACCTCGGCGCCATGGTGGCCGGGGCGAAGTACCGGGGTGAGTTCGAGGAGCGCCTGAAGACCGTCCTCGCCGAGATCAAGGACTCCGACGGGCAGATCATCACCTTCATCGACGAGCTGCACACGGTCGTCGGCGCGGGCGCGGGCGGCGACTCCGCCATGGACGCCGGCAACATGCTCAAGCCGATGCTCGCCCGCGGTGAGCTGCGGATGGTCGGTGCCACCACCCTCGACGAGTACCGCGAGCGGATCGAGAAGGACCCCGCCCTGGAGCGCCGCTTCCAGCAGGTCCTGGTCGCCGAGCCGTCCGTCGAGGACACCATCGCGATCCTGCGCGGACTCAAGGGCCGCTACGAGGCCCACCACAAGGTCGTGATCGCGGACAGCGCGCTGGTCGCCGCGGCCACCCTCTCCGACCGGTACATCACCTCCCGCTTCCTGCCCGACAAGGCCATCGACCTCGTCGACGAGGCCGCCTCCCGGCTGCGCATGGAGATCGACTCGTCCCCCGTCGAGATCGACGAACTCCAGCGCGCGGTGGACCGGCTGCGCATGGAGGAGCTGGCCCTCGACAAGGAGACCGACCCCGCCTCCCGGCAGCGTCTGGAGAAGCTGCGCCGCGACCTCGCCGACAAGGAGGAGGAGCTGCGGGGCCTGACCGCCCGCTGGGAGAAGGAGAAGCAGTCCCTCAACCGCGTCGGTGAGCTGAAGGAGAAGCTCGACGAGCTGCGCGGCCAGGCCGAGCGCGCCCAGCGCGACGGCGACTTCGACACCGCCTCCAAGCTGCTCTACGGCGAGATCCCCACCCTGGAGCGGGACCTGGAGGAGGCATCCGAGGCGGAGGAGGAAGCCGCCAGGGACACCATGGTCAAGGAGGAGGTCGGCCCCGACGACATCGCGGACGTGGTCGGCTCCTGGACGGGCATCCCGGCCGGGCGCCTCCTGGAGGGCGAGACCCAGAAGCTCCTGCGCATGGAGGAGGAGCTGGGCCGCCGTCTCATCGGCCAGAGCGAGGCCGTCCGGGCCGTGTCCGACGCCGTACGCCGTACCCGCGCCGGCATCGCCGACCCGGACCGGCCCACCGGATCCTTCCTCTTCCTCGGCCCGACCGGCGTCGGCAAGACCGAACTGGCCAAGGCCCTCGCGGACTTCCTCTTCGACGACGAGCGGGCCATGATCCGCATCGACATGAGTGAGTACGGCGAGAAGCACAGCGTCGCCCGGCTGGTCGGCGCCCCTCCCGGGTACATCGGCTACGAGGAGGGCGGGCAGCTCACGGAGGCCGTGCGCCGGCGCCCGTACAGCGTCGTCCTGCTGGACGAGGTCGAGAAGGCGCACCCGGAGGTCTTCGACATCCTCCTCCAGGTGCTGGACGACGGACGGCTCACCGACGGACAGGGCCGCACGGTCGACTTCCGCAACACCATCCTCGTCCTGACCTCGAACCTGGGCAGCCAGTTCCTCGTCGAGCCGCTGACCTCCGAGGAGGAGAAGAAGCAGCAGGTCCTGGAGGTCGTGAGGGCCTCTTTCAAGCCGGAGTTCCTCAACCGGCTCGACGACCTCGTGGTCTTCTCGGCGCTGAACAAGGAGGAGCTGGAGCGCATCGCCGGGCTCCAGATCGGCCGCCTCGCCAAGCGGCTGGCCGAGCGCCGGATCTCCCTGGAGGTCACCGACGCGGCGCTGGCCTGGCTCGCGGACGAGGGCAACGATCCGGCCTACGGGGCCCGGCCGTTGCGCCGCCTCGTCCAGACCGCGATCGGCGACCGGCTCGCCAAGGAGATCCTGGCGGGCGAGGTCAAGGACGGCGACACGGTCCGGGTGGACGCCTTCGGGGACGGCCTGATCGTGGGCGCCGCGCAGTAGCCCGGACGGGCTGATTCTCAGCGGTCGACGGCGCCGGTCCCGGCGGCGCCGTCGTCACTGGCCGCAGCGGATACACACTCGTGGTGGTGGTGTCCGTGCCTTTGCCTGTGGGGGTTGCCACTGACCGCCCGTGATGGGGGAGGATGGCAGCATCCGTACGAAGGGAAATACACGGTGAGCATCGACCCGTCCTCGATTCCGAATTTCGGGGGCCAGCCCGAGCCGCAGCCCGGCGGACCGGCGGGCCCCGTCGTCCCGGATCAGGACCTCGTGAAGCAGCTCCTCGACCAGATGGAGCTGAAGTACGTCGTCGACGACGAGGGTGACCTCGCGGCGCCGTGGGAGGAGTTCCGTACGTACTTCATGTTCCGCGGCGAGGGGGACCAGCAGGTCTTCTCGGTGCGGACGTTCTACGACCGGCCGCACCAGATCGACGAGAAGCCGACTCTGCTGGAGTCCATCGACGACTGGAACCGCCGCACGCTGTGGCCGAAGGTCTACAGCCACACGCATGACGACGGCACTGTCCGCCTGATCGGCGAGGCACAGATGCTGATCGGCACCGGCGTCGCCCTCGAGCACTTCGTGTCGTCGACGGTCAGCTGGGTGCGGGCCGCCATCGAGTTCGACAAGTGGCTCGTCGAGCAGCTCGGCCTCGAGCAGGAAGTCAACGAGGCGGAGAAGCCCGAGGACGACGGCGACGACGAGGAGTAGTCCTCCCACCAGGTTTTACAGCGGCGTGTGAGCGATGACGACCAGATACGCGCCGTAGGCGAACGAGAGCCCGGCCAGGGCGCCGACCACCAGGACGGCGTGCCAGGGCCGGGCTCTTGCCGTGCGGACCAGCGCCCGGGCGAGCGGCAGCAGCAGCGGGAACGCGGGCAGCAGGAAGCGCGGCTTGCACTCGAAGAACCCGGAGCCGCCGAGCGCGATCAGCAGCAGTACCCCGCTGTGCACGAGCAGGGGCAGCGGGGCACGGTCAGCGATCAGCAGTCCGTACAGCAGCACGGCCGCCGCGACGACCACCATCGTCATCGGAAACACGAAACGGTCGCCGTGCGTCAGCAGATGCTGGACGAAGCGCAGCGAACCGGCGCCGAAGTCGAAGCGCGAGCCCCACAGCCGCTGCACCTCGAAATAGCCGCCGAGCGGATCTCCCTCGCGCCGGCCCACCCACAGCACATAGCCGCCCCAGCCGACCGGCGCGAGCGCGGCGCCCGTCCACAGCCTGTGGGAAACCCGGCCGCGCCGCCGCCAGACCTCGCACGCCGCCGAGGCCAGCACCGCCGCGGCCACCGCGAGCCCGTTCGGCCGTGACATGCCCGCGAGCGCGGCCAGCGTGCCCGCCCACAGCCAGCGCCCGGTCAGCACCGCATACAGCGACCAGGCGGCGAAGGCGGTGAGGACCGGCTCGGTGTACGCCAGGGACAGCACGATCGAGTGCGGGAGCAGGCCCCACAGCAGGACCAGCACGGTGGCGACGGCGCGGCCGTGCAGCCGGGCCCCGATCGCGTAGATCCCGCAGGCGGCGACCGCGGCGGCGGTCCAGGCGACCAGCAGCCCCGCCGCGCCGCCGCTCAGCGCGGTCAGCGTGGTGACGGCGCGGATCAGCCCCGGATACAGCGGGAAGAAGGCCAGGTCGCTGTGGACGACGGTGGGCCTGAAGTACTGGGTGCGTCCGTAGCCGTGCGCCGCGATCCCCAGATACCAGAGCGAGTCCCAGGACCGCCCGAGCAGGGCGAGGGGGCGCTTGCCGCCCGCCCAGGCGGTTCCGGCGAGCACGAGAACGCCGACGAGTCGCGCCGTCGCGAACAGCGCCAGCGCCTGCGCGAGAGGGGGCAGGCCGTGCGCGGGGCGCGCCGGACGGCCGTGCCCCCCGTCACCGGGCTTCGGGGTGGCGGGGGCCGGAAGGGTACTGGCGTGGGTCACACCCGAACTGTGCGTGCCTTACGGGGTATTTGCGAGCTTTACACGCCTGGGCGGGTACGGTTTCCCCCACTTCGGCGCGCCTTCCCCACCGTCCCGGGCCCCCGTGCTACCAGGCCCCACCGCAAGCGGCAGCGGTCCGGCCGGGGTCACCCTGGAACCCGGCCGCGCCCAGGCCGTCGCCGGGCAGGTCGCGCTTGCGGCGGAGGGCGGCGCGGAATCCGGCGAAGCAGGAGTCCGGCAGGCGCGGCGCCTCGGCGGTCGCGTACTGGAAGGGCCCGCGCTGACGTAGGTCAGGAACTGCCTGGCCGACCGGACGGCGGTGACGAGGTCCGGCGTGCCCGTCACCCAGGTGACGCCTCTCTCGTGCACAGGCGCAAGCGCCCCAGCTGGGGCCGCCCCACGGTGAGGCGAACCGGGACGGCGTCCCGCCAGGTGGTGCAGGGAATCAAGGCACCGGAATCCGCAGTTCGGGGGCGGTGGCTCCGTCGTGCGGTACTGGACGATCGGGCATCGCACTGAAGGGCATCTGCCCGTGAGGCAACCTCAACACTGCCTCAACTCCCTTTACTTGGGCCCTTATCGATCGTTTACTAACCACCCTGCCCCATGATGGGGCGTCTCCGGGCGCGGGGAGCGCCCCCAACGGCCGCTGCCTACAAGGTATTTGCCAGCCGTATCGGCATGGAGGCGCGCCGTGCAGGGGGCGCTATCGTGCGGCACCGCGGCCCGATCGACCAGGCCGCGGTGCCGCCACAACGGCCGCCCGGCGCCGAAACCCCGGCAGGCAAGCAGCCCGACAAAAGCAAGGGGACAACCGGCTAGAGCGGTCAGACAGAAACGAACGGGGAGACCACCGCTGTGACTTACCGCACGACGGACAACCAGAGAACGGGACCACAAGAGGACTTCAGCTCGATCCCAGCCGCTCCTCCCACTCCCGGGGACCTCCACGCCATCCCCTCCCTCACCCCCCGGGAACGCCAAGTCCTCACCCTGCTCGGCCACGCCGCCGACAATCGCGAGATCGGCCGTCGGCTCGGCATCGCCGAACGCACCGTCAAAGCACACCTGACCAACCTCATGACCAAGATCAAAGTATCCAGCCGCACTGAAGCGGCCCTCTATGCCTACGCCCATCACGGCAGCCTCACCGACGGGCCCTGAGGATCTCGTTCGCCTTCCTCCCGTGAGGCCCGTCCGGCCCGCCGTCACACCCTGAGCTTGACAGTGCGCATATCGCTTATCGATACTATCGATAAGCGATATGCGCGCTGCGGACGACAGGGGGAACCATGGGTACGAAGTCCTGGTGGAGCCGGACCGACAACCGACTGCTCGAGGTGGCTCTGGGCCTGGCCACTCTGTTCGTCGGCGTCTTCGGGGTGCTGGTCCCGGTCCTCGGGGTGGTCGGCCTCATCGACCCGGTGGACAGCCGCGAGGTCAAGACCGCGACCACGACCCAGGTACCGGGCACCGTGACCGACGCGGTGGCGGGCCACGGCATGACCCTCACCGGCACCCACCGGGCCGACCTCGTCTTCGCCCATCCCGACCTGGGCCGGCGCCTGTTGCTCGCGCTGCCGGACGTCATCGGCAGCCTGCTGCTGCTCCTCGTCCTGGCCCTCCTCGTCCAGATGGCCAGGACCCTGCGCGACGGCGACGTCTTCGTGCCGAAGAACGCCCGCCGTCTGAGCGTCATAGGGCTCACGGTGCTGGTGCAGGCCGTCCTCTCCCCGGTGCTGCCGGCGCTCACCACGCAGGCGCTGGTGAGCGGCACCCCCATGGCCGAACAGATCCCCTTCTCGGTCACCTTCACCGGCGAGTACGTCCTGCTCGCCTTCCTCATCCTGGCCCTGGGTGAGGTCTTCCGGCGCGGCACGAAGCTACGCGCCGACACCGAGGGGTTGGTCTGATGCCGCCAGAGGACGAACACCGGGTTCAGGTCCACCTGGACCGGCTGCTCGCCGAGCGCGGCATGACCCTTTCCGAACTGGCGGCCAGGGTCGGGGTGACCGTGGTCAACCTCTCCGTCCTGAAGAACGACCGGGCGAAGGCGATCCGCTTCTCCACCCTCACCGCCATCTGCCGCGAACTGAACTGCCAACCCGGCGACCTGCTCAGCGTCCGCGAGGACTGACCCCGGGCGGCCTTCGCCGAAGAGAACCCATAGCCGCGTTACCTGGACAAGGGATGACTCATGGAGATGACCTCTGCCCGGCGCCTGGCACAGGCCGGTGTGATCGCCGTGTGTGCCGCCGCTCTTGCGGCCTGCGGGACCTCGTCACGTTCTTACAACGTGTCGGGGGCTCCGGGGGGTGACAGTGCCGCGTGCTCCGGTCTGGTGGGCAAGGCGCCACAGAAGCTGGGGGGTTACAAGCGCAGTGATTCCGACCAGAAGGGGACGGCGGTGTGGGGAGACGGTGATGTGGTTCTCCGGTGCGGGAACATCTCGGACGTTCCGGAGTCGGCTTCGTGCACGTCCGTGAAGGGCGTCGACTGGGTCGTGAACGCGAGGAAGACCCACGACGGGGTGAAGACGGTTCTGTCGTACGGGCGTAGTCCTGCGGCCGAGGTCACGGTGTCGCAGCAGATCAAGGACCAGGACGCCGTCATCGGGAAGGTGTCCGGGATCGTGTCGGGTCTGACGAAGCAGAAGGCGTGCGCGAAGCGGAGCTGAGTTGGGCTGGTAGCCCTGGAGGGCAGGGTGCCCGAAGGTGCGATGGTGACGGGCGTGGCGAGGCCGTAGAAATCTGTTGAACATGCGTGCGGGTGCCGACTGCGGTGCCGGGCGCATGGTCAAGGAAGTATTTCCACTTCTACGGGGAGAAATCATGCGTAACCTCTCGCGTCTGGCCTCTGGCGGCGCCGCCGCGGTGGCCGCCGGCGCGCTGCTGTTCTCGGCCGCGCCCGCGCACGCCACGTCGGCCTCCAGCAGCTGGAGCATCCCGGGCGGCCACAAGATGCAGGTGAACGCCTGGCACTGTGGCGCGTACGTGACCGCCTGCGACTGGAAGGCGTCGACCAAGCTGTACAAGGGCAGGTCCCACGACAGTGCCCAGTGGGTGCAGAACCGGGCCATCCTGGCCGCTCACGGGATCAGCGTCTCCCTCACGATCTCGAAGAACCCTGAGGCGACGCTGACGATGAACAGCAGGTCGCAGGGCACGGTCCGCTGGAAGAACTACGGCGGGCACAAGTGGATCTCGGACACCTACGGCCAGATGAAGCCCAGCAGGCTGACCGTGTACGTGTCGACGAAGTCCTGCGGCTCGGCCCAGATCACCAGCCGCATCAAGTTCACGGAGAAGTGCGTCTACGCCGGCGCCTCCTGATCCGCGCTTGACGCCGCACACCAGCTGACCGTCTCTGCCCCCGCCTCCTGGCGGGGGCAGAGTTCGCTTACGGGGGAGAACAAGCATGTCTCACGCCAGGAAAGGTGCGAGGAGGGCGACGTGGGCGGCTGCCTCGGCCTGCGTCATGATGCTGGCCGCGTCCTGCACCTCGCAGGGCAGCCACCGTGAAAGCACGGAACCGGCCTACTTCCAGACCCTCGTCAGCCAGGCCAACGGTCTGTACTACCACCCCTTCCTGAGGGAAGAGCGCGGCAGCCCCGAAGCCCAGTCCTACGCGCTGCGCATCCTGGCGGAGACCGGCGCGAAGCCGAAGGTCACCGTGGACGCCAAGACGGCCGCGGCGCTGCGCTCCGACGCGGTCACGACCTCTGCGCTGTGGGGGAGGTACTGGCTTGTCCCTCTGCGCGACGCCGGGGTGTCGGGGGTACTGGGGCCGGGCGACGCGCAGAGCGTGGAGAAACTGCGGACCGGCACGGGGTGGTACGAGGATCCCGCGCTCGAGGAGAAGAGCGACGAAGGGCGCCTCGGTGCCACCTGGGCCGCGCTGGAGGTGGAGGCGGCCACTGGATCCCTCGGGGAGCTTCCTGCTGCCGACAAGGTGGCCACGGCCCGCTGGCTTGCCCAACTGGCAGGCAGCAAGCCTGCGTTGGCCGATGCCGCGGTCCTGGCACGCTGCCTTCGTCTGCTCGGCAAGCCCGTCCCCGCCTCCCTGACGTCCATGCGGGCTCCGGACGCGAGCGGGTTCACCGAGCGGCCGGACCAGGAACGCGCCGGCCTGCTGGAGGACACGTACAACTACGTACTGCTCCAGGAGTCGGCCGGCGAGAAGCCGCAGGTGAACCGGAAGACATGGCAGCAGGCCCTGTCCCACAACGTCGAAAGCCTCGACTACGAGCAGCTCTACAGCCTGGTGCACATCCTGCGCGCCACCGGCAGCCCCCAGAGGGCGTTCCCGGCGGTCACCCGCCGCCTGGAGCGGGAGCGCATGCCGGACGGAACGGTGCGTGACCCGTTCTCCTACCTCGGCACGCCCGACGCGTCGCTGTTCGTGCAGCGGCTGCGGAGCGTGGCCGGATGGACCGTGCGGGACAAACGGCTGCTGGCCGCGGCCGAGAAACAGGCCGGCTCCCAGGACGCACCCCGCGACGGCGCCGCACGGCTGACCATGGCCGCGCTCGATCACAGCGCCGGCGGTGAGCCGCTTTCCCGTCAGGAGGCCGCGCTGTGCCAGGATCCGTCGACGGTGCCGGCCACGGTCACCGCGGACAACGTGGCGGACTGGCAGCGTGCGGTGTGGAACTGCGCGGAGTCCGGCGTACCGGTACCGGTTCCCTCCGTCACGCGCTGGAGTGTCGACGGTCTGGAAGGTGCGCAGGCGGCCGCCACGCTGGTGGTCGGCCTGCACCAGGACGGCCGGGGGGACCGGATACCCGGCTGGCTGACCGCGGACGCGCTCAGGCGGTGGGCGGACGACCCGGGGCCTCGCGCAAGCGTCTATGACCGTGCGGTGATCGTCCGCGCCTACCTGCTGCTCGGCGGCCATGCCGACGAGTCCCTCGTCGCACACCTCACCGGTCAGTTCAGGGCGCACAGGGGCTGTCCGGGGCTGCCCGGCCTGTACCGACCCGATGACGAGCCGGGCTGTGACCTCAAGACGACGTTGGCGGTGTGGGACCTGGACAAGGCACTGGACGGAAGGCTCGGGGCTCTGCCCTCGTAGGGCTCCTCAGGACTCCTTGAGACAGAACTCGTACGACTCCTCGATACAGAAAGTGAGTGGAACCTCCTTGAGCACGCTGCTGACGGCGAGTGGGGTGGGCAAGTCCTATACGCTGCGCGGCCAGCGGGTCGACGTCCTCCAAGACATCGATCTTGCTGTCGCGCCGGGCTGTGTCACCGCGCTCGTCGGACATTCCGGATCGGGTAAATCCACCCTCATGCACATTCTCGGGCTGCTGACGAAACCCGACACCGGCCGGGTGGATCTGGAGGGCCGCGATACCCGCGGCCTGCCGGACGGCGCGCTCGCGGACCTGCGGCGCCGACGTCTGGGGTTCGTCTTCCAGTCCTACAACCTGCTGCCGCAGCACAGCGCCCTGCGCAATGTCCTGCTTCCGTACACCGGCAGGCGCCGGGAGGCAGAGGCCCGGGCGCGCGGTCTGCTGGAGCGCGTGGGGCTGGGAGACCGGTGCGAGCACCGGCCCGGCGAGCTGTCCGGGGGCGAACAGCAGCGCGTGGCGCTGGCCCGGGCGCTGGTGAACGATCCACCGCTGCTGCTGGCCGACGAACCCACCGGAAACCTGGACACCGAGAGCGAGGCCCTGTTGCTGGGCTTGTTCCGGGAGTTGGCGGAAGGCGGGCGGGGAGTGCTGGTCGTCACGCACAACCAGGCGGTCGCGGATGCGGCCGACATCGTTCACCGACTGGGCCGGGACGCGGCTCTTTCGGCACAGGACGAGACCGACGGCCGCTCCTGGGCGCACTCCCGGGGTTCGCGGGAGGGTGAGCTGTGAACCTGTTCCAGGTGGCGTGGTGGAACGTACAGGCGCTGCGCAGGCGGCTGTTGGGGCTGGTGGCGATGGTCGCGGTTGTCGGCGCGGTGTGCCTGAGCGCGATCGGGATCGCCTCGAACGCGCAGGGGACGACGACCAGCAAGGTCGGGGAGTCGACGGCGAACCGGTCGGTCACGGTCGACTCGCCGGACGGGGGTCCTGATACGGCTCGGCTGACGGAGGCGACGGAGAAGCGTCTGGCGGGGATCGCTCACGTGGAGTCGGTCCAGCACAGGCTTCAGGTGTCCATGCCGGTACGGGACAACCCCGAGGGGGCCGATCTGCTGTACGCGACGACCTACCGCGAGGCGCTGACGCCCCCCGTGGTCACGTCGGTACGCGAGCAGTTGTTCCCGCTGCACCGTGGAGAGGTGGTCTTCCCCGCCTCCACACACGGGGTGGACCTGTCTTCGATGGTGGGCAGGACGGTGACGGTGGACGCGCACCGATATGTGCGGCCCGGCGTGGGGGACACGGTGAGTGACCGGGTGAAGGTGGTGGGCCTGTACGACCCGAGCTGGCAGTTCGACGGCCTGGACGTCGCGTATGCGGACGACGCCACCGTGGTGAAGTGGGCGGCGGCCGCGGCCGGCAAGACGACCGACGACTATCTGCGCACGTCGGGCTGGGATCAGCTGACGGTGGTGGCTGACAGTGCCTCTCGGGTACCGGGCGTGCTCAAGGCCGTGCAGGGGATGAACTACCCGGCCGTCACCTTGCAGCAGCAGCTTCAGGCGCTTCCCGGAGTGCTGCGGTTGGTCAGGCTGACCGGGAATGTACTGCTCGGCGTCCTGGGCGTGCTCGCCTTCGCCGGCGCGGTCACGGTGACGGGTGCACTGGGGCGGCAGCGGGCCCAGGAAGTGGGCATTCTCAAGGCAGTCGGTTTCCGTGGCCGCTCGGTGATGGGCATGCTCGTGGCGGAGATGGCGATCGCCGGGGCGGTGGCGGCCGCGGCCGGTGTGGTGCTGGCGGTGGGCGCCTCCAGCGCGGCGGCCGCCGGTCTTCGGCGTATCGGGGACATCGCCCCGTATGTGCGCGACGCGGTGCCGCTGCCGGGGACGTCGACGCTGATCTCCCTGTCGGTCGCCACAGTTGTCGTCGTGGCCGCCGGCGCCGTGCTCCCGGCACGTCGTGCCGCGCGCATGTCCCCCACCGAAGCCATGAAGGATTGGTGATCCCTGTGATGCGGCGCAAGATGCCGTACGCCGCGCTCGCGGTGTCCGCTGCCCTGTTGGCCTCCTGTTCCGGTTCCGACGATGTGGAGTTGGGAACGGACTGGAAGGGATCGCAGACCTTTGTGACGGCGAGCGTCGCCGGACACACAGTGCTGGTCGGCATCGATCCCGAGGCCCACCACGCGCAGGCGCTGGCTGTTGTGCCGCAGAAGGACGGCGACGACGACGTGCAGGCTCCTCAGCTCGTGCAGTTGGCCGACGGGACATGGCGGCTGTCGACGCCCCGCAAGGGAAAGCGTCCGGACCGGCTCTTCACGTTGGACACCGCCGGGCACGCCCTGGCTGAGAAGGACGATGACACCACGGAGCGGCTGCGTGAACTCGTGCCGGGCAAGAGCCTGGTCGCGGCCGTTCACGGCTCCTCCGAAAGCGCCGCAAGCGATCAGGGCGCTGCCACGGCGGACAGCGAATCCACCAGTGTGCTGGTACGCGACGCGAAGACGTGGAAGAAGGTCCGGGACGTGCGGGTGCCGGGATCGGTCACGCTGGCGGCGTCCGATCCGTCCAGCGACACGGTGTGCCTGGCTACCGGACAGGGATCCGACACGAAGGTGAGTGTGCTCGACCTCACCACCGGCAGGACCAGGCAGGCCGGCGGGGCCGGCGGTGTGCAGGTACAGCAACTGGCATGTCGGGCAGGCATCCCGGTCCTGGCCGGTACCCCCGCCGGGAACAACCGGGGAACCACGGTGAAAGTGACCCTCAAGCGCGCGGGCGAGGCAACGGTGGTGAGTGTGTACGGCGGACGGGTCGACGCCGTGCAGGCGTCGAAGAACGCCGTCGTGGTCGCGGTGAACCGCGGGGAGGACAGCGACCTCATCGAGCTGGACCGGACGAGCGGGCGTGAACTGCGGCGCGTGGCGGTCAAGGGCATGGACAACTCGTATCTGCTGCGGCACACGCGGGATGGCTGGGTGATGGTCTCGGACAACACCGCGACCGTGGTGAACCTGGACGAGGGGACGTCCCGGACGTTCAGCCTGCCGGGGACGCTGACAAGCTTCTGAGCCTGCGCGAAAGGGGCCTCCGCGACGGCTTCCCCTGCTGCTCGTGGTCGGCTGTCCGGGGCGGAACGCCGACACGTGCAAGAAGTTGTACGTCTGTCCGTGTAGCGCGGCGAGCGCCGGAATGACGGCCGTGACCGGGCGGCCTCCGGCGCGATAGCTCCCCGTAGGGCGGCGGTCAGTGCGCGAATGCCTTGCGGAGCCGTTCCGCCGCGTCCACCAGCACCTCGGTCCGCTTGCAGAACGCGAACCGCACGAAGGGCGCGCCCGCCTCCCGGTGATCGTAGAAGACCGCGTTCGGGATGGCGACGACCCCGGCGCGCTCCGGGAGCGCGCGGCAGAAGGCGAAGCCGTCGGACTCGCCGAGCGGCCGGATGTCGGTGGTGATGAAGTACGTGCCCGCCGGCTGGAAGACCTTGAACCCCGCCTCCGTGAGCCCGGCCGCCAGCACGTCCCGCTTGGCCCGCATGTCCGCGCGGAACGCCGCGAAGTACGTGTCCGGCAGCGCCAGCGCCTCGGCCACGGCGTACTGGAACGGCCCCGACGCCACGTACGTCAGGAACTGCTTGGCCGACCGTACGGCGGCGACGAGGTCCGGCGTGCCCGTCACCCAGCCCACCTTCCACCCCGTGAAGGAAAAGGTCTTTCCCGCGCTGCCGATGGTGACCGTCCGCTCCCGCATCCCCGGGAAGGACGCCAGCGGCAGGTGCTCGGCCTCGTCGAACACCAGGTGCTCGTACACCTCGTCCGTGATGACGAGAAGATCCCGCTCGACGGCGAGCTTCGCGATCTCCCCGAGCTCCTCGCGGGTCAGGACGGTGCCGGTCGGGTTGTGCGGGGTGTTGACGAGCAGCAGCCGGGTGTTGTCGGTGACCGCGTCGCGCAGCTCGTCGAGGTCGAGCCGGAAGCGCCGGTGGGTGACTCCGTCGCGGGTCTCCTCGTGCGGGCGCAGCGTGACCGGGATCCTGGTCCCGCCCGCCATCGCGATGCTGGCCGCGTACGAGTCGTAGTACGGCTCCAGGGCGATGACCTCGTCACCGGGCTCGACCAGCGCGAGCAGCGACGCCGCGATGGCCTCCGTGGCGCCGGCCGTGACGAGCACCTCGCGGTCCGGGTCGTACGCCAGTCCGTACCGGTGCTTCTGGTGCGCGGCGATCGCCGTACGCAGCTCGGGCACGCCGGGGCCCGGCGGGTACTGGTTGCCGCGCCCGTCGCGCAGCGCCCGTACGGCCGCCTCCCTGATCTCCTCGGGCCCGTCCGTGTCGGGGAAGCCCTGGCCCAGGTTGATCGAACCGGTGCTCAGGGCCAGGGCCGACATCTCGGCGAAGATCGTCGTGCCGAACTCGGCGAGTCGGCGGTTGAGGAGGGGGCGGCGGCCGTTGGAGGTCATGCCGGTCATCCTGCGCCGAAGCTCTGGAGTTCCTCAACTCTGCTTTGGCCGGTGAGACGCGAGGGCATCCCCCAGGCACGCAAGAAGCGAGGCGCCCACGGGGGGTCGCTTCGGGGGAACGAAAGGAGGGTGACGCCATGCTCATCGGCTTCATCCTGGCGGTCGTCTTCATCCTGTTCGTCGTGTCGTTGCGTGCCGCCGCCCGCGGCCGGAAGAAGGTCGGGCTCTCGAAGAGCTCGTCGGGTTCGGCGCGGGGCCGCCGCTCGCGGGGCGGGTCCTCGGACAGCTCCGGCAGCTGGTGGGCCGGCGGGGCCGGGGGAGCCGTGTCGTCCTGCGGCAGCGGTTCGTCCGGCGGGCACCACGGGGGTCATTCGTGCGGCGGGCACTCGTCGTGCGGCGGCGGCTCGTCCTGCGGAGGCGGGTCGTCGTGCGGCGGGGGGTGCGGCGGGGGCAGCTGAGCCTCGCCGGGGTGTGGGGCGCGGGGGGCGCGGAGGGGCTTCTGCTGTGAGCCGGTGGGGCTGGTCGCGCCCGCGCGGCGGAGCCGCGGATGTCACCGTCCCGCGCCCTTACGGCGCGCGCCGGGCGCACGTTGTGGTTGAACAGTTGAACTGTGGAGCCCTCGGGGGGATGGAAACCCTACGAAGTTGGGTAAAAACGCTGTGACGGCGCCACAGTTCATGATTCCCTCTAAACCACCAAAGCAGCCCTCGGATCGTCCCTTCCCCACAGGGCAGACCGGGCTGACCGGGCCGATCCCCCGGTACTGAGGTACCGACCGGGTGCGCCGGATCCCCACCTCCCTTTTTGCGTGCTAGCGGAGCCGACCCATGCTCACGACCCTGAACACCTCGTACACCGACACGCGCGCGGCCGACCTGGCGTGGGCCCTGGGGCGCGAACCGCTCCCCGCGCTCGCCACCCTCGACCTCGAACTCGACGGGGCGAGACTGCAGTTGCGGCTTCTTGGCGCGTCCCACCAGGTCCTCCTGGAGGAGGAGCGGGGCAGCTGTTCGGAAACCGTCGCGTGCATCGCCGGCAGCAGCACGCCGCTTCCGCTCGGGGTGGCCAAGCGCGTCGGCGACTGGGAGTACGAGTTCGCGGCGCGCGTCGAGACACTCTCCTGCGGGTCCTTCGCGGGGCGGGCGCAGGAGTTACTGGCCCTCGTCTCCGACCACCCCAACGGACTCGCCGGCGTCTTCCCCGGCAGTCCGCACGCCTTCACCGCGCTGCTCGCCCAGCGCCACGAGGGGCAGGTCCACTGGCGTACATGGCACGCCTACCCGCAGGACGGCCAACTGGTGGCGACACGCACCAGGGTGGGGGTACGGGTGACGGCGGCGGCGCTGTGAGGGGGGTGATGCTTCGCCCGCCGTTTCGCCTGCTGTTTCGCCCGCTGTTCTGCCTGCTGTTTCGCCCGCCGCTCCGGCTGCCGACGAACTCGTCATCGGCGCCGGACGCCACACATCGGGACGACACTTCCACACGTGTGGGTGACGAAGCGTCGTGGTGGCGTGACGTAGCGTTCCACGCGTGATCGAACCGCACGCGCCTGCTCCCCCCGGCGCGCCGCCGCCCTGGCGCGTCCAGGGCGAGGCGCGGCTGCCCGTCCGCCCGGGCGTCGGACGGTTCCTGGTCCTCGCGGGCGTGTTCGTCTGCGCGGCCTGTGGACTCGTGTACGAACTCGAACTCGTCGCCCTCGCCTCGTACCTGATCGGCGACTCGGTCACCCAGGCCTCCGTGGTCCTCTCCGTGATGGTCTTCGCCATGGGCATCGGCTCGCTCGCCGCGAAACGCCTGCGCCCCCGCGCGGCGGCCGGCTTCGGCGCCGTCGAGGCGGCGCTCGCCCTGGTCGGCGGCTGCAGCGCGATGGCCCTGTACGCGGCGTTCGCGTGGACCGGCGACTGGGGCGGCGTGTGGACGAACGGTTCGCGCTATCTCCTGGCGGCCTTCTCCCTCGCCATCGGCCTCCTCATCGGCGCCGAAGTCCCCCTCCTCATGGAGCTGATACAGCGCATCCGCCGCCAGGACCCGGGCGGTGCGGTGGCGGACCTCTTCGCGGCGGACTACGTCGGCGCCCTCGTCGGCGGCCTCGCCTTCCCCTTCCTCCTGCTCCCCCTCCTCGGGCAACTGGAGGGCGCGCTGCTCACCGGAACCGTGAACGCGCTGGCCGGCGGAGCCCTCGTACTGGGCCTGTTCCGCGGGGACTTGAGCCGGCGCGGACGCTGGTTCCTGTTCATCGCCAACGTCCTGGTCCTCGCGCTGCTCGCCGCGGCCGCCGCCCATGTCGGCGACTTCGAACGCGCGGCCCGGCGCGCCGTCTACGGCAAGGACGTACGGGTCGCCCTCCAGACCGGCGTCCAGGAGGTCGTGCTCACCGGCGGCACGCACGGCCGCCCCCTCGACCTCTTCCTCGACGGACGCCTGCGGGTCAGCGGCCGCGACGAGCACCGCTACCACGAGGCGCTGGTCCACCCCGCGATGAACGGCCCCCACGCGCGCGTGCTCGTCCTCGGCGGCGGCGACGGACTCGCCACCCGCGAGGTACTGCGCGACCCGGGCGTGCGCCGCGTCGACGTGGTCGAACTCGACCCGGGAGTGGTGAGGCTGGCGCGCACCGACCCCGCCCTGTCGGCGCTCAACGCGCACGCGTTCGGCGACCGGCGCGTGCACGTGTTCACCGCCGACGCCTTCGGCTGGCTGCGCGGGGCCGTGTCGACGTACGACGTGGTCATCTCGGATCTGCCCGACCCCGGGATCACGGCGAGCACCAAGCTGTACTCGCAGGAGTTCTACGGCCTGGCGCGCCGCGTCCTCGCCCCCGGTGGCCGCCTGGCCGTGCACGCGGGCCCCGTCTCCTCCCGCCCCCGCGTCTTCTGGACGGTCGAGTCCACACTCCGGGCGGCCGGCCTGCGCACCGACCCCTACCGCGTCGGCGGCCGGGACTCCAGTTTCGCGGCCGGCCCCGACCGCACGGCGGGCGCGTCGCGCGCCCCCCGCGACTGGGGCTTCATCCTGGCCTCCGTCACGGGCACGCCCCTGCGCCTCGACCCGCACGGCCCACGCCTGCGTACGCTCGCGCAGCCGTCCCTCACCGCCGACGCTTACGCCGCGTGGCGTACCCGCGTACCCGGCCTGGCGCCCTCCACACTGGTCCATCCGCGCTACGCCGACTGAGACGGCGGACGGACGAATCCCCGGATACGAGGGTGCGGCGCGGGCCGTCCTGGGTAGGCTCGGCCGACATGGAGCATGAGGTGTTCGTTCCGGTTCAGGCCGAGCGGCTGAGGGAGGCGCTGGCCGATCCCGTACGGGTGGCCCGGGCGGTCCCCGGACTCCAGCAGGACGCCGGGACGCCGCCCGTCTCCGGGCGCCTGAAAGTCCGCGTCGGCGGCCACACCATCACCTACCGGGGGGCCGTCCGGGTCACCGCCAGGGACGACGGTTCGTACGCCGTCGAGGGCGACGCCACCGAGGCGCGCGGCCCCGGCACCGTGAAACTCGCCCTCACTCTCACCCTCACCCCCTCCGACGGCGGTACGACCGTCACCATCACCGGGACCACCACCGCGGACGGCCGCGTGGCGGATCTCCCCCCGGACGCGGTCTCCGCGGCCACGGGCCGCCTGCTGAACCGGTTCGTCGAAAACCTGGCGGAAGTGACGGAGACGCCACAGGGCGCGGCGGAACCCCAGCCGGAACGGGAGCCGGAGGCCGAGCCGGAGGCAGAGGCCGAACCCGTCCCGGAGGCCGAGCCCTCCGCCCTCTTCGAGGAGGAGGAACCGGCCCCGCCCGCCCCGAGCCGTGTGAACAGGGAGGATGCCGTGGCCGAGGCGGCGCATGCACGGCGGACGATGATCGGCCGCAGCGCGGAGGAGGTGGACCACGCCCCGCCGCGTGGCCGCTACGCCCCCGTCCCGGCGCCGGAGACCGCCGACGCCCGCGCCACGCTCCGCTGGGCGGCCCCCGCCGCGGCCGTCGCCCTGGCCTCGGCCATCGCCATCTCCCGAGCCCTGCGCAAACGCCGCTGAAGTTCCACTCCCGGGGGCGACCCGGGTGCGGAGCCCGGGGTTCGGAAGGGGACGGGCAGGGGCGGCGGGGGCGAACGAAGAATCCGGCCCAGTAGGGTCAACTCCGTGAGTAACGAAGACATCACGCTGACCGCGGGCGACGCGGAAGTGACCGTCACACCCGGCAACGGCGGACGGATCGGCAGTCTACGAATCGGCGACGCCGAACTACTGCGGCAGGGCCAGAAGTTCGGCTGCTTCCCGATGGTCCCGTGGTGCGGAAGAATCCGCGACGGCCGCTTCCTGGACGGCGCCACCATCCAGCAGATGCCGCTCAACGCCCCACCGCACGCCATCCACGGCACCGCCCGGGACGGCGCCTGGCGCACCGCCCGCACCGGCAGGTCCGAGGCCGTGATCACGTACGACCTCGTGGCCCCCTGGCCCCACCCCGGCCGCGTCACCCAGCTCTTCACCCTGACCGAGGACGCCTTCACGGTCACCATGTCCGTGGAGACGTACGAGGACTCGTTCCCCGCCCAGGTCGGCTGGCACCCGTGGTTCAACAGGAACCTCGGGCGAGAAGACGTCCAGGTCGACTTCGCCCCGGCCTGGCAGGAGGAACGCGGCGAGGACCACCTGCCCACCGGCCACCGCATCGAGCCGAAGCCCAGCCCCTGGGACGACTGCTTCGGCATGCCCGGCGGCGTCGACGTCACGCTCACCTGGCCGGGGCAGCTGGAGCTGAAGGTCGCCGGCAGGGAGGAGTGGGTGGTGGTGTACGACGAGCAGGAGGCCGCCGTCTGCGTCGAACCGCAGACCGGCCCGCCCAACGGGCTGAACACCCACCCGCGCCTGGTCACCCCCATCGACCCGCTCGAGGCGACCATGACCTGGAGCTGGCGGCGCCTCTAAGCTGGCGGACATGAGTGACGTACGCGGCGCGCTGCTGCAGCAGATCAAGGACAAGGCCGTGGTGCACGGCAAGGTGACCCTTTCGTCGGGCAAGGAAGCCGACTACTACGTCGACCTTCGGCGGATCACGCTCGACGGTGTGGCCGCTCCGCTGGTCGGTCAGGTCATGCTCGACCTGGCCGCCGAACTCGACTACGAGGCCGTCGGCGGTCTGACCCTCGGAGCGGACCCGGTCGCGACCTCGATGCTGCATGCCTCCGCAGCGCGCGGGAAGACGCTGGACGCCTTTGTCGTGCGCAAGGCCGGCAAGGCCCACGGCCTCCAGCGTCGCATCGAGGGTGCCGAGGTCAGGGGACGCCGTGTTCTGGCGGTCGAGGACACCTCCACCACCGGCGGCTCGGTGCTGACCGCGGTGGAGGCGCTGCGCGAGGCCGGTGCCGAGGTCGTCGCCGTGGCCACGATCGTGGACCGGGACACCGGTGCCGCCGAGGCCGTCGCCGAGAAGGCCGGAGTGCCGTACCTCTTCGCCTACTCCAAGGACGAGTTGGGCCTGGACTAGGACACCCGGCACGGGACCCCGCGGAAATCGGGGTCCCGTATCCCGGACAGGGTGTCTGGAGCATCCGGCCAAGTCTGGAAAGATGGGGCCGACGATGACGTCGCCCCCCTAGGTCAGGGCCGTAAGCACCAGTCCCGTCGTGCCGCAGCAGCGGTACGCAGACCCGCACATACAAGGAGCGGACAGATGCCCATCGCAACCCCCGAGGTCTACAACGAGATGCTCGACCGGGCGAAGGCAGGCAAGTTCGCCTACCCGGCCATCAACGTGACCTCCTCCCAGACCCTGCACGCTGCGCTGCGCGGCTTCGCGGAGGCGGAGAGCGACGGCATCATCCAGATGTCCACCGGTGGTGCGGAGTTCCTCGGCGGCCAGCACAAGAAGGACATGGTGACCGGCGCCGTCGCGCTCGCCGAGTTCGCGCACATCGTCGCCGCCAAGTACGACATCACCGTCGCGCTGCACACGGACCACTGCCCCAAGGACAAGCTGGACACGTACGTACGTCCGCTGCTCGACATCTCCGCCGAGCGCGTCGCCAAGGGCGAGAACCCGCTGTTCCAGTCGCACATGTGGGACGGCTCCGCCGAGACCCTCGCCGACAACCTGGCCATCGCCCAGGAGCTGCTCGCCAAGGCCGCCGCCGCGAAGATCATCCTCGAGGTCGAGATCACCCCGACCGGCGGTGAGGAGGACGGCGTCAGCCACGAGATCAACGACTCCCTCTACACCACCGTCGACGACGCGCTGCGCACCGCCGAGGCGCTCGGCCTGGGTGAGAAGGGCCGCTACCTGCTGGCCGCGTCCTTCGGCAACGTGCACGGCGTCTACAAGCCGGGCAACGTCGTCCTGCGCCCCGACCTCCTGAAGGAGCTGAACGACGGCGTCGCCGCCAAGTACGGCAAGCCGTCCCCGTTCGACTTCGTCTTCCACGGCGGCTCCGGCTCCACGGCCGAGGAGATCGCCACCGCCCTGGAGAACGGCGTCGTGAAGATGAACCTCGACACCGACACCCAGTACGCGTTCACGCGCCCCGTCGCGGACCACATGTTCAAGAACTACGACGGTGTCCTGAAGGTCGACGGCGAGGTCGGCTCCAAGAAGACCTACGACCCGCGCACCTGGGGCAAGCTCGCCGAGGCGGGCATGGCGGCGCGTGTCACCGAGGCGTGCGAGATGCTGCGCTCCGCGGGCAACAAGCTCAAGTAGTCACCCGGGTTTCCCCGGTCAGGACCGCCGGGTTCCCCCGGTCAGGACCGTACGAGTAAGGGCTCGGCACCCCCGCGGTGCCGGGCCCTTCCGTATGCTCCGAGGTATGGCTGTGCCTCTGCGGAAGACATCGGGCGAGGGAGCGGGACCGGGGCCCGGTGTGCGGATCTCCAGTCCCACCGGCAAGTGGATCCTGCTGACCACCGTCCTCGGCTCCAGCATGGCACTGCTGGACTCGACGGTCGTCAACGTCGCGCTGCCCACGATCGGCCGTGACCTGGGCACGGGCCTCGCGGCACTCCAGTGGACCGTGAACGCGTACATGCTGACCCTCGCGGGCCTGATCCTGCTCGGCGGGTCACTCGGCGACCGCTTCGGACGGCGCAAGATCTTCGTCCTCGGCGTGGTGTGGTTCGCCGCCGCCTCGCTGCTGTGTGGCCTTGCGCCCACCGGCGGCGTACTGATCGCGGCCCGCGCCCTGCAGGGCATCGGCGGAGCCCTGCTCACCCCCGGTTCGCTCGCGATCATCCAGGCCTCCTTCCACCCGGACGACCGCGCCAGGGCCGTCGGCCTGTGGTCGGGCTTCGGTGGCGTCGGCGCGGCGGTCGGCCCGTTCCTGGGCGGCTGGCTGGTGGACGGTCCCGGCTGGCGCTGGGTCTTCCTGCTCAACGTTCCGGTGGCGCTGATCTGCGCCCCCATCGCCGTGCGCCACGTCCCCGAGTCGTCCGACGGCCGTGCGCACGGCCGGGGCTTCGACGTCCTCGGCGCCGTCCTCGGCGCCCTGGCGCTCGCCCTGGTGACGTACGCCCTGATCGAGGCCACGAGCGGTTCCGTACTGGTCTGGGTGTCGGCGGTCGGGGGCGTGGCGGCCGGCGTGGCCTTCGTGTACGTCGAGCGGCGCCGCCCCGACCCGATGATGCCGCCGGACATCTTCTCGTCGCGGCAGTTCACGGCCGTCAACCTCGTCACGCTGTGCGTGTACGCGGCCTTCGGCGGCTTCTTCTTCCTGACCGCGCTCCAGCTCCAGGTCGTGGCGGGCTACTCGGCCCTGGGCGCCGGTACGGCCATGCTGCCGACGACCGTCCTGATGCTGCTCTTCTCCGCCCGCTCCGGCGAGCTCGCCCAGCGCATCGGCCCGCGCATCCCGCTCACCGTCGGCCCGCTGCTGTGTGCGACGGGCATGCTGCTCATGCTGCGGGTGGGCCCGCACGCCTCGTACCTCGGCGATGTGCTTCCCGCGCTGGTGGTGATGGGCGCGGGCATGGTGACCCTGGTCGCGCCCCTGACCGCGACCGTGCTCGCCTCCGTGGACGCCGGGCGGGCGGGCCTGGCCAGCGGGATCAACAACGCGGCGGCCCGCGCGGCCGGACTGATCGCGGTGGCCGCGCTGCCCCTGCTGGCCGGGATGGGCCCGGAGGCGTACCGCTCGGCGGACGCCTTCAACGCCGCCTTCCGGCGTGCGATGCCCCTGTGCGCCGGGGTGCTGGTCGTCGGGGCGGTGGTGGCCTTCGCGACCGTGCGCCGTCCGGCCCCCGACTGCCGGCGCCCCCAGTGCCGTACGCACGGCTGTGTGACGTCCCCGCCCTTGGAGCCTTCGCGCCCGCGCCCGCCCCAGCCCGGGTGAGACCGGGAGGCGGGGCCGCCCGCCGTGGCTCCGGGGCGGCTGCTCGTGCACCGGGTACCCCGTACGGCACAACCCCCGGAGGGTGCCGCAGACTGGAACGTATGACGATTCACGAGAACCTCCTCGGGGGCCCGCCCCCGACTCACCTCCCCGACGACCCGCAGCCGCGCGAGCTCCTCGCGAACGGCACGGCGCCCGCGGATGTCGCCGCCAAGTACCCCACCTCCTCGCTCGCCTGGGCCCAGCTGGCCGACGACGCGTTCGAGCGAGGCAGTGTCGTCGAGTCGTACGCCTACGCCCGTACGGGCTATCACCGCGGTTTGGACTCCCTGCGCCGCAACGGCTGGAAGGGCCATGGCCCGGTGCCCTGGGAGCACGAGCCGAACCGCGGCTTCCTGCGCGCCCTGCACGCCCTCGCCCGCGCCGCGCAGACGATCGGCGAGCAGGAGGAGTACGAGCGCTGCAGCCAGTTCCTGAAGGACTCCTCGCCGACGGCGGCGCAGACGCTGGGCTGAGTCCTCCCTGGATGTACTCGCAGGTCATATGGGTCCGCCTGGTCGATGTGACCGGGCGGACCTTGCGGTTTCGGGTGACGATTGTGGAGGATGCCCGGTGGGGACCGGGGCCCCCGTGTCGAAAACGGCAGGGGCGGACCGCTACCCGGAGTACGCATCAGGAGACAGCGATGTCGTCCCAGCAGGCTCGGCCCGTCGAGGCTCAGGAGCCCGAGACCCCGCATCTCGACTTCCAAGGAACGACCCCGTACGAGGACTACGTCCAGGCGGACGTTCTGACCCACCTCCAGCACACCCTCTCCGACGACCCCGGAGAGATGGTCTTCCTGGTCACCACCCAGGTCATGGAGCTGTGGTTCACGGTCATCGTCCACGAGTGGGAGACCGCGGCGAACGCGCTCCGCGAGGACCGGGTGCCGGTCGCGGTGGCCGCGCTGAAGCGGTCCGTACGGGAGCTGGAGGCGCTGAACGCCTCCTGGCGGCCCCTCGCCCAGCTCACCCCCGCCCAGTTCAACTCCTACCGCTCGGCCCTCGGCGAGGGGTCCGGCTTCCAGTCCGCGATGTACCGCCGGATGGAGTTCCTGCTCGGCGAGAAGTCCGCGTCCATGCTGGTCCCGCACCGGGGCGCGCCGCGCGTGCACGCGGAACTGGAGAAGGCACTGCACGAACCGAGCCTCTACGACGAGGTCCTGAGGCTGCTGGCGCGCCGCGGGCACGCGGTCCCCAAGTCCGTGCTCGGCCGGGACGTGTCCCGGCGTTACGAGTCCTCGGCGGAGGTGGAGGCGGTGTGGACGGCCCTGTACGCGGGCGACGAGCACGACGAACTCGCCCGCCTCGGCGAGGCGTTGACGGACGTCGCCGAACTGGTGTGGCGATGGCGCAACGACCATCTCGTCGCGACGCGCCGCGCGATGGGCGCGAAGACGGGCACGGGTGGCTCCGCCGGGGTGGCGTGGCTGGAGAAGCGGGCGCAGAAGAACGTGTTCCCCGAGCTGTGGACGGCGAGGTCTCATGTCTGAGCGGTCTGAACTGCGGTCTGAACCGGGTGTCTCCGAGCGGTCCGGCCTGGGTGTCAGGGCCGCCGAGCTGGACGCCTCCGACGAACTCGCCAAACTGCGCGCGCAGTTCGTCCTGGACGACGTGGTGTACCTCGACGGGAACTCGCTCGGCGCGCTCCCGGCGTCGGTCCCCGGCCGGGTCGACGACGTCGTACGCCGCCAGTGGGGCGAGATGCGCATCCGCTCCTGGGAGGAGAGCGGCTGGTGGACGGCACCGGAACGGATCGGCGACCGGATCGCGCCGCTGGTCGGAGCGGCCCCCGGCCAGATCGTGGTGGGCGACTCCACGAGCGTGAACGTCTTCAAGGCCCTGGTGGGAGCGGTCCGCCTGGCCGCCCTGACCTCCGACGGGCGTGACGAGATCATCGTCGACGCGACGACGTTCCCGACGGACGGCTACATCGCGGCGTCCGCGGCCCGCCTGACGGGCTGTGAACTGCGCCCCCTGGATCCGGCGGACGTCCCCTCCGCGCTGGGCCCCCGCACGGCGGCGGTCCTCCTGAACCACGTCGACTACCGCACCGGCCGTCTGTACGACCTCCCGGCTCTCACGTCCGCGATCCACGACGCGGGCGCCCTGGCGGTCTGGGACCTGTGCCACAGTGCCGGGGCACTGCCGGTGGACCTCGACACCCACGGGGTCGACCTGGCCGTCGGCTGCACATACAAGTACCTGAACGGAGGCCCGGGCTCCCCGGCGTACCTCTACGTCCGCGCCGACCTCCAGCCCCGTTTCGACTCTCCGCTCCCCGGCTGGAACTCCCACGCCGACCCCTTCGGCATGAGCCCCGCCTACGAGCCGGCCCCGGGCGCCCTGCGGGGCCGCGTCGGCACCCCGGACATCCTCTCCATGCTGGCCCTGGAGGCCGCGCTGGAGGTGTGGGAGGGCGTCTCGATCGACTCCGTCCGCACCAAGTCCCTCGCCCTGACCGACTTCTTCCTGGAATGCGTCGAGGCGTACGTCCCCCGGGGGCGCGTCGAGTCCCTGACCCCGTTCCACCACGCCGAACGCGGCAGCCAGGTCGCCCTGCGCTGCGCGGACGCGGGCGAGGTGATGAAGCGCCTGATCGAACGGGGCGTCGTGGGCGACTTCCGCCACCCCGACGTCCTCCGCTTCGGCTTCACCCCCCTCTACGTGGGCTTCGGGGACGCGGAACGGGCGGCACGGGTGCTGGGCGAAACGGTGACCTGAGGCCGACCGGTTCGCCGCGCGGTTCGGGTGCGGGCCGGTGGGGGCCGTTCGCGCAGTTCCCCGCGCCCCTGGGTCCGGGGCTGCGCCCCGTATCCCTGGGCGGCCGTAGTCGCCCGGGTGCGGGCCGGTGGGGGCCGATCGCGCAGTTCCCCGCGCCCCTAAAATCCTCGGTCGCCCGTGTTCGAGGGACGAGGCCAGAGACCGCACCCCACCCGCCCCTCCAGCCCGCCCGGGGGCCCGAGGACGAGCCCGTTCAGGCCGATGCGGGGTTCGGGGCCGCAGCCCCGTGGGGGTCCGGGGCGGAGCCCCACGGAGGTTGGGGGGCTGTAGTCCCGTGGGGGTCCGGGGTGGAGCCCCAAGGGGGTTGGGGGGCTGTAGTCCCGTGGGGGTCCGGGGTGGAGCCCCAAGGGGGTTGGGGGGCCGTAGTCCCGTGGGGGTCCGGGGTGGAACTCTGCGGGGGTCCAGGGGGCGGCAGCCCCCGGTGGGGTGCGAGGGCGGAGCCCCGCTGGGGGTGCGGGGGCGGAGCCCCGCGGGGGGAGTTTGGGGGGCGTGCCTCTGGTGGGGTGTGGGGGCGGAGCCCCGCTGGGGGTGTGGGGGCGTGCCTCTGGTGGGGTGCAGGGGCGGCAGCCCCGTGGGGGCTCGGGGGCGTAGCCCCCGGTGGGGTTGAAGGGGCGGAGCCCCTGGGGATGGGACGGGTAGGGGCGGCGGGGGCGATCAACCCCCAACGACATACACCCCCGCCACCGCCGCAGCAAACGCCCCCTCCGCCGCCCGCTCAGCACCCCCCTCGTCCGGCACCACCCCAACAGTCAGCAACGAGTAGTACAACGGCGCCGACACCGCCCGTACGACCATCGCCGCATCGGTCCCCACGGGCAACTCCCCCCGAGCCACCCCCTCCTCGACACACGGCACCCACTCACTCACCCGTACGTCATAGAACCGCCGCAACGCCTCCGCCGTACGCACATCACACGTCGCCGCCGCGATCACGGCCCGAAACAACGCCCCCTGCCGAGGATCGGCCAGCGTCCGCCGCACCAACGCGGCGTTGGCCCGCAGATCACCGAGTACGGACCCGGTCTCCGTACGCGGCGACGACTGCTCCGCCATGTCACTCAGCAGATCGGCGACGAGCCCCGTCACCGACCCCCACCGCCGGTACACCGTCGTCTTCCCGACCTCCGCCCGCCGTGCCACATCGGCGAGATCGAGATGCGCGAACCCCTCCTCGGCGAGTACATCCCCGGCGGCACGCAACACGGCCGCACGAACCCGGGCGGTACGCCCACCAGGACGTACGGTGCCGGGTACACCAGGACCTACGGTGCCAGGTACACCAGAACCCACGGTGCCAGGCTCGCCACGACCCACGGTGCCGGACTCGGCGGACATGACGGACTCCTTAGCGATGCCGTTCAAGTAACCCACCCAGCGTAACGAAACACCAGATCCGTTTACCCCTCACCGAGCGTGACATCCGGGTGTAGACGCACGTCACGGGCCTGATACCGTCCCCGCCAACGGCCGAATTCACTCCTGGTCCGCCAAATCCGTTTCACCGCTGAGAGGTTGGAGCATGCCGGACGACGCCGCAGCACGGGACGCCGCCGAGGAGGCCTCGGCCTTCTCCCACCCGCCGGTCGACCCCGACGGCACCGCCACATACGGCGACCATCCCGACCAGGTGATCGACTTCTACACCCCGCGCGAACCCGACCCCGAGGTCCCCGCCCCGCTGGTGATCGTCCTGCACGGCGGCGCCTGGCGCGCCCCGTACGACCGTCGCCACATCACCCCGTTCGCGGACTTCCTGGCCCGCCGGGGCTTCGCCGTGGCCAACGTGGAGTACCGCCGGGGCGCCGCGATCCCCGCGCAGGGCGGCGAGGGCCCGGTCGCGGGCCGCTGGCCGGACACCTTCGACGACATCGCGGCCGCACTCGACGCGCTGCCGGCGCTCGCCCGCGAGCACCTGCCGGGGGCGGACCTCCGCCGCACGGTGATCACCGGCCACTCGGCCGGCGGCCACCTGGCCCTATGGGCCGCCGCGCGTCACGTCCTGCCGGCCGACGCTCCTTGGCGCACCGACCGTCCCGCCCCGCTGCGCGGTGTCGTGGCCCTCGCTCCGATCGCGGACTTCACGGTCGCCGAGAAGCTGAACGTCTGCTCCGGCGCCTCCCGCCAACTCCTCGGCGGCGAGGCCAGGTTCGCGGAGCGGCTGCCGTACGCCGACCCGGCGTTCCTGCTCCCCACCGGCATCGCCACGACCCTCGTGCAGGGTCGCACCGACGTCGTCGTTCCGGAGGCGGTCGCCGAGTCGTACGCGGAGGCGGCGGCGAGGGCGGGCGAGGTGGTCGGCCTGACGCTCCTGGAGGACGTGGGGCACTTCCCGCTGATCGACCCGGCGGCGGACGCGTGCGCGGTGGTGGCCGAGGAGATCGCCCAACTGGCTTGGTAGCGCGCCCCGGTCATACCCGTAGTACCTGAGAGCTACCTCCAAGATGAGCTCCCTGGCGGGACGCGAACGACACGTCACGATCCGTAACTTCCCATCCAGAGGCGCCCGATGAGCGGGCGGACCGGATGGGAAGGACGCCATGGAGCTCCGGGGGAAGCCGACCGCGGCGGGAAGGGCGAAAGCCACCCGAACAACACCATCTGATCCGGCTCTTGAGCGGCCCGGCCCACCTCAGCCACCCAAGGCATCTCAGCCATCCAAGGCACCCCCGCCTCCCACCTCCCGCACCAGATTCCTCCGACGTCTGAGCCGCGCCCTGCTCGCCGCCCTGGTCACGGCCGCCGTGGTCGTCCCCGTCTCCGCCGCGGCCCGCCCCCGGATCCCCGCCCCGGCCCCCGCCACCCTCGCCCCGCCGACGAGAGCGACGCTGGACAAGGCGTACACGGCGAACCGGGCGAACGCCGCGGAGGCGTCCCGCATGGCCGCCGCCCACGGCGACCGCACCCGCGCCGCCGCGGACCGCGCCCTGGCCGCCCCCTCCCGCCGCTTCCTCACCTTCGACGGCCGCGGCCAGGGACTGGCCGTCGAGGTCCTCGGCGACCTCGCCCACGCCGACCGCGTCGCGGTCCTGGTCCCGGGTTCCGACACGACCTTGGAGACCTACGGCCGCTTCCGAGCAGGAGCGGCAGCCCTCCAAGACCGCCTCAACAGCCCCAACAGCCTCGACGGTCGCCACGGAGCCCTCGGAACCCACGGATCCACCTCACGTCCGCATACGGCGGTCATCGCCTGGCTCGGCTACGAGACACCGGGCACGGTCAGCACCACGGTCCTGACGACCGGCCGCGCCGAGGACGCGGCCCCGCCGCTGAAGCGGTTCATGCGCGAACTGCGGGGCGTCGTCGGCGAGAAGGCGCACGTCTCCCTGCTGTGCCACTCGTACGGCACGGTCGTCTGCGGCCGCGCGGCACGCGGGCTGGACGTGGACGACATCGCCCTCATCGGCAGCCCGGGCACGGGCGCGGACTCCGTGCCGGCACTGCGCACCTCCGCCCGGATCTGGGCGGCCCGAGGCGCCGACGACTGGATCGTGAACGTGCCGCACGTCCACGCCGATCTCTTCGGCACCACCGTCGGCTTCGGCGCCGACCCGGTGTCCCCGGCCTTCGGCGCCCGCGTCTTCGCGGCGGGCACCGGCGGCCACAGCGACTACTTCAAACCGGGCTCCGTGTCCTTGGACAACCTCGCCCGGATCGTCCTCGGAGACACCTCGGAGGTAACCCGTGCGTAAGTCGACGCTTCATGAAGAGGCAGCCACCCGCCGAACGACCCATCCAGAGGCGCCCCCACAGACCGCACCGAAGCGACGCACACCCCCCTCCACCCCCACGGCCGCCGCCCTGCGCACCGCCACCCACGCCATCGGGGACGGCGCCCGCCGTATCGACGCCGCCACCCCCGCGGAGCGGGACCGCGCGGTCGACGCCCTGCGCGCCTTCGCGATCCTCGGCGTGGTCCTGGGCCACTGGCTGGTGACGGCCCTGGTCGCGGACGGCGGCGCGCTGCACACGGCCAGCCCGTTGCAGCACATGCCGTGGCTGGCCCCCATCTCCTGGGCCTTCCAGACGCTCGCGGTGTTCTTCCTGGTCGGCGGCCATGTGGCGACGAAGAGCTACGCGTCGGCGCGGGCGCGCGGCACGACGTACGGACAGTGGCTGCGCGCCCGCCTCACGCGGCTCTTCAAACCCGTGGCCGCGGTACTGACCCTCTGGACGGTGGCCACCGTCGGCCTCCTCGCGTCGGGCACGGGAGTCGGCACGGTCCACACCCTCGTCAAACTCGCCCTGTCCCCCCTGTGGTTCCTCCTGGTCTTCGCGGGACTGACCGCCGCGACGCCCCTGCTCACCCGGCTCAACCCGCTGTGGCCGCTGGCCGTCGTTCTCCACGTGGACCTGATGCGCTTCGGACTGGGCGGCCCGGCCTGGCTCGGCTGGGTGAACGTGGCGGCGGGCTGGATGGTCCCGTACACGCTGGGCGCGGCCTGGACGCGCGGCGAGCTGGACCGGCGGCGTGCGGGCTGGGTGCTGCTCCTGTGCGGCGCGGCGGCGACCGCGGTGCTGGTGACGTGGGCCGGCTACCCGGCGTCGATGGTCGGCGTCCCGGGTGCGGCGGTCTCGAACCTGAACCCGCCGACGCTGGCCGCGGTCACCTTCGGCATGGCCCAGTGCGGCCTCGCTCTTCTGCTGCGCGAGTCGTTGCGCCGGTGGTTGCGGCGCCCCCTGGCATGGGCTGCGGTGGCCCTGGTCAATCTGTCGGCGATGACGATATTCCTCTGGCACCAGACGTCCATGATGGCGGTCACCGCCGTGGGCCTGCTGGTGGGAAGGCTGCCCGGTCTGCACATGGTTCCCGACGGTCTGGGCTGGGTGGTGGCCCGCCTCGCCTGGCTCCCGGTCTTCGCCTTCGCGCTCGGCGTCTGCTGGGTCGCCTTTCGGTCCTACGAGCAGGGTCCGCGCCGCCGGTCCGGCCGTCCCTCCCGGGTCGTCCGCGTCCACCGTCGTGGTGGTCCGGCGGGATCGCGAGCGGCCCGCCGTGCCTAGGGTGATCACGTGACCAGCGCCGAGCCGAGACCCCCGGACAGCGAGCCGATCCGCGTCCTCCTGCGCGAGGTCCTCACCGACCTCGCGTCACCGTCGCCGGCCCCGCTGCCCCCGCTGTCCCGGCCCCGTTGGCTGCGCTGGCTGCCGCACGTGGTGCTGTGCCTGATCGCGCTCGGGCTCGCACTCGAGGGCGTGGCCGAGCTCGACGAAACCTATCGACTCGGGGTCCCGCTGGGTGAGGCGACCGGGGCCGCACAGGGCGTGGCGCTCGCCCTCGCCCTGCGGCGGCCCGTGCCGGCATGGTGGCTGTCGCTGGGCGCCACGCTCCTGGCCGCCGCCGGAGCCAGGTCGCACATGATGGCGGACATCCCGGCGTCGCGCCCCGACTGGCCGTGGAGTACACCCGCGCTGGTCGCGCAGGCCTTGGTGCTCTTCCTGCTGGCGCTGCGGCTGCCCGCACGGGTGGCCATCGGCGCGCTGTCCGTGACCGCCCTGCTGACGTACGTCATGCAGGGCCTGGTCGGCGGACAGCTGTACCACTCGACGGGGTTCCTGGCGGTCGTCGTCTTCGCCGCGGTGGTCCTCCTGGGCATCGCCCTGCGTGGCCGCCGCGAGGCCCGCACCCAACTCGTCGCACAGGCCTCGCAGACCGAGGAGGAGCGCGCCCGCCGCACCCTCCTCGAGGAGCGCAGCCGGATCGCGCGCGAGCTGCACGACGTGGTCGCTCACCACATGTCGGTGATCTCCATCCAGGCCCAGGTCGCCCCGCACCTGGTCGAGAACCCCTCCGACGAACTGAAGGAGAACCTCGAGGGCATCCGGCAGAACGCCCTGGAGGCGCTCACCGAACTGCGCCGCGTCCTCGGCGTGCTGCGCTCCGAGAACCCCGAGGACCCGTACGGCCTCGGTGCGGGCACCGGTGCCGCCCCCAACTCCCCGCAGCCCACGCTCGACCGCCTCGACGCCCTCGTCGAGAACACCCGCGCCGCCGGTCTCCAGGTCACCACGGAGATCACCGGCGAGCAGCTCCCACTGCCGCCCGGCGTGGAGCTGTCGGCGTACCGGATCATCCAGGAGGCGCTGAGCAACGCCCTGCGGCACGCGCCCGGTTCGGCGGTCCGCGTCGAGCTGTGGCACTTCCCGCGCGGGCTTCAGGTCCGGGTGATCAACTCCAGACCCGAGCGTCCCGCCCCGCCGTCCCCGGGCGCGGGGCACGGGCTGCTCGGCATGCGGGAGCGCGCCGCGATGCTGGGCGGCACCCTCGTGACCTCCGAGACCTCGCACGGCGGATTCGTGGTGGCGGCCTTCCTGCCCCGCGACGGCGCGGTCACGGGCGACGCCCCTTCCACCGATCTTTCCCCTCCCCCTTCCACCGACGTCGATCGTTCAGGCCGCACAGGAGACGAGAGCCCATGACGAGCAGCACCATCCGCGTACTGATCGCCGATGACCAGCAGATGGTCCGCCAGGGTTTCACCGTGCTGCTCAACACCCAGCCCGACATCGAGGTGGTCGGCCAGGCGGTCGACGGCCTGGACGCGATCGCCAAGGTCGCCGAACTCGCCCCGGACATCGTGCTGATGGACATCCGCATGCCCGAGCTCGGCGGCATCGACGCGACCAGACGCATCACCGGCGAGACCCCGCACATCAAGGTGCTGGTGCTCACCACCTTCGACCTCGACGAGTACGTGTATGAGGCGCTGCGGGCCGGCGCCTCCGGGTTCCTGCTCAAGGACGCGTCCGCCGACCAGCTGGCCGAGGCGGTACGGGTGGTCGCGGCGGGCGACGCGCTGCTCGCCCCCGGGATCACCCGCCGTCTCATCGCCGAGTTCTCCCGCCTGGACTCCACACCCCGCGCCCCGCTCAAGCAGCGCGTGGGCGAGCTGACCGAGCGGGAGACGGAGGTGCTGGCCCTCATCGCGCAGGGCCTGTCGAACGCGGAGATCGCCGAGCGCCTGGTCGTCGCCGAGCAGACCGTGAAGACCCATGTGGGCCGCATCCTGGTGAAGCTGGGCCTGCGCGACCGCACCCAGGCCGCGGTCTTCGCCTACGAGTCGGGCCTGGTGCGCCCGTCCGGCTACTGAGCCCGGGGGATACCCGTAGTACCTGAGACGGATCCCGCAGGACCCTTCTCACTGGTGACGACCGCGACCCCGCAGGCGGCCTACCGTTTTGAACGTGACCGAGACGACCCAGACGCAGATGAAGCCGCCGGGCGGGGCCAAGCCCCGCAGCCCGGAGTTCCGGCTGGCCGCGGACGCCCTGCGCGGGCTGCGGCAGGACCTGTTCCACGACGCCTTCGCCTACCGCCCGCTGCCGCGGATGCGGGTGGACGGTCCGCTCGCCCGGCACCTCCCCGAGCGCGTCAGGGAGTACGCGGCCTGGACTCCGCACGCCGTGGTCACGGCGTGCGGACTGCTCGCGATGGCCGTCGCGAGCACCACGAACCAGGGCGGCCCCGGCATCGAGAGCCTGGTGCCCAGCCTCCTCGCGCTGCTCCCGGTCCTGCTGACGCTCGTCCGGCCGGTCGGAGCCTTCTGGTTCTCCATGGCGGCGACGCCGTTCGCGGCCGTGTTCAGCGGCAGCTGGGGCGACTGGCCCTGGCCGCCGGGTGCCTTCATCACCCACCTGGTGGTGCTGACGGTCGTGGCGCTGCGGACGCGGCCGCGCACCGCCGCCTGGATGTGGGGGGTGACCGCGTGGTACGGATTCATGTCCGAGTCCCTCTTCGGCGCCGGGCACATGGGGAGCAACGCGGCTCCGCTGCTGTTCCTCTCCGCCCTCGCCCTCCTGGTCGTCACCGTCCTGCATGTACGCCGCGCGGCCGAGCAGGAGGTCACCGCCCACCAGACGGAGACGGCGCAGGAGCGCTCCAGGCGCACCCTCCTGGAGGAGCGCACCACGATCGCCCGCGAGCTGCACGACGTGGTGGCCCACCACATGTCGGTGGTCGCCATCCAGGCGGAGGCCGCGCCCTACCGGGTGGAGAACCCACCGCCCGAGCTGGAGCAGGCCTTCGTCACGATCCGGGAGAACGCGGTGGCGGCGCTCACCGAGTTGCGCCGTGTCCTCGGTGTCGTACGGGCCGCGGACTACGAGGCCCCGGACGCCCCGCAGCCCACCCTCGCCGACCTCGGCGGGCTCCTCGCCAATGTGCGGGAGGCGGGTCTGAGCGTGGAGAAGACGGTCACGGGCGCGGTGCGCGAACTCCCGCAGGGCGTGGAGCTGTCGGCGTACCGCATAGTCCAGGAGGCGCTGAGCAACACCCTGCGGCACGCGCCGGGCGCGACGGCCCGCGTCGAGATCGGCTACGTTCTCGGCGGGCTCGGCCTGCGCATAGTCAACGGCCCCGCGCAGACCACGACCCTCGTGAAGTCGACCCACGGCGCGGGGCACGGCATCACCGGGATGCGCGAGCGGGTCACGATGCTGGACGGTGAGATGACGACGGGCGAGACGGACGACGGGGGCTACGAGGTGACGGTCTTCCTGCCGGTGCCGCTGCGGGCGGCGGAGGAGTCCGGATGACGAACGGCACCATCCGCGTCCTGATAGCCGACGACCAGGTGATGGTCCGCGAGGGCTTCTCGGTGCTGCTCGGCGCGATGCCGGACATCGAGGTGGTCGGCGAGGCGGTCAACGGCCGGGACGCGGTCGAGCGGGTCCGAGAGCTCGGGCCGGACGTCGTCCTGATGGACATCCGCATGCCGGAGATGAACGGCATCGAGGCGACCCGGGAGATCGTCGCCGCGGACAGCGCCGCGAAGGTGCTGGTGCTGACCACCTTCGACCTCGACGAGTACGTGTACCAGGCGCTGCGCGCGGGAGCCTCGGGCTTTCTGCTCAAGGACGCCTCGGCGCGACAACTCGCCGACGGGGTGCGGGTGGTGGCGGCCGGGGAGGCGTTGCTCGCCCCGTCCGTGACCAAGCGGCTGATCACCGAGTTCTCCAAGCTCTCGGACGCTCCGAGGCTCTCGGCCACGGCCCAGGCGGCCTACGGCGAGCTGACCGAGCGGGAGACGGAGGTGCTGGTCCTGATCGCCCAGGGTCTGTCGAACGCGGAGATCGCCTCGCACCTGTTCGTCGCCGAGTCCACGATCAAGACCCATGTGAGCCGGATCCTGGTGAAGCTGGGCCTGCGGGACCGCACACAGGCGGCGGTGTTCGCGTACGAGGCGAGGCTGATCACACCCAGGTGACCCGGGTGGCCGACCGGCCGGGGGAGCGCGGCGGCCGGGCCGAGGGCGGGGTACGGGGGTCCCCGCCGGAGGCTCGGCCGCCGGGACACCCCTGTTCAGCGGGGCCGAGTCGAGCTAGCGTCCGCCCATGGCAGCCTCGCACACCCCGCAGTCCCCGCAGTCCCCGCAGCCCTCGCAGTCCTCGCAGTCTCCGCAGACACCGTCGGCCTTCGATCCCTGGAGCCCGGAGTTCGTGGCGAACCCGTACCCCGCGTACGCGGAGCTGCGTGAGCGCGGCCGGGTCCACTACTACGAGCCCACCGACCAGTGGCTGGTCCCGCACCACGCGGACGTGTCGGCGCTGCTGCGGGAGCGGCGGCTGGGCCGGACCTATCAGCACCGTTACACGCACGAGGACTTCGGCCGGACGGCACCTCCGCCCGAGCACGAGCCGTTCCACGTTCTCAACGACCACGGAATGCTGGACCTGGAGCCGCCGGACCACACGCGGATCCGACGGCTGGTCTCCAAGGCGTTCACACCGCGCACGGTCGAGCAGCTCAGGCCGTATGTGGACCGGCTGGCGAACGAGCTGGTCGCCGGCCTGGTGGCGGCCGGCGGCGGTGATCTGCTCACCGATGTCGCCGAGCCGCTCCCGGTCGCCGTGATCGCCGAGATGCTGGGCATCCCGGAGCCGGACCGGGCACCGCTCAGGCCGTGGTCGGCGGACATCTGCGGGATGTACGAGCTGAACCCTTCCGAGGAGACGGCGGAGAAGGCGGTCCGGGCGTCGGTGGAGTTCACCGAGTACCTCCGGGAGCTGATCGCCGCGCGCCGCAAGGAGCCGGGCGGCGACCTGATCTCGGGCCTCATCGCCGCGCACGACGAGGGCGACCGCCTGACCGAACAGGAGATGATCTCCACCTGTGTCCTGCTGCTGAACGCGGGCCACGAGGCGACGGTGAACGCCACGGTGAACGGGTGGTGGGCGCTGTTCCGCAACCCCGACCAGTTGGCGGCCCTGCGCGGTGACCGTTCGCTGATCCCCACGGCGGTGGAGGAGCTGATGCGCTACGACACCCCGCTCCAGCTCTTCGAACGGTGGGTTCTGGAGGACATCGAGATCGACGGCACGACCGTTCCCCGGGGGGCGGAGATCGCCCTGCTCTTCGGCTCCGCCAACCACGACCCGGAGGTCTTCGCGTCCCCGGAGAGCCTGGATCTCTCCCGCGCCGACAACCCCCACATCTCCTTCAGCGCCGGCATCCACTACTGCATCGGCGCCCCGCTGGCCCGCCTCGAACTGGCGGCGTCCTTGGGCGCTCTGCTGGAGAAGGCGCCGACGCTGGCCCTCGCCGCGGAGCCGGAGCGCAAGCCGAACTTCGTGATCCGCGGGCTCGAGGGGCTCAGCGTCGTGCTCTGACCCGTCGGCCGAGGGCCCGGAATCCCAGGGCCCGGAGCCCCAGCGCGGCGGCCGTCCCGCCGAGGACCATCAGGGGCAGCTCGGCATAGAGCACGCTCCGGTCGGGCCCCTGCTCGAACCGCTGGAACCGGCCGCGGCTGTTGACGGCCCAGACCGCCGGCCCCGCCCCCGCGCCGACGACAGCGATCAGACATCCGCCCGCGGCCTGCATCCTCTGCCCCATGCCCCTCATGGACGGGGTGCGGGGGCCCGGGGTTCCCGGCCCCCGCACCAGGCACGCGTGCGCCCGCCCTCAGGTGCTCATGTCCCTTCGCCGCAACACCGCCAGACCCGTGGCGGTCAGGGCCAGCGCGATCGCCGTCAGGATCAGTACCGGTGTCCATGCCATCTCCCCGCCCGGCAGCTTGGGGAGGTGGCCGAAGGGGGAGAGGTCCATGGCGGCCTGGGGGACGTTCAGGGCGGGGCCGATCCAGCCCAGCAGGAGGGCCACTCCGGCCGCGCCCCAGGCGCCGGGGGCCAGCTGGGGCGAGACCCCGTAGAGAAGGACCGCGAGCCCGCCCAGCGTCCAGACCGCCGCGACCTGGACGAGGCAGGCGCCGAGCACGGGCCGGAGCTCATGGCCGTAGCCGAGTCCGAGGCCGAGCCCGCCCAGCGCCATGATGAGCGCCGCGCCGCCGAAGGCGACGACCAGATGGCCGCAGGCCCACCGCAGCCGCCCCACCGCGTTCGCCAGCACCGGTTCCGCCCGCTGCGAGGTCTCCTCACCGTGCAGCCGCAGCACCGAAGAGACGATGTACAGCGCGGCCACCATCCCGAGCATGCCGACCATGGCCGCGAGGAACGCGTCCGTGATCCCGGACTGCCCGCCCATCCGCTCGATGATCTGCCGGGTCTTGTCGTTGCTCCCGACGAGATCGGCGGCCCCCTTCGTGATCCCGCCGAACGCGGCCCCCGCGGCGAGGAACCCGAGGCTCCACCCCAGCACGGCACCCCGCTGCAGCCGCCAGGCCAGCGCCCCCGCCGACCCGAGCCGCCCCCGCGCGGGCCCCGGCCGGGTCGGCAGGAAGCTCATCCCGACGTCGCGCCGCCCGGCGAGTTCGTAGGCGACCGCGCCCTGGATCACCACGGCCGCGACGAACAGGGGCAGCACCCACCACCGCTCCTGCGCGAAGGGGCGTTCGTTCTCCAGCCACCCCAGCGGCGACACCCAGGTCAGTACGGAGGAACCGTCGCTCGTCGACGAGTCGCCCGCCGCCCGCAGCACGAACGCCGCGCCGAGCAGCCCGCCCGTCAGCCCCTTGGCGAGCCGCGCGCTCTCGGTGAGCTGGGCGACGATCGCCGCCATGGTGGCGAAGACCATGCCGACGCCCCCGACGCCGAGCCCGAGGGCCAGCGCCCCGGCACCGCCCTGCCCTGCCAGCCCGCCCGCGATGAGCAGCGTGAGCACGCCGTTGGCGACGAGGGCGGCCAGCAGCGCCGCCGTCAGCGGGGCCCGGCGCCCCACCATCGCCGACGAGAGGAGTTCCTGGCGCCCGCTCTCCTCCTCCTCGCGGGTGTGCCGTACGACGATGAGCAGGCTCATGATCCCGGCGAACAGACCGGCGTAGCCGCCGATGCGCCAGGCGGTGAGTCCGCCGAGCGAGTCGTCGAACACCGGCCCGTACGTGGCACGCAGGGAGCTGTTGGTGAGCATCTGGCGGGCGAGCTCGGCGCGTTCGGCGGCGGTGCCGTAGACGGACTTCAGGGAGTTCGGCATGGACAGCACCAGCAGGCCGATCACGCCGACCCACAGCGGCATCATCAGCCGGTCGCGGCGCAGGGAGAACCTCAACAGCGTGCCGGTCCCGGCGAGTTGGCGGGAACTCCGGGCCCGCACCGCACCCCGTACGGCAGCGGTCGCGGTGGTCATCGCGCCATCGTCCCTTCGCCGTTCACCCGGACGTCGTCCTGGTAGTGCCGCAGGAACAGTTCCTCCAGGGTCGGTGGCGTCGAGGTCAGCGACCGTACGCCCGAGCCGGTGAGCGAGCGCAGTACGGCGTCGAGCTTGTCCGTCTCGACCTGGAGCCTGACCCGGTGGCCCTGGATGTCCAGGTCGTGCACACCGGGCAGGTGCGCCAGCCCGTTGGGCGGTCCCGCGAGTTCGGCGGTGACGCTGGTACGGGTCAGATGGCGCAGGCCGGCGAGGGTGCCGCTCTCGACGGTGCGGCCCTTGCGGATGATGCTGACGCGGTCGCACAGCTCCTCCACCTCGCTGAGGATGTGCGAGGAGAGCAGGACGGTCCGGCCACGGTCGCGTTCCTCCTCGACGCACCGCTGGAAGACCTCCTCCATCAGCGGGTCGAGACCCGACGTGGGCTCGTCGAGGATCAGCAGGTCGACGTCCGAGGCGAAGGCGGCGACGAGGGCGACCTTCTGCCGGTTGCCCTTGGAGTAGGTGCGTCCCTTCTTGGTGGGGTCGAGTTCGAAGCGTTCGATCAGTTCCGCCCGGCGCGCCCGGTCGAGCCCCCCGCGCAGCCGCCCGTACAGGTCGATGACCTCACCACCGGAGAGGTTGCGCCACAGGGTGACGTCACCGGGAACGTAGGCGACCCGGCGGTGCAGCTCCACCGCGTCCGCCCAGGGGTCCCGGCCGAGCAGCTGCGCCGCGCCCGCGTCGGCGCGCAGCAGGCCCAGCAGGACCCGGATCGTGGTGGACTTCCCGGAGCCGTTCGGACCGAGGAAGCCGTGCACCTCGCCGGCCTCGACGTCCAGGTCGAGACCGTCCAGTGCGTGTGTCCCGCCGAACGACTTGTGCAGCCCGGAGACGGTGATCGCCTTCGTCATTCCCTTGGCCCTGCCCTTCGTCATGCTTCAGAACGTACGCTTCTTTCAGAAATTTGTGAAGTTAACGAATTGTATAAACGCTCGGATACAATCGAAGGATGGCGGAGGCGGTGGGGGCGGAAGGCGCAGTAGGCGCAGTAGGCGCGGTGGGCCGGGACGCGGAGGCGGTCTCGCGGTTCGTCGAGCACTTCGCAGCGCAACTCGTGGAGGCGGGGATGCCCCGGATGCCGTCCCGGGTCTTCGGGGCGCTGCTCGCCTCGGACACCGGCGCTCTGACCTCGGTCGAACTGGGCGAGCAACTGCGGATCAGCCCCGCGGCGGTCTCCGGTGCGGTGCGCTATCTGGCGCAGGTGCACATGGTGTCGCGCGAGCGGGAACCCGGTTCGCGCCGGGAGCGGTACCGCGTGCACAGCGACCAGTGGTACGAGGCGCTCACCAATCGTGAGGCGATCATCAAGCGCTGGGAGGACGCGCTGCGCGAAGGCGTCGCCAGCCTGGGCGCGGACACCCCGGCGGGCGGCCGGCTCGCGGAGACCCTTGCCTTCTTCGAGTTCATGGAGGGCGAGCTGGAGTCGATGATGGACCGCTGGCGGGTCCACCGGGAGCAGCACTTCGGCGAGGGCTGAGGGCCCTCGCCGGGGGAATGGGGTCAAGTGGCGCTCCGACCGTGCCCGTAGCGGCTACCGCTCCACGGTTCCTGCCGCTCCTGGGTCTCCTCCAGAACCGTCCGCCCGAGCAGGGCGGGCGAAGGGGCGGAGCCCCTGGGGGCTCAGCTCGGCAGCGTCAGCCCCCACCCCCCTTCCCGAACCGTCCACGTCCGTGTCCGCACAGGTCCGGACACCAAAGAATCCGCCCGATACCGGAAGTCCGCCCCGGACACCGTCACCCGCCGCCCCACCACCCGCAACGGCGAAGCCTCCGCCCCCACGGAAACCGGCCGAACCTCCACCGCCGCACCCCCGGCAACGCCGGGCGTCACGGACATCGCCTCGACCGGCTGATCCAGATCGACCAGGGTGACCCCGTCGACCTCGACCCGCAGCCGCGAGGGCCCGGGCCCCGGCACGGACGCCACACGCGCGGGTCGCGCCGCGAGCGTACGGACCAGTGACTGACAGGTCCGCAGCCACGCATGCCCCCCAAGCCCGGAAGCACCACCCCCGAAACCCCCGAACGCCCCGGAACCCCCGGAACCCCCAGAACCCCCAGAACTCCCGGATTCCCCGAAACCGTCGAAACCGCCGACACTCCCCATGTCGACCTCCTCGGCACCCCTCATTCCCCCACCCGCCCCCACCGGCGGAATCCGCAACGTCCCCAGCACCACGCCGTCACTCTCGTCGACCAGCAGATCGAGCCGTCGCTCGACCCCTTCGAGCACGGCCCGGGCCGCCGCGACGGCCCCGACGGGCACCCCGAGCGCCCGCGCCAGCGCCAGTACACCTCCCACCGGCACCAACGACACCCCACATCCGGCCAGCTCCCGCTGTCGGTGCAAAAGGGACACAGCACGCAAGAGGGCACGGTCGTCGCCCACCACGACCGGCCGCCGGGAACCTCTCCGGGCCAGCGCCCGGGCAAATTCCTCGGGCCCTTCCGGCAGGCATACTTTTGTCGCCGCACCCGCGCTGAGCACGTCTTTTGCGATCCGTACAGACTCGCCGTCCGTCCGACGGGCGACCGGGTCGATGACCACCAGGAGCTGGTCGGAAGCCGCCACCTCGGTCATGCCTCGCTTCCTCGGGTAGCATCTTTGTGCAAGAGCCCCTTGCGCTATTGCGCCAGGGGCTTCGTCTATTCCGGGGCATCCGGTCCGACGGTCGCGGCCAAAGGAGGTCGCCGGCGTACGCAGCCGTATCGAAAACCAGCCGCGTACGTCCCCGACCTTGGACATGCCCCGCCCGGAAGGGGTGTACGCCTGTGCCCGCACTTGTGCTGCTCGGTGCTCAGTGGGGTGACGAAGGCAAGGGAAAGGCCACCGACCTGCTCGGTGGATCCGTGGACTATGTGGTGCGCTACCAGGGCGGCAACAACGCCGGCCACACGGTAGTCGTGGGCGATCAGAAGTACGCCCTCCACCTCCTCCCTTCCGGAATCCTCACACCGGAGTGCACTCCGGTGATCGGAAACGGAGTCGTCGTCGACCCGTCGGTCCTGTTCTCCGAGCTGAACGGACTGAACGAGCGCGGCGTCGACACCTCCAAGCTTCTGATCAGCGGAAACGCTCACATCATCACGCCGTACAACGTCACCGTCGACAAGGTGACGGAACGCTTCCTCGGGAAGCGGAAGATCGGTACGACCGGGCGTGGCATCGGGCCCACCTACGCGGACAAGATCAACCGCGTCGGCATCCGTATCCAGGACCTCTACGACGAGTCGATCCTGACCCAGAAGGTCGAGGCGGCCCTCGAGGTCAAGAACCAGCTGCTGACCAAGCTCTACAACCGCCGTGCCATCGAGGCCGGGCAGGTCGTCGAGGAGCTGCTGAGCTACGCGGACCGGCTCAAGCCGTACGTCGCGGACACGGTTCTGATCCTGAACCAGGCGCTGGAGCAGGACAAGGTCGTGCTCTTCGAGGGCGGCCAGGGCACGCTCCTGGACATCGACCACGGCACGTACCCCTTCGTGACGTCGTCGAACCCGACGGCCGGCGGTGCCTGCACCGGTTCGGGTGTCGGCCCGACGAAGATCAGCCGGGTCATCGGCATCCTCAAGGCGTACACGACCCGTGTCGGCTCGGGCCCGTTCCCGACCGAGCTTCTCGACGAGGACGGCGAGGCGCTGCGCCGCATCGGTGGCGAGCGCGGTGTCACCACCGGCCGTGACCGCCGCTGCGGCTGGTTCGACGCGGTCATCGCCCGCTACGCGACCCGGGTGAACGGTCTGACCGACTTCTTCCTCACCAAGCTGGACGTCCTGACCGGCTGGGAGGAGATCCCGGTCTGCGTGGCGTACGAGATCGACGGCAAGCGCGTCGAGGAACTCCCGTACTCCCAGACCGACTTCCACCACGCGAAGCCGATCTACGAGAACCTCCCGGGCTGGTCCGAGGACATCACCAAGGCGAAGTCCTTCTCCGACCTCCCGAAGAACGCCCAGGCGTACGTCAAGGCGCTGGAGGACATGTCCGGCGCCCGGATCTCCGCGATCGGCGTCGGCCCGGGCCGCGACGAGACGATCGAGATCAACTCGTTCATCTGATCCGTCCGGATCGTTCAGACCGTTCGGGTCGTTGAGACCGTTCGGATGCAGTGAGAGGCCGTCGTCCCCAACTGGGGGCGGCGGCCTTCGCGTTCACCGGGAAATGTGTCGCCGACCCGTGTCTCATCACACTGTGTCAGTTGGTGTGTTCTTTGCCCGAGGTCCGTTGTGAGTGCCGTTCTTGACCGATTAGCTTCGCAGGCGAACCCACTGACCTGAAAGAGGTTCACCATGTTTTCGCGCTTTGTGAAGCGGGCGGCGATTCTGGCCGCTACATCGGCACTCGCCGTGGGGCTCGGCTCCGCGCCGTCGTCCGCCGCGGGGGAGCACGTTTTCACTCCGCAGCACCCGTCCTACAACGGTAATGACCCCCGGGGGAATTTCAGCGCTCAAATAAAATACAGCAACGGCAAGCTCCAGTGGGGGTGGCAGCTCAGCGCCGCCACCGCGGCACCCGCCACCGGTCTCATGAACGAGACCGCCGACCTCACCTGCAACGGCCGCAGGGTCGCTCACGACAGCCACCCCGGTGTCTCTCCGCGGTACTTCGTCCATGCGTCCGCGGCGCTGGGCAGCCACATGACGTCCTGCAATTGGGATCTGAAGATTCACGAGACCTTCCCCATTGCGCGCGGAACGCGGACGGTCGACCTCGACTTCCCGTTCATCGTCACCCTCGTATAGCGGAAGTAGGATCTCCGCATGACGCTGGCGACGGTTCGTGAATGGGACGACGAAGAGGGCTGGGGAGTCCTCGATTCCAATGAGACGCCCGGCGGTTGCTGGGCGCACTTCTCCGTGATCGAGATGTCCGGCTTCCGCTCTCTCACACCGGGTCGGAAAGTCACCATGGAGTGGGAAGAGGGCGAGCAGGACGGTTATCAATACCGGGCCACCCGGATTGTCGCCGTCGATTAGGACGCGGTCCCCCGACGAGGGCGCCCCCGGCGCGGCTTCGGCAGGACCGGGGGCGTCGTCATGGCACGGAGTGACCGTCAGGCAGGGCGAGCTGACCGTTAATTGACCTGGACATGGTCTGTTCCTGGTTCCCGACCGACCGGGACCCGACGACGATCTACGCGTGTAGTGCACTGAGTGCGCGCAGCGCACGTAGCGCACCCAGCGCATCCGCAGTGCCCGAAGTCCCCGCACGACTCGCGCAGTTGCTCCCGTCAGCCAAGTCCCAGCCAGTCCCAGGAGACACGTATGCCCGTCAATCCCATGAACCGCCGGGAGTTCGTGAAGAAGTCGGCCGTCACCGGGGCGGCCGTCACGGTCGCGGGGGCTGTCGCCGCGACGCCGGCCCAGGCCCAGACCTCGGATCACAAGCCCGAACAGGCGCCCCGTACCTGGTCCTTCTCCATCCTGGGCACCACCGACCTGCACAGTCACGTCTTCGACTGGGACTACTACACGGACGCGGCGTACAAGGACAGCAAGGGCAACTCCGTGGGCGTTGCGCGCGTCGCCACCCTCATCAAGCAGCAGCGCGCCGCCAAGGGCGAGAAGCACGTCCTGCTCGTCGACGCGGGCGACATCATCCAGGGCACCTCGCTGGCGTACTACTACGCCCGCGTGGACCCCATCGTCGCCGCCAAGGGCAAGCGTGCCCCCGTGCACCCCATGGCCGTCGCCATGAACCACATGCGCTACGACGCCGCCGCCCTCGGCAACCACGAGTTCAACTACGGCATCGAGACCCTGCGCAAGTTCGAGGAGCAGTGTCACTTCCCGCTGCTCGGCGCCAACGCGCTGGACGCCAAGACCCTGCGCCCGGCCTTCCAGCCGTACACCGTGAAGCGCATCTGTGTCCCCGGCGCCCCGGACATCAAGGTCGGCATCCTCGGCCTCACCAATCCGGGCATCGCCCTGTGGGACAAGGACAACGTCTCCGGGAAGATGGCGTTCACCGGGCTCGTCGAGCAGGCGAAGAAGTACGTCCCGCGGATGCGCGCCCTCGGCTGCGACGTCGTGTTCCTCACCGACCACTCGGGCCTGGACGGCAGTTCGTCGTACGGCAGTGAGCTGCCGTACATCGAGAACGCCTCGAACCTCGTCGCCCAGCAGGTCCCCGGCATCGACGCGATCCTCGTCGGTCACACGCACGTCGAGGTCTCGTCGTACACGGTGAAGAACGAGGAGACCGGCAAGGACGTCGTCCTCTCCGAGCCGTACTGCTGGGGCATGCGCCTGACCGTCTTCGACTTCGAGCTCGAACTCCACCACGGCCAGTGGAAGGTGACGAGCACCAAGGCGCAGACCCTCAACAGCAACACGGTCGAGGAGGACCCGGAGATCACCAGGCTCCTCAAGGCCGACCACGACCTGGTCGTGAAGTACGTCAACACTCCGGTGGGTACCTGCACCGCGGACCTCTCCGGGGCCGAGGCCTGCTGGAAGGACGTCCCGGTGATGGACTTCATCCACCAGGTCCAGATGGCGACGGTGGCCTCCGGCCTGTCCACCGCCGACGCCGCCCTCCCCCTGATCTCCGTCGCGGCGCCCTTCAGCCGCACCGCCGACATCCCGGCGGGCAACGTCACCATCCGCGACGTGGCCGGGCTCTACATCTACGACAACACCCTGTACGGCAAGAAGCTCACGGGCGCCCAGCTCAAGGACTACCTCGAGTACGCGGCGAAGTACTACTACAGGGTTCCGTCCGGCACGAAGGTGGACACGGCCACCCTCACCAACGCCAACAGCTTCTGGGACTACATGTACGACACCGCCGCCGGGGTCGAGTACGACATCGACATCGCGCAGGCCGAGGGCTCCCGCATCAAGAACCTCACCTACAAGGGCGTGGCGGTCGCCGACGACCAGGTCTTCGTCGTCGCCGTCAACAACTACCGCGCCAACGGCGGCAGCGGCTACCCGCACATCGCGGCCGCCGACATCGCGTACAGCTCCACCAACGAGATCCGCCAGCTGATGATCGACTACGTCACGTCCAAGGGCACCCTCGACCCGGCCGACTTCGCGGTCACCAACTGGAAGCTGACACAGGACGGGACGCCGGTGTTCACAGCCAGCTGACAGACAGTCAAAAGGTTCTGGTTCAGGGCTAGTTGAATGACAAGTTGAATGCAGAAATCCGGTCATGGGTGTCACGGATGTGCATGAGTATGTGTACTCAACGGTGACGAGTAGGGCGACTGATGTCGCTGTCATGGCGTGTTCAACAAGATGATCCCGCGTCAAAACGGCGCGCCGGACCCGTAGCTCTCACCCCCGGCAGGTCCGGCCTTCGGTCGACCGTCGCGCCGCGGCGGTCACTCCATGAGGAGTCTTGTTGAACAACCGGATCATTCGGGCTCTGGTCGCCATGGCGACCGCGGGAGTCATGGTGGCGCTGGCGGCGGGGCCGGCCAGCGCCGCCACCCCGCCCCGGCAGGCGGGTGTGAGCAATGCCGTGTACTTCATCCACGGCATCGACTGGAAGCACGGGAGCCCGTACCACGCCAAGCAGGACTGCAAGTCGGTCTGGGGCAAGGCCATGTCCGACCTTCGGACGAAGGGCTGGACGGGCAAGTTCGTCACCTGGGGCTACTACAAGAACGACGTCAACTGCACCCGCAAGGTCAACGGCGACCTGCAGACCCGGATCCAGGAACTCGGCCGGCGGCTCGCCTGGGACATCTACAACAACTACTCCAAGCACGGCAAGAAGGTCGACGTGGTCGGCCACTCCATGGGCGGTCAGGTCATCCGCGCGGCGATCACCGGCGTGAACAAGTACGGCCGGACGTCGTCGCAGTGGCCGGACTACATCTACGTCGAGGACGCGGTCACCTTCAGCAGCCCGTTCACGGGCTCCAACTGGGCGACGGCGTGCACGGCCGCCTACACCTACAAGCAGTGCAGCGACCTGCGGCCGGGCAGCGGCTTCCTCTCCTGGGCCGGACAGAACCCGCAGTCCAAGATGAAGACGGACTGGACCCTCATCGGCGCCGGTGACGACGACGCCGTCACGTCCGGCTCCGCCACCGGCATGAAGGCCAAGCACAAGGTCGTCTACAACAGCGGCCAGGGGCTCGAACACAGCACCATCAAGAACGCCGGCGGCAACGGACTCTGGTCCTACAAGTTCTCCGACGACAACGGCAGAACCTGGGGGCCGGTCCGCGACCGTCACGCCCCGGTCCGCTACGCCTACGAGGCCATGAGGGCCCCCACGGCCTGGTAACCGGTACCAGCCGGTCGTCGCCCGGCGACCGGCACACGAAGGCGGCCCAGGTCCCACCGACTCCGGTGGGGCCTGGGCCTTCCTTCGGGCCGCGGGCGCCTCAGCTGAAGATGATCATCGACCCCTGGGCGAGGCTGCGGGTCGCCGCCGCGTGCAGGCCGAGCCACACATGCCGCTCGCGCGCGAACGGACTCGCGTCGTACGGGGCGGGCGCGGCCGGTTCCTCCAGCTCCGTGGGAGCCATGGGCGGCTGCGGGGCGGCCGGCGGGTTCGCCGGGTCGATACCGATCGTCGGGGCCACGAACTCCAGCTCGCGCAGCAGCGCCTGGGAGGAGCCCAGGGGGCCGCCCCCGGCGAGGAGTTCGTCATTGGCGAGCGGGTGCGGGAAGTCGACCGGGACGTACGCGCCCGCGTGGTCGTAGTGCCACACGAGGTGCGACTGCTGGGCGTTCGTCTCGAACATCTCCAGCAACTGCTCGTAGTCGCCGCCCAGTTCGTCCACCGGGGTCACCGCGAGGCCGCACATCTGGAGCAGATACGCCCGGCGCAGGAAGTGCAGCGCGTCGTAGTCGAAACCGGCGACCGGGGCCACGTCGCCGGAAAGCCCCGGCATGTACGCGTACACCGGGACCGGCGGAAGTCCGGCCTCGCCCAGCGCTTTGTCGTAGAGCGCGAGCTCCTCGGCGAAGGGATTGTCGGGGGTGTGGCACAACACGTCGACGAGCGGGACCAGCCACAGGTCACATGCCAACAGACGGCTCCTCTAGCTCCTTGGGAAGCACGGTGGTCAGGGAAGCGTAATGGGTGGGACCCGTCCTCAGTCCCCCTCGTGCGGATCCCGTACCCACACCCCGAGCGCCCACCTGTCGCACCGGCGCACACGCCTCCCGCCACGACCTCACGTCGCGCTCATCCGTCGGCCAGGCGCTCGATGAGGGCGAGGGAGTGCTCGTTGTACGCGGCGACGATCGCGTGCGCCGCGCCCGGGTCGCGGCGGGCCAGCGCGTCCACGAGCTCCGTGTGGCCCGCCCACAGGTGGCCCTTCAGATCCTCCACCCGGCGCAGGTGCTGCACCGTGCACACCCAGGACTGGACGCGCAGCCGGTGCAGGAAGTCGGCGAGGTAGGCGTTGCCGAACAGGGCGCTCAGCTCGCGCCAGAAGCGCAGGTCGTAGCCGATGAGGATGTTCAGGTCGCCGGCGGTCGCGGCGCGCTGGGCCTCCTCGCCGCGGCGGCGGACCCCGGTGAGGGCGGCGAGGGCGCGTGGATCGTCGGCCTGCGTCATGCCCGAGTCGAGGAGACTCTTGAACATCCCGTCGGTGACGAGACTCCGGGCCTCGATCATGCCGCGGTAGTCGTCCAGTGAGTACTCGTGCACGCGGAAGCCGCGGTGCTGGTCCGCCTCCAGGAGGCCCTGGGCCGACAGATCGACGAGGGCCTCGCGGACGGGGGTCGCGGAGACGCCGTACTGCTCGGCGATCTCCTTCACCGTGAACGCCTGCCCGGGCCGGAGCCGGCCTGCCAGCACCTCGTCGCGGAGCGCGTCCGCGATCTGCTGCCGCAGGGTGCTGCGGGTTACGGCGCCGTTGCCGCCGGTGCCGGGCATGGTCTCTCGCTCCCTCGTCGCGTACGGGTGCACGTGCGTGCGCTTGTCTGCAAGCACGGTCACCTTACGCGGACGCGAGCCCCTCAGGGGCTGCAGGAGGCGGGGCCCAGCCCCGCCCCCAGGCACGCGGCACATACGGGGCACAGCCCCGCTCTCAGGGGCGCGGGGAACTGCGCGCCCAGCCCCCACCCACCCGCAGCCCACCCGCAGCCGACCCACACGCCCCCGCGCGTCACACGGTGTATTCGTCCGCCACGGACAACGCCTCGTCCAACACCGCGAGCCCCTCCTTGGCCTCTCCCTCGGAGACATTGCACGGCGGCACCACATGAGTCCGGTTCATGTTGATGAAGGGCCACAGCCCCCGCGCCTTCGCCGCGGCCCCGAACGCGGCCATCGGCCCATTGGCCTCACCGGCGGCGTTGTACGGCACCAGCGGCTCCCGGGTCTCCCGGTCCTTGACCAGCTCCAGCGCCCAGAACACCCCCGTACCGCGCACCTCACCCACACTGGGATGCCGCGCGGCCAGCTCCCGCAGCCCGGGCTCGAGCACCGTCTCCCCGATCCGCGCGGCCTGCTCGACGATGCCCTCCTCCTCCATCACGTTGATGGTGGCGACGGCGGCGGCACAGGCCAGCGGATGCCCGGAGTACGTGAGCCCCCCGGGGTAGGGCCGCCGGGCGAAGGTCTCCGCGATCGCCGAGGAGATCGCGACACCGCCGAGCGGGACGTAGCCCGAGTTCACGCCCTTCGCGAAGGTCATGAGGTCCGGCGTCACGTCGTAGTGGTCCGCCGCGAACCACTTCCCGGTACGCCCGAACCCCGCCATGACCTCGTCCAGGATGAAGACGATCCCGTACTGGTCGCAGAGCGCCCGCACCCCGGCGAGATAGCCCGGAGGCGGCGTCATGATCCCCGCGGTCCCCGGAATCGTCTCGAGGATGATGGCCGCGACGGTCCCCGGCCCCTCGAAGGCGATCGTGTCCTCCAGGTGCTGAAGCGCCCGCTCGCACTCCTGCTGCTCACTGTCGGAGTGGAAGGGGGAGCGGTAGAGGAACGGCGCCCAGAAGTGGACGACGCCCGCCGCGCCGCTGTCGTTCGGCCAACGCCGCGGGTCACCGGTGAGGTTGATCGCCGTGGAGGTGGCCCCGTGGTACGAGCGGTACGCGGAGAGCACCTTCGGACGGCCGGTGTGCAGCCGGGCCATCCGCGTGGCGTTCTCGACGGCCTCCGCGCCACCGTTGGTGAAGAAGATCTTGTCCAGGTCGCCCGGGGTCCGCTCGGCGATCAGCCGGGCCGCCTCCGAACGGGCCTGAACGGCGAAGGCGGGCGCGAACGTGGACAGGGTCGCGGCCTGTTCCTGGATCGCGGCGACGACCTTCGGGTGCTGGTAGCCGATGTTGGTGAAGACGAGCCCGCTGGTGAAGTCCAGATACCGCTTGCCTTCGTAGTCCCAGAAGTACGACCCCTCCGCGCCGGCGACGGCGAGCGGGTCGATGAGCTCCTGAGCGGACCAGGAGTGGAACACGTGCGCGCGGTCCGCGGCCTTCACGGCGGCGCCGACCTGGGGGTTGGGCTGAGGGGTCATGCGCCGAAGCGTAAATGTCGCCGGAGGGGGCGCGACATCGGCGTCCTGTCTGTGACCGGGGGCTTTCCACGACAGTCTGTCGGGCTTGGCCGCGGACAACAGGCCATTGACAGCATCCTGTCGAAACGACAGCATGCTGACATGGCGCACAGGCGCCCTCACGACCCATGCGAGGAGAGAGCGATGAACGACCACGCCAGTCCCGTCCACCTCGCCGTCTACGACACCTACGCCGACTGGGAGACCGGTCACACCACCGCGTATCTCGCCCGCGCCGGCCGCGAGATCCGGACCGTCGGCCCCACCCGGGAGCCCGTGACGACGATCGGCGGTCTCCGGATCCAGCCCGACCTCGCGCTCGACGAACTCTGCCCCGACGACAGTTCCCTGCTGATCCTCACCGGCGCCGACCTCTGGACCGAGACATCAGCCGCTGCCGCGGCGGGGTGCCACGACCTCGCCCCCTTCGCCCGCAAGGCCCGTGCCTTCCTCGACGCGGGCGTGCCGGTGGCCGCGATCTGCGGGGCGACGGCCGGGCTCGCCCGTGAGGGGCTCCTCGACGACCGGGACCACACCAGTGCCGCGCCCTTCTACCTCGCCGCCACCGGCTACCGGGGCGGCGGGCGGTACGTCGACACCGACGCCGTCACCGACGGCAACCTCGTCACCGCCGGGCCGACCGAGCCCGTCGCCTTCGCCCGGGAGGTCCTGCGGCTTCTCGGGGTGTACGAGGGGGAGGTCCTGGACGCCTGGTACCGCCTGTTCCACGACTCCGACGCATCCGCGTACGCCGTACTGGAGAAGGCCTCAGGGGCCGCCGAGAAGGCCGCCCGATGAGCCGGGAACGGCAGAACCTCCTCAGCCGCGCCGCCCTCGGTGTCTTCCGGCTCAACGGCCAGTTCCTCTCCGTGGCGGACGAACTGGCCCGCCCCGCGGGGCTGACCGCCGCCTGGTGGCAGGTGCTGGGCGCGGTGCTCCCCGAGCCGCTCCCCGTCGCCGGGATCGCCCGCGCCATGGGCATCACCCGGCAGAGCGTGCAGCGCGTCGCCGATCTGCTGGTCGGCAAGGGCCTCGCCGAATACCTGCCCAACCCCGCCCACCGCCGCGCCAAACTGCTCTCCCCGACCGCCGCCGGCCGCGCCGCGGTCGCCGCGATCGGCCCCGGCCACGCGACCCTCGCCGACCGGCTGGCGCGGGCGCTCGGGGAGGAAGGCTTCGCCGAGACCGTACGGATCCTGGAGCGACTGTCGGCGGTTCTCGACGAGATCGACGAGATCGACGAGATCGACGAGATCGACGGGGCCGCGACGGACGTCACGAAAACGCCAGGTGCTGTTACTGAACCGTAGACACCGCCCCACCCACCTCCCGGTAGGGCCGCACTATCCTCGGCCTCGGGCGGTTGCACAGGTGCGGGGGAGGGCGGCACGACGATGGAGAAGCTGGGGGCGGGGGAACCGCAGCGGATCGGGGCCTACCGACTGCTCGCGCGGCTCGGTGCCGGTGGCATGGGACGCGTCTATCTGGCCCGCTCCGACCGGGGCCGTACCGTCGCGGTGAAGCTGGTGCGCGAGGAACTCGCCGCGCAGGAGGAGTTCCGGGCCCGCTTCCGCCAGGAGGTGCAGGCCGCGCGCCGCGTCGGCGGCCTCTGGACCGCCCCGGTCCTCGACGCGGACACCGAGGCCGCCGTTCCGTGGGTCGCGACCGGATATGTCGCCGGACCCTCCCTCCAGACGGTCGTGGGCCGCGACCACGGAGCGCTACCGGAACGTTCCGTCCGCATCCTCGCGGCCGGACTCGCCCACGCCCTCAAGGACATCCACGCCGCCGGACTCATCCACCGCGACCTCAAGCCCTCCAACGTCCTCGTGACCATCGACGGCCCGCGCGTCATCGACTTCGGGATCGCGCGCGCCCTGGAGACCGTCACCGACGGCGGCCTCACCCGCACCGGCGCCCTCGTCGGCTCGCCCGGGTTCATGGCGCCCGAGCAGGTCCGCGGCGACCGCCTCACGCCCGCGTGCGACGTCTTCTGCCTGGGCTCGGTCCTCTCGTACGCCGCCACCGGCGCCCTGCCCTTCGGGGCGGCGAACAGCGGGGTGCACGCGACGATGTTCCGCATCGCGCAGGAGGATCCCGACCTGGACGGCGTACCGGAGGGCCTCGCCGACCTCGTACGGCACTGTCTGCGCAAGGACCCCGCCGCCCGCCCCGGCCTCGACGAGATCCTGGAGCGCATCGGCGCGGAGGACACCGTCGTGGAAGGACGCTCCCGCGACCCGTGGCTGCCCAGCGCGCTGGTGGCCCAACTCGGGCGGCACGCCGTGCGGTTGCTGGACACGGAGAACCCGGACGAGCGCCCCGCACCGGCTCCGGCGCCGCCCACGCCTCAGGCCGCCGCCCCCGCTCAGGAACCGGCTCCGGGATCCGCCCCGGCGGCCCTGGACCTGTCCAAGCCCTCGGCCGCACCCACCCCTGCCCCCGCTCCCGTCCCCGAGGTCGCCCCGGAGCACGCCGCCACCCCGCCCCCGCCGGGAGGACCGGCCTCGACGGACCACATCCAAACGCTGATCGCGGGCGCCGACCAGACGCCCCCGTCGGCCGCGCCGCCCGCCGTGCACCCGGCGTACGGCCATCCGCAGCAGCACCCCAGCCCCACGGGCCCGCCCGCGTACGGCCATCCGCAGGGCGGCTGGGGCGCGCCCGGCTCGTACGGCCCCACGCCGTCGTACGGACCGGGCATGCCCACCACGCCGTACGGCCCCGCGGGCATCCCCGAGCCCGAGCCGCCGCGCAGAAGCGGCCGCTCCACCGCCGCCCTGATCGTCGTGGCGCTGGTCGTCGCGCTCGGCGCGGGCGGTTCCGTCTACGCGCTGATGCAGGGCGGCACGGCCAAGGGCACCGACGACGCGAAGGCGTCCTCGGCCGCGTCCACGAGCCCGACCGCCCCCGACTCGCCCTCCCCCTCCACTCCCTCCTCCCCCTCCTCCCCTTCCGATTCCCCCTCGCCCCAGGCATCCCAGGGCGGCACGATCCCGGAGGGGTTCCTCGGCACCTGGGACGCCTCCATCGACAACGCGACGGGCCGCAACACCCGCCGACTGACCATCCAGCAGGGCGCGGTGGGCGACAAGGTCCTCTCGCTCGTCGCGGACGGTCCGTCCGGCAGCAGCACCTACCACTGCGTCTTCCAGGCCGAACTGACCGCCGCCCCCGGCACCGGCGGCCCCCTGGTGATCGGCCCCTCCGAAGTCACCGGCGGCGCACCGATCTCCTCCTGCTCCCCGGGCGCCGCCTCCGAGATCACCCTTCTGTCCGACGGCCGGCTGCGCCGGGTGAACACGGGCTCGGGCGAGTCGCTGACTTACACGAAAAGCGGCTGACGAAGCGTCAGTTCGGGTGAACGGCCGCTGAACTTCACCCGGCGTACGCCGGGTGTTCCCGCCTCGAGCCGTACGGTGACCGCACCTTGGGGTCGGGGGAGTGGCTCGCGATGGAGTGGCTGAGCGCAGAGAACATTGTGGCCGTGGGGACCGCCGTGATCGGTGTCGTCGCCTCCGCGGTGATGGTCTGGTACGAACGCCGGGTGCCGCGGCGCAAGCGGATCGGCTACCGGGTGCAGATGGACAACCCGATAGGCGACGACGTGCGTTCGGGGCGCGCCAACGTACGGCTCGGGCTGTTCGACGAGACGCCGGGCATGACGGACGCCACCCTCGTGCTGCTGCGGATCGAGAACGACGGTTCGCAGAGCATCGCCGGTGACGACTACACGAGCCGTGAACGCCACGGTCTGACAGCGGTGTTCACCGACCGCACCATCCGCGGTGTGTCCGTCACCCAGCCGCCCGGCACCGACCACCTCATGGACCACTTCACCCCCGCCGCGGGGCTCAGTTACGAGGACGGCGTCCTGCGCATCCCGCGCGTCCCGCTCAACCGGGGCGAGCACTTCAAGCTCCTCGTGCTGCTGTCGGGCGGGGACGTGGGGCGCGAGATACGGCTGATCGGCGGGCTGCGGGACGGCGAGGTCAGCCCCAACCGCAGTACGACACCGGACGACCAGCCGCCCCTCTTCAGCCGTGCGGCCCGGCTGATCACCGTGCTGCTGACCGTGTGTGTCGTCACGCTCGCGCTGATCGTCGTGCTGCGGGACGACTCACCGTCGCCGATGGGCTGCGAGAAGGGCACGCTCACCGTCACCGGCTCGACCGCCTTCGCGCCCGTGATGAGCGAGCTGGCGAAGAAGTACGAGCAGGACTGCGAGGGCGCCGACATCGTGGTCGACGCGCACGGGAGCACGGCGGGGGTGCGTGAACTCGGCGAAGCCGGCAAGTCCTCGAAGGGCGCGCCGCCCGTCATCGCCCTCTCGGACGGGCCGAAGCCGAGCGGGTTCCCGCAACTGCGCGAGAACCGGGTCGCGGTCTCGGTCTTCGTCCTGGTCGTGAACGACGACCTGCCCGTGCGGAACCTGTCCCTCGCCGACGTACGCCGCCTCTACCTCGGCGAGATCAAGAACTGGAAGCAGCTCGGCGGTCCCGACCGCCCCGTGCTCCTCGTCAGCCGGGACGCCAACTCCGGTACCCGCCAGGTCTTTCAGCGCCGGGTGCTGGGGCGGGGCGAAATCGCCAACTCGTCCCTGGACTGCGTCCACAAGGACGACGCGACGGCGCCCGTGGTGCGGTGCGAGCTCGATTCCACCGGGCAGGTGCTGAACAGCGTGGCCGGGTTGCCCGGGGCGATCGGCTACAGCGAACTGAACCTCGCCACCGGATACAAGGGCCTGCACCAGCTCACCCTCGACGGACACACCGCGTCCGTGGAGGACCTGGAACACGGCACGTCCTCCTACCCGTACCGGGAGATCGAGTACGCCTACACCTACGGCCAGCCGCCCGCCGACTCCCTCGCCTCCAGCTTCCTCACCTACATCAGCCGCGGCAACGGCCAGGACGTCATCCGCACCCACGGCCACCTACCGTGCGGGACCCCGGTGGGCCTGAAAATCTGCGGCACCAACTGACTCCTTCGACCCCGGGTGCGTCGCTCGACCACCCCCGCCCGTCCGGTTCGTTTGGCTGCGGGTGGGTGGGGGCTGGCCGCGCAGTTCCCCGCGCCCCTGAAGGCGGGGGCTTCGCCCCGCGTCCCCCGTCCGCCCGAATTCGTTCGGCTGTCGGCCGGTGGGGGCTGGTCGCGCAGTTCCCCGCGCCCCTGAAAACCTCCAGCCCGTCCGGCGTTTGAGGGTGAGGCAGGTCCGGCCGATGCGGGGGGGCAGGGGTGATGCGGGGGTTCGGGGGCGAAGCCCCACAGTCCAGGGGGCGGAGCCCCATGGGGGTCCAGGGGGCGGAGCCCCCGGTGGGGTACAGGGGCGGAGCCCCGCTGGGGATTCGGGGGGGGAGCCCCGTCAGGGGTGCGGGGGCGTGTTCCTGGCGGGGTGCAGGGGCGGCCCCCCCGCGGGGGTTCGGGGGCGGAGCCCCTGGTGGGGTGCAGGGGTGGAGCCCCGCTGGGGATTCGGGGGGGGGAGCCCCGTCAGGGGTGCGGGGGCGTGTTCCTGGCGGGGTGCAGGGGCGGCCCCCCCGCGGGGGTTCGGGGGGCGGAGCCCCTGGTGGGGTGCAGGGGCGGAGCCCCGCGGGGGGTTCGGGGGCGTGCCACCGGTGGGGTTCGGGGGCGGAGCCCCCCGGCGGGCGGCAGCCCCGTGGGGGTTCGGGGTTGTAGGGGCGGAGCCCCTGGGATGGGACGGGTAGGGGCGGCGGGGGCGAGGGAACGCTAGCGCGGCTCCGGGGGACGCTGGCGAGGCATGTTCGGGCGGGTGCCCGGAGGCAACGGCAGCCGCCCAGCCGACGCCCCCTCCGCCCGAGAAACCCCGGCCAACGACGACTGGATCCCCAGCGGCGCGGGCCCGGTCCGGAACTCCACCATCCAGTCCGCCGTCTCCACCCGCACCAACTCCGTCATGTCCTCCGAAAACCGGCGCAACACCCCCAGACACCGATCCGCCGCCTCGCTGGCGGTCCCCTCCGTCGGCCCCAAAACCTCCCGCACACTCTCCGACGCCCAGTCGAACTGCAACACCTGCAACCGCCGCTGCACGGCCTGCGCGGTCGCCACGTCCCTTATCCACCCGGAGGTCACCCCGAAGAACCGGTCCCCGGCCACACACGCGACCCCGAGCAGCAGCGCGAGATACCCCCAGGGGGCGACCCCGCCGACCACTCCGGTGAGGTCCAGCAGGGGAAGCGCGGCCCCGGCCACCGCCCCCACCGCCGCCCCACCCCTCAGCACCCGCGCCCCCCGCCGCTTCCACACCCGGTCCGCGAGATACCAGGACGCCGTGTCGAGCGCCCCCTGCTCCACCCACCGGTACAGCTCATGGAGCCGCTCGGCCGGCTCCCCCCAGTCCCCGAGCGGAAACGCGCGGCCGGTCAGATCACCCGGCCGGGTCCCCGCGGCCCCGTCGTCCCGACCGTCCTGGGGCGGCCCCTCGGGCTGCATCTCCGGCTGGCTCACCCGGCACTCCCTACTGGCGAAGGACGACGAAGGACGAAGCTGGTGATGTTGGATGTCGCTGGTGACGTTGTGTCTGGTGACGTTGTGTGATGTCAAGTGACGCGTGGTGCCGAAGCGCCGCTCCCTTCCTACCGCCCAATGGGTGGCGATGGCCCGGGTTTCGCCGCTTTTCCGCCCGGAAGAGGGTCTTGATCAGGTATAGGCTTCGAGATCGTCTCACTCGAAAGAGTGCTTGGGCGACGGCCCCGCCAACCACGTAGGCTCATGCTGAACGGGAAAACCCCGTCCAGACAGCCGTACGAACCAGGAGCTGATCGTGATTCCCGGTGGTGGCCAGCCCAATATGCAGCAGCTGCTCCAGCAGGCCCAGAAGATGCAGCAGGACCTCGCCAACGCGCAGGAGGAACTCGCGCGCACCGAGGTCGAAGGCCAGGCGGGTGGCGGTCTGGTGACGGCGACGGTGACGGGCTCGGGTGAGCTGCGCGCCCTGGTCATCGACCCGAAGGCCGTGGACCCCGAGGACACCGAGACCCTCGCCGACCTCGTCGTCGCGGCGGTCCAGGCGGCCAACGAGAACGCCCAGGCGCTCCAGCAGCAGAAGCTCGGCCCGCTCGCCCAGGGCCTCGGCGGCAGTGGCATCCCCGGCCTGCCTTTCTAAGACCGGCGGCGGCCAACTACCGTACATACTGAAAGATTCCAGGAAGGGCGGCAGTCCGTGTACGAAGGCGTGGTCCAGGACCTCATCGACGAGTTGGGGCGGCTGCCCGGCGTCGGTCCCAAGAGCGCGCAGCGGATCGCCTTCCACATCCTGCAGGCCGAGCCGACGGACGTCCGGCGGCTCGCGCAGTGCCTCATGGAGGTCAAGGCGAAGGTCCGCTTCTGCGCGACCTGCGGCAATGTGGCGCAGGAGGAACTGTGCAACATCTGCCGCGACCCGCGTCGGGATCTGACCGTCATCTGCGTGGTCGAGGAGCCCAAGGACGTCGTCGCGATCGAGCGCACGCGCGAGTTCCGGGGCAAGTACCACGTGCTGGGCGGCGCGATCAGCCCGATCGAGGGTGTCGGCCCCGACGACCTCCGGATAAGGGAACTCCTCGCCCGTCTCGCCGACGGCACGGTCACGGAGCTCATCCTCGCCACGGACCCGAACCTGGAGGGCGAGGCGACGGCCACGTACCTCGCCCGCATGATCAAGCCCATGGGCCTCAGGGTCACCCGCCTGGCCAGCGGCCTCCCGGTGGGTGGCGACCTGGAATACGCGGACGAGGTCACACTCGGCCGCGCCTTCGAGGGGAGACGACTCCTAGATGTCTGACGCCACGCTGCACGCGACCAGCCAGGACCCCGACGACTTCGTGGTCCAGATCGCGGACCAGGTCGAGAGCTTCATCGTCGCCGTCACCGAAGTGGCGAAGGGCGACGAGCCGGACTCCGCCGTGCCTTTCCTCCTCCTGGAGGTGTCCCAGCTGCTGCTGGCCGGCGGCCGTCTCGGCGCGCACGAGGACATCGTCCCCGACGAGCGCTACGAGCCGGACCTCGGTCCGGAGCCGGACGTCGACGACCTGCGTGAGCGCCTCGCGGTCATGCTGGACCCGATCGACGTCTACTCCGAGGTGTTCGACCCGTACGAACCGCGCAAGGCCCCGGTGGCCTGCCGCATCTCGGACGACCTCGCGGACGTCATCACCGATCTGCGCCACGGCATGGCCCACTACCGCGCGGGCCGCACCACCGAGGCCCTGTGGTGGTGGCAGTTCTCCTACTTCTCCAACTGGGGGTCCACCACCTCGGCGGCTCTGCGCGCCCTCCAGTCCCTGGTGGCCCACGTCCGCCTGAACCAGCCCCTGGACGACCTCAACGGCCTCGACACCGACCAGGACCTCGGCGAGGAGGTCCTCGCGGAGGAGGCGGGCCGGGTCATGGCCGAGGAGATCGGCGGACCGCTCGGCATCAGGTCGGCCAAGTAGCCCCGCTCCGGGGTCAGACGGCGGGCCAGTGCGCCCGGGTGAGGGCGGCGGCGGAGGCCGGCGCGGCGTCGGCGTCGTCGAGCAGCGCGGCGAACCCCGTGGAAGACGTGCGGGACCCGGGGTCATACCTGGAGCTCGACCGCCTCCTCGTGCCCGGCCGCGCGGGCGGCCAGTCGTACGGCGTCGTCCGGCAGGATCTCGTGCGAACCGACCTGGATGAGCAGGGGCGCGAGCCCCGTCAGGTCGAGAAGACCGCCCCACCACAGGTCACCCCAGCCCCCACACCCCCTTCCCCAACGTGGTGAGCCCGCCGATCAACGCCAGCAGCAGCACCAGCATCCGCGCCCGCTGCTCCGGCACCCGTTCGGCAAGCACCCTCCCGGCCGAGGCCCCCACCACCATCCCCGTCACCACGACCCCCCACCGCGCCGGCCCAAGATGCGGAACGCCGTTCGAGGCCACCGAGAAGGCGTTCACCACCACCCCGTAGAACAGCGCGTTCGGCACGAACTCCCGTACCGTCCACCCCGCGTTGAGCGCGTACAGAGAGACCGGCGGACCCCCCACCCCCGCCGCGGAGTTCATGAACCCGCCCGCCGCCCCCGCGGCCACCGCACCCCGCGTGCCCCGCAGCGCGGGCAGCCGGGCGCCCCGCATGACCACGACCACGGCCACCGTCACCAGCGCGCCCATGAAAACGAGCAGCTCGGCGGGCGGCAGCCGCCGTGCGACCCAGCTGCCCACCGGCACGGTGAGCGCCGCCGCCAGACACAACGGCACCATCGCGCGCGGCCGCACCCGCCGCCACCCACCGGCCAGCCCCACGACGCAGATCGCCCCGGCGGCGCAGTTCGCGAGGACGACACCCTGGGCCGGCCCGATCAGCAGCACCAGCGCCGGCACGGCGACGAGCGCGAAGCCCATCCCGGTCAGCCACTGCACACAGGACCCCAGCAGCACGATTCCACCCAGCATCAACTCGCCCGTCATCCACGCCCCTTACCCCACCCGGCACACCTGCACGCCCGTCACCATCCCCTCGCACAGCGTGAGTTGGCCGGGAGTTGGATCGGCCCTGCACGTCCGCTGGACGGCTCCTAACCAGCGCGAAGAGAGGCTGGAGTCGCTCCCACAGCAAGTGGAGCGACCCGCAAGTACCCCCACCGCACTGGAGTTCCCATGAAGCGCCGGATACGCAAGCGCGCCGCCGTCATCACCGCCTCCACCCTCGCCGCCGCGACCGCCGTGGGCCTCGGCGTCAGCACATCGGCCGGCGCGGCCCCGCAGAAGCCGCCCACCAAGGCACAGATCGCCGCGCTGTTCGACGGCTGGAACGCCGCGCTGAAGACCGGCGACCCGGAGAAGGTGGCCGACCGCTACGCCTCCGACGCCGTCCTGCTGCCCACCGTCTCCAACAAGATCCGCGACACGCACGCCGAGATCGTCGACTACTTCGAGCACTTCCTCGAGAACAAGCCGGTCGGCAAGAAGACCGAGACGATCGTCAACGTCCTCGACGAGAACTCCGCCATCGACACCGGCCTGTACGCGTTCACGCTCACCGACCCGGACACCGGCGCCAAGCGTACGGTCGAGGCCCGCTACACGTACGAGTACGAGAAGCGCGGTGGCAAGTGGCTGATCGTCAACCACCACTCCTCGGTGATGCCCGAAGGCTGACGGCCACCCACAGCCCGCCGCCGGGTGCGTCGCGCAGGGCCACGGTCCCGCCGTCGTCCGCCACCAGCTGTTTGACGATGGCGAGGCCGAGCCCGGAGCCGGAGCGCCCGGTCAGGCCCTGGCCGCGCCAGAAGCGGTCGAAGGCGCGGGCCTTCTCTGCGTCGGACATGCCGGGCCCCTGGTCCAGCACCGAGAGCACCACCTCGTCGGGGCGGACCGCCACCTTCACGGTGATCACCGAACCGTCCGGGGAGACCTCCAGGGCGTTCGACAGGATGTTGTCCAGTACCTGGTCGAGGTGCCCGGGACTGGCCAGCACGAGCGACCGGCCGCCGAGTTCCCCCTCCTGCGCGATGGTCACCCCGCGCTCCTCGGCGGCCGGCCGCCACACCGCGAGCCGGTCGTCCACCAACTCCCGCAGCGACAGCGCCTCGGCCGCCGAGACCTTCGCCTCGGCACGGGCGAGCACGAGCAGTCCGTTCACCAGTCGGCTCATCCGGACGACCTCGGCGGTGGCCTGGTCCACGTCCTCGCGCACGAACGCGTCCTCGACCCCGTCCGCGATGTTGTCGAGGGACAGGCGCAACGCCGTGAGCGGGGTACGGAGCTGGTGGGAGGCGTCGGCGACGAAGATCCGCTGGGAGTCGATGAGGGTGTCCAGGCGTTCCGCGCCCGAGTTGAGGGTGCGGGCCAGGCGCTGGGTCTCCGGCGGTCCGGTGACCGGCGAGCGCGCGGTCAGATCCCCGTCGCCGAACCTGCTGGCCATCTCGTTGAGCTGCCGCAGCGGCCGGGTCAGCCGGCGTGCCACCAGCGCGCCGAGCCCGGCGGCCACCGCCAGCACACCGACGGCGAGGATCGCCCGGAAGCCCCAGATCCGCCACAGCCGGGCGGTCAGATCGGAGGTCGGGTACGTGACGCGCACCGCGCCCACGATGCGGTGGTCCCTGATCGCCGGAACCGTCACCCGCAGCGCGCCGTCGCCCCAGCGCGCCGTGTCCGTCCCGTCCGTGCCGGAGGCCGGGAGCACGTCCACGTGGCCGGGCGTCCGGTCGGCGTACGCCGTCGCCAGCCGGTTCAGCGCGGCCCGTGAGGCGGGGTCGCCCTGCGCCAGCATCAGCGCCATCGTGTTCGCTTCCCGGCGCACCGAGGCCTCGGTGTCGCCGCGCAGCTGCGAGGTCAGCGTGAAGGCCACCGGCACGGTGAACGCGGTCAGTGCGACGGCCACCAGCAGGACGTAACTGACGATGAGCTGCCGGATCATGAGCCGGGCGCGCCCTGTTCCGGAGCGGGGGCCGAACCGGGGATCGAGTCCGGCACCGGATCCCGTACGACCTCCAGACGGAACCCGACCCCCCGTACCGCCTCGATGGTGATCGCCCCCGCGAGCTTGCGCCGCAGTGCGGCGACATGGACGTCGAGCGTCTTCGTCGGGCCGAACCAGTTCGCGTCCCAGACCGCTTCCATGATCTGTTCGCGTGACATCAGCGCGCCGGGCTCCTCGGTGAGGAACGCGAGCAGGTCGTACTCCTTGGGCGCGAGCGCCACCTCGACGCCGTCGAGGCGGACCCGGGCGGCCTTGCGGTCGACGGTGAGCCGGGACCCGTAGCGGTCGGGGCCCGCCGACCTCTCCGTAGGGGGCCGCACGCGCCGCATCACCGCCCTTATTCGCGCGATGACCTCCCGTACGCCGAAGGGCTTGGAGACGTAGTCGTCGGCGCCTATCTCCAGGCCCACCACCCGGTCGGTCTCGTCGCTGCGCGCGCTGATCACGATGATCGGCACGTCACCGCGGGTCCGCAGCGCCTTGCAGACGTCGAGGCCGTCGGTGTCGGGCAGGCCGAGATCGAGGAGGACGACGTCGTACGGGCCCTGGTGGGCCAGCGCCGCGTGGCCGGTCGTGACCCACTCGACCTGGAAGCCGTAGCGCAGCAGTCCCCGACGCAGTGACTCGGCGACCGGCTCATCGTCTTCCACCAGGAGTACGCGCACAGCCGAACCTTAGTGCTTGAGAGTTAAGACACGGCGGTGTCGTGTGACACGGGGCACTTTCCGGAGTGGCGGGGCGTGCGGGCGGGCAGGTGCCGCTCGGAGCGGCCGGAGGGACCCTGCCGAAACCGGTGGATCTGACGACTCCGGTGGACTCCCGGTGGACCTTGACGGTCCGGAGTGATCACGTCGTGGGCGGGACATCTCACGATTCGACACTCCGGAAGGGAAATCCGGCCGCTCGTTAGACTGAGCCGACCGCAGTTGTGCGGTACAGAGACGGATTGAGCGAGGAGCGCACGTGGGCCTTGTCGTGCAGAAGTACGGAGGCTCCTCCGTAGCCGATGCCGAGGGCATCAAGCGCGTCGCCAAGCGAATCGTGGAAGCGAAGAAGAACGGCCACCAGGTGGTCGTGGTCGTTTCCGCGATGGGCGACACGACGGACGAGCTGATCGATCTCGCCGAGCAGGTATCTCCGATGCCCAGCGGGCGAGAGTTCGACATGCTGCTGACCGCCGGAGAGCGGATCTCCATGGCCCTGCTGGCGATGGCGATCAAAAACCTGGGCCACAGCGCCCAGAGCTTCACCGGCAGCCAGGCAGGCGTCATCACCGACTCGGTCCACAACAAAGCGCGGATCATCGACGTCACGCCGGGCCGTATCCGGACGGCGCTCGACGAGGGCAACATCGCCATCGTCGCCGGCTTCCAGGGCGTCTCGCAGGACAAGAAGGACATCACCACGCTCGGGCGTGGCGGGTCCGACACCACGGCCGTCGCGCTCGCCGCGGCGCTGGACGCCGAGGTCTGCGAGATCTACACCGACGTGGACGGTGTGTTCACCGCCGACCCGCGGGTGGTGAAGAAGGCGAAGAAGATCGACTGGATCGCCTTCGAGGACATGCTGGAGCTCGCCGCCTCCGGCTCCAAGGTGCTGCTCCACCGCTGTGTGGAGTACGCCCGCCGCTACAACATCCCGATCCACGTGCGCTCGTCCTTCAGCGGGCTCCAGGGCACCTGGGTCAGCAGCGCACCGATCAAGCAAGGGGACCAGAAGGTGGAGCAGGCCATCATTTCCGGTGTCGCTCACGACACCTCCGAGGCCAAGGTCACGGTCGTCGGTGTCCCGGACAAGCCGGGCGAGGCCGCCTCGATCTTCCGCGCCATCGCCGATGCCGAGATCAACATCGACATGGTCGTGCAGAACGTGTCCGCCGCCTCCACCGGCCTGACGGACATCTCCTTCACCCTCCCCAAGACCGAGGGCCGCAAGGCCATCGACGCCCTGGAGAAGGCGAAGAACGTGATCGGCTTCGACTCGCTGCGCTACGACGACCAGATCGGCAAGATCTCGCTCGTCGGCGCGGGCATGAAGACGAACCCGGGTGTCACGGCCGGCTTCTTCGAGGCGCTGTCCGAGGCGGGGGTGAACATCGAGCTGATCTCCACCTCCGAGATCCGCATCTCGGTGGTCACGCGTGCCGACGACGTCCCCGAGGCCGTCCGCGCGGTGCACACCGCCTTCGGGCTCGACTCCGACAGCGACGAGGCCGTCGTCTACGGAGGCACCGGACGATGACCGTCCTCCCGTACGGCGGCGCTGGTCGCCGCTGATGACCAGGCCGGCAGGACCGACGCTGGCGGTCGTGGGCGCGACCGGGGCCGTCGGCACGGTCATGCTCCAGATCCTGTCCCAGCACGCGGACATCTGGGGCGAGATCCGTCTGCTCGCCTCCCCGCGCTCGGCCGGCCGCAAGCTGGCCGTGCGCGGCGAGGAGGTCGAGGTGGTGGCGCTCAGTGAGGCCGCCTTCGACGGGGTCGACGTCGCGATGTTCGACGTCCCCGACGAGGTGGCCGCGCAGTGGGCGCCGATCGCCGCGGCCAAGGGCGTCATCGTGGTCGACAACTCGGGCGCGTTCCGGATGGACCCGGACGTGCCGCTGGTCGTCCCCGAGGTGAATCCGCACGCCGCACGCGTGCGCCCGCGCGGGATCATCTCCAACCCGAACTGCACCACCCTCTCCATGATCGTGGCGCTCGGCGCGCTGCACGCCGAGTTCGGCCTGCGCGAGCTGGTGGTCTCCTCGTACCAGGCGGTGAGCGGCGCCGGGCGCGCGGGCGTCGACACCCTGCGCCAGCAGCTGTCCCTCGTCGCCGGTACGGAACTGGGGACCAGCCCCGGTGACGTACGCCGGGCCGTGGGCGACAACACGGGCCCCTTCCCGGAGCCGGTGGCGCTGAACGTCGTCCCGTGGGCCGGGTCGCTGCGCGAGGACGGCTGGTCCTCGGAGGAGATGAAGGTGCGGGACGAGTCCCGCAAGATCCTCGGGCTGCCGGACCTGCCCGTTGCCGTGACCTGCGTCCGCGTCCCGGTCGTGACCACGCACTCCCTCACCGTGCACGCCCGCTTCGAGGGCAAGGTCACCGTGACCAAGGCCCGCGAGATCCTGGCCACCGCGCCCGGAGTCGTCCTGTTCGACAACCCGGCCGCCGGCGAGTTCCCCACTCCCGCGGATGTCGTCGGCACCGACCCGACCTGGGTGGGCCGCGTCCGCCGGGCCCTCGACGACCCGACCGCCCTCGAACTCTTCGTCTGCGGCGACAACCTCCGCAAGGGCGCCGCCCTCAACACGGCCCAGATCGCGGAACTGGTGGCGGCGGAGCTGTCCTAGACAGTCGCGTCACTGCCGTAGCCGTGAGGCGATTTCGGTGGCGCGGCTCCGGGTGTCGTCCTGCATGGCCGGTGGGTTTCCCTGCTCAGGGTGTCCGGGGGGAAAAATCTCCCTGGTCATGTCCGGATTCGTTTGTAGGATCTGTGTCAGTTGTGTGGCCGGAATAATGGTCCGGACCACTTGTCCAGGACCCGCTTGGCGTTCGAAGATTTCCCTCCCCGTTCTCCGCAACCGCGCGGAGGGCGGGGAGCGTCTTTGCGGTCGCCCTGAACGGGTGTCCGGGGACGGCACGGCATAACGGGGCATAGGGGATGAGCTAGTACGCATGAGGGCATTCAATGCACTGCCAGGTGCGCTACGGATCGCGTCGGCGGGCGTTCCGGCACCTGGTCCGGCGGGCGTTGCGAGGTGCGTGGGGGCGGGTCTTGTGGAGCGCGTGGGGGCGGGCGTTGTGCGGTGTGTGGGGACGGGTGTCGTGAGGTGCGTGGGGACGGGTGCCGTGGGGCGCGTGGGAGCGGTCCCTTCGGCCGGTGTGAACCCTGGAGCGAATGTGATGCCTGTCGCGTACAACCCTGACGGGGGTCAGCGTGTCCAACTGGCGTGGCAGAGGTTCTCGAATTCACCGCGGTACAGACCAGGGGCACACCCCTGCGTCCACCCCGCCGACTCCGCAGCCCCGGCGTGCCCGGCGGCATGCCGGTGATCGCGCCCATGCCCGCAGCGCGGCCCGCCCGCATACCGAGTCAGCGCGACGGCGCTGAAGACAGCATGGCCGCCGGCACCACGGTCGACCATCTCACCGAGACCTACCGCGCCCACTACCGGTCGCTGCTGGGCCTCGCGGCACTCCTGCTCGACGACACCGCCTCCTGCGAGGACGTCGTCCAGGAGGCCTTCATCCGTGTGCACTCGGCGCGCAAACGCGTCCGTGACCCCGAGAAGACGCTCGCGTATCTGCGTCAGACCGTCGTCAACCTCTCGCGCTCCGCGCTGCGCCGGCGCATCCTCGGCCTCAAGCTCCTGTCGAAGCCGATGCCCGACATGGCGAGCGCGGAGGAGGGCGCGTACGACCAGCTGGAGCGCGACGCCCTGATCAAGGCGATGAAGGGCCTGCAGCGCCGTCAGCGCGAGGTCCTCGTCCTGCGCTACTTCGCGGACATGACCGAGGCCCAGGTCGCCGAGACTCTCGGGATATCGCTCGGGTCGGTCAAGGCGTACGGTTCGCGCGGCATCGCGGCGCTCCGTGTCGCCATGGAGGCCCCGGCATGAGCCAGCGACGCGACAACCACGACCGACACGATCCCTTCGAGGGGCATGAGCCGACACACCGGCCCACGCCCGCCGAAGACGAGCACGAGCAAGAGCACGAGCAGCAAGCTGGGAACGGAACTGTGAACCACGGCCCCGAGTCAAACGGCCCCCACCCGCAGGGCCCGGACGCACAGGGCCCGCACGCACCGGGCCCCGACACACTCGGCCCGGACGGGTCCGGTTCGGACGAGCCGGGCCCCGACGGGTTCGGTTCGGACGAGCTGGCGCTGCGCCGGCTGCTGCACCAGGCCGTCCAGGAGATCGAACCCACCGACGGCACGCTGGAACACCTGCGCCGCGCGGTCCCCGCACGACGGGCCCGCAAGCGTCAGGCCATCGTCGGCGTGGCCGCCGCCGCGCTCTTCATCGGCACCGCCGTCCCCGCCCTCGTGCACGTCTCGAACGCCTCCGGGTCGAACGCCGACCCGTCCATAGCGGGCAACAGCTCACAGGCCCAGGGCGGCACCAGCCAGGGCAAGGGCCCCGACGGCGGCGAGAGCTCCGTGGGCGGCAGCTCAGGCACGTCCAAGGACAAGGGCAAGGGCGGCACCCAGACCGGCACGCCCGACAAGGGCAAGGGGACGAACACCGGGTCGGCCACGGGTGGCCCCGATCCCTCGGCCTCGGCCGCGATCTCACCCGCGTGCACACCGGCGCAGCTCGGCGGAGCCACCAGTACCGTCGGCACCCCGGACGCCACCGGCGTGGTCTACGGCTCCTTCACCCTCTCGAACGTCTCCGCCACCAGCTGCACCGTCAGCGGCGCGGGCACGCTCGGCACCCTCGCGCAGGGCGCCGCGGACTCGGCCAAGATCAGCGTGGTGACGCATGTGGCGGGCGACGCGGCCACCGGGCTGCCCGACCCCACCACGGAGGTCGCCTCGGTGGTGCTGAAGCCGAGCGCCTCGTACGTCGTGAAGTTCGCCTGGGTGCCCTCGGAGACCTGCCCGACCACCGGCGGCGGTCAGCCCTCGCCGACCCCGACCACCACCACGGACGGCGCCACCAGCACGGGCGGCACCGCCACGGACACCGGTGGCACCGGCGCCTCTACTCAGCTGGTGACGGAGGACGGCGGACTGGCCGACGGCAGCGTCGCCGTGTCGTACACGGCCGAGACGGGCGCGGCGACGGCCACGACGACCGTGCCCAACGCGTGCGCCGGGACGATCTACCGGACGGGGATGTTGTCGGCGTCCTGAGGGGCGTCGGCGGCATCGGCTCGGGTGGTGGCTTCGGTGACCGTGGCTTCTTCTTCGTCATGGTCCGGGACGAGTCCCAACTCCGCGTCCCGGGCGAACTCCGCCTCGCGGCGCAGCAGCCGGAACCACATGAAGACCACGAAGCCCGCGAAGACGAACCACTCACCGGTGTAACCGAGGTTCTGGAACGCCTTCAGGTCCAGGCCGGTGCCCTGAGGCTCGGTCGCGGGCACCGCACGCATCCCGCTGTCGGCCTTCGCGAGGGTGATCCAGGCGTCGTACACCTCGTACGGCACCAGGTTCACCAGTGACGCCGAGCTGATCGCGCCGGTCTGTCCCGCGGGCAGACCCCCGGCGGCGGTGACGCCGTTCGCCCCCGGGCTCTCGGAGGCCTGGAGCGCGCCCGTGACGGTGACCTCACCGGTCGGGGCGGCGGGCGCCTTCGCCGGGTCGGCGGTTCCGGGCAGCCAGCCCCGCACGACGGGCAGGGCCTTGCCGCCGTCGACGCGCAGCAGCGTCAGCACGTAGAACCCGCGCTCGCCGTCGAGCTCGCGCCCCGGCACGAGGAGCTGCTTGCCGTACCGGCCGGTCGCGGTGGCCTGCTTCCCGGAGGTCTCCGTGCTCACGGGCAGCAGCCGGGCGAGCGGACGGGCCGCCTCCGTCCTGGCCGCGGCGGCCTGCTCACCGGCCGCGCGGTGATCCTGCACCCGAGCCTCGAACCGGCTCAACTGCCACGAACCCATGAAGATGCAGAAGGGGATGGCCAACAGCACGAAGACGTTGATCCCCCACCAGCGGGGCGTCAGCAGGAACCGGTACACGACCTCAAAGGTACGGTGCCGCGCACGACGCCGAGGCCTCGGGGCCCCTCCTGCCGGTGCTCTTTCGAAGTTCGTTCGACGCGATCGGCGAACTTATCCACAGGCTGGGGACCTCGCCAGCGCGGGGTCGGTCGGGCCAGGCACTATGGGGCCATGACTGAGAGCAACGGGTCCATCGAGCAGCAGCAGGCAGCCATGCCCGACTGGGAGAAGCGCTTCCGGGCGCCGCGGGTGTCGCTGCCCGACTGGGCGGAGGACGCCCCGCACCGCGCGCTGTTCGTCTCCAACGCGACAGGGACGTACGAGCTGTACGCGTGGGACCGCGGGACGGGGGAGCAGCGCCAGGTCACGAACCGGGCGAACGGTACGACGGACGGGGTGCTCTCCCCGGACGGCGAGTGGATCTGGTGGTTCGACGACAAGGACGGGGACGAGTTCGGCATCTGGCGCCGCCAACGCTTCACCGCTCCCAAGAGCACGGATCCCGTCGACGGCGACCCCGGTGCCGGTGACGGTCTTGCTGAGGCCGACGCCCCCGCCGCTCCGGGCCTGGAGCCCTCCTACCCCGGGGGCCTGGCCATCGGCAGGGACGGCCGGACGTCGGTCGTGGGCCGCTCGACGGACGAGGACGGCTCGACGATCCACCTGGTCCGCCTCGGCGAGGAGCCGGTGGAGATCTACCGCCACCGGGAGTCGGCGGGCGTCGGCGACCTCTCGCACGACGGCTCCCTGATCGCCGTCGAGCACACCGAGCACGGCGACGCGATGCACTCGGCGCTGCGGGTGCTGCGCCCGGACGGCTCGACGGTCACCGAGCTGGACGACACCAAGGGCGGCACGGTCGAGCTGGGCCTGGAAGTGCTCGGCTTCGCCCCCGTCGATGGCGACACCCGCCTCCTCATCGGCCATCAGCGGCGCGGCCGTTGGGAGCCGCTGGTGTGGGACGTGGCGACGGGGGAGGAGACGGACCTGGCCCTGGACCTCCCGGGCGACGTGGCGGCGGAGTGGTACCCCGACGGTTCGGCCCTCCTCATCGCCCACAGCTTCGAGGCCCGCAGCGACCTGTGGCGCTACGACCTGGCATCCCGCGAGCTGGTCCAGGTGCCCACCCCGCAGGGCACCGTCTCCGGGGCGACGGCCCGCCCCGACGGAACCGTGGAGTACCTGTGGTCCTCGGCGGCCGAGCCGTCCGTGGTCCGCTCGACGACGGGCGAGATCGTCCTCGATCCCCCCGGCCTGAAGTCCCCGGGCTCGGTCCCCGTGGAGGACGTGTGGGTGGAGGGCCCCGGCGGCCGTGTCCACGCGCTCATCCAGAAGCCTGCGGGCACGACGGGCCCCCTGCCCACCGTCTTCGACATCCACGGCGGCCCGACCTGGCACGACAGCGACTCCTTCGCGGCGGGCCCGGCGGCCTGGGTGGACCACGGGTACGCGGTGGTCCGGATCAACTACCGGGGCTCCACGGGCTACGGCCGCGAGTGGACGGACGCCCTCAAGCACCGAGTCGGCCTGATCGAACTCGAAGACATCGCGGCGGTCCGGGAATGGGCGGTGACGTCGGGCCTGGCCGACCCCGCCCGCCTGATCCTCACCGGCGGCTCCTGGGGCGGCTACCTCACCCTCCTGGGCCTCGGCACGCAGCCGGACGCGTGGACCCTCGGCATCGCCGCCGTCCCGGTCGCCGACTACGTGACGGCGTACCACGACGAGATGGAAGCCCTGAAGGCGATGGACCGCACCCTCCTCGGCGGCACCCCCGAGGAGGTCCCCGAACGTTTCGAGGCGTCCTCCCCCCTCACCTACGTCGACGCGGTCAAGGCTCCCGTCTACATCTCGGCCGGTGTCAACGACCCCCGCTGCCCCATCCGCCAGATCGACAACTACGTAGCCCGCCTCACCGCCCGCAGCGCCCTCCACGAGGTCTACCGCTACGACGCGGGCCACGGCTCCCTGGTCGTCGACGAACGCATCAAACAGGTAAAACTCGAACTCGACTTCGCCACCAGGCACCTACCTCAGTAACCCACCCCCGACAGCGACAGCCCCCGGGGGCCCTGAGAGGCACGGACGCAGCCCCCAGAGCCCCGAGGACGACCCCTCGGGGGCGTCCTTCGGGCGGGTTCTGGGGCGGAGTCCTACAGGCGTCTGGGGCGGCGTCTTCTAGCGGGGTGCAGGGGCGGAGCCCCGCGCCCCCCACCCCACGCCCGAACCAGAACCGGCACCAAACACCCCCGAGTCAAAGAACCTACGTACCCGCCGATTCCCGTCGCCGCCGCCCCAACAACTCCGCCAGCCCCCTCCGAGTCGCAGCCAGTACCACCCGATCCTCCGCCCGAAGCACATACGTAGAGGGCAGATCCCAGACCAGCCCGGAACCACCCCGCTCGCCCCCGCCACCCCCCGCGGCGGACACCGGTTCACCACCCCGCCGTCCCCCCGACGCAGCCGTATCCAACGCAAGCACCCGCCACGCCCCCGCCCGAAACGCCTCCCCCACGGTCCGCCCTTCCAACTGCGGATGCCCACCCACCACGATCGCCGCGAACAGCAACACCCGCCGCTCCACCGGAATCGCCCCGAGGATCTGCCGCCCCATCATGGCCCCGGCAAACGCGGGCGCCGCCAGATGCGACACGCTACGACTCCGGGTCAGCGCCTGCGGATGCGCCGCCCGCAGGGTCCGGTACACGGCGGTGGCGAAGTCGTCGTCGTACAACCGCAGCACGACCCGAAGATCGGGCCGCACGCTACGGGCGTACAACGCGGCCTCCAGATTCGTCGTGTCCGCACTGGTCAACGCGAGCAGCGCATGCGCCCGATGAATCTTCGCGGCTTCGAGCACACCCTCCTGAGTCACATCCCCCAACACCACCGGCACCCGCAACCGCCGCGCCAGCGCCAGCCCCCGCGCCTCCGGATCGGCCTCGACGCACACGACCGGAATGTTCAGCTCCCGCAGCCGCGTCAGCACCCGCGTCCCGATCTTCCCGACCCCGAGCAGCACCACATGCCCGGACAGTCCCCGCGGCGGCTTGCGCAACGCGGACCCGCTGCGGAACGTACCCAGTGCCTCCAGCACGGCGGCGAGCAGCACAGGCAGCAGCAACAACCCGACAAGCCCGGAGAAGAGCTGCAGAATCTGCCGCCCGATGGGCTCACCGATGGCGGGATTGTTGATGGCGAAGAGATCGAGCAGCGTCAGATAGGTCGCCTGCAGCGGGGGCTCCCCGGTGACGACCATCGACGCGACCGCCAGCCCGACCACGCACCCCACCAGCCCGGCGAACGACCAGCGCAGCCGCCGCGACAGCAGCGTGCCGAAGGGCACGACACTGCGCCCGGCGGACGGCGCGGACGCGGCGTACGACACCGTCTCCAGGACGACGGTCCCGCGCCCGGTGGCCGCCGCCACGGCCCGCTCGTCGGGCAGCAGCCGAGGCCCCTGCGATCCGCTGCTCTCCGAACCGTCGGCCCCGGCAGGGTCGTTGGTGGTCGCGGACAGCAGCGCGAGCGTGCACAGCCCGGGATCGGCGACCTCGCCGGGCCCCGGCGGCGGCCGCTCCACCGCCCGCAGCATCAACCCATCGGTCTGGACGACCTTGCTGGTCCCGGCGACGGCGGTCGCGGCGAGCGCGGGCGCGGCGGTGTCGGCGTCGGACAACACGGTGGTGGAGGCGTCGAACCCGAGTCCCCCGCTCCCGCCGCCACCGTCTCCCTCACCATCGGCCACGGCCATGGCCAACGCCGAGGCCTGATCGAGGAGTTCCTCGATGTGCTGACCGAGGCGCCGGTTGTAGAGCCGTATGACGAGCCGCAGCCGCGGATTGAGGCGGCGCGCGGTGAGCGCGGCCCGGATGTTGGTCTCGTCGTCGTCATGGACGAGCGCGAGGGCGGCGGCCCGTTCGACACCCGCCTCGGCGAGTACGGACTCGGTGAGTTCGGTGGCCTCCAACACCCGCTCGGAACCGGCGGGTTCGGCCGTCCGGGTGGGCGGCCCCTCCCCGTTGCCCGCGGCCCGGTTCACCGCCGCGGACATCCGGTCGAACAGAGTCGAGGCCCGCGCCCGCCCGACCACCGGCGGTCGCACACGGCGCTGGGCGGGCGGCACGACGAGGGTCACCCGTTCGCCGTAGACACCCCGCAGTTCGGCGGCCAGCCGGTGTGCCAGGGCGTCGTCACCGGCCACCACCATGTGCGCGGTCGTGTCGGGCGACGGGCTTTGATACGGAAGGGTCCCCACGAGGGAGAAGAGTGCCGCACCGGGAGGTGTGGTTCCAGAGGGCGGCCGGCGAACCGGCTCGCCTCAGCGACGGGTACGGGCCCGTGCCTCGCGCGGCGGCCGGACGAACTGCAACTCCAGCGCGACCGGGGGTTCGGCGACCCCCGGCCCTCCGGCGGACGCCCAACTCACCAGCTCCTCGGTGCAGTCGTCCCCCATCGCGAACCCGATCCAGGTCGCCCGCGCACCCCGGCGCCGCGCGTCCCCCGAAGGCTGCACGACCACGACATTGGCCTGGTCGCAGGGTCCGAGACAGTCCACGGTCCGCACCACGAACCGCCCCCCGGACGCCTCGGCCCCGGCCCGCAACCGCTCCAGCTGCCAGGCGTGATCGTCGTCGGGGTACTTCCGCGGATCGCCGCAACAACACCCACGGCAGACGACCAGCGTGCAGGGCCGCGACGCGGCGGCACCGATCGCCACCGTACGAGACCTGCCGGCCGAGGCTCGGTTCAACGGATCGGCTCTCCTTGTCGAACGTATGTCTACAGCCGCAGACGATAGTTGACGATCCGTCGCGGGGTCCGTTGTCAGTGCCCGCGGTTATGGTCTCTCACGCGCGGTCGGCTTCCGGGGGTTCCAGCTCTGTAGTGAATGGTTGCATCCCCGGCCTGTCCGGGGGCGGCCCGGAGATTCGTCCGGGACCCAACCGACGGTCGGGCTTCGTCGATGGCCAGGAGGCAACCTGCCAGCGCCGACCGCGCACCACTCTCCCACTCCTGCCGCCGCCTGCTGATCGACGCCGGGCTCGGTGTCGCGCGGAGCGACTCGAGCGTCGCCGTCAGCAACAGCGGCGCGCTGCCGGACCCCCTGACCGCGCTGGGGCACGAGCCTCAGGACGCCACTGTCTCCCCATACCCTCCGAAGCCGAATTCCCCGGGCAAGCCCTGACTCACGGCCGCTGGACTTTCGTCCCGCTCCGAGGCGCGAGATCCTGGTACTACCGACCGTGGACCAGCGAACAAAGGCGGGCTGGTGCGCCTCTCACGCGTCGTAAAGCCCACTTCATGGTCATACGGCCCTCAGCGCGGCGGGTACCGTCGCGCCTTCCCGAAGGAGGCCGGGCGATGAATCTCCCGCCGTACCGTGACCACAGAAGAGCGACAGCACCGCCGCGGCTCCCCGGCCGGGCCAGGAACACACGACGACTGAGCGCTGCCGCGGCCGTGGCGGCGATGCTCCTGGTGGGCTGTGACACGGGCACCCCCAAGGCGTCCCCGCACTCCAGTGGTCCCGGCGTGTCTCTCGCCCCGTCCGCCGCGCGTTCCCCCTCCTCTTCGACCTTCGCGCCGGCCCTCACCTCCGCCGCCACCGCGTGTACCAACAGCACGAAGCTGGCCGGGTGGTCGAACCGTCGGCTGGCCATGCTGACCATCGCCGTCCCGGTGTCGGAGACCTCGGTGTCCGGCGTCACGTCCGAGGTGAGCGCCGGTGCGGGCGGTGTGCTGCTGTTCGGCAGCAAGGCGCCGTCCGACCTCGGGTCCCGGCTGACCACCCTGAAGTCTCATGTGCCCGGCCACTTGGGCCTGTTGGTGATGACCGACGAGGAGGGCGGCGGCATCCAGCGCATGTCGAACCTCGTAGGGTCCCTGCCCTGGCCCGCGTACATGGGTGCGCACTGGACCCCGGCCCAGATCCAGCAGAACGTCACGAAGGTCGCCAAAAAGATGGCGGCCGCCCAGGTGAACATGGACCTCGCGCCGGTGGTCGACGTCGACGGCAGGAACGTGGCCCCCAGCAAGACCAACCCCGACGGATGGCGGTCCTTCAGCGGCAACACCTCGGTGGTCTCCAAGGCCGGTGTCGCGTACATGAACGGGTTGCGCGCCGGAGGCGTGATACCCGTCGTCAAGCACTTCCCGGGCCTCGGCGGCTCCACCTACAACTCCGACTTCGGCCCCGCCCGCACCCTGCCGTGGTCCACCTTGCAGAAGGTGGGCATCCCGCCGTTCACAGCGGCCATCAAGGCCGGTGCCCCGGCCATCATGGTCTCCAACAACATCGTGCCGGGCCTTGGCACCAATCCGGCGAGCCTGTCACCCACCGCCATCAGCTCCGAGCTGCGCGGCAAGATGGGATTCAAGGGGCTGGTGGTCACCGACTCGCTCAGCGCCAAGGCGATCTCCGCCGCCGGCTTCAGCATCCCCGCCGCTGCCGTCCAGGCCCTGCGCTCGGGCGCCGACATGGTCATGTTCGACCTGGGGGGCAACGTCAGCTCCCAGACGTCCTCGATCGCCACGGCGATCACCAATGCGGTGAGCAGCGGACACCTCTCCCGCAGCCGCCTCATCGACGCGGCGGGCCACGTCCTGGCCGTCCGTCACGTGAAGCTCTGCTCCTGAGCCCGACCGAAGCTTGCTTCCTGCTGCGGAGGTGGGTCTGGGGTTGGTCGGACGCGGGCTACGGCCCGGGAGGCAGCCGCACTTCGCTGCCGTACGGCTGCACCGGCACCTCAGGAGCCGTGCCCGGACTCCGGGCGAGCATCATCAGATACAGGCCGCCGATGCCGAATGGCAATCCTCCGTAGAAGAGCACGTCGCCGCTGTGGGGGGTGAAAATGATCGTTTGGTCCATGAGCTGCATGGCGAAGAAGAGGCCGAGCATCAGCTGGCCCCAGCCCCAAAGGCGCGGCCGTGCAATCGAGCCTCTGAGCCAGGGGAACAGCCAGGCCGTTGTCACGGCAGCCAGGCCGGGGCCGAAGCAGATCGTCAGGGCCAGGATCGCCGCTGCCCATTCAAAGGTGTCCATGACCGAAAACCCATCCCTCACCACGTCGGCTCTGCGGCTCGCTCCAGCAGCGTGGAGAGCATGGCAGGCCAGTCATACGACGGGAATGGACAGCGGCGGTTGTTGGCGTGATCTTCACCCGGGCTGGGCGAAATTGAGCAGGTACTGAAGCGACAGGGGAGTGTCAGGGCACGATGATCACGAAACCTCCGTCGTTGAAGAAGCGGTGGTCGTTGTCGAAGCGGTGGTCGAAGCGGAACCCGTGGTCGTTGTCGAAGCGGTGGTCGAAGCAGTGCCCGCCCCAGTCGTCCTGGCCTCCGCACCAGTTTGTGGTCGCCTGAGTGTGCACGGCAGGGGCTGCTGCTGCGGCCGTGCCTGCCGTACCGATCGCAGCGCCGCCGGCCATCAGAATGCCGACCGCGGACACCGCGGCGAGACGCCTCGTGCGTCGTACTCGCATGATGGATGCACCTTCCTCCATCGTCTCGCGCAGCTCTCAGCGGCACGAGAGGGACAGCCGCGGCCGAAAGGGAGGAGCGACACGGTCGCAGGCCTCGCCTCGCACAGACGGGAGCACGTCGTGCAGCCAAGATCCCCTCTGCACGGGAACCGGCCGACCGGGGCGTATCCCCGGGCTGCGGCTCTCTTATCAGTACGTTGGCGGCGCCCTTTTGGATTGCGTGTGCGTCGCCCTTGTCCGGCACCGCTGATGCGGACATCCCGGTCCAAATCTAGACTGGCGAGGGCGTAGAAAGTACTGGATTAGGGAGATATGAACCATGGCTAAGCGAGGGAACAAGCGACGCGGCCGCAAGAAGAAGAAGGCCAATCACGGCAAGCGTCCCAACGCCTGAGCCGACCGGGCGGAGAGCCGCGGGGTCCCATGTCCTCGCCGCCCGGATTGAGGTCAAGGACTGGGATCCGCAGCGGTGCGGGAGCACGGCAAAGAGCCGGACCCGGCGAGACCGAGGCCGGCTCTTGAGAACTGGGTGTCTTTCCGCGGTTTCCCGTGTCAGCTCACTGAGCGGGGAAGGCGAGCCGCAGAACGATCTCGCCGTCGTCCATCTCCCCGGTGGGCTCGAACCCGAACTTCTGGTAGAAGGGCCACGGTTCGCCGTCGCCGGGCTCGTAGCTGGTCAGCAGCTCGGTGGCGCCGTCCGCGCGAACCAGGGCGGCGATCTCCGTGAGCGCCTCTCGGCCGATCCCTCGTCCCTGGTACCGCTTGTCGACGAGGAGTCGCCAGAGGAAGTGCCGCCCTTTGAAATGACCGGACGGCGGCTTCCACGACAGCATCACGAAACCGACCGGCTCGTCGCCTCGGTACACGGCGCGATACCAGGGATTGGCCTCCGGTTTCCTTGCCGCGTCCTTGAGCGACCTGGACACGGAAGCGACGAACTGCTTCTGATCATGTCGGACCCGGAGGGCGCGTACGGCATCCCGGTTCGCTTCGGTGATCTCCCGTAGGTGCACACCTGGGGACCTCATGCCACACCCCTTCCGCAGACCGGCAGCCACGCCATCCGAACCGACTGATCCGAACCGACGTGAAGAGCCGCCACCGTTATCAGGGACGCCAGGTTGGACGTTTTCGCAGCGTATGCGACACGGGCGATCTGGAGCGGGACTGGCACGCCGGACTGTGACCGCGTCCGATGGCCCCTGCCGCGGGTGGGACACCGCACCCGTTCGGAAGATCGAGTAACCGCGCTGGGCCTGACCTGGCAAGACGCCGAGCCGCGAGTCCGATCCTGACACCGGCCGCGCCCGAACCGTCTATCACCCCGCCCGCGTCACCAGGACTCGGCCTCCAGGAACAGCGTGACCACTTCCGCGAAGAACCAGATGCAGAACACCAGACACGCGATCCACAGCCCCCACAAGACCCAGCGGACCTCTCGTCGTATGCACATGACCGGATCATCCCCCTCGCGGCGCTCCCCCCGTCACCGGCCCGGTTCTCAGGACAACGACGGCATCAGCGCCGACGAGTGGACGCCTCGGGTGCTCCGACACGGCTTCGTGTCCCTGCTTCTCCGACCGCGGCGTCCCGCTGGAAGAGATCTCCCGACTCGTCCGCCACTCCGGCACGCCCGTGACCGAGCAGGCGTACCGGAAGCAGATCCGGCAAAGACCCGCAACAACGCCAGAGGGCCCTTACCGATCCGGTAAAGGCCCTCTGAACTGCTATTCAGCTGTCGGGGTGGCGGGATTTGAACCCACGACCTCTTCGTCCCGAATGAGGTTCCGCCAAGATCGACACCGGGTGGTTTGGTGTTTTGCCTGGTCAGGGTGTTGGAGTGGGAGGGTCTCGGGGGGTGTGGAACGGGCTGGGGGAGAGGGTCGGCTCCCAGTCGGCTCCCAATACCGGCGCTCAACCCTCAACCGGGAAGGGCCTCGCGGGCCTCGCGCCTCCTGAGGGCTCGGCCAACGCTAGGCCGCTACATGCTGCGCAAGAACCATGTTGCCGCCGAGCGGTGAGCTTGTACCTCGCTGGGCCTGCTTCTCTCCTGAGCGCTTGGTCTCACCGGCTGCTGGCCGGGTGCTGGTTTCTCGAAGTACTTCTTCCGCTGTCGGGTGCCCCTGGACCCAGCCGCGCAGCGTGTCAGGGTCGACGTAGCGGTAGCTCTGGGGCGGGTGGAACGAGCCTCCAGTGCGGAGGTGGGCCAGCGGAACCGGATCAGAGAACGGTCTGGCGGCATCGAGGAGCAGAGCTGACGCCTGTTCCGCGCCTTCCATGTAGGCGAGGTAGTCACGGCGGCTGATAGCGCCGTACTCCTTGTGTGCCTTCCAGATCTCGGAGGGTGTGCCGACTTGCACGGCAGTGACGATTGCGGTGCCCACCAAGGCCATCACGGGGGATGTGGCGTACAGGATGACCTTCGTTCCCGGCGGCACGGCGACGCGTTGGCGGCGAAGTTCGACGGACTTTCTCCCGTCCAGGATGGCCGAGGCATAGCGGGGATGGAGGGACATCAGGAGTGAGCGTTCGTGCTCGGTCACTGGGCTGGCTGGCCTTCCTGATAGATGGCGCTGAACAGGTCGGGAGTGATCTCGAAGACCGACTGCACGCCGAGCGGGTGTTGGCGCTGTGCGGCCAGGGACTGCACTTTGTGCAATCCCACCGGTCGAGGGAAGATCTCTGTGTCAGAAAACAGTAGAGCGCGTGCCTCGCCCCGATCACCGCACGCGCGCAGGATGTCATCAAGCCCCCACACTCCCAGGTGTCTGAAGCGGTTGTACAAGGAGCGACCGGTGTCGACCACGGTGGCGTCGAAGCGGGAGCAAGCGATCACAGCGGATACGGACTGGTTCTTGTCCGAGCTGGCGTACCAGAGGATCCGAGCTGGGACCTTCTCGCCTCGGGAGCGCGCAGCTCGGTAGTAGACGTGCTCGCGGCTGATGCCCAGGTGATCGGCTCGGGGAGTGAGGGCACTGGGGACGCCGAAGAGATCGCTTGACCACAACGGCTGGATGGGGACGAGGAAGCACGGCAGCTGGGAATCAGTGATCTTCGCAGGCCACCAGGCGCGCTCAAGTGCGGCAGCGGCCGCTGCCGGCATAGCCGCTGGTACGGCTGGGATCTGGAGACCTATGAGGGCGGCTGCGGACTGGGCCTGGTCGTCTACGGTCCGGGCATCCGCGCAGACGTCCAGGACAAGGGTGACAAGCGTCCCATCGTGCTCTCGAAAGCCGTCCTCGCCGGCTGCGATGCGTACGGACGGCTGGAGTCGCTTGTCAGTGAGAGACAGCACGCGAACGTCCGATCGGCGGCAGTGATCACGCAGCCGAAAGAGAATCTGACGGGCCAGCGTTTGGTGCATGGTGTGGCCGTCAAGTACTCGGAGCAGTGGCACGACCAACTGACCGTCACGTACTCCGTAGCTGTAGACGGCGGCGACGGTGCCTTCTGCGTCAACTACCTGCTGGCGGACCCACCGGGCCGGATGTGCCGCGAGTCGACGGAGCTCCGCGACGAAGTCATTCCGACGCTCCCCAGCTGCCTTATTGAGAAAGGCGAGCTGTCCTTGCTCCTGCCCGGGGGGCACGGCCTGGACCGTGAGTGACGTGCCGAGAAGATCGCCCGGCTGGTAGACCTGGGCTCTGGTGAGCTCGTCCACGTGCAGGACGATATCCGAGGGCCTAAGGATTCGTACCTGACAAACCGACATCGCAATGTCGGACAGGGAAGTGAGAAACTCGTCCCGGGTCACCAGGAACAAGGTGCCGCTGGCACTGCTCTCGGCTACGTAGCGCAGGTCACGGAGATCATTTTGAGAGAGTTGCCGCTTGTCGCCGATGTGCGTCTGGACTGCGAACCGAAGCTCCTCGAACACCCGGTTCGCGTCGCTCCGGCTCACACTGGGCTCGGCGTAGCTGTGGGTCGCTTGGAGTTGCCTCCGCCGCTCCGTAGGGTTGGTGATCTTGCCGATCTCGGCTTTGAGCTGAGGCAGAACGGCAAGGTCTACCAAGCCGGCCAGCCAGTCCGAGGTGAGTGTTCGGGACTCCTCGGCTCCGTGTCGATCTCCGGACGAATGCAGGTCTGCGAAGACGTTGCAGTCCATCGCCACGGTCAGGAGTGCGGTCGACTCCAGGTCGGAGAACAGATGTGGATGGTCGTGATCGCGTGACCAGACGACAAGAGGTTTGCGGTCTTTGCCGCGACCGTCGACCTCGTTTCGGGCCTCGAAGCCGAGTTTCCGCCACATCGCGTCGTAGTCGTAGTCCTTGCGGCACTTGAGCACGATGCCGGACCGGTCGTGGTGGCGAGCGGAGATCTCGTCCACGAGGCGGCGGGCGATGCTCTGTCCTCGGGAATCAGGGTCCACGCACAGATGGGTGAGACGGATCTGCTGCCGTGGCAGGGAGAAGAGGGTATAGCCGACGAGCTTTCGGCCGACCATCGCGGCAAGCAATCGCTTCTCCGCAGCCGCCTGCTCGTAAGCGGCAGGCGGCATAAAACCCAGCCTCTTGTTGAAGCGGTCGCCGAGTTCCACAATCGCTGCCAGGAGCTCCTCGTCACGGGCTCCAACGAGCTTGATGAGTACCTCTGTTGCGTGGGAAGGCTTCGGCTTCTGCATGGGACCAGTCTTGCGGCTTCTGTGTTGCGATGCGCAGGTTTTTCGATCAACCTTGGTATGACGTCTCAGCGGCACTTGTGATCGGACTTGGATTGCAAGCGGCCTTGAGGCGACTGATGTCGTCTGATGCGGGCATCCGGAGGATGCTGAATTGATACGCCGTCAGCGAGCCCCTCTGTGGAGGGCATGAACCACAGGGCATATGACGCAAGGGGCAATCTTGCCAGTTCGTCACGTGTCCTGAGCAGGGACTCGCTTGGTGCCTGTGACTCAGCGCTACGGCTGGTCACGCGTCTAGGTGTAGACGTCACGGGAAGTGATATCCCTGGCTGTTCAAGGACCTGGCCGGTCCGCGGGACCCTGGCCGAGTCCCGCTCTACCTGGGGATCGTCCGGTCTGATGCCATGGACGAAGTGCAGGTTGGGGCACCATCGTTGGGGGCGATGTGGGGACATCCACGCGATGGAAGGGACCGAACGGCGATCGGTGGAACTCCGCTGGGAGGCGGCTGGCGCGCTGGCGGGATGACTCGCGCAACGCGGATCAGCAGCTGGAGGAGATCGCTGCAGATCACCTGAGTGCCCTGCACGAGACGCTCCGTGCTGATCGATCGGCATTCGGGTTGTATGACACGGCTTGCGCGGCGGGTGAACGGCTCGCCGGCGCCCTGGGTGCGCTGGCCGCCGATGGCGCGGAGTCGGAGGACGTGCTCGTCGCACGTCTCGTCTCGGAGGTAGGTGGGGACGGCGGCACACTTGCCGACGCCGCGGTACGCAGAGGGATGGCCGCAGCGGTCCGCGATGTCCGGAGCAGGCATCCCGAGTTGGACGACGCCAGGGGCGGAGGCACCGGCGGCGGCTTTACCTGGGACATCCTGTGCGATCTCTACCAGGTGTTCTTCGCCGACATGGTGGGGGAGTTCCTCAAGTCCGTTGTCGCCGAGCACGTCAAGCTGGCGGTCCCGGTGCTCATCGCGGCTGATCCGGAAGGCAGGATCGCCGACTGGGTCGCGGAGAAGGTGGTGGACCTGGTGCCGAATCCCTGCGAGGAGTCCGCCGAAGCGACGGATCTCGCACAGGCTGTGGAAACCGCGCAGTCGGTGGTGGGCGCTGTGCAGGATCCGTCGGCCGCACTGCCCAAGATCGCCGAGTTGCTGGTACCGCGGGCGGTCGGAAAGGTGCTCGGCCTGATTACTGAGGAGATCATCGGAGAAGAGGGGGCTGTGGCGTGACCGATTCCGACCACTTCCTGTGGTGGCGCGGCCCCCGAGGTGACCGACCCGACGGCGACCGCTGGACGGAGATCGGTGTGGAAGCCTTCCAGGAAATGGAGCGCCGCATCACCGACCGGCACCACCTCCCCGGTCCCGTCCCCGACTGGGCCGAGGATCTGTTCCGCGTCGCCAGGGCTGCCTTCATCGCCGACAAGTACGTACGCCGGACCGGAGTACGGGACCGGTGGACTCGCCGCATCAACCTCGCTGTGCCTGTCACGGAACACGAGCGGTGGGGAAGCGCAGCTGTCCGTACTCACCTCATCGCGCTCCTCCAAGTCCTCACCGGGGACCTCTGGAACGTGGAATTCCGGCCCCTCACCAGTCACTACGTCCAGGAGGCGCTGGTCTCTCCCGAAGAACCGCGAGCCTCAGAAGTCGCGCTGTTCTCCGGCGGACTGGATTCCCTCAGCTGGGCCGCCACCCGTTCGCGCGCCGACAACCCCCGACCGCTGCTGCTCGTGATGTTTCGAGAGATCGGTCTTCTGCGTCTCCAGCAGCGGGTGTACAAGGCCGTGGAGCGGCTGGACGGAGTACGGCCGGTGCTGCTGTTACCGATGAGCCAGACCCCAGCGGGCGACGGCTCTGGCCTGCGCTTGGAAACCTCCTCCCGCACCCGTGGTCTGCTGTACGCGGCGGGCGCGATCCGCGCCGCCACCGCGCACGGGGTGGACACCGTGCACATCCCCGAGAACGGCCAGCTCGCCCTCAATCCGCCCCTGACGCCAGCGCGTTCGGCCGCTTGTTCCACGCGTTCCGTGCACCCACGCACGCTGGCCAGTCTGAACGCCTTGGCAACTGCCGTCAGCGACACGGGGAGCGCGGTGAAAGTGGTCAATCCCTTGGCGCAGCTCACGAAAGGCGAGGTGTGCAAAGCCGGACGCGATGCGGGCCTCACCTCGTCCGACCTGGAGTCCACCCTGAGCTGCGGCAAGCCGCCAACCCGCCGCAGCGGCGGCCCTCCCATCGCCAACTGCGGCGTCTGCTTTCCGTGTCTCGTGCGCCGCTCCGGACTGCTCCACGCCAACGGCATTGACGGCACCCGGTACGAGGCATTGCCGTGGACGGACGGTCTACCGCTTGATCGGGGTGCTGACTGGCGGGCGTTGCAGCGGTGGCTGCTGGGCCAGTACACCCTTACGGATGTCCTCACCGATACTCCGCTGCCGCAGGACATGGACCCGGTGGTTGCCTTCGACTTGATCAGGCGGGGGAGGGAGGAGCTGGAGCGCTTGCTTCGCATCGCGGCTGTCGCCGGGGGCGTTGACGCGGCGTAGGCGGCAACGTGGAGTGAGAGCCAACAGCGCATTTGCGAAGGCCAGTTGGGACGTACTCTTCTCTCTGGACTGAGAGCTGCGGCAGGAATGACGGTTCTGTATCCGTTCCCTGCCGTGAGCGCCGGGCAGCAGAGGCAACAGGGGGAGACGTCGTGGAGATCCAGATCACCGTCGATGCGCAGGGCGACGACGCAGCGGCGCATGATCTGTACCACTGGCTCCGCCAGGATCACGAACTCCGGCGCCACACGGAGATCCAACTGGTACAAGCCCCCGAAGTCTCTGACCGGATGAGCGCGGGCGAGACCATCAACATCTTCGTCAGCAACGGCATCGCCGCTGCGAGCTTGTTGGTGAACATCGTGGTCGCCTGGAGAGCGGCCCGTCCTTCGCCGCCGGGGGCCGTGACTTTCGAACACGGGGGCATGACAGTGACTGTGCACGATACGTCGGACGAAACCTTGCGCCGAGTCGCGGTGCTGTTGGCTCCTGAGCCCTACCGTGGGAACCCTGAGCTCACTGGTCCGGGACAGCCGTCCGCCACGTCAGTTTCAGGGAATCGGTGATGGGGCTGCCCGACCCCGACGCAACGCGTGTGGTGCTGATCGGCGCGGACGAGTACCAGAACTTCCCCGACCTGCCGGCGGTGAGTAACAACCTCGCCAGGCTGGCAGAGCTGTTCAGGTCCTCGGACGTAGGAGGTCTACCCGCGAGACATTGCGTGACGGTGTGTAATCCTGCCGATTACGAGGAGGTACTCGACGTCGTCCACCAGGCCGCGAGCGAGGCGACGGACACGCTGGTGGTGTACTTCGCCGGCCACGGTATGAGATCGCCCGATGGCCTTCTCCATCTCGCACTGGGCTATTCCGAGCAAGGCCGGAAGCTGTACAAGTCGGTGGCGTTCAGCCATCTCCGCGCCGCAGTGCTGGAAAGTACGGCGCCCAGAAAGGTCGTGATCCTCGACTGCTGCTACAGCGGTGCTGCGCTGGAGGGCTACATGGGCGGGGCAGACGAGTTCGCGGACCAGACCGCAATCGAGGGCACTTGTGTCATGACCGCCTCAGCCGCGACGCAGGCTGCCATGGCGCCGCTGGGCGAGCGCTACACCGCGTTCACAGGTGAACTCGTGAAAGCCATTTCCGAGGGCATCCCAGACGTGCTCGGCCCACTCGACATGAACTCCCTCTACCGGCACGTCAGCCGCGAACTGTCGTCAAAGGGCATGCCCAAACCTCAGCAACGCGCCGGTGACCAGGGCCACACCATCGCACTGTTCCGAAACAGGTGGAGGCGGCCTCAGGAGAAGCCCACGCTCGCGGCACTGCGCGAAGAGTGGTTCCGTGCGATCCAAGAAGGGCTGCTCTGGCATGTCAGGAATGTTCCGGCGCTTGGCAAGGGCCGACTGCGTACCGACTTGGGCGCGCCCGATCTCATCGGGTCCCTGCTGGTCGTGCGAATCGCCGCCCAGCTCGCTCGGGGTGAGAGCACGGCGCATATCCGTGATGCGCTCGCCGACAGCCCGTTTTTCACTGCGCCTGGCCCCGACCGCGATGAGTTCACCGAACTCATCGCCAAAGTCCAGTCCGGCTTCGAGCACGACGGGCTGGCCACCACCGTGGCGGTCCTCGACGGCCTGGGACTGATCCCCTGGAGTCCGGAGAGCACGGACATGCTCCTCCTCGAATACTGGACTGCCCAGCGAGGACGTACGGTGTTCCGCACACGCGTGGAGCGTGAACTCAGGGAGTTGTGGGACAGCACGGACACGCGTGTTCACGAGGCACTCTCGGCGTTGCCGTCTTCCCCGCTGGAGGCATACCCCGACGTGTGGGAGAGACTGAAAGACGAGCCCGACTTCCGTGTCGGAAACGTAGGAGCCATGGTGCTCGGGCAGCGTGGTGGCGGCGACCGTGCCTGGGATCGATGGATGTCCACCCGTACCTGGAGCATTCTCAAGGCGCGCCACCTGGTCCGCCTCGGCGGAGATCTCGCCCGCTGCCAGGCCGCGCAGCGTGCTCTCGGGCGTCTTCTCGATCAGGCTCCTCCCGGCGATGAGTTCAGCGGTGTTCTTGAGCGGGCTGAAAAGATCATTCAGGAGCAGTTGGAGCACATCGCCCTGGCAGTGGAGGGTATGAGCGCCATCGAGTACGAGCTGCTGCGCGAGCGCAGCCGGGACGAGCACTTCCAGGACAGGTGTCTCGTCACCTTCCAACAGCATCTGCGGGGGCGGTACCGATCCTTCGACCCTTTCCCCGAGCACGTGACCGCACACGGAATGTGGGGCCCCCTTCCATGGTGGTCGATCGCCCTGCACGGCGAGCGCGAACAGTCGGCGGCGCAGGAACTGCTTGCCCGCGGCGGCATGCAGATGAGCGTCACCGCGAAGAGTCGTGACGCCGACGAGGTCGTCATCACCTGCCAGGAGCCCGGCCCTGGACCCTCGCGCGTCACAGCGCGTCTCGGCTTCGATCTCCTCGACGCCATACACGCCTGTGAACTGCTCCTTCTTGCCCGCCGACAGTCGGTGACGGTGGATTTCGTTACGGAACACATCGACGAGTGGGACTACCACGAGGTCAAGCTCATCGGCACGTTGCCCATCGACATAGGCGGCGACACCGGAGCCGTCCTTGCCGACATCGCAACTCGTGCCCTGCGCCGGCTCCTGCCAGGCGCATCGGGCTCGGCGTTTCACGATGAAGCGATCCCGTCGCTGGAGAGCCTTCTGAAGGCATCACGGCTCCCGCGGGTCTGCCGCTACCCCAGGTAGCGACGAGCCTGGACACCCCCTTGCGGTCCGGGCCCAGTCTCTCCGGCTTCGTGGCGGGGGCGCGCGTGCGTTCGCTCCTGCCGCTGCACGCATCGTCCTCACATGCTTCCGATGCCGCGCCAGGATGCAACTGACCCGCGTGGTCGTACGGCGCATGCGGTCACCGCCAGTGCGTGGCCGAGACGGCATGGACCCGCGCCTGACGAGGGCTCGTCCTCCGTCCACAAACCGGTCTCGGCCGGCTCCGCGCGCGATAGGCTCGACCAGGCACTTTGCACAGTGGTCCGTGAGGAAAGCCTGGGGAGGCCGGACGGTGACAGCTCAGGGAGGCAGGTCGGCACCGGGGGCCGGTGCGCCCAAGCCGGGTCCGCCGCGCCCTGCGCGTCAGTGGTTCCAGGAGCGCCCCTCGCCTTATCCGTGGGAGCAGGACGCACTGGACCAGGTGCGCGCGCTGATGCCGCAGGCCGAGCCCTACCGTGCCTGGGCCACGTTCTCCTTCACCGCCATGTCCGGTCGGGTCAATGAGTGCGACCTGCTGATCGCCGTTCCCGCCGGCCTGTTCCTCGTCGAAATCAAGGGGCACCCGGGGCAGCTCCGTAACACCGGCTCGACCTGGAACTTCCAGGGGTCCGACCGCATGCGGACCATCAACAACCCCCTGCACCTGACCGACCTGAAGTCCAAGGAGCTGAAGAGCCAGCTCCAGTGGGCGGCGCGCAAGCTGGGTATCTCCGAGCGGGCGGTACCGCGCGTCGAGCCCGCAGTGTTCCTGTCATCGCCCGACCTGGAAAGCCATCTGGACGAGGTCCAGCGGATCAAGGTCTACGGCCGTGACGACGGCGGCAGCGGCCTGAAGCGGATCTGGCAGGACTTCCTCGGCCTGCCCCCGGACCGTCCCGAGCGACGCGTCACCCCGGAGTTCTCGCGGCACACGCTGCCGCAGCTGCTCAAGGCGATCGGCATCCGCCAGTCCACGGCCCACCTCCGTTTCGGCGATGCCTGGAAGATGGAGCCGCACCCGCTCGACGCGGGACCGTCCTGGGAGGACCGTCTGGCCACCCGGGACGACGGGCTCGTCCAGGAGGAGGGCCGCGTCCGTATCTATCTGGTGAGCCAGATGGCGACGGAAGCGGCCCGCAGAGCCACGGAACGGGCCGCACGACGCGAATACCAGGTGCTGCAGGGCATCACGCACCGCGGCATCGTCGACGCCCTCGACTACCGCGAGCACCAGGGCGGACCGGCGATCCTCTTCCGGCACCGCCACGGTGATCTCCGCCTTGACCAGTACCTGGACACTTATGGTGGCAGGCTCACGCCCGAGATCCGTCTGGACCTGGTTAGGCAGCTCGCCGAGGCGGTCCGTTACGCGCACAACCGCTCGCTCTACCACCGGGCCCTCGCGGCACGCTCCGTCTATGTGTCGTTCCGGGCCGACGGTGCGGGCCCCGAGCTGCGGATCACCGACTGGCAGACCGCGGCCCGGGACTTCGACAGCAACGCCACGTTCTTCCGCTCCATCGGAGGCTCCGCCCTCGATGCCGCCCTGATCGAGGACGCGGCCCGCGTCTATCTCGCCCCCGAGTCGGACCAGCCGTACGCGGACCCGGCCGATCTGGACATCTTCGGCCTCGGTGCGGTTGCCTACCTGATTCTCACCGGCCAGCCCCCGGCCACCCAGCGCAGCGGCCTGGCCGAGCGGCTCCGCACGGACGCGGGGCTCCACCTGTTCGCGGTGACCGATGGCCTGCCCGAGGCACTCGACGACCTGGTCTTCCGGGCGACCCGAGCCGACGTCAACGAAAGGCTCGGATCGGCCGAGGCGTTCCTGGACCTGCTCGACCAGGCGGAACGCGCCAGTATCCTCCCGGACTCGCCGGCAGCGGCTTGTGTCGACCCGCTGGAAGCGGTGCCCGGACAGTCACTCGACGCGGAATGGTCGGTACGTCGTGTCCTGGGCACCGGCGCCACCGCCCGCGCCCTGCTTGTGGAGCGGGCCACCGAGGACGAGGACGGCCGCACCCAGATCGACGAGCACGTCTTCAAGGTCGCCCTCGACGAGGAGAAGGCCGGGCGGCTGCGCGCCGAGGAACGGGCGCTGCGCAAGGTCGGCGGCGGCTCCGTCGTCCAGCTGCGTGGAGAGGGGCTGCGGGAACTCGGCGGGCGGACCGTCCTGGAGTTGGAGTATGCCGGCGAGCAGTCGCTCGGCGCACGCCTGCGCGGTAAGGGGCGGCTGACTTACCACGAACTGGAGCGCTTCTCCGACGACCTGTTCCACGCCCTCGACCAGCTCGCTGCGCAGGGCGTACGCCACCGCGACATCAAGCCGGACAACCTCGGCATCCAGCGCCGCAAGGACCGCACCTGGCAGCTCAAGCTGTTCGACTTCTCCCTGACCGACGCCTCCGACCGGGACGTGAAGGCCGGTACGCGCGGCTATCTCGATCCGTTCCTCGGCTCGATGCGCCGCGCCCACTACGACGACCACGCAGAACGGTACGCCGCGGCCATCACCCTCCACGAGATGGCGAGCGGCGAGCGCCCCTTGTGGGGCGAGGGACAACTCGACCCGCTGACCAACGAGTCGGCCCAACTGCACATCGCCACCGAGCTGTTTGAGCCCGCACTGCGCGACGGACTCACCGCCTTCTTCCAGCGTGCGCTGCACCGGGATACCGAGTACCGCTTCGACACTCTGCGGCAGATGTGGGACACCTGGCGGGCCGTGTTTCGGGCGGCCGATGCGACCGCGCCCGCCACGACTCCCTCCACCGTCGGCACGTCGTCCGACGACCCGGAGGAGGCCCGCGACCGCGCCGCCGCGGCGGCCGAACTGACGACGCCGTTGGAGGCCGCCGGCCTGTCCCCGCGAGCCGTGTCGGTGGCCGGCGGCCTGGGCGCCACCACGGTCGGGCAGCTGCTGGACATCCAGCCGTACGCGATCTCGAAGGCTCGGGGCGCGGGAGCCCTGGTCCGCAAGGAACTCAACCGGCGCCGCAAGCAGTGGGCGTCCGCGCTGCGCCCGGCGGCGCCCCACGCACCCCCTCGGCGCACACCCGACGACACTGCTCCCACGCCCCCGATCCCCGGTTCCGAAGAGGTCCGCATCCTGTCGATAGACGACATGGCTGCCTTCCTCGCTCCCGAGCCCGGCCGCAAGGGCTCGCACCGCGCTGAGGTCGTACGCCTCACCCTGGGGCTGCCGCCCGAAGACGGCGGACTCTCCCCCCTCGGCTTCTGGCCCGTGCAGGCCCGGATCGCCGATCACCTGGGCATCAAACAGACATCCGTCTCCCGGCACCACCGCATCGAGATCAGGAAATGGGCGGAGACGCACTGGCTGGCGCCGGTCCGCACCGAACTGACCGATATCATCCAGTCTGTCGGCCGGGTGATGACCGCTGACGAGGCCGCGGTCGAACTGCGGGCCCGGCACGGCGCCGGGTCCGACACGGCCGAGCGGACCTTCGCCGGCGCCTTGGCCGTCGTACGGGCCGCGGCCGACGCGGAGACCGCCGAGCGCCAGGACGAGGACGCCGCCGAGCAGCACGAGCCCAGGTTCGCCGTGCACCGGCGTGGCGACACGGTCCTGCTCGCCTCTGAGTCCTTGCCGGGGGCAGACGATCCCAGCCCGCGCGAGCTGGCGGACTACGCGGCGCTGCTTGGCCAGACGGCCGAGCGGCTTGCCGGACAGGACCCCCTGCCCGGCCGCGGCGAGGTCCTGCGCATCCTGCGGTCCGTGCCCGCGCCCGACGGACTGGCCCCGCTCGCCGACACCCGGTTGGTTTCCCTGGCGGCCGCGACGGCTCCAGGCGTCGCGGCCACCCCCCGGCTGGAGCTGTATCCGCGTGACCTGAGCCTGGAACGGGCACTGCGGATCTCCCAGGCGGGCGCGGGCATCCGCCGCGACCGGGGGATCACCGTCGGCGAGCTCGTGGCCCGCCTGCGCGCACGCTTCCCCGCCCTGGACCTGCTGTCGGGTGGACAGGAACCCACCCACGTGGAGCTGCTGGACGCCTTGGAAGGCGCGCGCTTCGACCTTGTTTACGACGACGAGGCCGAGAAGTTCTTCCCCAGGCCGCCGGAGTCGGTAGGTCCGTGGAGCTCCACCGGCGCCCTCACCAGCTACCAGCCGCCCACCCCCCGCACCCGCGCCGACCGCGAGGACCCGCACGGCCCGCTACGCGACCGGCTCACCGGGCTGGCGGAGCGGGGCGGGTTCCTCGCCCTCACCGTGAAGGGAACGTCGTTCGCGGGAGCGGCGGAGGCGGTGGCCGCCGCCTTCCCGGTCGAGGCGGTCGACCTGTCGGCCGTGTTCCTCACCGCCTTCCGTGCCTTGGCCGTCGAGAAGGGGCAGGACTGGGAGAAGGTCCTGCGCGCCGACAGCCTCTCCACTCCCGGTGGCATCAAGCCGGGACTGGCGTCCTTCGTGCGGGTGGTCTGGCAGCGCGTGGAGCAGACGGTGCTCGCACGGGCCGACGCGCCGCGCACTGTCCTGTTCCTCCACGACGCGGGACTGATCGCCCGTTATTGGGACGAGGGCGGTCACGCCTTCCTGGTCCGGCTCCAGAACGCGGCCCGTCGCCCGGCCGACACGCCGCACGGCCTGTGGCTGCTATGCCCGGTCGAGAACCGTGCCCAGGGCGCGGCACTCGACGGCCGCACGGTTGAGGTGATTCCCGGGGACGGCGAAAAGGAGCACCTGGACGGGGAATTCCTGGAGTCGCTGGAGCTGCTACGGCGGTGAGCGCCGACACCGGACGGTGGGGCTCACGACCTGCGCGGGACCCCGCCCTTGCGGCCGATGTTGAACGCCAGCCGGTACACGTCGGGCAGGTCAAGGGCACCGTTGGCGCGTTCGGTGAGCACGCCGAGGGCCACCAGTTCCTCTATCAGCGCGAAGGGGTCATCGGGGTCACGGGGGCCGCTACCGCCTTCGGGTTCCTCCTCGTCTTCCGGCCCCTCAGCGCCTTCGTCGACTTCGGCCATGTCCCGCAGAATGTCGGCGAGGCCGCCCCGCTCCCACAGAAAGCGGACCTGGGACGGCTCCATCGGCACCTGCACGCCCTCGAACTGTTCGATCGCGGCGGCGGCCCAGCCGATGTCGTCCTTCAGTTCGGCCACCCGCGTTTCCGAAGCGGCGTGCAGGCTGTCCCGGATCGCCTCGTAGTGCAGCGGGTAGGAGTGCCCGGCGTGTCGTTCGGCAGTCACGGTCGCGGCGGTGCGCAGGGCGAGCAGCCAGGTTCTCGGGCTCACGCGCCCCTTGCCGTCCTGGAGGTGGTTCGGCACCCAGGTGAACGTGTGGCCCTTGCGCCGGTCGGTCCCCATGTAGGGCCCGGCCAGCGTGACGAAGACCTGCTCCTGGCGCTTCTCGTCGGCGATGACGTCGACCGGCGCGATGAACCGTCCCTCGCCCTCCGCCTGCCACTCGCCGTGCCGCGCGCGGAACTTCTCCGCCTCCGGGCTCTGGTGGTTGCCCAGCTGGTGGAAGAGCAGCCCGTAGAGGTTCTCCCGGCTCCACGACAGGTCGGTTGCGTTGGCACCCAGTTTGGACGCGTCGGGGAACGTCTTGGGCGCGCTGTCGTACATGTCGGGACGTACGAAGATCTTGGCGCGCAGTGCCCCCGTGGTCAGCCGCAGCTCCAGCGCCACCTGGAACAGCGCCGACACCAGCCGGTCGGCGGTCTTACGGTCCCCGTGCAGGTGGTCCAGGGCGTCGAAGAGCAACACGCGCGTCTCACCGCTGTCCCGGGCCTCCCGGTCCGCCCGACGCAGCGCGTCGTCGAACGCGTCCTCGTTCTCCTCGGCCCACCGGATACGGTCGGCCCAATCGGGGATGCGAGCGACCTCCGGTACGCCGAGTGCCATCATCACGACCGTCTGCCAGAAGATTTCGAAGACCTCGGGATCGGTCACGCTGCGCAGCAGCCTGGCGATCTTGCGCTTGCTCGGGTAAGGGGTGTCGCTTCCGCCCCCGGTCGTGAACCCGATGCTGACCCGGACCCGTCGCAGCCGCGGCATCATGTACGACCTCGCGGCAACGTCCCGCAGGTCAGGGTCGGTCAACGCCTTCGCCCAGTACGTCTTGCCCGTGCCACGCGCCCCACGGACCACGGTCACGTCGGGGTCCAGGGCGAGGCGATGGCTGGACGGGGTGAACAGCCGCCGCAGGTCGGGACCCTCCGTGTCCGCGTCGAGCGCGACACCGAGGGCCCTGTTGATCAGGGTGCGGTACTCGTCGGTGGTCGGGACGGCGGTCATGAGGACTCCGGGGCGGGGTGTGGTTCCGGCAGCAGACGCTCCACCGTAGCCGTGAACGTCCGGTACGCGGCCTCGACGAACGGCAGCTCGGGCCAGTCCCGGCTGCGCAGGGGGTCGAGACCCACCAGGTCGTTGCCGAAGAGGATGGGAATGGGGGAGTGCGGCGCGTCGTCGTCCTCCAGCGGAGGGTGGTACGGCTCCTCGTCCTCGTCCCCGCTGTCGGTGGTGTCCGTGTCGAGTTGGTCGTAGAGCGTCGAGGCGAACAGCTGCTGGGCGCGGTCACGCAGGGCGGGCAGCCGCTTCGCGTCCCCGGCGGAGTGGAACATAGCCGCCACGATCCGCAGCCGCTCGCGCAACTCCCGGGCCAGGACAGGGCGATGCTGCCACTGGGCGAACAGCATCCGGTATCCCTCCCAGGTAGAGGGGTTGTCCACCGCGAACAGCAGCGCGAGCCCGCTGAGATGGGTCAGGGTGACCGCCGCGATGTCGTGCATACCGGCCCTGCTGTCCAGCAGGACGACGTCCGGTGGCCGCGACAGCTCCGTCACCTGGTCCTCGCAGGCGGCGATCGCCTGCTCCAGCCGCAGAGAGAAGGGGCGTTCGCCGTCACCGGGGTTGAGCCCGGCGAGGTCGCTGTAGATGCGGTTGAGCTTGGCGAGATAGTCGTATGACTCTCCCACTAGCGGAGAGCCACCGGCGGGCGCGAGCCACACCTCCCCGTTGCCTTCCTTGAAACGCAACGTGGTGCTGCGCGCCACCAGTTCCAGCCCCTCGGAGTTCCCGACGCCGGCCTCTATCAGGTGGTCGACGATGCCGTGGCGTGGGATTCCGGCGGGGTCCTCCAGCAGGTTGGAGATGCCCGGTGACTCCAGGTCGAGGTCGACCACGAGCACGCAGCGGCCCTGTCCGGCCAGGTGCCGGGCGAGGACGGCGGTCGCGGTGGTGCGTCCTACGCCGCCCTTGAAGCCGTACATCGCCACCCGCCGGTCCCGGCGCCCGGCGGTCCCGGGGGAGGGCGAAGGGGTGTTACGGGCCCAGTCGGTGCCGATGACGGTCCGCTCCAGCGCGTGCACACTGCCGGGCGCGGAACCGGGACCGGTGCCGGAGCCCTGCGGGAGGCTGATCTCGACGCGGTCGTCAGCGTCGAAGTACAGCTCGGGGGCGAACAACTTGTCGCCGTACAGGAGCGGTTCGAGTCCGGTGAAGGGGCTCGTGGCGGCCGTGAACGCGTCCCGGAGCGCCACCACCCGCGTGTCGTCGTGCGGGAGGGGGTTTCCCCGGTCGTCGATGAGGAGACAGGCCCGGCCCAGCACGTCCCGGGTCACGACGACATCCATGCCGAACTGCGCGGCGGCCTGCCGGGCGTGGTCGAGGGCGGCCTGCCAGGCGGTGTCGAACCGCACGGGGGTACGGCTCATGCGCGGGTCCTCGTTCCCAGGATGCCGGCCTGCTCATGGGCGGCGATGAGGTCGTACGCGGCCTTCAGGTGCCGGCCGAGGACGGTGTCGGTGATTGCAGTGCCGTCGCAGTAGCGGTCTCCGACGTCCCAGTCGGCGAACGGGTTCTCCCAGATGAGCTGTGTGAACAGCGCACCCGAGCCGCCGCCTCGGCGGCGGTGGGCGACGGCGGTGAGGTGTTCCCAGAGTTCGGGGAGGTGGCCGTGTTCCTGGGGCTTCCTCGTCCGGTTGCCGGGGGCTCCCTTGACGGTCGCGACCTCCGCGTTCTCCAGCCGATTCCTCGCGTTGAGCCGGGAGCCGAGAAAGTCGGCGAGGATGGCCTTGACGGCACACTCCGCCGCCAGCCCGGCCAGGTGGTCGGCGGATATCCGCAGGTCCTTCGTGGAGGCCAGCGTGGCCGCGCGATAGTGGTTCCTGCTCGCCGCCGCGAAGGCGGGCGGCTGTGCCGCGGTGGCTGCGGAGGGTGTCGAGGCCGTCACGACGATCACTTTAACGAGCTGGTCAAGGGAGTTGCGGGGGCTTTTCCCATATCGCGACGGCCCTGAACCCTCGTGCGGGGGAGCGGGTGCGGCAGGATGGGAGGTCCGGTCCGAGGGGACGCGGTGGGGTGCTGACGCGGTGCACGGAGAAGGAAGCGAAGAGTGACGGTGACGACTGAGGGTGCCGAGCGTGCGCAGGGTGTGGACAAGGTGGCCCTGCTCAAGGACCTGAAGAAGCTGGTCGTCGAGTTGGAGGACGACCTGCGGGCCCGCAGCGGGTCCGAGGAGGAGTTCCGCACCCGTCTGGACCACGAGTGGCGCGAGGCCAAGGAGGCCCAGCGCACCGCACTCTCCTACCCCGCCTGGCGCGACGAGCGGGTGACCCAGGCGGCGGTGGCCTGGGTGCTCGGCTGCGTCTTCGTCCGCTTCTGCGAGGACAACGGCCTCATCGACGAACCGTTCCTCGCCGGCCCCGGCGAACGCCTGGCCGAGGCGGAGGCGAGGCACGAGGCGCACTTCCGCACGTACCCGCACCACAACAACCGCGACTGGCTCATCACGGCGTTCCGCCACCTGGCGAGCACGAACGAGACGGCCGCCGGCCTCTTCGACGAGGCCCGCAACCCGCTCTGGGGCCTCACCCCCAGCTACGAAGCGGCCACGGAACTCCTGACGTTCTGGCGCCGCTGGGGCGCGGACGGCGAGATCCGCTACGACTTCACCGACCCCGAGTGGGACACACGCTTCCTCGGCGACCTCTACCAGGACCTCAGCGAACACGCCCGCAAGACGTACGCGCTGCTGCAAACCCCGGAGTTCGTAGAGGAGTTCATCCTCGACCTGGCCCTGGAACCGGCGGTCGCCGACGACGGGCAGGGCTTCGGCCTCAACCCCGTCTGGACCGGCCCCGACGGCAAGGAGCGCCGCGGCCTGCGCACCATCGACCCGGCCTGCGGCTCCGGCCACTTCCTGCTCGGTATCTTCCACCGTCTGTTGGACAAGTGGCGCCGGGCGGAACCCGGCACGGACGACTGGACGTTGGTCCGCCGCGTCCTGGAGTCGGTGCACGGCTGCGACAAGAACCCCTTCGCGGCGAGCATCGCCCGCTTCCGACTCCTGGTCGCCGCGATGCGCGCGGCGGGCGCTCGGCGGTTGGCGGACGCGCCGCCGTTCCCGATCAACGTGGCTGTGGGTGACTCGCTGCTGCACGGCCGGGACGCGGCGGGCATCCAGACCGACCTGGACACGCTGTTCGCGGAGGCGGTCGTGGGACGTGAGGAGGGGGCTTACGCGTATGCCACGGAAGATGTGTGGGAGTACGCGAAGAGGGTCGACCTGCTGGGGCGGGGGTCGTATCACGTGGTGGTGGGGAATCCGCCGTATATCACGGTGAAGGACAAGCAGGAGAAGGAGAACTATAAGAGGAGTTACGACGCATGTGTCGGGCAGTATGCACTGTCTGTTCCTTTTGCTCAGCGGCTCTTTGAGCTGGCGATTAAGGGGGCTGGCGGAACTTCAGGAGGCGGGGGATTCGTCGGTCAGATCACTGCGAACTCGTTCATGAAGAGGGAGTTCGGCAAGGCGTTGATCCAGGGGTTCTTCCATCAGCGGGTCGAGCTATCGCATGTGATCGACACATCCGGGGCATTTATTCCGGGGCATGGCACTCCGACGGTGATTCTTGTGGGTCGAAATCGAGTGCCAAGCGATTCCAGGAAAGTGCGCGCTGTCCTCGGGGTGAGAGGTGAGCCTTCTGAGCCCAAAGTCGCGGCAGAGGGAAGGGTTTGGCAGTCGATCCTGAAGCTGGTGCATCGTCCGGGCAGCGGATCTGAGTGGGTAACCGTTGAGGATTTGCCCCGGACCCGACTGGCTGACTTTCCGTGGTCGTTGAGTGGTGGCGGTGCCGGCGACGTTGTTCAAGCTCTGGTACGCGGAAGCGGAAGGCGCCTGGCCGAACTGGTGGAAAGTATCGGTTTCTGTGCCGTCACCAGAGAAGATGACGCATATATGGTTGGTCATGGGTTTGGTCGACGGAGCGGCATAAGTGACCAGCACATCCGCTCCCTTCTCGGCGGATCGGAAGTCAGGGAGTGGGGGCTCGGTAGTGGTGTCGAATCCATCTTCCCGTACTCCTCCATGCGGAAGACGGCTGAAATTGATGCAGCGGCGGAAAGGGTCCTTTGGAAAAGTAGGACTCCGCTTAAGCTCCGACGTGCATTGTCCGGTACGCAGGAAGAGCAGGGGCTGGAATGGTTCGAGTACTCGAGCTTCTCGCCGCGGCGCTACTGGGCAGATCTGCTGATTTCCTTCGCGTTCGTTTCTACTCATAACCATTTCTCCTTGCGTCGAGCTGGCGAAGCCTTCATTCGAACTGCTCCTGTGATCAAGCTGCCTGATGGGGCAGGGGAGGACGGTCACCTGGAGTTGCTGGGGGTGCTAAATTCTTCGGCGGCTTGTTTTTGGCTTAAGCAGGTCAGCCACGACAAGGGTAGTCAGGGAGTAAACGAGGGTTTCAAGTCGCAGGAATGGGAACGGTTCTACGAGTTCACAGGCACGAAGCTGCAAGAGTTCCCCCTTCCAGCGGAACTCCCGCTTCACCTAGGTCGCGTCCTCGACGCTCAGGCACAAAGGCTCGCCGGTTTCGAGCCGTCGGTCGTGGCCGCGACTGACGCGCCCACCCGGCAGGCGCTGGATGAAGCGGAGGTTGACCAGGCCAAAGCCCGTCGGCGCATGATCGCCCTCCAAGAGGAACTGGACTGGCAGGTCTACGGCCTCTACGGGCTGCTCAACAACGCCGAGGCCACCCGAACTGTGACGTTGTCGCGCGAACCCGACACCATCCCCGAGGTCAAGCTCGGCGAGCGCGCCTTCGAGATCGTCCTCGCACGCAAGGTCGAGTCCGGAGAGGCGGAGACCGCGTGGTTCACCCGCCACAACTCGACCCCTGTCACCGAGATCCCCGCCCACTGGCCCGACTGGTACCGGAAGATCGTCCAAACCCGCATCGACCTCATCACCAGCCGCAAAGACATCGCCCTCATTGAGCGCCCCGAGTGCAAGCGACGCTGGTCCGCCGACCCCTGGGAGAAGAAGGAACGAACCGCGCTGCGGAACTGGCTGCTCGACCGCTGCGAGGACAAGGGCCTGTGGTTCGAGGTACGTGACGGCCTGCGTCGCCCCCGGACCCTGACCGTCAACAACCTTGCTGACAGGCTCAGTTCGGACCCCGACTTCACCTCCGTCGCCGCCCTCTACGCCACCGATCACCTTAAGAAGCCGGACCTCCCCCTCGCGCAGATCCTCAACGAGGTCGTCGCCGATGAGCACGTGCCCTACCTCGCGGCCATGCGCTACAAGGACTCGGGCCTGCGTACCCGCAAGGAGTGGGAGAAGGTCTGGGACAAGCAGCGCGAGGAGGACCGTACCGGCACGCGGCTCGACATCGACCCGCCGACGAAGTACAAGTCCTCCGACTTCCTCAGGCCGTCCTACTGGACCCACCGCGGCAAACTCGACGTTCCCAAGGAACGGTTCATCTCCTACCCGGAGGCAGGACCGGACAGCGACTCCACGCTGATGCTCGGCTGGGCCGGCTGGGACCACAAGGATCAGGCGGTGGCCGTCACGCAGCTCATCGAGGCGCGTGTCAGGAATGACGCCTGGGGCGCTGACCGTCTCGTTCCGATGCTCGCGGGACTGCGTGAGGTCATGCCGTGGGTGCACCAGTGGTATAGCGCGCCCGACGACGAGTGGGAGGGCGGCTCACCGGCAGAGGAACTGGAGGCGGAGTTCCGGCGCATGTTGCGGACGCACGCGGTGAGTGAGGGGCAGATGAAGGACTGGCGTCCGGTGCGGAAGGCGCGCGGTCGGAAGGCGGCGCAGCCCAGTGAGCAGGTTGAACAGCCCGTGTTGGACGACGCGTAGGGCCGTGTAAGGGGAGAAGGGTCTCGCTCTCCCCTGAGCTGCCTGCAGCGGGATCGACAGGGTCATCGATGGATCGCGCCCGGCGAGCTTCGCGCCACGGGCTCCTCCACATCCTGCCGCGCTGGTATACGTCGAAGCACCTGACACGCGCCCCGTCCTGCTGGCGTAGTCCGCCGCGGTCATGTCACGGAGCCGCAGCCATGGGCCGGAGCCTGCCCTTGCTCGGCGCACAGTCCTCCCGCTGGCGCACCGCCGACCGCGCCAGACTGGGCGGCGGTGCACCTCCCCACTGGGCCGCTGCCAGGTGCCCCGGGTAGTCATACCGGGCGATCCATCCCAGTCCCGTCACTCACCGTGATTCCCTGCCATGAAACCCGTTGCGATCTCCTCTCCCGCCGTCGGACCCACCTGGCAAGATGGACCGTGCGCCGCACCGAGGGGGGCGCTGTCCGGCCAGCCGCCAGCACAGTGAGGGATTGATCACCTGATGTCGACCACAGAGCTGTTCCTCCGCGATGTCATCGACATCAAGGAGGACGTCCACGCGGGCGATTTCAAGGTCGACCTTTCCCAGGGCTTCCACGAGGCCGATGAACGGGTGGCGGAGTACGTCGTCACCGAGCAGTTGCAGAGGGCGTTCCGTGCGGCGCTCGGCCTCGTCGCGAAGGCCGTACGCACCGGCGACTCGCACGCCGCTTACCTGCACGGTTCGTTCGGTGCCGGTAAGAGCCACTTCCTGACCGTGCTGCACGCCGTGCTGAACGGCCATGAGGGGGCTCTGAACAAGCCGGGGCTGAAGGAGGCCGTCGCCGAGCACGGCGACTGGCTGGGCCGCAAGCGGTTCCTGATGGTCCCGTACCACCTCGTCGGGTCGACCGACCTCGACTCGGCGCTGCTCGGCGGCTACGTGCACACCGTGCGGGAGCTGCACCCGGACGAGTCGACCCCTGCCGTCTACCGGGCGGACGCGCTGCTCGCCGATGCGGACCGGCAGCGGACGTTCCTCGGTGATGACGACAAGTTCCGGCAGTGGCTCGGGGCTGGCGCGGACGCGACCGCGTCTAACGGGGGCGGGGGGTCCGGAGCGGACGACGAGGACGACCTGCCGGGCATCGACGGCAGCGTGGACCTGTCCGGCGCGGGCGGTTGGAGCACGGTAGAACTGGACCGCGCCTTCGCCGCGCCGCCCGGCAGCGAGGACCGTGAGCGGCTGGTGTCGGCGCTGCTGACCGGGCCCATGGCCGCCTACACCCAGGCCGCCCGCGGCGACGCCCGCTCCTTCATCCCGTTGGAGAACGGCCTCAAGGTCATCTCCCGGCACGCCCAGTCGCTTGGCTACGACGGCGTCGTCCTCTTCCTCGACGAGCTGATCCTGTGGCTCCAGGCGCACATGGGTGACCAGGACTTCGTCCGCGACCAGGTGCAGCGGCTGGTCAAGCTGATCGAGTCCGCAGACAGTGGCCGGCCCGTGCCGATCGTGTCCTTCGTGTCCCGCCAGCGTGACCTGTCCCAGCTGATCGGCTCCGATGTGGCGGGCGCGGATGTACAGAACCTGGAGCAGCAGGTCGACTACCTCGCCGGCCGGATCGACGTCGTGGAGCTGGAGGACAGCAACCTCGTCGAGATCATCAAGCACCGGGTGCTCGCTCCCCGTCCGGGCATGGAGCAGGCACGTGATGACGCTTTCAAGATCGTGGAGTCGTCGCGGGACGAGGTGCGGCAGGTGCTGCTCGACGCGCAGGGGCGCACCGAGGCCGGCTGGGACGACTTCCGCACCCTGTACCCGCTCTCGCCGGCCCTGCTCAACGTGCTGGTTGACCTCTCCGGGGCTCTCCAGCGCGAGCGGACCGGTCTCAAGCTCGTGCAGGAGCTGCTGCGTCGACGGCGCGACGACCTGCGGCTCGGCCAGCTCGTCCCGATAGGCGACCTGTGGGATGTCATCGCCGCGCGGACTGGTGAGGCGTTCACCGCGAAACTCCGCAAGGAGTCGGAGATCGCTCACCGTTTCCACGGCCGCGTCCGCGACCACCTGCTGACCAAATACGGTTCCGAGGACGACAAGCGCTTCCAGACCGACGACCGGCTGGTGAAGACGCTGCTGCTGGCCTCCCTCGCGCCCAACGTGCCCGCCCTGACCCGGCTTACCGGCGGCCGGCTCGCCGCGCTGAACCACGGGACCATCAGGACGCGGGTGGGGGACGCCGGGGCCGTCGCCGTCAAGCGTCTTCAGGAGCTCCAGGCCGAGGGGTTCGACGGCGAGCTGCGCAGTGAGGGCGACTCCGCCGACCCGGTCTTCCATCTTCACCTGTCCGACCTGGACGTGGAGCCGCTGCTGGAGGAGGTGCAGGGCGTCGCCGACCAGGACGGCTACCGCCGTCAGTGGATCAAGGACCAGCTGTGGGCGGCGCTCGGCATCTCCGACGCCCAGGCGTTCGTCTGCGAGCGGACGGTCGTCTGGCGTGGCACCAAGCGCACCGTCGAGTTCGTCTTCGGCAACGTACGCGATCCGCACCTGCCTGACGCGGAGTTCGCGCCGCAGAGCGAGGGCAACATCCGGTTCGTCTTCGACTACCCCTTCGACGACCACGGCCGCTCACCGATGGACGACGTCCAGCGGGTGGAGCGGATGAAGCGGGCCGGGAGGACGGCACCGACGATCGTCTGGCTGCCGCACTTCCTGTCCGAGCAGAAGGCCCGCAACCTCGGCCGCCTGCTGAAGATCAACTATCTGCTGGAGCGCGACCGGCTCGACGACCACACGGCGACCCGCCCCGCCGAGGAACGCGTCCAGATCCGCAACCAGCTCAAGGCGTCCCGCGACAGCCTGACCAGCCAGCTCACCGAGGCGCTGCTCCAGCTCTACGGAATCGCCCGCACCGAGCCCGGGACCGCCGGCGCGGAAGTGCCCGAGGGGCACCACCTGATCTCGCTCCAGCCGGGCTTCACCCGTACCAGACCCGAACCGGCGGTCGGCTTCGAGGAGAACCTCTTCCTGCTCGCCGACGGGCTCCTCGGCGCCCTGCACCCCAAGCACCCCGACTTCGACCCGCGACTCACCCGCAAAGCCATCACTACGCGAGAGCTGAAGACCACGCTCGAATGGATCACGAGGGCGATGGAGGACGGCTCCCGGCGCGTCGTGGTCGACAGCCAGCAGATCCCGATGGTCCGCAAGATCGTGCACGCCCTCGGCCTGGGCGAGGTCCACGACGGGCCGCTTAACGTCACCACCGACTGGCGCCTGCGCATTAACAAGAAGGCGGCGGAAACCCCGGACGCCGGTCCGGACCTGTCCGTCGATGACATCCGTCGCTGGATCGAGGACCTCGGCTACACCGGCCTGGACCGCCACGTCAGCAATCTGATCATCGCCACGTACGCCCTGCTCGACGACCGTACGTGGGTCTACCAGATCTCGCCCCTGCCCAAAGCCCCGGAGTTGGAACGGATCGCTTCCGGATACGGGCTGCGGGCGGTCGAGCTGCCCACCGAGGACGAGTTCCACACCGCGCTCGGCCGCGCCGGGACCATCTTCGGCAAGACCGTCTCGCGGGTCCTGTTCGCCCGCAATGTCGCCCGGCTCGCCGAAGGCGTGCGCGCGGTCGCGGAGGAACACCGCGTGGCCCTCGGCGAGACACGCACCCTGCTGACGGAGAACGCTGCTCACCTCGGACTGACCGGACCGGACGGCGCCGACGCGCCCCGCATGAAGTCCACCAAGGCCGCGGCCGACCTCGTCGCCAGGTTGCTGCGCACCACTGAACCGGCCCCGTTCGTGCGGGAGCTGGCCGCCGCCGCGTACGACGTGACGGACGAGGAGATCGCCGCGGCCCTCCGGTACGCTCCGGAGGTCGCCGCCGCGCTGCGCCGCACCGAGTGGTCCCTGCTGGCGGAGACCGTACGCGACCTCGCCGGACGCGAGGACAGCGTCGGCGAACGGGCTGCCAGGTTCCGCGACGAGGTGCACCGCACCGCCCGCGAGCACGAGCAGGCCGTTTCGCTCGTGCCCGTTCTGGACCGGCTCCCCGACACCGTCATGGCGTTGATGCGGGAGGCCACCCGCCTCACTCAGGGAGCGCAGCCCGCCCAGCCGACCGCTCCGCCGGTCACGCCTCAGCCGACCGCCGAGGACATCAGCTTCACCACTCACGGTGAGCCCCCTGTCCCCTCGACGCCCACCCCCACGCAGCCTTCCGCGCCGGAGCCCGACGACACGCCCCGGAACGGGGGCGACGCGCAGAACGCCCGCCCGCGCGCCGTCCACCTCATCGAGCCCACCCAGCTGGAGACGTCGCTGGCCAGCACGGTCGCCGAGCTCGGCACGGAGATCCGCGCCTACGTCGCCGCCCATCCCGGCACCCGCATCAAGGTCTCCTGGCACCCGGTCACCGACACCGAGCCCGAGGGCTTGAACGGACCCGTCACGGAACCGGGCGACGGGAACACCGACTGATGCCCCCGGCCCTGCCCCGGGTGGGCCGTCGTACCGTCGAGGCCCTGCTCGCCGCGAACACCGAGGCGCTGCGCGAGCGTACCCTCGTGCTCGTCCACGGCCAGTACGCGCCAGGCGCCCCGCTGCGGTTCACCGTCACCCTGGACGGCGAGGCGCGCCGCGTCCAGGTACGGGACGAAGCCTCCGTCCTCGGTGTCCTCACCGCCCTGCACGAGCACCGGAGCACGGCCTCTGCCTCCGCTTCCTCTGCTGACGTACTAGTGGTCACGACGGGCGTCGACGACGAGCAGCTCGGCTGGGACGTGCGCGGCAGGGCTGTACGGCGCAAGACCCTGACCGTCGAGAACGCCGAGGTCGTCCTCCAGCGTTTTGGCGCCACTGCCCTGGACCCGCGCATGTACCGCGAGCGATGGCTTCTTGACGCCCTTGTCGAAGCCGAGCCCGCTGACAGCGGCTGGCCCCGGGTCGGCGGTGTGCTGACCCGGGACGCGGCACTGCGCGCGCTGACCGTCGAACGGCTCGGCCTGCGCACGGCGGGCGGTTCCACCGGCCAGGTCGGGCAGGCCACCCTCGACGCTGACACACTCCTCGCCTGGTCGCGCACGCCCGCCGGTCCTCGGCGGTTCGCAGAGCTGGGCGCCACCGAGCGGACCGAGCTGAAGAAGTGGCTCGCGGAGGTCGCCGGGCCCGCCGTCCCCGTCCTGCTGTCCCTCGCCGAGACCGGGCTCGGGCACGATGCCCTGGCGCTCGGCCTGCTCGGCGCGGTACTGCGGGACCCGTCCGTCGAACCCGACACGGTGCTCGCGCTCGGCGGCCTGTTCGGGCAGGTCATGCCACGCCGGTCGGAACTCGCCGCGTTCACCGACGCCGTGGAGGGAACCCTCACCCGCTGGATCGCCGATGCCCGGACCAGCGAGGACGCCCGTCGGAGGGTCGTCGCCGTACTCGAACGGGCCGACGAACTGGCCGACACGGCCGGCCTCACCCCGGGGCTCGCCGCAAGCCGCTTCCTCCCGTCCAGCTTCACCGCACAGCTCCGCAGGACCGTCGCGGACGCCCGCGTCTCCCCGGCTGCGGGCGAGGCCGCGCTGGACGACCTGCTTGGACACAGCCTGGCCGTCCTGCGCCCGGACCACATCCAGGCCGCCGAGACGGCCGTACGGGTCGCACGCTGGCTCAGCGGCCCCGAACCCACCGTCCCCACCGTGGCCGCCGGGGTACGGGCCCACGTCTGCGACTGGGGCTGGGCCGACCGCGCGCTCACCGTGCTGTGGGCGGGTGACCCCGACGGTGACCTGGAAACCGGCCGTGACCTGAACGCCCTGTACGAGCAGGCACGCGAACGCAGACAGCGCCTCGACGAACAGTTCGCCGCGCGGCTCGCCGCCTGGGCCGTGCACGCCACCGCCGAGCACCCCGACGGCTGCCTCGTCATCGAGAACGTGCTGGACACCGTCGTACGCCCGCTGGCGGGCCGGACCGCACCGCTCCTCCTCGTCCTCGACGGCATGAGCAGTGCCGTAGCCGCCCAGCTCGGCGAGGAAGCCGAACGCGACGGCTGGCGCGAGATCGTGCCCCGCCCGGAGACGGGAGAGGCCCCGGCACGCCTCGCGGCCGTTTCCATGCTGCCCTCGATCACCAGGGTCAGCCGCGCATCGCTGCTGGCGGGCCAGGCGACCGAAGGAGGCCAGTCCGCCGAGACTGCGGGCTTCAACGCCCTGTGGAAGCGGCGACGCAAGGCGGCAGTCCTCTTCCACAAGGCCGCCATCGGCGGCGAAGCGGGCCACGCCCTCTCCCACGAACTTCTGATCGCGCTCGCCTCGGACGCGGTGGTGGGCGTGGTCCTCAACACCATCGACGACGCCCTGGACAACGGCCGGCAGGGCCGTGGCACCACCTGGTCTCTCACCGACGTCACCCACCTGCGCGAACTGCTCGCCGCTGCCCGCAGCTACGGCCGTCCCGTCGTCATCGTCTCCGACCACGGACACGTCCTGGAGCGCGGCAGCCGCGACGACACCCCGACGGTCGAGGCCGACGGTGCGGACGCCGCCCGCTGGCGCACCGGTGGCTCGGCGGGCGAGGGGGAGGTCGCCGTCCACGGCCGGCGCGTGCGGGAGGGCTCGGGGGCGGTGATCCTGCCGTGGCGCGAGGACATCCGCTACACCGGACGCCGAGCCGGGTATCACGGTGGCGCGTCGCTGGCCGAGGTCACCGTCCCGGTACTCGTCCTGTTCCCGGCCGGGGAGGAGGCCCCGAAGGACTGGGTGCCGCTGCCGCGCGAGCTGTCGACGCCGGGATGGTGGCGGACACCGGCTGCCGGTGCCGCCGCGGCCTCTGCCGCCGTGGCGACCGGCCAGGCGCCACCTGTTGCCCCCGAGCGGCCCGCGCAACCAGCGTCGCATTCGCAGGACGCACCCGCCACCGAGGCACGGCCGTCCACAGGACCGGAAGCCGGCCGCCGGGCCGCCGGGTCGCTGGGAGCGACGGTGGTGACCAGCGAGGTGTACTCGGCACAGAAGGAGTACGTCCGCAAGGCGCCCGAGGCGAACGTGGTGTCCGCGGTCATCGACGCACTTGTCAGCGCGGGCGGGACCATGTCCCCGGCCGCGCTCGCCGCGGCGATCTCCGCGACCGGACGGGTCCGCCGTAACATCGAGGGGTTCATCGCCACGGTGCAACGGCTGCTCAACGTCGAGGGCTACCCCGTCCTGGGGGTCATCGACGGCGGGCACGCCGTGAAACTCGACGTGCCCCTCCTGCGTGAGCAGTTCCTGCCGAAGCAGAAGGACGGGGAGAACGGAGACATGGCCGAGGGCGGGAAGCGGGAGGAGACGGCATGACCGACTCCGCCTCCGTGAGCGCGGTCCGCCGCCGCGAGGTCATCGACGCCCTACGTCGTGGCACGGTCCCGCAGTCCGGTCTCGACCTGTTCGCCGTGGGACTGGACCGGTTCGAAGCCGCCCTGGACGACGATCTGGCCACCGTCACGCGCGGTGGCGCGGCCTTCCACGCCGTGCGTGGCGACTACGGTTCGGGCAAGACCTTCTTCGCCCGGTGGCTGGCCGAGCGGGCCAAGCGCGCGGGACTCGCCACCTCGGAAGTGCAGATCTCCGAAACCGAGACACCGCTGCACCGGCTGGAGACCGTCTACCGCAGACTCACCGAACGGCTCGCCACCGGGACCCACCAGCCCAGCGCGTTGCGCGCCGTTGTCGACTCGTGGTTCTACACCCTGGAGGAGGAGGTCCTCGACGGCTCGGAGATCGACGAGGACGACGAGGAAGCCCTCGCTGCGGCCGTGGACACCCTGATGGAGCGTCGGCTCGCCGACGTCGCTCGCACCACACCCGCGTTCGCCGCCGCCCTGCGCGGCTACCGTCAGGCCGTCGTAGCCGGGGACGGCGCGACCGCGGAGGCCCTGATCGCCTGGCTCGGCGGCCAGAAGTCCGTGGCCGCCTCCGCACGCCGGGCCGCCGGTGTGCGCGGAGACCTGGACCACTTCGCCGCGCTCGGGTTCCTCCAGGGACTGCTGACCGTGCTGCGCGACTGCGGTCATCCCGGACTGCTCCTCGTGCTCGACGAGACGGAGACCCTGCAACGCGTCCGCGGTGACGTCCGGGAGAAGGGCCTCAACGCGCTGCGCCAGCTCCTGGACGAGATCGACGCCGGACGCTTTCCCGGACTCTTCCTCGTCATCACGGGAACCCCTGCGTTCTACGACGGGCAGCAAGGCGTCCAGCGGCTCCCGCCCCTGGCCCAGCGGCTCGCCACCGACTTCACGACCGACGCCCGCTTCGACTCGCCCAGGGCTGTCCAGCTGCGACTGCCCGGCTTCGACCTGCCGCGACTGGACGAACTCGGCCGGAAGACGCGCGACCTCTACCGGGGAGCCGCACATCATCCCGACCGGGTCGCCGCGCGGGTCGACGACGCCTACGTCAGTGAACTGGCGACCGCCGTCACCGGAGGACTGGGTGGCAACGTTGGGATCGCCCCCCGGGTCTTTCTCCGCAAGCTCGTCGCCGACGTCCTCGACCGCGTCGACGAGTTCGCGGACTTCGACCCGCGTGAGCACTACCAGCTCACCGTCTCGTCCGGTGAACTCACCGACATCGAACGCAACGCAGCCGCTGACCGGGCGGACGCCATCGAGCTGGAACTGCCATGAGCGCCGCCGAGGCCCTGGAACCGGCGCTCGTCCACCACATCGTGAACACCCTGGGCTGGAAGGGACTGCGCCCGCTCCAGGAGGCCGCTGTCGCGCCGCTGACCGCGGGTGAGGACGCCCTGCTGCTGGCACCGACGGCGGGCGGGAAGACGGAAGCGGCCTGTTTCCCGCTGCTCTCCCGGATGCACGCCCAGGGCTGGTCCGGCACGTCGGTGCTGTACGTGTGCCCGCTCAAGGCACTGCTGAACAACCTGCTGCCGCGGCTGGAGACGTACACTGCTTGGCTCGGCCGGACGGCGGCTCTCTGGCACGGCGACACACCGGCCGGTGCCAGACGGCGCATCCTTGCGGCCAGGCCCGACGTACTGCTCACCACGCCCGAGTCGCTGGAAGCCATGCTGGTCAGCGTCAACGTCGACCACGCCTCCTTCTTCTCCGGATTGCGAACCGTGGTGGTCGACGAGGTCCACGCCTTCGCCGACGACGACCGCGGCTGGCACCTGCTGGCAGTTCTGGAACGCCTCCAGCGAGTCGTGGGCCGCTCCGTACAGCGCGTCGGCCTCTCCGCGACCGTGGGCAACCCCGAAGGACTGCTCACCTGGCTCCAGGGTTCGGGTGCCGGAAAATGCCCCGGCCGCGTGGTAGCGCCTCACTTGACCGAGGCGCAGCCCGCGCAGCAAACCGCGCCGACCTCCGTGCCGCCCGGTGACATCCAGCTCGACTACGTCGGCTCGCTCGACAACGCGGCCACGGTCATCAGTGCCCTCCACCGAGGCGAGAAGCGTCTTGTCTTCTGCGAGTCACGACGTCTTGTCGAAGAACTGGGCGCCAAACTGCGCGCCAAGGGTGTGACCACCTTCCTGTCGCACGCCTCGCTGTCCCTCGACGAACGCAGACGCGCGGAGACCGCCTTCGCAGAAGCACGCGACTGCGTCATCATCTCCACGAGCACCCTGGAGCTGGGCATCGACGTCGGTGACCTCGACCGGGTCATCCAGATCGACGCGCCCGCTTCCGTCGCCTCCTTCCTCCAACGCCTGGGGCGTACCGGGCGCCGCGCCGGAACAACCCGCAACTGCCTCTTCCTCACCCTCGATCAAGGCGGGCTCCTGGCCGCCGCGGGACTGCTTCTGCAATGGTCGCGAGGCTGGGTGGAACCGGTGACCGCACCGCCTGAGCCACGGCACATCGTCGCCCAGCAGTTGCTCGCCCTCTGCCTTCAGGAACACCGTGTCGGAGACCGGCTCTGGCAGGAGTGGTGGAACGGCCTGGGACCGTTCGGCGGGTCGGCGGAACCGATCGTCCGGCATCTGGTCGACCAGGGATACCTGGACCAGGACGGCGGCATGCTGTTCATCGGTCCTGAAGCCGAACGACGCTTCGGCCACCGCCACTTCATGAACCTCACCGCCGTCTTCACCGCACCCCCGCAGTTCACCGTCCTCCAGGGCCGCACCGAGATCGGCCGTACAGATCCCGCCCTGCTCACAGAGCAGGTCATCGGCCCCCGCCGCCTCCTTCTCGCTGGCCGAAACTGGCAGGTCACCTACATCGACTGGCGACGTAAGCGCTGCTTCGTCGAACCGGTCGACGGCGGAGGCAAGGCGAAGTGGAGCGGCACGGGATTCGGCCAGGGCGCCTCCTTCGAGATCACCCGAGCCGTGCGCGAGGTACTGCTGGGGGCGGATCCGCCCGTTGCCCTGACCCAACGCGCCATCACTTCACTCAAGGAGGCACGCGACGTCTTCCTAGAGAAGGTCCACCCGGGCGGCACGCTGATCGTGCGGGGGGACGGAGGACAACTGCGTTGGTGGACCTGGGCAGGTAACCGGGCGAACGCCACTCTGTCCGCCACGCTGGAGGGGGTAGCGGTGCCGGCCCAGCGGATCAATGATCACTGGATCCGTCTACGGGAAGACCTCACCCCACCAGTGTGGAAAGAAGCCCTGAGCGATGCCCCCGATCGGCTCTGCCTTCCCGCTGTCGACGAACGAGCGGTGCGAGGACTGAAATTCGGGGACGCGCTGCCGCCTCGGCTCGCAGAGGCGACGCTGTCGGCCCGATTGGCGGATCTGGACTCTGCTGCGGCAGTACTCGCCGAACCTGTGCGATTCGTCTACGAGGTCTCGTAGGCTCTTGGCATTGCGACGACAAGGTCAGCAGCTGCCACTGCACCAGCGATCTTCGAAGCGCTTTGATCAGCGAGGGCACACGCAGATCGCCAGCTCTTCCGATGATGTGGTTTGAAGATCGAGGTGCAGGTTCGCCGCTCAAGTCCCAGTTTCTGGCGGCACCCCTTGTTCCAGGTAGGCGGTCAGGCCGGCCGCGCGAGCTTGGAGCCCGGCGGTGATCCGGCGTACGAGGCGGGGGATAGTGAGCTCTGGCAGCTGCTCGGCGTCGTGGAAGTCGTAGCTGCGGAGCTCGTCGGCCTGCAACGCGATTTTCTGGCGCTGGTCCGCGCTGAGACGGCCGCCGTCGAAGAGGTAGAGGACCTTATCTCCCTCCCCTGGATTCGGCGCCCAGTCCACGACGAGCAGGCGGCCGATGTGTGGCTTGATGGCCAGCTCCTCGTGGACTTCACGCAGGCAGGCTTGTCGGGGAGACTCCCCCTGCTCGACGTATCCGCCGGGGATGTCGCGGTAGTCCTTGTATGAGGGTTCGACGAGCAGGACTCGGTCGGCGTCGTCGAAGAAGAGAGCGCCGGCCGCCATACGGGGGTGGGCCATCTTCGCCTCGTGCTCGTTTTCGCTCACAGGATGGACTCTAGCTGCCGACGACGCGAAGCCTCCGGGCCAGGTCAGCTACAGGCTGGGACGGCCGGCCGCGGGTACCGCGGATCCAGCCAATGACCAGCTCGCGGCTGAGGTAGTGGTGGCGCACCTGTTCCGGTGCAGCCTGCTCGGCGTCCAGCAGGGTGGCCAGGGCTTCGTCGGTTCGGTTCCAGGCGCTGAGTGCTCTGGCGACTTCCAGGCTGTGCCTTACACGTCTTTCCACAGGCAGGTCGCTGGTGTCGATGCGTTGCCCGAGGTCCGCGGCAATCTGGATGTCTCCGAGCTCTCCGGCGGTGGCGACGCAGTGAATGGCCACGTTGGTCGGGCCGAAGGCCGTCCACAGGTGATTGGCGTCGGCGCCCAGCCGCTGCGCGGCTTCGTCGGCTTCCCGGAGGAAGGTCTGCGTCGTCGCCCGGTCCTCTGCTCGGGCGGCCGCCATAGCGCCAGCGAGGAAGAGCGTGCCGTAGACCGAGAGGTACTCGTCGTTCGCGGTGCCCAGGCCAGGCTCCATGACGGCCGCCGCGTCGTTCACCAGCTGGATTGCCGCAGTGAAGCGGCCGGTGGCCATCAGACAGTGTGTGACCGCTCGAAAGAGCGAGCCCGTCACCGTGTTCTGGCCGCTCTGTTGCGCGGCTGCCAGGCCGCGGTCGGCGGCGATCCACGCCAGTTCCGACTCCCCGACCTTGCCCAGCACCATTGCCGCACCGTGGTAAGCCAAGGCGAGTTGGGTATGGGCCTCCTCTCCATCCCGGCCTGAGTACGCGCGGGACGCGGCAAGGGCATCGGCCAGGACGAGGGGCAGCCGTTGAGTGGCGAAGCCATAGCGCGATACCTGGTAGGCGTCGAGAACTTCTTTCACATTGGCCCGCAGGTCCGCCAAGGTGGGTGGTTCGTCGTCAGGTGGGGCTCCCAGCAAAGGCGTGAGCTGCTTGTAGTCCATGAGGGCCTCGCGCAGGGCGGGGACCGTGCGGCGGCCGCTGTCGTTCGACCACTCGATGAGGGTCGGTTCGGCGAGCAGGTCTCCGAGGGAGACGTCGAGGGCATCGGCGAGTGAGGTGATCACCGATAGCCGGTCGAGCTCGATCCGATTGTTCTCCGCTTTGCTCAGCCAGTCCGTGGTCCGCCCGACAAGGCCGGCCAGGACTTCTTGGGAAAGGCCGCGTCGGCGCCGGTACCAGGCGACGCGCTCGCCGATGGTCAGGTTCTCTGTCATCCCTCGCATGTCCTGAGCATCACCTCGTGGCCGGAATCGACCCCGGAAGGATTTTCCGGGGTGCTGCGGGGTGCCGTACCTACTGTCGCAGTAGATCGAAAAAGCCGCCGGGCAATGTGGTCAACTCCCTCTGCTTCGGCTGGCTTTGGTGATCGGTCCTGCTTCTCAAATGGGAGCAGGGCACGGCTCGCTGATACGGACTGGGGGTGTGGAGGGTGCGCAGCACGAATACGGCGGAGCCGTGGATCGAGCAGGGTCTCGGCCCGTTCGGACCGGCAGCTCTCAAGCCGTACTCCAGAACGCGGTTAGCCACGGACGGCAGTGCCTTGCTGAAGATCTACGTGGGCATCGACCCCGAGGGGCGGCGCCAGCGTGAGGTCGCGACGGTCGAGCGCGCTGCCCTGTGGGGTATCTCGGTCCCGGCGGTCCTGGCCACGGGAAACGATGGGGCCGGGTCTTGGACGGCATTCCGAACGGTGGATGGGTCGCCGTGCTCGGTAAGCACGCGCTCAGCGATTGAGGAGTACATCGGTCACGTCGTGGCTGTGAGCGGCAGGCTGCACCGGCCTACCGCTGGCGCCGCTCCCGGCTCCGGCTGGGAAGCACGGCAAGCAAGTGTCGCTTCCTCGCACCAGTTCCTGCTCGATCAGTTCTCTCCTCGCTGCCGGTCGCTGCCCTGGTGGACGGCGCTGAGTGAGGCGCTCCAGCCGATCGATTCCCATCCGGTCGTTCACCTGCATGGCGACCTCAAGCCTGAGCACCTCCTCGTGGACGGCGAGCGCCTGCACGTCGTCGACTGGGAGGCGAGCGCCTGCGGACCGGCCGTACTCGACTACACCGACGTGGTGTTCCACCTCGTACGCGACCTGCTGTACCGGGGCGTGCCGCCCGGACGCATCCCGGTCGATCTCCTGACCCGGTTGCCGTTCAGCGGGCCGGTCCTGGCCTGGCGCCTCCTCCTCTGGCTCGATCGCCGTCGGACGCGGGACATCGACCTCATCACCGCCGACGACGTCTATCGACTCGCTGCCGAGGAACAGGCTGCCTCCGCGTACCGGTCGCTTGCTCAGTCGGTCGCGCTCCTCCGCGCTGCCGGCGTCCCTCGCTGACTCCTCCGCTCCACCGCTCGCCCAGGCGTGCTGACGCCTGCCTTCATCCCCTTCTATCCACCCGTGAACGGGAGTTCGTAATGCCTCGTACGAGCACGACCATCGACAACACCCACATCGTCATCGACACCGGCATGGCCCAGCCGGACGCGACGACCATCGTGGAACGCAAGGGCCTCGGCCATCCGGACACCCTGGCCGACCATCTCGCCGAGCGGTTGTCCCGCGCCTACAGCCGCTACACCGTTCAGCACTTCGGCGCCGTACTGCACCACAACTTCGACAAGCTCGCCCTCCTCGGGGGAGCCAGCGAAGTGCGGTACGGGGCCGGCCGGATGACATCGCCGGTGCGGGTCCTGGTCAATGGGAGGGCCGCGCCGTTGTGCGGTGGCGAGCCGATCCCGGTCGAGGACATCGTGGAGGCCGAGGTCCGGGCGTTCTTCGCCGAGCGACTGCCCGAGGTCTCGGCCCACCTCGACATCGTCTTCAACATCACCAGCAATTCGAGCCCGGGCGCTGTCCTCACCGGCGACGGGGTGCCCGACCGCACCCGCTGGTTCAACCCGCGCTCCGTCGAGGATCTCCGCGAGCGGCGGGTACGGCTCTCCAACGACACGTCCCTCGGCACCGGCTGGGCGCCGGAGAACCCGTTCGAGTCGTTCGTACGGGAACTGGTGGACCACTTCTCCGGGAAGAGCGATTTCACGCTCGCCCACGCCTGGTGCGGCTCTGACGTCAAACTCATGGGCTACTGGGACGGAGCCCAGGCCGACATCGTGTTGTGCGTCCCCCAGAAGTCGCGTCACGTCGCCAGCCGAGCGGAGTACGTCCGCAACGCGGAGACCGTCCTCGCCGAGTGCTACCGCCTCGCTGGCCTCCGGCTGCCTGGAGCGGAGGCACGCTTCCGGCTGAATGCTCGCGACGTTCCGGAGAAGGACGAGCTGTACCTCACCTACACCGGCAGTTCGATCGAGTCCGGTGACGAAGGCGTTGTGGGGCGAGGAAACCGGGTCAACGGGCTGATCACACCCTTGAGGCCGATGAACCTTGAGGGCGCCAACGGCAAGAACCCCGTCTACCACGTCGGCAAGCTGTACAACGTCGCCGCGCAGCGACTCGCCACCCGGCTCCACGAGGCGACCGAGGGGCACGCCGAGGTTCACCTGGTGAGCACGACCGGGCAGCGACTCGACCAGCCCTGGCGCATCCTCGTCCGCCTGTCCTCTCCCCACGCCGAGGTGGACAAGGTGCAGGCCCTGGTCACCGAGGCTCTCGGCGAGTTCCCGGCCCTGACGGACGAGCTGGTCTCCGACGGGATCGTGCTGAGCTGATGGCGACGCGGACGCTCGGAGAGGTTCCCGCAGGGTGCCAGCGGCGGCTACTCGCGCACTACGGGCCGGAAGCCCAGGAGTGGCTGGACACAGCGCCAACCCTGCTGGAACAGGCCGCCGAACGCTGGAGGCTGTCCCTCGGCGACTACCACGACGCCGGACACGCCTCGGTGATCGCGACAGCGACCACCCTCGACGGGCGTCCGTTACTCCTCAAGGCATGGACCGACCCCACCCGGTATCGCCACGAAGTGAGTGCACTGCGGCTGTGGGCCGGCGGGCCGACGGTGGACGTCATCGAGGCCGCTGACGACCTGGCAGTGGCCGCCCTGGAGCTGGTGGGAGGGCGCCCTGGTGGTGCCGAGCGGCCAGAGCGCGAGGTTCAGATGGTGGCGGCTGCCCTTCAGGGGCTGCACACCCTCGGCCAGCACCGAAGGCGACCGAACAGCTTCCCGCTGCTCACCGACCACCTCGGCACGGAGATGCTGCCGCGGATCCGGCGACGGATGGATACGCTCGACCTCGACGCATGGCACCTCCTTGTCGACACCGCGCTCCCGGCGCTCGCCGGACTGCAGGAAGACCCAGGCAGGACAACTGTCCTGCACGCGGACTTGTATCGGGAGAACGTGCCATTCGACTGGCTGGGGCACCCTCGCCTACTCGATCCGCTGCCCATGCTGGGCGACGCGGCATTCGACTGGGCCTTCTGGACCGTCTACTACGACCTTGGGCACGGGACCGACGGGCGGCTGGCCGCTGCCGCCCGGATCTCGCGGATCCCCATTCCCGTACTCGCGCCGTGGTGCAGAGCGCTGGCCCTCGACGGACTCCTCTACTACCTGGAGGCCGGGGACCCGAGAGCACCGCAGATGGCGGAAGTGCTCGCCGGCCTTTCCGCATCGACCCCGAGGAGGGGCTCGTGACCACCTACGTCCTCCGCCACGGCCAGACGAACTACAGCAAGCGGTACGTCGTCAACGGCGACCCGTCCCAACCCATCCACCTGACCGAGGAGGGTCGGCAATCGCTGAGCCTGGGCTGGTCCACCCTCCCTCTCCACACCGTGCGGACGTGGCTGACCAGCGAATTCCCGCGTGCCCAGCAGACGGCTTCTCTGCTGATGGGCGTGCCGGCGGCGGAGCTGGTCATCGACCCTCGCCTGAATGAACTCGACTACGGAGAGTTCGAGGGCCGCCCGTTCCTGGAGTACGCGGTCTGGCTTGACGGCCAGGGTCCGAACGAGCGGCCTGCGGGTGGCACCGAGTCCCAGCGCGCTGGCATCCGGAGGATGCTCACCGGATTGCTCGCCACCCTGGAGCGACCCGGACCCCGCGTTCTCGTAGGCCACGGCCTTTTGGCCTCCGTGCTCCTCTGGCATCAGAGCCGATCTCCGAAGGAGGCCATGCCGGTCTTCTTCGCGGAGGCGCCGTACGTCGAGCCGATCGCCATACCCGACGACGAGCTACCGGACTGGATCACGGCGCTGATGCGTGATCTCGACAGGGACGTTCCCGGAGGTCGCGCCGACCGCGGTGGCGCGGACATATTCCGGATCGGTGAGGGCCCGGCGGTTGCTACCGTCGAGTCCGTATCCCACCAGCCGGATCAAAAGGATCTTCCTCATGCATGATGCCCGCGCCCTAATCGAAATGGGTGCCGAAGCGGTTCGTCGGCTCGCTCGTCGCGGTTACTCTCTGGACCTGCCCGAGCTGGAGTCCCTCCAGTCTCGGCGCAACCAGAACATCCGCTCGGCCGACGAGCTGCGGGCTGAGTCCAAGCGGGTGGCGAGTGAGGTCCAGCAGACGGCCAAGCAGGGCGGCGACATCTCCAAGCTGAAGGAGCGTGCCCGCGAGCTGAAGGACCAGATCCGGGACATCGAGGTCGGGCAGGTGCAGGTCGAGGAGCAGCTCCGCGACCTCCTCCTCAGCATCCCGAACCTGCCGGACGACGCGGCCCCGGACGGCGACTCCGAGGACTTCGCGGTCGAGATCCGGCGGGTCGGCACTCCGCCGGCCTTCCCGTTCGAGCCGAAGGACCACGTCGACCTCGGTGAGGCCATCGGCATCCTCGACTTCGCTCGGGCGACGAAGCTGTCCGGCCCGCGCTTCGCGGTCTCGCGCGGCGCCGGAGCGGCGCTGGAGCGTGCCCTGGCCACGCTCTTCCTCGACCTGCACACCCGTCGCCACGGATACGTCGAGCACGCGGTCCCGTACCTGGTCACCCGCAAGACGATGACCGGCACGGGGCAGCTGCCGAAGTTCGAGGAAGACCTGTTCAAGACCGGCGTCGCCGACCGCGAGCTGTTCCTGATCCCGACGGCCGAGGTGCCGCTGACCAACCTCTACGCGGACGAGATCATCCCCCCGGCCGAGCTGCCGCTGGCGCTCACCGCGCACACGCCGTGCTTCCGGTCCGAAGCCGGGTCGTACGGTCGCGACACCCGGGGCCTGATCCGTCAGCACCAGTTCGCCAAGGTAGAGATCGTCCAGATGGTCGACCCGGCGGACGCGGACGCCACGCTGGAGACGATGGTCAGCCACGCCGAGGCATGCCTGAAGGAACTCGGCCTCGCCTACCGAGTCGTCAAGCTGGCCGCCGGCGACACGGGCTTCTCCGCCCAGCTCACCTACGACATCGAGGTCTGGATCCCGAGCCAGAGCACATACCGCGAGATCTCCTCGGTCTCCAACTTCGGCACCTTCCAGGCCCGCCGGGCCAACATCCGGACCCGTGGCGAGGACGGCAAGCCCAAGCTCGTCGCCACGCTCAACGGCTCCGGTCTGCCTATCGGCCGCACTCTGGCCGCTCTCCTTGAGCAGTACCAGCAGCAGGACGGTTCCATCCTCCTGCCCGAATCTCTCGTCCCATACCTGGGCTTCCGCCGGATCTCGGCGGACGGAACACCGGAGGCATAGTGCTCGTCGGCGTCTGCGACTTCCCTGGTAGCTACGCATTTCCACCCGCCGGATACGGCGGAATCGAACGATGGCTATGGGCGGTCGCCACAGGCGCCCGAGCCGCAGGCGCCGACGTACACCTCCTGGGGCCGGGCTGGCTCACGGACCTGGAACACGACTGGGTCCGCAAGCCGGTCCGCCTGGAGGACATCAAGCCCGGAACCCTCTCCGAGCGAGAGCTGCGCGACAGCGGCTACGACCTCCTGGTCGTGGGTCACGAGTACCCGTCCCTTCCGGCCTGGACCCGCACATGGAGCGAGCTGGACTGCGACGTCGCCACGTTCCAGCACTCGCCGGTCTTCCAGCACACCGCCACCGCCTTCGACGGCCAGCGGTCGCGGCTCTACTGCTACTCGCCTGAGATGACCGAGCGCTACGCCGGCCACCGGCCGATACCCGAACTCGCTGTTCACCTGGGCCTCCACGAGGAGGAACCTCCGGCCACCGCCGGCACCGACCTCGTCTGGCTCGGCCGGATCGACGAGGACAAGGCGCCGCACATCGCGGTGCGGGCGGCACAGATCCTCGGCCGCCGGATCCGAATCGTCGGTCCGGTTTTCGACAAGGAATATGTGCGCCGCCACGAGGACCTCCTCGGGGCCGAACACGTGGAGTGGGTCGGGGAACTCGGTGGCACCGCCAAGACGGCCGCGATCACCGAGGCGTCTGTCTTCGTCTATACGTACGCCCGCGAGTACGTGGAGGCCGGTGCCGCTGTCTTCGGTGAATCTCTTCGCGCCGGCACCCCCATGGCGGCTCTGACCTGGCGGGAAGGGACATGCGCCCAGGCGGCCCTGTGCAACGAGACCGGTGGCGTCGCCATCGCTGACCCGCTGGAGGACGACGAGACAGCGGCGCGAAGGCTCGCCGACTCGATTCAGCAGGTGGAAGACCTCGACCACCGCCGGGTCCAGGCGATCGGGATGCAGCGTTTCGACCCGGTCCGCCACTTCCAGGCGATGGCGACGCGATCGTGCTGACCCGCGCGAACCGCGTGCTTGGGGATGACCTGGCCCAGCAGATACCCGGCGTATTGCATGCTGCGTTAGGCCCTCACTGGGAGTTCACGGTCGACGGCCGTCACATCCAGGTCCGTCACCCGAAGCGCGGTACCCCCTACAGGCCGCCGCACAGACCGCCCTCATGGAGGGAACTGCTCGATTCCCTGGAGACTGGCTTCGCCCGAGTTGGGGCCCCACGCGATGCCTGCCTTCCCCTCCGCTGGGGGCGGGAGACCGAACTGACCATCTCCGCGGTCCAGGCACTTGACCCACTCCTCAAAGACGGCCAACTCCGCACGCACCGAAGCGGGTTCCTTCCCCAGCCAGTCGTCCGCTTCACAGGCCAGCGCGACGCCACCGGCCACTTGAAGGACGGCTTCCTGACCTCCTTCGTCAACGTATCCCGGGTCCAACCCATAAGCAGCCTGGACGAGTACGGCGCCATTCTCGACGGCTGGCTAACAGTCCTATCCCAACTCGGCTTCCACGCAAGGCACTTGAGCATCAACGGCGACCTGACCTCGTGGCGCCGGCGTCAGGTGGAAGGGATCACGCTGCGCTTCCGCCATCTGGACCACACCTTGGGCGACATCGTCCTCCTGTGGAACACCGAACACCCAGGCCGGATGGCCGTAGACCTCGGCAGCGGACTGGAACGTCTGGCATGGGCTCGCACCCAGGAGCGCTGGCACCAGCTGATCTACGGCAGCTTCGCCGGGACTGCGTCGCCGGCCACGCTGGATGCCATCCGTACGGCCACGCTCCTCCTTGGACACGGGATCACCCCAGCTGCCCGAGGAGCGGGAGGCATCACCCGGAGAGTCATCGGCGCCATCGACCGAGACGCCGCACGCCTTGGCGCCGGGGCCCTGGTCCGGGACATGTACGGCTACTGGTCGCTCTTCGGCATCCTGCGCGCACCGTGGCCAGAGGTCGCTCGGGCCATCGAAGAAGAGATGCGCCTGTAGGGCGCGCCCGGTATCAGTTCTGTCCTCTGACAAGCGCTGTTGACCGGTTGTCAGAGGACTCTGCTCACGGTGCGGCTCCGGTCGTCAGGGACGCGGCCCGAACAGCATCTGCGCAAGACGCTGGCGTACCTCTGGTCGAGCGAGTGCGTCGCTGGTACTGAAGAACGTGATGTCACCCGAGTCACTGATGAGCTGCGGTGCGAAGTATTCGAGCCGAGGATGCTTCTGCATCACGGGGCACGTCGGCTCGTGCGGCAAGCGGTGGCCTCCCCGCCCAGCGCACGAAGTGCAGCGGCCGGTGGCGTCTCGCCGACGCCCGTCTTCAGGCAGCGGCGTCACCCACCCTTCGCCTTTGCAGTCCTGACAGACGTTGTCCTTCGCGAGGCACCTACAAGCCTCGGTGGTTTCGGCGACCTGTGACTTCATTAGGTGACGGTAGCCAACGCGCATGGGTTGGCGGTTGCAGATCCAGGGAACGGAAACATGGCGATCAAACGCACCTGGCAAACGGTCAAGATCACTTATCAAAGGACAAGTTCGCCGGGGGCAGACAGGAAAGACCCCCTGAAGGGCTGGTGCCCGGCGGCAAGCCATGTCAACGTACAACGCTGCTGGTAACTACCCCCGAGTCCAGGAGGCGCCCCTGCATCCGCACCGTCCCAGCGAACCCTCTCATCCTGACTTCCCGGACCCCGTGTACTGGGTCACCCCGCGCCACTTGGCTGGCGACGACGACGCGCTCGCCGAGCGGATCGGCGACACCTTGGCCGGCCTCGGCTGGCGCATGTGGCCCACCGCCCGCCACACCCTGCTGTACGTCAGCCCGGATGGGCTGTGCGGCGCCGAATGGATCCTCGCGGCCTACCCGTTCGAGCTGGGCGGACTGCCGGTGGCCTGGCAGCTGAGCGCCCGCCCGCATCCCACCTCCGTGATGCCGGAGTGGAACGCGTACTTCACCACCGGCGTCCCGTACGAGGCGCTTGCCGACCTCCTCATGGAGATCGACAGCCACAAGACGCCCGACGTGGGCTTTGAAGGGCCCGAGACCGTCCTCAACGCGCTCTGTGCCCGTGGCTGGATCCGCGACGTGGATCGGCCTCGCACGACTGCGGTGGACCCCGGGTTCTCCTCAAGCGTGTCCCTGGAGATGCTGCCACCGCTCATTGAGGACGCAGACCCGCGCCCCGACCTGGTGGGCTGGCAGGCGTGGGCGGAACCCGTACCTGGTGTCCCGTATCTGTGGTGCGCCAGCTTCAGCGCCAGCGTCCCTCACGGCCTGGTTGCCGCCTTCGCTTCCTCGCTCGCCTCGCCGGTTCCGGTGCCTCGCCGCACTGTGCCCGAGAGCGCCGAGGGGCGACTCACGGTCGTTCGCCGCAGCTGACGACTCCGCCCCATTGGAGCCGTTGGTGTGCAGCTCGTTCGCCAGTCTCTCCCAGCAGCCGCACGTTTCCCGTGCCCGCCACATAACAGAGAGGAAGAGATCTTGTTCTTTCGACGCGCTCGCGAGGACCGCGCATTTCGTGAGGCGCAGCGTGCGGGCTTTGTGCTGCTCCTGCAACTGCAGGCCACGCAGCCGTGGCCCGATACCCCCGAGCAGAACGCTCCCGCTCCGGCTGAGGAGGAAGCGGTGGCGCCAGACTTCCTGCCGCCGGACTTGCGGGTGCCATCCCGGCAGGAGGTGGCGGGACTGATGATGCCCTGGAAGCAGCCGCTCGTGATCGACGGAGAGGTCCGTACATGCTCCGGGTGCGGCGCGTACCGGGACTGGATCGTCTTCTGCCTGCGTGACGACTCGATCTGGCTGCACTGCCGCGTCGGCCACGAGACGAACGAGCCTCGTCTGGACGCGGCCTGGTACAACCGCAACTCCGGTCCCGTCGACAGGTTCCACCCCACTCTCGAAGAGGGCCTGCGCCACCTCGGCCACTGAGCCCCCGAAGCCCCTCCATCTCTTCGCATTGCCGGCGCCCGGAGGACCGGCCTGGTCAACCTGTCCGCTTCGCAGACCACCAGGGGTTCGCATGCGCTTTCACACCACGACCGTCCTCAGCCTCAGCGCCCTTGCCATCCTTGCCCTGACCGGCTGTTCGACCGGCAATGCTGATTCCAGCGCCCCATCGTCGTCGACGACCGTCTCGGCGCACCCGGACGGCGAGAGTGCTCCGGCGTCCGCTCCGCTTTCCTCGGCCGCACTGGCCAAGTGGCTCCTGGACGAGAACGATCTGGGCGAGGGCTACACCCGCACGCCGCAGCGCGCCGCGCAGCACGACGACGCGACCGTGATCGGCTGTCCGGCGTTGGAGAAGCTCGGCAGCGAGGCAGCGATCGGCGGCAGCTTCGACTTCCCGCACAAGGCGAAGGCGTCCTTCACCTATGCGGGCGGCAGCGACTCCGAGGTGGCCGAGGAGCTGTACAGCGATGCCGAGGACAAGCTCTCCCGGAGCGTGGGCCGGATCTTTGACGCGATGACCTCGTGCCCCACCTATCAGGTCCTCACCGGCAGTACTTCCGTCACGGTCACGACTCAGAAGGTGACCGCGGCCCGGCTGGGCGACGAGCGGTGGAGCCAGCTGCTGACCTTCTCCGCCGGCGGGCGCAGCAGCATCGTCAAGCAGACGGCCGTCCGCACCGGGACGGTGGTGGTCGTCGTCTCCGGAAGTCCCGGACTTGTCGATACTCACGTGGCGAAGGCCGTTGACAAGGCGCAGCGCACACAGTGACCTCGGGTACGCGAAAGGGGGCAGGTGGCCGGGAAAGCATCCCGGCCACCGGCCCCCTTCTCATCTGGAAATGCAGGCGCTGCTGCTGTTGGTCAGAAGGCGTACGGGGTGAACGGACGGACAGGTTCGGCCGCGGCGTTGACCAGCCGCTGAAGCTCTGCCCGCTCGTCCAGGTTCATGATGTCGATGGCGTTGCCGAAGGACTTCTCGGCAAGCTGCCCCATGAACGGGGCGAGGAAGCGGTCCAGGGCCTCCGGGGCTTCGAGCCACGTCTGCAGGTACGCGTGGTACCGGTCTATCTGCTCTCTCGCCTCTGCGACCTCGTCGGTGGTTGGTGCGAGGGCGGCGGCCTGTTCCTTCCTGGTGAAGGGGCCTCCATCGTGGTGGTGCCAGGCATTGGTGCCGAAGTGATATTTGAAGTACGCGCCGGCCAGTTGGGCGACTACGTGGCGGCGGGGTTCGTTGCGGGGAATGCGGGTGCTCCTTATAGGCGGGTTGGTGCGGTGGGGCAACACGAAGGGCCCGGAGAATCTCCGGGTTCGGTAACCGGGGATGTGCGGCTACGATCCGTCGCCCGCTTACCGGGACTGACCAGTGCGGGATGGCGGCGGCGTGTACGTGGCTGGGACCCCGGCGCCGGTCTGTGGGGCGGTCTGAGTGTGTGGACTGCGGGCCTGCGCGGCTCGTGCGCCAGGGCCGGGTACGTGTCGTTCGCCGAGGCGTTGGATGCGCCAGACGAGGACTTCGGATCCTGACTTGGCGTCGTCCATGGGGCGTTGTTGGGCAGCTTGGTGGAGGACCGTGGCCGGGTCGTGGCCGGCGGCCTCGGCGGTGGCGAGGGCTGCAGCGAGCGCGGGCCAGGCGGTCTCGGCGAGGATCCGCTCGGCATAGGAGGGCAGGACCTCGTGCAGGGTGCGGGCGTAGCGGTGGACTGTGCCGTCGGTGGGGCGGTGCCGGGCCAGTGCGGCGAGACTGTTCGGGGCGATCTGGTCGTACGCAGCCTGCAGGTGGACGAGGGCTTGGCGGGCGGCGGCCACCTGCCGGTCGTGGTGGCGCAGTGCGCTGCGGCGCTGGGCGGCGACGACGACGAGGATGGCGACGTCCAGGAGCATGGCCAGGCCGGTGTGGTCTGCGGGCTGATAGCGCATGCCCTTCAAAGCGCCGCGCAGGGCGCGAGCCTGCTGGTGGTCGGCACGAGCGCGGGTGTGAGCGGCGTGTTCGAAGGCGAGCGCGGCCCGCTGGAGTTCGCCCCTGAGGTGGAGGGGCGCATGGGCGGGCAGGGCATAGAGGACTTCGCTGAAGACCGTCAGGTGAGCCTGGGCGATGTGGTCGTCGGCGTGGTCGAGGTGGTGGGGGATACGTTCTGCGGCCGCGGTGGCCTGGTGCCACGGACTGGGACGGCGACGCCCAGCCGTTGAGGCTGAGGGGATTGTGTGCGTTTCGGCCGCGGCCAGTCGCTGGCGGATCTGAGGGAGGGACAGATCGGTGGCGAGGCTGGAGCCGGAGTACCAGATGGGTGGGCCGTCGTCGGGCAGGGCGACCTTGTAGCCCTGGAGGTCGCCGGAGGGCAGGGTTCGGGTTTCGACCTGGAGCCCGGCGTCGGCAAGCAGGTTGAAGAACTCGTCCAGGCTCGTCGCGTGGGAGAGCGCGGCGCGCACGGTGTGCCGCAGCCGCTCGCGCGCTGTCATGTCGCGGCCTTGCCGTTTGGCCTTCTCCTGCTCGGCGCGGGTGGGGTGCTTCGCGGCAGGGGTGCCGACGACGGCTTCCGGGCCGCGCGAAACCTGGGTAAGGCCGAAGTCCTTCTCGATCGCTGCGAGTTCGGTCATGGCGCGGTGGTAGTCGTTCCAGTTCCGCGGCGGGCGCAGATCACCGCGCACCTTGGTGGCGACGATGTGGATGTGGTCCTCCGCGTGACGCACGGCAACCCACCGGCAGCCGTCCGGATCGCCATCGGGTGCGATGCCGGTCGCGTGCAGCACGCGCCGGGCGATGGTGGCCCACTCGACGTCAGTGAGGATGCGGTCCTCGGGCGCGGCGCGGATCGAGCAGTGCCACACATGCCCCTCGGGTGCCTTGGCGCCGGCCTGCTTGACTCGCAGGTCCAGGGCCTTGGTGAGCTGGCCGAGTCGCTGCTTGTGGTCGGGGCTGTCGTACGGGCCGGGGTCAGGAATGAAGTTGTCCCAGGAGGCGACGATGTGCTGTTCGGTGTGTTCGTTGGCGTGGCCCTGGTCGAAGAGGTACGCCAGCACGCCGCGGGTGTGGTTGCCCGGCTTGACGATGTTCGCGATCACCTCAGGCCGCCCGCCTTCTGCCCGGCTGCCCGAAAGGCCGCGTCGTCGATCGCCCGGACCGTGTCGTGGGCGGTGGCGAGCAGGCGCTCAGTCCGCTGCAGGATCGCAGCGTCCACAGGGTGTGGATCGCCGCCCGAGTTGAGGCGGCGGGCGATCTGGTTGACGTTGTTGCCGATCCGGGCGATCTGCGCCCTCATAGCGGCGAACTCGTCGACCGCATCGTCGTAGACCGTGCGCTCGGCAGCGACGCTGATCTCACCACGGACGCGGGCCATGGTGGCGTCGGCAATGTAGCGGGCCATGGTCACGTGAGCGGTCTTCGCCGCCGACTGGATGTCGTGCTTCTCGTACGGTGCGAAGCGGGCTGTGACGTGCTCGGAGCGCTGGGCGTCGAGGTTCGCGCGACGGTGCGGCACGCGCTGCTTGGCCCCAGCGGCAGGGGCGGTCGGCTGTTCGCCAGCCCCCACCCGCTCCTGCTCCGGCACGCCCTCGTGCCGGAGCAGCTCCTCTGCCACCCCCGGGGCGGAGGAGTTCGCGATGGACCGGCCTATGGACGGTCCATCGCCATTGCTTGCTGCGCGTGTGACGGGAGTGGTGGCCATCTGCTTTTGGGGGATGGGGAGTTCGGGGTACTGGTCGCGTATGACGGGATGTCCTTGTGTCGGGGTTGCGGGGGTGGTGGGTCAGGCGGCGTGCGGTTGCGTGTTGAGCTCGGCGAACTGCTCGGCTGCGAGGTCGAGCAGATCCACCAGGCGCCGCTCCGGGAGGCGAGCCGCGGAGGCCAGGACGCCGTCGATGCGCGGGTCGAGGGCGCTCACGGCATCCAGTCCGGCGGCGCGGGCGACAACCAGGCGCAGCTCGGCCTCCAGCCAAGTCCACTGCTCGATGGCGGGCACCGGGGTGTCGTCATCGATCTGGCCCAGGGGGCCGATCCTGAGTCGGCTCAGGTAGTGGCCGCCGGCAGAGAGGATGTCGGGAAGGCAGATCTCGTCCTGGGCCATCCATCGTCCGTGTTCCAGCAGAGTGAGGATGGCGCAGCGCAGCAGGGTCATCTCGTCGCGCCCAGGCGCGGTGCAGATGGGGCAGGACCAGTTGTGGCAGTCCCAGGCGGGCGTGGTCGAGCGGGGCATGGCGGAAGGGCCCTTTCAGCGATGTGTGGTTAGAGGTGCGGGGGAGAGTTCAGTGGGGGTGGCCGGTACGGGCTGAGTCCTGTTGCTCGGCCTTGACCGCGTTGACGATGCTCTGGGCAAGGTCGGTGCCGACCTGGTGGCCGTCGGCGCGGACGGCTGCCTTGAGGGAGTCACGTGAGAGGCGACCCGTCTCGCGGTAGATGCGCTCCGCGTACGCGATGAGGGCATCCCGAGGCAGGTCGGGCTTGCGACCCGGGCGTATCGGCTCCGGCTTCTCGCCAGGCTCGGCACCCGCGTCTCTGCCCGTACTCACCTCCGCGGCTGCATCTGTAGCGGGTTGAGGGCGGCCGATGGATTCCGGGCGGTCCGACCGGTGTACGCCTTCGCCCGTATTCGGTACGGCCTCCGGGCGCTCGGGCCTTGCCCGCTTCGCCGCGGCAGTGCGGGGCTGGCTGACTCGGTTTCCGGGCGTCTCCCACCGTTCGGGCAGCGGGAGCGAGGCCAGCCGTGTGGCCTGCTGTCGGGTCCCGAGTTTTCGCAGCAGCAGCTCGTCCTGGCGGAGATCACCGTCGACGTCGGCCCTCTCCAGCGCCTCGTGCAGGCGCCGAGTCGCACGCCGGCCACGTCCCTTGTTGCGCTTCGCTTCGGGCATCGCTTCGATGCGGAGGATCAACGTGACGGCCCGGCTCAGGGCGCGTTCGCGGATGAGTCGTGCGGCATCGGCGTCCTGGTCGTGGATGCCCAGGCGCGCCAGCAGTCGCTCGCGTGCCTGTCGGCCGAGGATCGCGAGCAGGCTGCGCGAGGCGGCCTCGGGGGTGTGGTGGCGTAGCTCGATTCCCATGGCCAGGTGCCAGAGGACTGCGGCCATGACCGGGCCGATCAGCGCGCGGACCGTGCCACCGACGGGACCGGACTCGGCGTAGGCGGGGACGATCTGGCCTCCGGTGATCACCCATACCAGGACGCCAGGCGGTCCCGGCGCCTGCCTGCGGCCCTTCAGGTTCTGGCGCGCCATCAACGCCATTGCGAACAAGGCCAGTTCAGCGATGGCGAACATGAAGGCGCGCTCGACGGTGCTGCCCATGCCGAGGTAGTCGGCGGCGAAGCGCCAGCTGGTGTCCGCGCTGTAGGCGGTGCAGCCGATCGCGGCGACAGCGGCGACCCGGACGGCGGCGCTGCTACGCCGCTTCCCGTCGCCGCGCTTGCGGGCGCGCTGCCACAGCCATCGAGTGACCAAGGCGAGGGTGATGAGCAGGACCGCGATGGCCGCAGGCACAGGGATCCAGTGCGGCAGGACGGGCATGCCGATGCTTTCGGCGCTGATGAGAGTGGTGGTGCCAGGTGTCATGCAGAGGCTCTCCATGGGGCCTGCGCGTTCGAGGGCAGGCGGAAGCGAGGGCGGGCGGGGCGGTGAGGAGGGAGCGCGTACCCGTCAGACGGCGGGTGCGGTGCGGCGTCGGTCGGGGCCGGTGAGGATGACCCGCTCGGTCATCTCGGCGAGACGGGAGGCGACGCGGTCGCCGAGCGCGATGCGCAGCTCGGCGGTCGGGAGGTTGGTGGTGATGAGGGTGGGGAGCATGTGCTCGTACCGGTGGTTGATCAGCCGGTAGGTCAGCTCCTCGGTCCACTCGCTGGTCTTGGCCGCGCCGAGGTCGTCCAGGAGCAGCAGCGGGCTGCGGGACAGCGTCTGGAGCTCGCGTTCGCCGTCGTGGCCGGCGCGGGGGCGGAGCCGCGCGTGGAAGTCGGCGGACGTGGTGGCCTCCCAGCGCAGGCGGACACCTCGGGTGAGGAGGGCGCGTACGGCGCCGTATGCCTGGTAGGTCTTGCCGGTGCCGGTGGGGCCGGCGATCAGCAGCGAGGGGCCCTCGGCGATGCCGGGTCCGGTCGGGCCGGGTCGTCCGGCGCGGGCGATCTGGTCGGCCCAGGTGGTGATCTGGGGGTGGTCGGCCAGGGCGCGGCGGTAGCGGGCGGGGATGCGGGCGTCGGCGAGTTCCAGGGCGGTGACGGTCTCGGGCGCTGGCTCCTGGGTGGCCGCGGCGGAGTCGATGCCGCGCTTGGCGAGAATCGTGTTGAGCCGGTCGGCGAGCGGGCCGACGCGCTGGGGTGCGCGGGTGAGGGTGGCGGTCAGAGTTCATCTCCGTAGGCGGCGACGACGTCGGTGGGGTTCGTCCATGCCCGGTGGGCGGCGGGCGTGGCGGGGGAGGTGGCGTTCATGACCTCGTGGACGAGGCTGGGCAGGACGCTCGGGGACAGCCCCTTGGTCCGGTGGCGTTCGAGGGCGGCCCGGAGGTGGGCGGGGGCGATGCCCTCGTCGAGCAGCTTGCGCACCTGTCCGCCGAGATGGTTCAGGAAGGCGTCCGGCGGGCGGTGGTTGCACGCCGCGATGTACTCGCCGAGGAGCTGCTTGGCCGAGACGGTGTCGGGCGCGTGGGCGCTTGCGCCCCCCGAAGGGGTATCTCCTAGATCCATGGTCCTAGGTCCTAGATCCGGGCAGTGAGGGTTCACCGACGGCTCCGGGAGGACTCCATGAGTCCTCAGGGAGTCCTCCATGAATCCGTCCTGACCTGCGGTTTCGCATGCGGTACCCGGATTCGCTGCGGGCTCGCGCATTCCCCTTGTGTCCTCGCGGAGGGCTCCGTGAGACGGCAGTGAGGGCTCCGTGAATCCGGCCTCGGCTGGGCCCGGTGTGACTCCGGCCGGAACCTCGTGATGCGGGCATGCAGGGAGGCGGCTCTTGCTGGGCCGGTTGATCTTCTGATGGAGGCCCCAGGTGACGATGTGCAGGTACCGCTTGTGATCCGGCGCCTTGTAGCGGCAGATCAGCCCGGCGTCGGCGAGTTGGGCGAGGTCCGTCTCGACATCGGACGGGGTGTGCTCCGGGCGCAGGACCCACAACTGTCCGGCGATGATCGCGGCGTGGTCGCGGTGTCGGCCCTGGTCGTCGGCCTGGGTGAGCAGGCCGAGGAAGGTGCGCTCGGCGGTCAGGGAGACGGCGGCCAAGGACTCGGAGACGAAGGCTTCGGGCTTGATGGTGCGGATTCGTGCCAAGTGCGGGGCGGTCCTCACTCGGTGGCCTGTGCGTGGACAGCACGGCTCACCGTCGGTCGGGGCGGGATTCGAGCGGGGGACGTTGGCGCGGACGCGCGCCGGGAAGCGATTGCGTTTCCGGGGGTGTCGTCAACATAGCCACACCCCCGTCGCGCAAGTCCAGCCCTATCCGGCGCAATCTCTCACGGCAGAAAGGCTGCGAGAAATGGGGCTGGGTGGGAGGCGGGAGGAAAACCGTAAGGCACGATCCGCTGTTGACCAAATAGTTGCCCGGACCGCACAGCCAGAAGCATCACATCGGCAAGCCGTTGACGCGCCGCCGGCAGGGAAGCTACAACACAACACCCCACGTCAGATCCATGATCGACGCCCCGCTCCAAGCCGTTCCCGGTCCCTCGGGAACCACTTCGCGGCGAACCGCGCGAGCGCAACATAGCCGACGATCGCCGGTTACCAAAACCGGCGATTGGGCCTTTCAATTGGAGTCATGCCCCCACGCTCATTGGAAGTCGGACCCGCTGGAATACAGGCGGCCCGCACCATCGGAATCCTCCGGACCGAACGAGGCTTGTCACAACGGCAGTTGGCCGTCCGAGTGACCGCCCTCGGCCACCCGATGTCTAACACCATGCTGTCCCGCATCGAACGCGCCCAACGACGATGTGATGCCGACGACCTCGTCGTGATCGCCGAAGCCCTCCTCGTCTCGCCTCTCGTGCTGCTGCAGAGGCCGACCGCCACGTGACGAGGCCCGCCCAGCGCCGCTGACAGAGCACGCTCCGACCCAGTAAGGACCCGCCCTTCTTGCACCACTCCGACATACCCCCTGCCCTCGTGCGACACCTTCCCGGCACCGAGGGCGGAGCCCCATTGCCCCGTCTCTACCGCCCCGAGGAAATCGCCGAAGCCCTCGGCTGTTCCGCCTGGTGGGTCAAGGACCGGGCCCGACGCGGACTCATCCCGCACACCCGCGTCGGCCGCGCCTACCGCTTCACCGCCACACACCTCGCCGAGATCGTCCGCCTCCACGAAGAACGACCGAGGCGATCCGTCAGCAGCGCGCCGGGCAGCCCGGCGGCAACAAGACCTCCCGCTGCACGAACGAGTGCCGCCCAGCCTACTGGGCCGACTACGGCTCCGACGACAGGGCGTCTGCGGGCCCGACCGCCGCGCCGTACCCAGTACGAGACCGTCGCGTAGCACGCCCGCGCCCAGTCACAAGCCGAGAGCAGGGGAGGAAGACGGAAGTTGGGTTTCGCGGAGAAGCGCGGAAACTACTGGCGCGGCCGGTACAAGACCGCGCCAGGCAAGCACCTCACGGTGGTCGACGACAACGGGAAAGCGGTCCGGTTCGCCACCAAGGGTGAGGCCCAGCGCGCCGCGAGCGAGGCCGAGAACAAGTACCGGCGCGGCGACTGGCGCGACCCTGCACTCGGCCAGGAGACCTTCGGCGAGTACGCGAACCGCTGGTACGAGGCCCAGGACCTGGCCGCCTCGACTATGCAGAACTACAAGCGCCACATCGAGGAGCACCTGCTCCCCGACTTCGAGGACAAGGCGCTCGCCGGCATCCTGCGCACGGACGTCGACCTGTGGGAGAAGAAGGAGAAGGCCGTCTACGCGGCCTCCAGCGCCAAGACCTGGCGCTCGACGCTCCACCTGATCTTCGAGGACGCGATCGACGAGGGTCTGATCACGTCCAACCCGGCTGCCAGGCGACGCGGACGCGGCAAGCGCGCCGGCCGCTCCCGCGACCGCGGCCCGGAGAAGGTCGTCACCGACCCGCTCGGTATCCTGCTCACCGCCGAGCGCGCCGCCCTGCTCTCCGGCCGTGACGACGAGTTCGTCGCCGTCGTCCTCAAGGGGTACACCGGCATGCGCTGGGGCGAAATCGTCGGCTTGGAGACAGAGTTTGCCCGTGCTGGCTCCGTCCGCGTCGAATGGCAGCTGTACGAACTCGACACCGGCGAGCTGGTGCGCTGCCCACCCAAAGACGACAGCTACCGCACCATCGACGCGATGAACTGGCTGTCGGCCCTGGTCGCCAACCACGTCGCCCGCACGAAGCCGACACCCTGCCCGTGTCACGGCAAGACCTACGTCTTCCGGGGCCAAGGCGCGGCCCGCACCGGCGGCCACCTGGGCGCGAAGCTCATCGATGTCGCGCGCCGTGCTGAAGTCTCCACGGGCACGGTGTCCAACGTCCTCAATCACCCCGACCGCGTCGCCGAAGTAAAGCGGGTGAGGGTGGAGCAGGCCATCGCGGACCTGGGGTTCGTGCGAGGCGGCGTGGTGTCGGAGCACGCCGCCCACTGGCGCCGAAACGGCTTTGCGACGTGGCTGTTTACCCCGGCGGTCTCCGGCTGGTACCCGAAGAAGGCACCACAGGAGGCTCGCCCGGTACCCCTACTCGGCGAGCCGTGGCCTGGCGTCCCAGCCCGAGGACGCGGCGCCAGCGGCCGAGCTGACGCCTGCTGGCTTCCGATTGCCAAGGGCCTCACACCCCACGGTCTTCGCCACACCCACCGGACCGTGATGGAGGACCTCGGCACCGAGAAGGTCCTCATGGACGACCGCATGGGCCACATCGACGGATCTGTCTCGGCGCGTTACGCCCACGTCACCCTCGGCATGCGCAAGCGGCTTATGCTCGGACTGACCGAGCAGTGGGAGGCGGCGCTCGATGTTCGCCTGTCGATGAGCCCTCGCTCGCCGGTGAGTGTCCTTGACGCGCTATTGCGAGCGCGCCGTGAAGCAGTGAAATAGCCGGGGATTAGGGGGCACGCGATGCGGTGACAGGACCTCGACCAGAACACGATCGAGACCTTGTCGAGCGTGAATTTCCAGCAGCCCCTTGAAATCCCGCATTGAACACCGGGTCACGCGGCGGTGGGGCGTGGGCTGCCGTGGAATACCTGGGTGGTGTGCCAGGAACGGTGGGCTGCCGAGATGGGCGGCAGGCCGGGTTGAGGGCCTATGAGCGGACGGCCCGCGAGTGCGGTGACATGCTCGCGGGCAGCCTGACTGCGGCCGATGAATTGCTGCGAGACGAGGATGCGGTGGCCGCCGCCTATGCCGAGGACGCCCTTGTCGAGGAGCTTGTGGTGCAGCGAGCACAGGCACAGTCCGTTGTCGACGTCGTCCGGGCCGTCGAACGCCCACCAGCGCACATGCGCGGCCTCCAGCCCAACGGGCGCCGTGCCGATCATGCCGTCGTAGCCGCAGAAGGCGCACTGGTACTCGTAGGCGGTCAGCACCATCTCCCGTATCCGGCGGTCCCGCTGTCGCCTCCCGGGCGCCGCCAGAGCGTCGGTCTCCGCGAGTTCCAGTTCCAGGCCCACCGCGTCGCACAGGTCCTGGTGCAGTGACGCCGGGAAGTGCAGATCCAGCAGCACCCTCGCCATGCGGCCCAGCAGCGACGGTTCCCGCTGGAGCGCCACCTGCAGGTCCGGGACCAGCCGCCCGGTGGCCCGGCTGGCGCGCAGTTCCCGCACGCCGGTGCCCGGGCTGCCGGCGCCGTGCTCGGTCCGCACCTCCCACACTCCGTCGCTGACCAGATGGTGGAAGGGATAGGCGGGCGTGGTCCCGCGTGGCGGACCGTACTCCGCCAGCAGCTGCTTCAGATCCGCCTCCACCGCGCTGTACGGCAGCTCGTCCGCGGCATCCGCCTGAAAGCGGCCCAGCGCGTACAGCAGCAGCAACGGCTTGTGCGGCGCCCGCACCCCGTCCCGACTCCACTGCCTCAACTTCGCGGCCCGCTCCAGCCAGTCCATGACGGTGATCGTAGTGATGCCCGGTCGCACGTCATGCTGTGCGGTCCCCAACTCCTCCTGCACCTGCACCTGCGCCTACGCCTGCGACGGGCGCACCGGTCTCGCCCATGCGCCTGCCGGCCCGCCACTCCAGCGCCTGGGGTTCCTCGGTGAACTCGATCAGATGCTGTCCGGCGAACCGTTGCAGCGCATCGCGCACCTCCGCCGGGGTGGCATAGAAGAACTCCTTCCGGCTGTTGACCTGGTTGACCCGCTGCGAGGCGAACTGCCGGTGGAGTTCCGTCTCCAGGCCGACCGCGTCCTTGCTGAAGATCAGTGCGTGCACGTCGAACCGGAAGGGTACGGCCGCACCACTCAACTCGTAGACACGCTCCAGAGGTTCGAGTCGACGCGTCATGCCGATCTTCACCATACGGTCGCCGAAGGCGCCGATGTTCGAGATGACGTACACATATCCGGCGCGGACGTTCGCCGCGCGGGTCTCGACGTCCTGCAGAGCGTTCTCGATCTCGGCCAGTTTGGCCTCCATCTCCGCCACACCCGCCTCGTCACCGCGCTCGCGCAGGCGGTCGAGTGCTGACTGGTAGTGGCCGAGTTCCTTGTTCAGCTTCTCGCGCTGCCGGTCGAGTTCCCGCTGGACCGCGGCCTCCTCACGCTCCCGGGCGCGTACTTCGCGCTGGGCCTCCTTCTCCTCTTCCTTCTTCTGCAGGAAGTCGGCGGTGAGTTCCAACTCCCGTACGCGCGCGTTGTGGTAGTCGTCGGTGATCCGGATGTGCATGGTGGCACCGAGTCGGGCGATCGTTTCGCGGCTCTTGTAGAGCCGGTCGACGAGGGAGCTCAGCCGGTGCGGTCGCATGGACCGCACGGCGTAGTCGGCTTCGGCGTTGTAGGCGCGCAGCATGAGCTTGGAGAAGTCGCGGACCATCTTCTGGCCCTCGCGCTTGGAGCCGTTGACCGTCCAGTCCGTGGCCGCCTGTACGGCGCGGCCCGCACGGGCGAGCGCCTTGATCTCGTTCTGCAGTGTGTCGAGCCGGCTGCGGTAGGCGATCGCGTCGTGCAGTGCGTGCCGGTAGGCATAGATCCCGGCCTCCTGCAGCATGGCGGTCTCGTCGGCGTTGACGATCCGGCCCTGCAGTTCGGCAAGTCGCCGCTCGGCGTCGAAGACGTCCTTGCGGTGCCGGTCGGCCTCCTTGCGGACCCGCTCGGTCTCCTTCGCCGTCCGGCGCGCGTCGGCGAGAATCTCCTTCGCCGTCTCCCGCGCGTCCTTGAGGATCCCCTCGGCCTCCTCGGCGGCTTCGGCGGACGTCCGCTCACGCAGTTCAGCGGCCTCCCCCTCGACCTGCCGCACAAGACCGGCGACCCGCGCGGCATCCAGCCCCTGTGTCCTCGCGATCCACGCCCGAAGTTCTTCGACCTCGGACACGGCATCCGAACGCCGACGCCCGAACAGCCCTCCCTTCCGAGGCGCTGGCACCGCAGTCGTGCCCCCGGCAGCGGCCGTGACCGGCACCGCAGAGGCTCCTGTGGCAGGGCCGACACCGAGGGAGTCGCTGGTGGACTCGGCCTCAGGAACCCACAACTGCCATCCCGTCGGCATCGGGGGCCACGTGGGGTCGGGCCGCCAGTCCAGCGGCGGCACCCATCCCGCGGGCGGCACAGGCCAACCCGGCGGCGGATTGAAACGGTAAGTAGTCATTCCCCACCCCCTCGCCCCTGAGGCTCCCCAGCACACAGGTCGCCGGATATTCCCGGCAAACGTAGAGTGACATTTTCTTGGTGATCAGCCACTTGATCACCCGCATATTCCACCTTGTGACCATCCTGTAACTATGCGTGAGGATCTTTCTAGGGGAGGGCCACGGGTTCCAGGCGGAACGCTACGAAGTCCCCGACCGGTGAACTCGTCGACCAGCCACTGGGCCTCGTACGTGGAGGGAGCGTCGTCCGGTGAGGAACGCTGCGAGGGACAGTGCGGATGTCCGGACGTGCTGCTGTGCCTCTTTGCGGTCGCTGCCGGGGTGAAGCTGTTTCGCGCGATGCTTCGCAGAGCGGCGTCAACCTGGTGATGAGGAGTTCGCGCCGGTAGTTATGGCAAACGCCCAGTGATGGGTCCAACAGACCTGGCTCAATAGGCACATGGAGATTGGCGAGCATTGGGCCTACCGCGCGAGGCCGAAGGAGCTGGGCGGTGCGGTTCGCCAGGTGGAGGTCGTTCGCGTGGGCGGCCCTGGCAGGTCTGGCTGGGTCCACGTACGGTTTCTCGAAGGCGATGCCGCCGGCCTGCAAGAGTGGGTCAATTCCGGCTCTCTCGTAGCACCGTGGGCGGAAGTCGATACGTTCCGCGCAGACGACGCGGCGGAGTTGGCACTGGTGGAGTCCTCGCGCCACGTCCGGGGCAGCACGGAATTCGAGGCCGCCCGCATGATCCTCGGATTCGTTCGCCCGAAGAACAGGTTGCGACTGCGCCGAACGGTGGCGGACGCAGGCGTTCTGGAGCTGAGCCGCCTCGACGAGACTGCACCGCTCATCGGGATGGACGCCGCCGAACTACGCGGCGACACCATGGTGTTCGAGAACCACCGCGGAATGTGCCTGGCCGGGTGGCCGGTCACCGAGCGCATCGCCCGCCACGTGGCCGGACGCCTCGCCGACGAGATCCTTCCGGAGGTGGACCGCAAGCAGCAGGACATCGAGCAGGAGCGTGCCCAGCCCTCCTGGTACTCCTACAGCCGGCGTGACGAACGCAAGCTGGACGCGGAGGCGGCAGTCCTCCGAACCGTCCGGGCGTGGTGCGGCCAGGACAAGGCCGACCGCTACGACGAGTTGGTTGCCCTGCGCGCCGAGGTCATCCGGCTCGGAGAGCTGGTCGAGAAGGCGGTCAAGGCCCTACGTGACCGCGGCCACGGCGTCATCGCCTCCACCATTGAGCGCGACCTGGGTGTCCATATCTCCAGCCTTGATCCTGACGTGCGTCGATGAGACCGCGCCACGGATCTGGCTCCACCTTGGGCGGCGCCGGCTGAACAGCGGGCTTCTTTTCCTTCTCCGGCCGGTGTGGGTGCCAGCCGTCGAGGAACGGCCGCAGTTGATCTCCCGTCGGCTCCGTATGGAAGTTGAGAGAAGCCAAGCCCTTGCCGCTAAGAGTGGGGTCAAGCCGGTCGGCCTCCGCCTTCCCCCAAGCCGACCACTCTCGCAGCCTCTCGGCTTCTAGGGCGTCTTCCGACGCCGCGGCGGCATCATCCAGAGCGGCACAGAACATTCGGATCTCCCCTGCGGCCTGCCACTGCTCAAGGGCCGTGCCGAAGCGCTCGGCCCGTACTGCGTGAACCGCCTTGATCGAAGCCACGCTGACGGCGGACTCCCACTCCCGCTGCTCGCGCTCCTCTCGCTCCGCTTCCAGACGTCGGCGCTCGGCCTCCTGCCGCTCCCGCTCCTCCCGCAGGCGCTGCTGCTCGGCTTCATGTTCCAGTCGAGCCCGCTCCTGCTCCTCCGCGCGCGCCTTCAACGCCCGGAAGACTGAACCGACCTGCTCCTCCAATGGTTTCCTAGCCGTGTCAGCCCATTCCTTCTTCCAGCCGTAGCTGTAGCCCGATTGCTGGCTGACCAGCAGCTCCAGTTCGCCGGACGGCTCGAACTTCTGGGCCGGAGTGACACGCTGCCAGTCGTAGGTACGGCGGCCCGGCTGCTTGGGGACGTACCGGACCGGCTTCTGCCGTTCGCGGAAGCTGACCTCGTACGTCCTGCCGTGGACGGTGAGCAGCGGCCTCGGCTGTCTGCGCTTCTTCGACACCGCGATCTCGCCGTGGCGTGCGAGGGCTTCCTCGGCGAGGAGCCGGAGCAGCGAGAGCACCCGGGGGAGGACCGCCTCCGAGATCTCGAAGGCGCTGTGATCCGTGCTGACTGCGGCGATCACGTCCTCGACATCGGTGATCACACGGCTGCGCGCCAGCCGGATCCGGTTCCACTCGGTCTCGTCCTCGCCGGTCACCCGGAGCAGGCCGAGGAAGAAGTCCCCCTTCGCCCGCCCGCTGTACTTCAGGCTGTATCCCTCGGGGGCACACTGCCGGGCCGCGTCGAAGGCCCTGCGGTAGCGGGCTCGCTCCTCGTCGCTGAGGTTCGGGATCCGAAGGAACCGACCAGCCTGCTGTACCTCCGCGATCAAGGCGGCTCCGACTTCCGCCGGCGACGGCTGTGGGGACTTGGCGGCGCGCTGCGGCGCCGGCTTCGTCGGGGACGGGGCTGTGACTTTCTTTTGCGGCGGAGGGGCCGGCCGTGTCCGTTGGTCGGAACCTGTTGACCGCTGCTTGCGCTGAGCTGGTTCCGGCCGGTCCGGGTGATGGCCGTGTTCCAGGTAGAAGCGCCCCGCGTCAGTGATCTCCGCCTGCCACTTCCCATCCTGCTTGGGCATGGTGATCAGGCGCCGCTCCTTGAGCGCGCGGGCGGTGAGAGCGAACTCGGGGCTGTCCGACGTGACGGGGTCGGCTCCGTCCCCGATGCGGGTGAGGAGTGCGAGCTGCCGGTCATTTAACGGAGACCATCGGTGCATGTCGATCGTCGTACCGTCTGTTGTCTCCTCGGCACAAGCCGTGGGGTGACTCTTGCGGAGCGCACGGTGCACTCGGAGGCGGAACACCTCTCGCTGGGAGCCGCCGGGGAGCCGCTCCCCGAAGTCGGCTCCCAAATGGCTCCCAGAATGGGCCCGCAAAGCAAATCAGGCCCGGTACTGATCTCTCAGTACCGGGCCTGAACTGCTGTTTCGGCTGTCGGGGTGGCGGGATTTGAACCCACGACCTCTTCGTCCCGAACGAAGCGCGCTGCCAAGCTGCGCTACACCCCGATTGTCGCTGCTCTCGCGGCGACGTCGTTTACTTTAGCCCACCGGTGGCCGGAGACGAAATCCGGTTTCTGGGGCGTCGGCCGCGGCGGCGGAACGGGTCGGGGCGGACGTGGTCCAGGGCGATGACGAGGAGGGCGAGGGCGTAGAAGGCGACGCCGAGGATCGCGGTGTTGCCGAGGATGCCCACGTAACCGTGCCGGTCGACGTCCACGAAGGGGTAGAGGTAGCGCGCCGGGGTGCCTGGCGGCAGCATCTCTCCGCGGACGAGGGAAAAGGCCAGGTAGGCGAGAGGGTAGGCAAGCCACGTCGTCGCATGCCGGACCGCGAACGGCACCGGGCGGGTCAGCAGGAGCCAGTCGATCAACGCGGCGATGGGGATCACCGTGTGCAGGATCTGGTTCGACACCGCCTGCCGGCCGGCGTGCCGGGTGATACCCCCGATCATGGAGAAGCCGCTGGACGGGTCCGCCAGGATCAGGTGGTAGACCAGGCCCGTGATCGAGATGTAGAGCAACGTGCCGCCCATGAGGACCGCGGGCAGCGGGCGACGCGCCGCCCGTGCCCGCCGGGCCGAGGTGACGAAGACCACCGCCACCAGCAGGTTGGCCTGGATGGTGAAGTAGCTGAGCACGTGGAGCGGACTGCCCAGGCGCATCTCGATGGCCACGCCCACGGTCGCGACGAAGGCGACCAGGAGGCGGAAGACGGCCACCACGGGGCGGCGCACGGGGGCTACCACTGCCGTTGCCGGGACGACGAAGGGGTTCGGCGGGGGGATGCCCGGTATCGCGGGCAGGTCGGGTATGTCCCTGGGGATCGGGGCGATCATGTCCCCACGCTAAGCATGTGGGGCGAATCGGGCGATATGGTTCACCCGGGTGGGTGACGGCCGAACGCGGACCCGCTCCCCACCAGCATCGACATCAGCATCGACATCGACGCTCTGATCGACCCGCATCCGTCCCGTTCACCGCCGTCCGACCTGCTGCCGAGCGACCTACTCCCGAGCGACCAGCGTCAGCAGTGACGCCTCCGGCGGGCACGCGAACCGTACCGGCGTGTAGCGGTTCGTACCGCAGCCCGCCGAGACGTGCATGTATGACGTCTGCCCCTCCGCCGTGTGCTTGGACAGGCCCTTCACGCGGTCCGCGTCCAGGTCGCAGTTGGTGACGAAGGCGCCGTAGAAGGGGAGGCACAGCTGGCCGCCGTGGGTGTGGCCGGCCAGGATCAGGGGGTAGCCGTCCGCTGTGAACGCGTCGAGCGTACGCAGGTACGGGGCGTGGACCACGCCCATCGAGAAGTCGGCCGACTCCGACGGGCCGCCGGCCACGCGCGCGTACCGGTCCCGCTTGATGTGCGGGTCGTCGAGGCCGGTCAGCTCGATCTCGGCGCCTTCTATCTTGAGCGTCCCCCGGGTGTTCGTCAGGTTCAGCCAGCCCGCCGCGTCGAAGCCGTCGCGCAGGTCCTCCCACGGGTTGTGGATGACGCCCACGGCCGGCTTGTTGCCGTTCAGACCGTGGCGGCCCTGGGACTTCTCCAGCAAGTACAGGGCGGGGTTGCGGAGTCTGGGGCCGTAGTAGTCGTTCGAACCGAAGACGTACGCACCGGGGAACTCCATCAACGGGCCGAGGGAGTCCAGGACTTCGGGGACGCCCTCCTGGTCGGAGAGGTTGTCCCCGGTGTTGATGACGAAGTCGGGGCGCAGCCCGGCCAGGGAGCGCAGCCAGCGCTGCTTCTTACGCTGACCGCTCACCATGTGGATGTCGGAGACCTGGAGGACGCGGAGCGGCCGCATGCCTGGTGGCAGAACCGGGACCGTCACCCGTCGGAGGCGGAACGAGCGGGCCTCGAAACCCGCCGCGTACAACAGTCCGGCGGCGCCCACCGCCGTGATTCCCAGGGGTACTCCGTATCGCGCGCGCATAAGTCCATCGTGTCAGACCCCGACAGCCCCGCTTGCCGCCCTGTGGACAACCCCGAATCTGTGGACAGTCTCGTGCTCACCGACGGCGCGTCCCGGGGTACGGCAATGAAATCAGCAGGCGACCGCCGCATCACACCTGCGACAATCAACGGCATGACCACGCTCAAGTCGAAGCTGCAGGAAGACCTCAACGCCGCCATCAAGGAGCGCGACGAGCTCCGCTCCGCGACGCTCCGGCTGACCCTCGCCGCGATCACCAAGGAGGAGGTCGCGGGCAAGACGAAGCGCGAGCTCTCCGACGACGAAGTACAGAAGGTGATCACCCGCGAGGCGAAGAAGCGCCGCGAGGCCGCGGACGCCTTCGCGCAGGGCGGGCGTCCCGAGTCGGCCGAGCGGGAGAAGGCGGAGGGGGAGGTCCTCGCCGCGTACCTGCCCAAGCAGCTGTCCGACGAGGAGCTCCAGCAGATCGTCGGGCAGGCCGTCGAGGAGGCCAGGGCGGCGGGTGCCGAGGGGCCGCGCGCCATGGGGCAGGTCATGAAGATCGTGAACCCGAAGGTCGCGGGGCAGGCCGAGGGCGGTCGTGTCGCCGCCGTGGTCAAGAAGCTGCTCGCGGGCTGAGTCCGAGAGGGACCGCAACCAGTAGCAGACGCAGAACCGGGACCCGTACGAGCCGTATGAGCCGTACGAGCACCTGTGCCTGTGCCTGTGCCTGTGCCTGTGCCCGTGCGAATCCGTACGAGTACCTCCACCCGTACCCGTACCCACACCACCCCGCCCACCAAAAGCCGTCGGCCTCGGCGCTCCCGATAGGGAAAGCGCCGAGGCCGACGGCTGTGCTGTGCCGTTCTCTGTCAGCGGCCGTGACGGGGTGGGTTACCCGTGACGACCCCCGTTGCCGTTCTGACCCTGAATGAAGCCCGAGGGGATCGAGAACGTGGGTGTCGGGAACCCGCCACCGTTCGTGTTACCTGTGCCGCCGTTGGCGCCACTGATGGTGTTGCCGCTGATCGTGTTCCCGTTGATGGTGTTTCCACCGTTGTTGTTGCCGTTGTTGCCGTTATTGCTGCCGTTGTTCCCGTCGGTCGGGCCATGGCCGTCGTCCTTGGGCTTCTCGTCGGGAATGTCGACGAGGTTGAAGGACGGGGAGTCCTTGCCCGAGAGGGCGCCGGTCATGGCGTCCTTCCAGATGGGGCCCGGCACCTGACCGCCGTAGACGAGGTCGTGGTAGACGCCGCCGATGCGGATGCCCGTCATCTTGACGTTCTGCTTGGGGCTGCCGACCCAGACCGCGCCCGACAGGTTCGGCGTGTACCCGACGAACCAGGCGTTCTTGCGCTCGTCCGTCGTACCCGTCTTACCGGCGTTGTCGCGGTCGGAGAGGCCGGCCTGCTGACCCGTACCGGAGTCGATCACGCCCTGGAGCAGGGTGTTGACGGTGTCCGCGGTCTTCTCGGACATGGCCCGAGAGCAGGTCGACTTCGGGACCTCGAGCGACTTCTCCCGGCCGTCGGCCTTCTGGGTGATCGACTCGATGGCGATCGGCGTGCAGTACATGCCCCGAGAGGCGAAGGTGGCGTAGGCGCTCGCCATGGTCAGCGGGGAGATGCCCTTGGAGCCGAGGGTGATGGCGGGCACCTCGGGCAGCTTGTCGCCGTTGCCCTGCACGACGTGCAGCTTGTCGGTCAGCTTCACCACGGGGCAGATGCCGATGTCCGAGATCATCTGCACGAAGTAGGTGTTGACCGACTTGGCCATCGCCGTCTTCAGTGCGTACGGGCCCTTCTCCTCGGTGCTCTCGTTCGACAGCTTCTCGCCGGTCAGGTTGGTCCAGGGCTTGCTGCTGCACGTCTGTACGGGGCTGGGGTAGGCCATCTCGTACGGCGACGGGTACTGCTGGGTCGCCGGCCGACCCTCCTCCAGCGCGGCCGCGGCCACGAACGGCTTGAAGGTCGAACCGGTCGGGAAGCCGTAGTTCGAACCGCCCATGTCACGGTCGACCGAGTAGTTGTACTCCGTCTCGTTCTTCCCGTAGCCGTACGGCCTCGACTGGCCCATGCCGACGATCTTCCCGGTGCCCGGCTCGACCAGGGTGGCCGCCGTGGCGACCGAGTCCGACTTGTTGACGTGGGACTTGATCGAGGACTGCACCGACTGCTGCGCCTGCGGGTCGAGCGTCGTACGGATGGTCAGGCCGCCCTGGTTCCAGAGCTTCGCCCGGGCCTCCTTGGTCTTGCCGAAGACCGGGTCGGTGAGGAACACGTTCTCCACGTACTTGCAGAAGAAGCTCGCGCCCTTGACCGCCGTGATGCAGCCGTTCTTCGGCTGGCTGACCTTCAGGCCGAGCTTCGCCTCCTTGGCCTTGTCGGCCTCCTGCTGGGAGATGTCGTGCACCTCGGCCATGCGCTGCAGCACGGTGTTGCGGCGCTTGGTGGCCTCCGCCTCGTCGTTCACCGGGTCGTACCGGCTGGGCGACTGGACGATGCCCGCGAGCAGCGCGGACTCCTGGAGGTTCAGGTCCTTGGCGGGCTTGGAGAAGTAACGCTGGGCGGCGGCCTCGATGCCGTAGGCCTGCTCGCCGAAGAACGTGATGTTCAGGTAGTTCTCGAGGATCTTCTTCTTGCCGAGCTTCTCTTCCAGCTGGATCGCGTACTTGAGCTCGCGGACCTTGCGGCCGAGGGTCTGCTGGGTGGCCTGGGCGACCTTCGTCGGGTCGTCGCCGGCCTCCTCCACGAAGTAGTTCTTCACCAGCTGCTGGGTGAGCGTGGAGGCGCCCTGGGCGACCCCGCCGTTCTGCGCGTTCTGGTTCAGGGCGCGCAGGACGCCCTTCAGGTCGATCGCGCCGTGCTGGTAGAAGCGGGAGTCCTCGATCGCGACGATCGCCTTCTGCATGTACGGCGAGATGTCCTTGAGGTCGACCACCGTGCGGTCGCGCGAGTAGACCGTCGCGATCTGACCGCCCTTGTTGTCCAGGATGGTGGTGCGCTGACTCAGCGCGGGACTCTTCAGGTTGTCGGGAATCTCGTCGAACCCCTGGACGGAACCCTTGGCCGCGAGACCGAGCGCGCCCGCAGCGGGCAGCGCGATTCCGGCCATGACTGCTCCAGCGAGCACGCTGACACCGAGGAACTTGGCGGCCTGTTGCGTTGGCGACAGACCACCGCCCGAGCGCTTCTTTGGCATAGGGGCAGCCTACGTTCTCATTCGCCGGACACGCGTATATGCCTTGGCCTAAGCTGCTCTCAACTGTCACAGCAGTATGGCCACGTATCAATACGTCCGGCGACCCCGAATCGTTCCGGAGGTTCCCCAACTTTTTTGGGGAGGTCGTGTCCGAATCAGCCTCATGCGTCACCTGGCGTCCGTTGTGACTCAACTGAACTGTCCCGCTTTGCCGGGATACTCACGTATGTCCGCCGCTCACTCCCCCGGGTGATCTGCCGCTTACGCATAGTCCGTTCGGGCCATTCAAGATTGGGCCCGCAGGGGGTGTTGCGCTGTGCCTGCCTTCCGTAACGTCCTCAACTGGCGGCGGTGAATATGCCGCTGCCGCCGTGGGGGAGCCTCGATTCGGGAGAGGACGGCGCCGGTATGGGCTGGGTAACCGACTGGAGTGCGCAGGCGGCCTGCCGCACTACCGATCCGGATGAACTGTTCGTTCAAGGAGCAGCGCAGAACAGGGCGAAGGCAGTGTGCACCGGATGTCCGGTACGCACGGAGTGCCTCGCCGATGCGCTCGACAACCGCGTCGAATTCGGCGTGTGGGGTGGCATGACGGAGCGGGAGCGTCGCGCGTTGCTGCGCAGGCGTCCCACCGTCACCTCGTGGCGTCGCCTGCTGGAGACCGCGCGTACGGAGTACGAGCGCGGTGCGGGCCTGCTGCCCCTCGACGAGGAAGAGGTGTACGAGCGCTACGCGGCGGTGGGCTGAGGGCGCCACGGAGGGCATCCCGCGGGGCCACCTCGGCCCGCGCCGGACCCACCCGCCGCCTCAGACCCACTCACCGCCTCGGCCCCACTTGTGTCAGGCCATTTCGGGCTTGCCGCCTCAGGCCATCCCGGGTCGGTCACGAGCTCTGACTCAGACCTGGCCCCGGGTCCGTGGACGGCGCCGCTCAGGCGTCGGTTTCAGGCAGCTCCGGCTGGTTGGCCGCGAGCCGGTCTCCGATGTCCCGCAGTCCTGCGAGATCGTGTACGTCGCCGGGCAGGGCGGCCACTTCGGCAACCGCCACCTCCGGGTGGAGCGCGGCGAAGCGGTCACGCGTGCGTTGCTCGCGGGAGAGCAGCTGCATGCGCTCGGCGTGCAGTCTCAGCAGGCCTGCGGTGAATTGTTCGACGGTCCGGTGTCCGTGCGGCGGCGTGTCGGTCGGTGCGGCGGCCCTGTCCGTGGCGTCTGTGCTGTCCGTGGCGGCGGGGGAGCCTTCATCGGAACCGTCGGAGCCGGCTGGACCTTCGGAGCCGTCGGGAGCTGATGTCTCGGAAGCGGGAGATTCTGAACTGCCGTACGTGTCGGGAGAGTTACGAAGTCCAGCTTTCCCGCCCTCCTGATCCACAATGCGGGCGTCGTCAAGATTTTCTACAGCTGTGGATTCAAGATCTTCCGCAGCCTCGGCATCGAGGTTCTCGGCGGCCGCCAGCGCCCGCTCGGCGGAGAGGTGGGCGGCACCGCTGCCGTGCACCCGGTTGAGTACGAGACCGGCGAACGGCATGTCCTCGGCCGCCAGCCGCTCCACGAAGTACGCGGCCTCGCGCAGCGCGTCCCGCTCCGGGGCCGCCACCACCAGGAACGCCGTCCCGGGCGCCTGGAGTAGCTTGTACGTGGCGTCCGCGCGCGTACGGAAGCCCCCGAACGTCGTGTCCATCGCCGCCACGAACGTCTGCACGTCCTTCAGGAGTTGTCCCCCCAGCAGCTTCCCCAGGGTGCCGGTCATCATCGACATCCCGACGTTCAGGAACTTCATTCCCGCGCGCCCGCCCAGCTTCGCCGGCGCCGTCAGGAGCCGGATCAGACGTCCGTCGAGGAACGACCCGAGCCGCTTGGGCGCGTCCAGGAAGTCGAGCGCCGAGCGGGACGGCGGAGTGTCGACGACGATCAGGTCCCACTCGTCCCGGGCCCGCAGCTGCCCCAGCTTCTCCATCGCCATGTACTCCTGCGTGCCCGCGAAGCCCGCCGAAAGCGACTGGTAGAAGGGGTTGTTCAGGATCACGGCCGCCCGCTCGCCGTCCGCGTGCGCCTCGACGATCTCGTCGAACGTGCGCTTCATGTCGAGCATCATGGCGTGCAGCTCGCCGCCCGCGGAGTCGTCGATGCCCTTCACCCGGCGTGGGACGTTGTCGAGGGAGTCGATGCCCATCGACTGGGCGAGGCGGCGCGCCGGGTCGATGGTGAGAACGACCACCTTGCGGCCCCGCTCGGCGGCGCGCAGCCCCAGGGCCGCCGCCGTGGTCGTCTTGCCGACGCCGCCCGAGCCGCAGCACACCACGATGCGGGTGTCGGGGTCGTCGAGCAGTGGGTCGAGGTCGAGTACGCGGGCCGGGTCCAGACTCATGAGATCCCTTGAGTGCGCAGTTCCGTAGCGAGCTCGTACAGGCCCGCCAGGTCCATTCCCTCGGCGAGCAGGGGGAGTTCGTGCAGCGGGAGGTCCTGCTCGGTCAGGACGGCCCGCTGTTCGCGCTCCAGGGTGTGCCGTTCGGCGTACTCCTCGGCCTGTTCCAGGAGGGGCCCGACGAGCCGCTCGGCGTTCCCGCCGCGGCGGGCGCCGCCGAGCCCCGCCGCCGAGAGCGACTTGGCGACGGCGCTGCGCGTGACGGCGCCCGTGAGCTCCAGGTCGACGTCGTCCAGGAGCGCGGGCCGCACCATGTTCACGATGATCCGTCCCACCGGCAGCTTCGCCGCCCGCAGCTCGGCGATGCCGTCCGCGGTCTCCTGGACGGGCATCTCCTCCAGCAGCGTCACCATGTGCACCGCCGTCTCCGGCGACTTCAGGACGCGCATCACGGCCTGCGCCTGATTGTGTATCGGCCCGATCTTGGCGAGCCCCGCGACCTCGTCGTTGACGTTCAGGAAGCGGGTGATGCGGCCCGTGGGTGGCGCGTCCATGACGACGTAGTCGTACGCGAACCGCCCGCTCTTGTCCTTCCTGCGGACGGCCTCGCATGCCTTCCCCGTGAGGAGCACGTCCCTGAGACCGGGCGCGATGGTGGTCGCGAAGTCGATGGCGCCGAGCTTCTTCAGGGCCCGGCCGGCGCCGCCCAGTTTGTAGAACATCTGGAGGTAGTCCAGAAGGGCCAGTTCGGGGTCGATGGCGAGGGCGTACACCTCCCCGCCCCCCGGAGCGACGGCGATCTTCCGCTCCTCGTAGGGCAGCGCTTCTGTTTCGAAGAGCTGCGCGATGCCCTGTCTGCCCTCGACCTCGACGAGGAGGGTGCGCTTGCCCTCGGTCGCGAGGGCGAGCGCGAGGGCCGCGGCTACCGTGGTCTTGCCGGTACCGCCCTTGCCGCTGACGACCTGGAGCCTGCTCACGTCTTCGAGCCTAACCAGTCCGCCGCCGTACTACGCAGGAGGCTGTGGACAACGTGCGCGCGAGGCCCCCCGCGGCAACGACTACAGTCGGCGACATGACCAAGTGGGAATACGCAACCGTGCCGCTGCTCGTCCATGCCACGAAGCAGATTCTGGACACCTGGGGCGAGGACGGCTGGGAGCTCGTCCAGGTCGTGCCCGGGCCGAACAACCCCGAGCAGCTGGTGGCCTACCTGAAGCGCGAGAAGTCGGCATGAGCGGCGCCGTCGAGGCGAAGCTCGCGGAGCTCGGTCTGACGCTGCCGGGCGTCGTTCCGCCGCTGGCCGCCTATCAGCCCGCCGTGCAGTCCGGCGTGTACGTCTTCACCGCGGGGCAGCTGCCGATGGTGGACGGCAAGCTTCCGCTCACCGGCAAGGTGGGTGCGGAGGTCACGGCCGAGGAGGCCAAGGACCTGGCCCGCATCTGCGCGCTGAACGCGCTGGCCGCGGTCAAGTCCGTCGTGGGCGACCTCGACCGCATCGCGCGTGTCGTGAAGGTCGTCGGCTTCGTGGCCTCGGCCTCGGACTTCACCGGCCAGCCGGGTGTCCTGAACGGCGCGAGCGAGCTCCTGGGCGCGGCCCTGGGCGACAAGGGCGTCCACGCCCGCAGCGCGGTCGGCGTGGCCGTCCTCCCGCTGGACGCCCCGGTCGAGGTCGAGATCCAGGTGGAGCTGACGGAGGCGTAGGCGGTCGGCGCTGACGGAGGCCTGGGCGGTCGGGACCGGCGGCGGTTTTCTTCGCCCCCGCCGCCCCACCCCCGGCCCGGGGATCCCCTGGGCCCCTCGAACATTCGCCCGGCTCGGGATAGCCTCCGGCCATGGCGAATGGGCAGTGGTATCCACCGGAGTGGCCCGAGCGGATCCGCGCGCTCGCGGAGGGCACGCTGATCCCGGTAGCGCCCAGGCGCGCGGCCACCGTCATGCTGCTCAAGGACACCCCCACCACCCCCGTCGTGCACATGCTGCGCAGACGCGCCTCCATGGCCTTCGCCGGAGGCGCGTACGCGTATCCGGGCGGCGGCGTGGACCCACGCGACGACGAGCACCAGATCCGCTGGGCGGGCCCCACGCGCGCGTGGTGGGCGAACAGGCTCGGCACCGACGAGACGTCCGCCCAGGCCGTCGTCTGCGCGGCGGTCCGCGAGACGTACGAGGAGGCCGGAGTCCTGCTCGCCGGGCCCACCCCGGACACCGTGGTCGGCGACACCACCGGCGAGGACTGGGAGGCGGACCGCGCGGCCCTGGTCGCCCGCGACCTCTCCTTCGCCGAGTTCCTCGACCGCCGCGGACTCGTGCTCAGGTCCGACCTCCTGGGCGTCTGGACCCGCTGGATCACCCCGGAGTTCGAAAGCCGCCGCTACGACACCTGGTTCTTCGTGGCCGCCCTCCCGGAGGGCCAGCGCACCCGCAACGCCTCCACGGAGGCCGACCGCACGGTCTGGATCCGCCCCGCGGACGCGGCGGACGGGTACGACAAGGGCGAGCTCCTGATGATGCCGCCCACCGTCGCGACCCTGCGTCAGCTCATCCCGTACGACAGCGCCGCCGACGTCCTCGCCGCCGCGCCCGCCCGTGATCTGACCCCCGTCCTGGCCAAGGCCCGCCTGGAGAACGGCGAAGTCGTCCTCGCCTGGCCGGGCCACGACGAGTTCACCAAGCACATCCCGACCGGTGGAGCCCCCGCATGACCGACGCCGCAGCCCTCCCAGGCCAGCCGCGAGGCGGGGTCCTCTCCGGCTCTGCCACCCCGCGCGCCGTCAACGTGCTCGCGCCCAACGCGTCCGCGATGACCCTGGACGGCACCAACACCTGGATCGTCTCCGAGCCGGACTCCGATCTCGCGGTGGTGATCGACCCAGGCCCCCTGGACGACGTACATCTGCGCAATGTCGTGGACACCGCCGAGAAGGCGGGCAAGCGGGTGGCGCTGACCCTGCTGACGCACGGGCACCCCGATCACGCCGAGGGCGCCGGGCGGTTCGCGGAACTGACGGACACGAAGGTGCGGGCGCTGGATCCGGCGCTGCGGCTCGGGGACGAGGGGCTGGCGCACGGGGACGTCATCGCCGTGGGCGGGCTCGAACTGCGTGTCGTACCGACCCCGGGCCACACCGCCGACTCGCTGTGCTTCCATCTCCCGGCCGATCGGGCCGTCCTGACGGGTGACACCATCCTCGGCCGCGGTACGACCGTCGTGGCCCACCCCGACGGCCGTCTGGGCGACTATCTGGACTCGCTGCGGCGCCTCAGGTCCCTGACCGTGGACGACGGCGTGCACACCGTGCTGCCGGGGCACGGGCCCGTCCTGGAGGACGCCCAGGGCGCCGTCGAGTTCTACCTCGCCCACCGCGCTCACCGCCTGGCCCAGGTCGAGACGGCGGTCGAGAGCGGCTACCGGTCGCCGGCCGAGGTCGTCGCGCACGTGTACGCGGACGTGGACCGCTCGTTGTGGCCGGCGGCGGAGCTGTCGGTCCGGGCGCAGATGGACTATCTCCGGGAACACGGCCTCATCTAGGTGCCGGGGAGCGTCCGGATCTTGGTGCCGGGGAGCGTCCGGGCGGCCGGTGGGGGTCGGTGCGATACCGGGGGATACGAGAAGGGCCCCGCTGTGCAGCGAGGCCCTTCAGGTGCGTCGAAAGCCGGAGCGCGGTGCGGTCAGCGCGAGCGCTTCGCGAGGCGCTCCACGTCCAGCAGGATGACCGCGCGGGCCTCCAGCCGGAGCCAGCCGCGGCCCGCGAAGTCGGCCAGGGCCTTGTTGACCGTCTCGCGGGACGCGCCGACCAACTGGGCCAGCTCCTCCTGCGTGAGGTCGTGCACGACGTGGATGCCCTCCTCCGACTGCACGCCGAAGCGGCGGGAGAGGTCGAGGAGCGCGCGGGCCACGCGGCCGGGCACGTCCGAGAAGACCAGGTCGGACATCTGGTCGTTGGTCTTGCGCAGGCGCCGGGCGACGGCGCGCAGCAGCGCGGCGGCCACCTCGGGCCGCGCGTTCAGCCAGGGCTGTAGGTCGCCGTGGCCGAGGCCGAGCAGCTTGACCTCGGTCAGCGCGGTGGCGGTCGCCGTGCGCGGGCCCGGGTCGAACAGCGACAGTTCGCCGATGAGCTCACCGGGGCCCAGGACGGCCAGCATGTTCTCGCGGCCGTCGGGTGAGGTGCGGTGGAGCTTCACCTTGCCCTCGGTGACCACGTACAGGCGGTCACCGGGGTCGCCCTCGTGGAAGAGAGCGTCGCCGCGTGCGAGGGTCACCTCACTCATGGAGGCGCGGAGCTCCGCGGCCTGCTCATCATCGAGCGCCGCGAAGAGCGGGGCGCGCCGCAGAACGTCGTCCACGAGTTCTCTCCTTGTCGACCTGCTCAGGGGATCTTGCTCCCCCGTGATACCAGGGGAGCGTGTTCCCCATCTTGCTGGACGGTCCAAACAGTGTGATCAGTCACAAGTCTGCCGCACTGGCGTGCCGGGCAGTGCGGCAGGGGGCCAATTGGGGGCTGATCTTCTGGGTCCGGGGCGGATGTCGGTGGGGGGCTTTAGGCTGGCCGGGTGTCCAAATCGCCGGTGAGAGCACAGGCCAAGGGGGCTGGGCGGGTGGTTGTACGTCGCGATTCCGCTGTGGGCGAACAGAGTTCCGCCGAAAGTATGAAAACGACAAAAGCGACAAAATCGACGCTGGTGAAGCCGGTCGCGAAGAAGGCCGCGAAGAAGGCTGCCAAAAAGGCGACAGCCACGACCGGGAAGACGACAGGCGTGACCAAGAAGGCGACGGCCACGATCACGAAGGCGGCGGCTGCTTCCAAGAAGGCGGCTCCGGCCAAGACGGCTGCTGCCAAGAAGACGGCGCCGGCCAAGACCGCTGCTGCCAAGAAGGCGGTGCCTGCCAAGACGGCCGCCAAGAAGACGGTGCCTGCCAAGACGGCCGCCAAGAAGACGGCGGCTGCCAAGAGCGTGGCCAAGAAGGCTGCCCCGGCCCAAGCCGCCCCCAAGAAGGCGAGCGTCGAGTCCCACGCCGCTCTCGTGCGCCGCGCCCGCCGCATCAACCGCGAGCTCGCCGAGGTGTACCCGTACGCCCACCCGGAGCTGGACTTCGAGAACCCCTTCCAGCTGGTGATCGCCACGGTCCTGTCGGCGCAGACGACCGACCTGCGGGTGAACCAGACGACTCCGGGGCTCTTCGCCAAGTACCCCACGCCCGAGGACCTCGCCGCGGCGAATCCGGAGGAGGTCGAGGAGATTCTCCGTCCGACCGGTTTCTTCCGGGCCAAGACCAAGTCGGTGATAGGGCTCTCCAAGGCCCTGGTGGAGGACTTCGGGGGCGAGGTCCCCGGCCGCCTCGAAGACCTCGTCAAGCTCCCCGGCGTAGGCCGCAAGACCGCCTTCGTCGTCCTGGGCAACGCCTTCGGGCGCCCCGGCATCACCGTGGACACCCACTTCGGCCGGCTCGTGCGTCGCTGGCAGTGGACCGACGAGACCGACCCGGACAAGGTCGAGGCCGCCGTCGGCGCGCTCTTCCCGAAGAGTGAGTGGACGATGCTCTCGCACCACGTGATCTTCCACGGCCGCCGCATCTGCCACGCCCGTAAGCCCGCGTGCGGCGCCTGCCCCATCGCCCCGCTCTGCCCCGCCTACGGGGAGGGCGAGACGGACCCGGAGAAGGCGCGCAAGCTCCTGAAATACGAGAAGGGCGGCTTCCCCGGCCAGCGCCTCAACCCGCCGCAGTCCTACCTGGACGCGGGCGGCATCCCGGCACCCCCACTGGGCGCCGGATGACGGAACGAACACGGCGCCGCCCGGCGTTGGGGAGAGCAGAACGGGGGTGGCGATGACGCACGCGAGCAACACGCACAGCAGGCACGACGAGCCGGACACACACCGCACGCAGAACGAGACGGGCAGGCACAGCACGCAGAACGAAACGGGCACGCACGGCACACAGAACGAGCAGGGCTCTCACCGCACATACGACGGTCCCGGCGCGCACCACCGCGCACACGAAGGCCCCGACTCGCCCAACGGCCGGGTCGTGGTGACCAAGGACGGCCTGCCCGCCTGGCTCGACCCGGTGGTGCACGCCGTGGAGACCGTGGAACCGCTCCAGCTGAGCCGCTTCCTGCCGCCGGCGAACGGCGCGGGGCGCCAGTCCGCCGTGCTCATCCTCTTCGGGGAGGGCGCCCGCGGGCCCGAGCTGCTGCTGATGGAGCGTGCCAGCTCCCTGCGCTCGCACGCGGGGCAGCCCTCCTTCCCCGGCGGCGCCCTCGACCCGCAGGACGGTGACCCGAAGGCCGACGGGCCGCTGCGGGCCGCGCTGCGGGAGGCCGAGGAGGAGACCGGGCTCGACCCGAGCGGTGTCCAGCTCTTCGGCGTGCTGCCGAAGCTCTACATCCCGGTGAGCGGCTTCGTGGTCACCCCGGTCCTGGGCTGGTGGCGCGAGCCGACCCCGGTCGGCGTGGTCGATCCGGCCGAGACGGCCCGGGTCTTCACGGTCCCCGTGGCGGATCTCACGAACCCCGCCCACCGTGCGACGACCGTGCACCCCAGCGGTCACCGAGGTCCGGCATTTCTGGTCGAATCGGCCCTGGTCTGGGGTTTCACCGCGGGGATCATCGACCGTCTGCTGCACTACGCGGGCTGGGAGCAGCCCTGGGACCGCGAGAAGCAGGTCCCGCTCGACTGGCGCGCATGACAGGGTGGCCCCCGTGAACGTGCTGGACATCCTGTTGCTGGTCGCCGCCGTGTGGTTCGCGATCGTGGGCTACCGCCAGGGCTTCGTCGTCGGCATCCTGTCGGTGATCGGCTTCCTGGGCGGCGGCCTCGTCGCCGTCTATCTGCTCCCCGTCATCTGGGGTGCCCTGACAGACGACTCCAAAGTGAGTACGACCGCCGCCGTGGTCGCGGTGATCGTCGTGATCGTCTGCGCCTCCGTCGGCCAGGCCCTCACCACCCACCTGGGCAACAAGCTGCGCCGGTACATCACCTGGTCCCCGGCCCGCGCCCTGGACGCCACCGGCGGCGCCCTCGTCAACGTCGTCGCGATGCTCCTGGTCGCCTGGCTGATCGGTTCGGCCCTCGCGGGCACGACGCTGCCGACGCTGGGCAAGGAGGTCCGCGGCTCCAGGGTGCTCCACGGCGTCTCCAGCGCCCTGCCCTCCCAGGCCGACACCTGGTTCGCCGACTTCTCCTCGGTCCTCGCGCAGAACGGCTTCCCGCAGGTCTTCAGCCCGTTCGCCAACGAACCCATCACCGACGTCAGGCCCCCCGACCCGGCGCTCGCGAACAGCCCCGTCACCCTGCGCGCCCAGAAGTCCATCGTCAAGGTGATGGGCACCGCGCAGAGCTGCGGCAAGGTCCTGGAGGGCAGCGGCTTCGTCTTCGGCGACCGCCGCGTGATGACCAACGCGCACGTGGTCGGCGGGGTCGACGAGCCCACCGTCCAGATCGGCGGCGAGGGCAGGAAGTACGACGCCAAGGTCGTCCTGTACGACTGGGAGCGCGACATCGCCGTACTCGACGTACCGAACCTGACCGCGCCCGCGCTCCAGTTCACCGCCAAGGACGCGGCGAGCGGCAACAACGCGATCGTCGCCGGCTTCCCGCAGAACGGCGCGTACAACGTCCAGCCCGCGCGCGTGCGCGGCCGCATCACGGCCAACGGCCCGGACATCTACCACCGCGGAACCGTGCGCCGCGACGTCTACTCGCTCTACGCGACCGTGCGCCAGGGCAACTCGGGCGGCCCGCTGCTCACGCCCGACGGCAAGGTGTACGGAGTGGTCTTCGCGAAGTCCCTCGACGACGCCAACACCGGGTACGCGCTCACCGCGGACGAGGTCCAGCCGGACGCCACCAAGGGCCGTACGGCCGGTCAGCAGGTGGACAGCGACAGCTGCGCGCTCTGAGAGCGAAGGGTGACGGGCGGCGGCGTGCGGGGCCTCAGCCTCGTGGGTGACGCAGCCGTACCGAAACCCAGCGGGCCCGGCGGCGCAAAATGCGCGGGATCCCCACGTGGGGGTCCGCGCCCGGCAACTGCGGGGTGCCCCTCTGATGGGAGCTCAGGCCCGTCGCCGAGCGGCGGTTGCGTGGTGCGTCACTGTAGTCGTGCGTCCAGCCCATACCTCGACGTCTGCCCCTGCCCCAAGGTCGATAACCTCGCCCGAGCCCCCCAATTGGCCTATGCGCGAGGCATTTGGCTGTTCGTAGGACACGCGTTCGTGTCCGGATACCGGGCGGGCCACGGGCCGCAATCGGACAGTCACCGACGGGTCACCGGTCAGGCTCGGGATCCTTCAGCCAGTTGACCAATTCGGTCGAAAACGCCGCCGGGTCCTCTTCGTGGGGGAAGTGCCCGAGACCGTCGAACAGCCGCCAACGGTACGGCGCTTCGACGTACTCCCCGGAACCCGCCGCACTCCGCGTCCGCATCACCGGATCGAGCGATCCGTGCAGATGCAGCGTCGGCACCCGGACCGGCCGCTTCATGCGCCGGTTGAACTGGATCCCGTCCGGTCGTGCCATCGAACGGACCATCCACCGATAGGGCTCGATCGAACAATGCGCCGTCGACGGGATGCACATGGCGCGGCGGTACGTCTCCACGGCCTCGTCGTCCGGCTGTCGCGGCCCCGACCAGTCCCGTACCAGACGACCCACCAGGGCGCCGTCGTCGGCGACGAGTTGGCGCTCCGGGATCCAGGGCCGCTGGAACCCCCAGATGTACGAACCCGCCGCCGACTGCTTGACGTCGGAGAGCATGGCCGAGCGCCAGCGCCGCGGGTGCGGCATGGACGACACGGCGAGCCGGCGGACGAGCTTGGGGCGCATCACGGCCGCCGTCCACGCCAGATAGCCGCCCAGGTCGTGTCCGACCAGCGCGGCGTCGGGCTCACCCAGGGACCGTACGACCCCGGTGATGTCGAGCGCGAGGTTGGCGGGGTCGTAACCGCGCGGCGTGCGGTCGCTGCCGCCGACGCCGCGCAGATCCATGGCCACGGCCCGGAAGCCCGCGTCCGCGAGCGCCACCATCTGCCGGCGCCAGGTCCACCAGAACTGCGGGAAGCCGTGCAGCAGCAGGACGAGCGGCCCGTCGCCCATCTCGGCGATGTGGAAGCGCGCGCCGTTGGCGGCGACGTCCCGGTGGGTCACTTCTCTCCCGCCGGGGATGTCGAGCCGCACGACTGAGGTGGGTTGCGCCGAAGGTGTGGCGGGGTCCGTCATGACGTCGAGCGTGCCACAACCTCGACCGCGTCACTCACAGGGGCGGTCCGGGGGTGGGGTTTGGCGTTCTGGAGCACACCCGCGGTCTCCTTGACCGAGGCGGCGACCTTCTGCGGGCCCTTGCCCTTTTTCGCCTTCTTCGCGAAGACCAGGCCGATCAGCGCGAGGGCGCCGGCGACCAGCACGTTCGCGGCGAACGACAGGACGAAACAGATCGCGAGATTCCAGTGGCTCCAGGTCCGGATGCCGTATGCCAGGGCGAAGTTCAGCATCGGGAGGGAGAAGATCAGCACCGCTCCGGCAGCGGAGAACGCGCCGCCGCTGACCGCGCCGCGCTTGACGTCCCGCTTGAGCTGCGCCTTCGCCAGTGCGATCTCGTCGTGCACCAGTGCGGACATCTCGGTCGTCGCCGAGGCGAACAACTGGCCGATGCTGCGTTCGGCGCCGACCGGGCTGCCGTCGGGTGCGCTCATCGCGGACTCCCTCTTCTGTATGTGCCTGCTCTGTACGGGCTGCTCTGTACGGTCCGGCTGCCAACGGTGCCGGCACGGTCCCGACCATCCGGCCCTGACCATCCCGTTCTGCTCAGATCATGCCGGACCGTCGTTCTCCTCGCTTGCCCCGCCCGCCACTTCGGCAAGCCTGCGGTGCTCGGCGGCCTTCCGTTCGTGGATCTCGGCCATCCGCAGGTGGTACGCCGGGTTGTTCTGCTCGTAGATGTCGGGGATGCCGTCGCTGTCCTCGTCGAGCTCCTCGGCCTCGTACAGCGCACGGTACTTGGCGTTGCGTACCTTCAGCAGCGCCGTGGCGAGTACGGCGGCTATGAGCGAGCCGATCAGTACGGCGGCCTTGACCTCGTCGGTGAGTACCGGGTCGTTCTTGAAGGCGAGTTCGTCGATGAGGAGGGAGACGGTGAAGCCGATTCCGGCGAGGGAGGCGACGGCGAAGACATCAGGCCAGACGAGGTCCTCGCTGAGCGAGGCCCTGGTGAACCGGGCGGCCAGCCAGGTCCCCCCGAAAATGCCCACGGCCTTCCCGACGACGAGCCCCAGCACGACACCGAGTGTCTCGGGCCGCGTGAACACGTCACCGATCGCCCCGCCGGAGACGGCGACCCCGGCACTGAAGAGCGCGAACAGCGGCACGGCGAGCCCGGCGGAAAGGGGCCGTACGAGATGCTCGATGTGCTCCCCGGGTGAGTGCTCCTCGCCCTCGTGCGGGTGACAGCGCAGCATCAGCCCCATCGCTACGCCGGAGATGGTGGCGTGGACGCCGCTGTTGTACATCAGCCCCCAGATGATGAGAGCGAGCGGCACATACACGTACCACCCGCGTACGCCCTTGCGCAGCAGTACCCAGAACACGCCGAGCCCGACGACGGCCCCGCCCAGCGCGCCGAAGTCGATGTGGTCGGTGAAGAAGATCGCGATGATGAGAATCGCGAACAGGTCGTCGACGACGGCGAGGGTGAGCAGGAAGGCGCGCAGGGCGGACGGCAGGGAGGTGCCGATCACGGCGAGTACGGCGAGGGCGAAGGCGATGTCGGTGGCGGTGGGTACGGCCCACCCGCGGAGGGATCCGCCCCCGATCGCATTGGTGAGGGTGTAGACCAGCGCGGGTACGGCCATTCCGCACACGGCCGCGACGACGGGCAGTATCGCGGCCTTCGGGTCGCGCAGATCCCCTGCCACCAGCTCGCGCTTGAGCTCGATACCGGCGACGAAGAAGAACACGGCCAGCAGTCCGTCCGCCGCCCAGTGCTGAACGGACAGGTTCAGCCCGAGCGCGGAGGGCCCGAGATGGAAGTGACTGACGCTCGCGTAACTGTCCCGCAGCGGCGTGTTGGCCCACACCAGCGCGGCAACCGCCGCGACGAGCAACAGCACCCCACCGACGGTCTCGGTCCGCAACGCATCCGCGACGAAGTTCCGCTCGGGCAGGGACAGGCGTCCGAGGAGCTTGCGGTTGTTGGCGCTGGGCGTCGTCGCCACGGCGGGACCTCCGGGTCGTTACGGCTGTTTACTGACGGCCGCCACACGGGATCGCTGACGACACCGCCGACCAGACTTCCCGGCACACCCTGAGGCCACTACTTTACCTTGCCATTACAGCGAGATATTTCGCGTTACGGACATATGGTGCGCAAGGGGGTGGGTGGTCGCGCGGATGTGCCGGGGCGCGCCCCGGCGCCAACGTGGGCTGGGCTGGACGTGACGGCGCACGGCCGCGCCGCACGGACCTGCGAGAGCCTGACCGGGACACGGCGTGGGGGCGAACCCATGGCCGGGTGGCGGCCGCGACGCGAGGCCACGCGGGGCGGGGCCTCACCGGGCACGGAGGCCGGAGCGGCGGTATCCGACTCGACGGAGACCTCACAAGCCTCCAGCCCCAGCACGCCTCAGGAGGAGACCTCCCACTACTTCGCCGCCGCGGGGAACACGGCCGAGGCCGGACACCAGACCTCAACGGGGCCACGCAAGCGCGGGGTGGTCAGGGGGTGCGGTCCCCGCCGGGGGTGCCGGGGCGGAGCCCCCGGGTGGGTTGCGGGCGCAGGGCGAGCTCCAGCGACGTCGGGGGGCACGGGGTCCCAGCGATGAGGTGCCGACGGGGGCCCGGCGCCGGGGGTACGGCGGAGTTGTGGGTGCTGCGGTGGATCCCCGGGCGGGTTGCGGGCGCGGGGCGGGCCCCGTGATGTCGGGGCACGGGGTCCCAGCGATGAGGCGCGGCGGCCTTGTGGGGACAAGGGAGGAGCCCCGCGTGGGGCGCGGGCGCGGGGCCCGGCGATGGCGGCACCGCGGCGTTGGGGGGTGCGGGGCGGAGCCCCGCGAGGTGGGGGTGTGGGGGCGCGTAGGGCCCCCACACCCCGAAGGGGCGGGTGGGTGGGGGAACCCTCAGTCCTCGCTCGCCGCCGCCGGCAGCTTCGCCTGGATGAGATCCATCACCGTGGAGTCCGTCAACGTCGTGACATCCCCCAGCTCCCGGTTCTCCGCCACGTCACGCAACAACCGCCGCATGATCTTCCCGGACCGGGTCTTGGGAAGCTCGGCCACCGGCAGCACCCGCTTCGGCTTGGCGATCGGACCGAGCGTGGTGCCCACGTGGTTGCGCAGCTCCGCCACCAGACCGGCGTCCTCGGCCGAAGCCGTCCCGCGCAGGATGACGAAGGCGACGATGGCCTGGCCGGTGGTCTCGTCCGCCGCGCCCACGACCGCCGCCTCGGCGACCGCCGGGTGGGAGACGAGCGCCGACTCGACCTCGGTCGTCGAGATGTTGTGCCCGGACACGAGCATCACGTCGTCGACCCGCCCGAGGAGCCAGATGTCCCCGTCGTCGTCCTTCTTCGCGCCGTCCCCGGCGAAGTACTTCCCCTCGAACCGCGACCAGTACGTGTCGAGGAACCGCTGATCGTCGCGCCAGATCGTGCGCAGCATCGACGGCCACGGCTCGGTGAGCACCAGGTACCCGCCACCCCCGTTGGGAACCTCCCGCGCCTCGTCGTCGACCACGGTCGCCGAGATCCCCGGCAACGGCCGCTGCGCCGATCCCGGCTTGGTCTCGGTGACCCCCGGCAGCGGCGAGATCATCATCGCGCCGGTCTCGGTCTGCCACCACGTGTCCACGATGGGCGTCCGGTCACCGCCGATGTGCTTGCGGTACCAGACCCATGCCTCGGGGTTGATCGGCTCACCCACGGACCCCAGCACCCGAAGGCTGCTGAGATCGAACTTCGCGGGGATGTCGTCCCCCCACTTCATGAACGTACGGATCGCGGTGGGCGCCGTGTAGAGAATCGTCACCCCGTACTTCTGCACGATCTCCCAGAACCGCCCCTGGTGCGGCGTGTCCGGCGTCCCCTCGTACATCACCTGTGTCGCACCGTTCGAAAGCGGCCCGTACGTGATGTACGAGTGCCCGGTGACCCAGCCGATGTCGGCCGTGCACCAGTACACGTCGGTCTCCGGCTTGAGGTCGAAGACGGCGTGGTGGGTGTACGAGGCCTGCGTGAGGTAGCCGCCCGAGGTGTGCAGGATGCCCTTCGGCTTCCCCGTGGTCCCGGAGGTGTAGAGGATGAACAGCGGCTGCTCGGCGTCGAAAGCCTCCGGCGTGTGCTCGGCGGACTGCCGCTCGACGATCTCGTGCCACCACACGTCGCGGCCCTCGGTCCAGTCGACCTCCTGGCCGGTACGGCGGACCACCAGCACCTTGTCGACCCCGTCGACCCGGTTCACCGCGTCGTCGACGGCCGGCTTGAGCGCGGACGGCTTGCCGCGCCGGTAACCGCCGTCGGAGGTGATGACCAGCTTGGCGTCCGCGTCCTGGATGCGCGTGGCGATCGCGTCCGCGGAGAATCCGCCGAAGACGACCGAATGCGCCGCGCCGATCCGTGCACACGCCAGCATCGCGACGACGGCCTCGGGGATCATCGGCAGATAGACGGCGACCCGGTCGCCCTTCCCGACGCCCAGCTCGATCAGTGCGTTGGCGGCCTTGCTCACCTCGTCCTTGAGCTCGGCGTAGGTGATCGCCCGGCTGTCACCGGGCTCGCCCTCGAAGTGGATGGCGACACGGTCTCCGTGCCCCGCCTCCACATGCCGGTCGACGCAGTTGTACGCGACGTTCAGCTTCCCGTCGGCGAACCACTTCGCGAACGGCGGGTTCGACCAGTCCAGCGTTTCGGTCGGCTCGGTGGCCCAGGTCAGCCGGCGGGCCTGCTCGGCCCAGAAGCCGAGCCTGTCAGCCTTGGCCTGCTCATACGCCTCCGCGGTGACATTGGCGTTCGCCGCCAGGTCGGCGGGCGGCGCGAACCTGCGCTCTTCCTTCAGCAGGTTGGCCAGGCTTTCGTTGCTCACGACATCTCCCTTTCCCAGGGTGTCCGTTGTGTCCCAGGCCACAGCTCATCAGACCGGGGGCCTCGATGACAAGGGCCGACCTCAAATTGGTTTAGACCTATCGAGGAACTGAGGTCCCTTCAGAACTACGCACCAGGCACGCATGGGGTACGCACTCCGAGCCACGTACGGACAGGCGCGCGGGTTCACCCGGCAACCATTCCCGCCGCCGCCCCCATGCGGATGCCATGACACGTGCGACCCCCGGGCGTGTCGCGCCCCCTCTACGTCCGCCCCTTCCACGTCCGCCCCTCGACGCCCGGCCCCTCCGCGCCTGGGTCCGCACACCTGGCCTGCACGCCCGGCCCCCGCACCCGACCCCGGCAAGAGGCCCCGGCGGGGCCCGCAAGGGTGCCCCGCGCCCATCCACCTGCCGCACCCATACACACCCGCCACACCCCTACACACGGCGTGGCGCGCACCCCCGCCGAGCGGGGCCGCGCACCACGCCTAGGTCACACGGGTGGCGAGGTCAGGCGGGGTGCCGCAGATCCTCCGTCGCCCCCACGTGATCGAACAGCTCGCCGTCGTCGCGTTCGACCAGCAGATACGCCTGCGCCTCCCCGACGTGGAAGTACATCCCGTGCAGCTCGAGCGCACCCTCCCGCAGGGCCCGTGCCACGGACTCGTGCGCCCGCAGATGCTCCAACTGCTGCACCACGTTGGTCAGACACAGCTGCTCCACCGCGTCGGCCGGCGCCCGCCCGGCGAGCCGGGCCCAGGGACGGTTCTTGGCGGCCATCCGCTCCAGACTGGGCACCCCGTGCCGCAGCCACCGCCTCAGCGGGGTCTGCGCGCCGCCGGGCTCCGCGTTCAACAGCGCCTGCATGGCCCCGCACCCGGAGTGCCCGCACACCGTGATGGATCGCACATGCAGCACGTCCACCGCGTACTCGATCGCCGCGGCCACCGAGTCGTCCCCGCTCTCCTCTCCGGGCTTCGGCACGAGGTTGCCGACGTTGCGTACGACGAACAGGTCGCCCGGTCCGCTGGAGGTGATCATCGACGTGACGAGCCGCGAGTCGGCACAGGTCAGGAACAGCTGCGACGGCCGCTGTCCTTCCCGCGCCAGTCGTGCCAGCTCACCCCGCACCAGGGGCGCGGTGTTGCGCTGGAACGCGCTGATTCCACGCGCCAGTTGATGCCCGCTCTGCCCGCTGCGGCCATCGCGCCCGGCGGCACCGGATGCGCCGTCCGCGTCGTCCGGCCCCTGCGACCCGTCTTCCGGGCCCGCCTCACCCGACCGGTCGTCGGCGGATGCGGGCTGCGGACCGGCGGAGGGTTCGCAGTGGTGGTTGCGCCATGGCGTCCAGGGGCGGCAGCGGCAGTGGGAGGGGCCCGCGGGCTCGGCGATCCGGGTGCCGGTCCGCCCGGTCAACTCGACCGTGCCGCCTCGCGCGACATGCGCGTTCTGCCAGTCCTGAAGGGACTCGTATGCCGCGTGGTCCATGAACGATCCGTCCAACTCCAGGACCACATGCGCCCCTTGAGGTACCAGGTGCAGGGCGCGGCTGAGCCGAGGCACCGCGAGAAACGTCAGCTGCCCTCTTACTCGTACGTGATGGACTCCTCCTCTCTCTTCATGCGTGATGCACGTGCGGGCGAGGCGGTGCAGGGCGACGGCGACGCCGACGGAGACCCCCAGCACCACGCCCTCGAGAACACCGAGGCACACGACGCCGAGCGTGGTGACGACGTACACCAGCACTTCGCGGTGGCGGGTGACCGTGCGGATGTGGTGCAGGGACACCATCTGGATGCCGACGGCCATCACCAGGGCGGCGAGCGATGCGAGGGGGATCAGCTCCAGGATCGGGACCATCAGCAGCGCGGCAACTACTACGAAAACGCCGTGCAGCATCGTGGAGTTCCGGCTCACGGCACCGGCTTGCACATTCGCCGAACTGCGCACGGCGACCCCGGCGACGGGCAGCCCGCCGAGCGCGCCGGAGACGACATTGGCGGCGCCCTGACCGAGCAACTCCCGGTTCAGGTCGGAGCGGCCCACCCGGGCTTGCTGCGCGGGCCGCCTCGCCACCAGCTTGTCCACGGCCACGGCGCCGAGCAGCGACTGCACACTGCACACCAGCGTGACGGTGAGGACGGCGGCGGCGATCCCGAGCACCGGCCCCTCGGGCAGACCGGCCAGCGCGTGACTGCTCCAGGACGGCAGGTCGACCTTGGGCAGGACCAGCCCGGTGAGTGAGGCGGTCAGGGTGGCCCCTGCGACGGCGACGAGCGCGGCCGGCACGGTGCGCAGGACCTGCCCGACCCGTCCGGGAATCCGTGGCCAGGCGAAGAGGAGCGTCAGTGTCAGCGCGCTCATCGAGACTGCCGCGGGGTGAACGTGCGCCAACTGGTTGGGTAGCGCGCGCAGGTTGTCGAGCACGGAGCTCTGCGGGGTGCCGCCCAGCACGATGTGCAACTGGGCGACCGCGATGGTCACACCGATGCCGGCGAGCATGCCGTGCACGATCGCGGGGCTGACGGCGAGCGCCGTGCGGGCCACGCGCAGGCATCCCAGGCCCAGCTGGGCGACTCCGGCGAGGACGGTGATGGCGCAGGTCGCACGCCATCCGTAGCGGTGGATGAGGTCGGCGGTGACGACCGTGAGCCCGGCGGCGGGCCCGCTCACCTGGAGCGGTGAGCCGCCGATCCGGGCCGCGACGATCCCGCCCACGGCGGCGGCGACGAGGCCCGACTGGAGCGGCGCGCCCGTGGCGAGCGCGATGCCGAGGGACAGGGGCAGGGCGATCAGGAAGACCGCGATCGAGGCCGACAGATCGGCGCCCGCGATACGGAATCGGCGGGGCGGGGTCGGCGGGGGGCTGTGGGGTTGGTGGGTGCGCCTGGGCCGAGTCGAGTCGGCGGCGCGGGTGGGGACGCAGGCAGACATTCCCGTCTCCTCCGGGGCAGCGCGGTCGCGGAACAGGTGGTCCCCGTCCAGGGAGGACGGGGGCGGATCGCGGCCGTGGGTCACGGCGTGCAGCGGCGGGACTTTCAACGCTCGGTAAATGGATCGTAATCCAGAGTAAAGCTCTCATGCGGACTTTAGTGGCAAATGGGGCAGTAAATCACTCGCGTGGGTGAAGCGGGCTTTTTATCGGCTTGTCGTATTTATTCGACCTCGGCCTCATGCGACCTTGGCGGCGCTGTCGGCTTTTAGCCGCACAACACCCTAGAACGCCCAAAGCGGCGTTGCTCTGACAGAAGGAAGAAGGTGGGCGGAGATGGCTGCCACCCAGAGGATCGCCGCGGGCGTAGCAGTCGCCGCGGCCTGCGCCACGGCGCTCGCCGGTTGCGCCACCGGCTCCAAGGAAGGCACGCACGGCGCGAACGAGGAGGCGGGGGCCCCGGCGCCCCAGAGTGCGGTCCGCCCGATCGGTGACGGCTCCACCGCGTACACCGGAGCGCAGCCGCATCTGCCCAAGCCCGAGCGGTTGAAGCCCGGTCAGAAGCCCCCGCAGTTCGTGGTCTTCTCCTGGGACGGCGCCGGCGAGGACAGCCAGAAGCTCTTTTCGCACTTCCGCAAGGTCGCCAAGGACAACGGGGCGACGATGACCTACTTCCTGAGCGGCGTGTACCTGCTGCCGGAGGACAAGCGCGAGCTGTACAAGCCGCCGGAGCACTCGCCGGGAAGCTCGGAGATCGGCTTCAACGACGAGAAGGGCATCAAGGACACCGTCGAGCAGCTACGCGGTGCGTGGCTGGAGGGCAACGAGATCGGCACGCACTTCAATGGCCACTTCTGTGGTGCGGACGGCGGTGTCGGCGAGTGGTCGGTCGCGGAGTGGAAGAGCGAGATCGCCCAGGCGAAGGCGTTCGTGAAGTCCTGGAAGACCAACGCGGCCATGAAGAACGCGGCTCCGCTGCCCTTCGACTACGACAAGGAGCTCATCGGCGCCCGCACGCCCTGCCTGGAGGGCCAGAAGAACTTCATGAAGGCGGCCCGGCAGCTGGGCTTCCGCTATGACACCAGCGGCGTCAACAACCAGGTCTGGCCCAAGAAGAAGAACGGCCTGTGGGATCTGTCGATGCAGTTGGTCCCCTTCCCCGGGCACACCTTCGAGCAGCTCACCATGGACTACAACTTCATGGTCAACCAGTCGGGCACACGGACCCAGGGCGACCCCGACAAGCAGGAGTACTGGGGCAACCAGATGCGTGACGGCCTGCTCAAGGGCTTCGACCGCGCCTATGACGGCAACCGCGCGCCGCTGATCATCGGCAACCACTTCGAGTCCTGGAACGGCGGCACCTACATGCGTGCCATCGACCAGGTCGTGGAGAACGTCTGCAACAAGCCCGACGTCCGCTGCGTCTCCTTCCGGCAACTCGCCGACTGGCTCGACGCCCAGGACCCGGCCACGCTGGACAGGCTGCGCGGCCTCAACGTCGGAGAGGTCCCGAAGCAGGGCTGGGCGTCCTTCCTGTCGGGCCGCCCCGCCCCGGCTCCGAAGGGCATCCCCGGGGCGCCGGCCCTCAAGCCGTAGCCACCAGCCCTTCTCCCAGCACGAAGCCGGGGTCGACCTGCGCCGCCAGGTCGGCCCCGGTCCTCTCGTTGCCCCAGCTGCCCGCGTTCTTCAGGTGGAAGTGCACCATCTGGCGCGTGTAGCGCTCCCAGTCCCGCAGCTCGTACGTGGCGTCGGCGGCGGTCTGCAAGGTGCGCAGGGAGCGGCGGTTGGCGTCCTCCAGGAGCTCGAACCGGGGTGGGCGGCCCTTCTCCACGGCCCGCACCCAGTCCGAGTGCCCGACGGTGACCAGGAGGTCGTCACCGACCTCGGCGCGGAGGAAGTCGATGTCGTCCTGGCCCTGCACCTTGTTGCCGACGACCTTCAGGATGACTCCGAAGTCGCGGGCGTACTCCTTGTACTGCCGATAGACGGAGACCCCCTTCCGGGTCGGCTCGGCGACCAGGAACGTGATGTCGAAGCGGGTGAACATGCCGGACGCGAAGGAGTCGGAGCCCGCCGTCATGTCGACGACGACGTACTCGCTCTGGCCGTCGACGAGATGGTTCAGGCAGAGCTCCACTGCACCGGTCTTGGAGTGGTAGCAAGCCACTCCCAGATCGGCCTCGCTGAACGGGCCGGTGACCATCAAACGGACGGCGCCGCCGTCGAGTTCCACCGGCCGCGCACAGGCGTCGTACACCGGATTGTTCTCGCGCACCCGCAGCAGTCGGGACCCCTCACCGGGCGGGGTCGTCTTGATCATCGTCTCGGCGGACGTGATGCGCGGATTGGAGCCGCGCAGGTAGTCCTTGATCAGCTTTAGCCGCGGGCCCATTGCGGGCAGCCCGGCGGCCACCGGCTCGTCGAGGCCGAGGGCGGTCCCCAGGTGTTGGTTGATGTCGGCGTCCACCGCGACGACCGGCGATCCCGAGGCCGCGAGGTGGCGGATGAAGAGGGAGGACAGGGTCGTCTTGCCGCTGCCGCCCTTCCCTACGAAAGCAATTTTCATGTTCACCAAGGGTAGTGGTGTGATTGCTTACAGTGCCCAGGTGACGTGAAGAAGACCACTCCTTCGTGGGGTGGGCCACCGGGGTGCGTAGGGTCGTACTCATGAGTACGACAGGCGCGACCGCCGATCCGCTCGCGGCCCTGGGCTCGCTGCCCGGCGTGGCCGCATCCGTCGAGTCCGTCCGCAAGGCGGTGGACCGGGTCTACGGACACCGGATCATGCGGCGCCGCAGCAACGAGATCACTTCCGAGGCCGCACTGCGTGGCGCCCGTGGTTCCGCGGCGCTGTCCGGCGCCGACTGGGCCCTCGAAGAGGTACGCCGCCGCACCGACTTCAGCGGTGACGACGAGGCCCAGACGGTCGGCGCGGCCCTGCGGCTGACCGCCGAGGCGGGCCAACTCCTGTCCATCTGGCGACAGTCGCCCCTCCGGGTGCTGGCCCGGCTGCACCTCGTCGCGGCTGCGGGCCATGAGGACACCGTCGGCAGGCCCCGCCAGGACGGCGAACCGGTCGACGAGCCGCTCATCGAGCTGCCCCTGCCGGACGCGGCCGAGGTGGCCGGCCGACTCGAAGGGCTCTCGCAGCTGATCATCGCGGGTGGTTCGGCGCCCGCCCTGGTGACGGCTGCCGTCGTGCACGGCGAACTGCTCGCCCTGCGCCCCTTCGGCACCCACAACGGCCTGGTGGCACGCGCGGCCGAGCGCATCGTCCTGGTCGGCAGCGGCCTCGACCCCAAATCGGTCTGCCCGGCGGAGGTCGGTCACGCCGAGCCGGGCCGCGCGGCTTATCTGGCGGCGCTGGAAGGGTATGTCTCCGGCACCCCGGAGGGCATGGCGACCTGGATCGCCCACTGCGGCAGGGCGATTGAACTGGGAGCCAGGGAGTCGACAGCCGTCTGCGAGGCGCTTCAGCGCGGCGCGGCGTAAGTCCCCGGACAGGGTTGCGGCGGTACGAGTTTTCGTACCGCCGCTGGCATGCTCACCGGGTTACCAAGCGTCCTCGATATGTTGCCCATCAGGTCGGGAACTCCTGCCCGTCACCTGGTGCGGCTGGCCCGTAATCGACGGGTCGACGTCGCGTGGGTGCTCGATGTCCATGCGCGGTCCGTGGGGCCTTGGTTGCGTTTGAAGGTGATCCTTTCGGATGTCCTTGGTCTCGCGGGCCGTTAAACCCTTTCTACTCCTGGTCCAGAGGAAGCGGAACCCCTGGCTGTACTTCTTTACTTTTAGGTTCAAATGGGAGTGAATCGGGACGTAGATATGCCGCATGCGTTCGCGTGACGCGCTCACATCACCGTCGCGCGCCGTTTGCTCGCGTACCAGACGAGTCCCGCCGTGGCCGCCGCCGCTCCTATCGCGGCCGCCGCGACGAGCGCCGGACGTGGCGGCACCGACAGCGCGGGCAGCCGCTGCTTGAGCCGGACCGGCCGGTGGAAGTCCAGAATCGGCCACGAGCGGGCAACCGCCTCGCGTCGCAGCGCACGGTCCGGATTCACCGCGTGGGGATGGCCGACGGCCTCCAGCATCGGAACGTCGGTCGCGGAGTCGCTGTAGGCGTAGCAGCGCGCGAGATCGTACCCCTCGGACGCGGCCAGCTCCTTGACCGCCTCGGCCTTCGTCGGCCCGTACGCGTAGTACTCCACTTCTCCGGTGAAGCAGCCGTCCTCGCCGACGACCATGCGCGTGGCCACCACCCGGTCCGCGCCGAGCAGCTCTCCGATCGGCTCGACCACCTCCGCCCCGGACGTGGAGACGATCACGACATCGCGCCCGGCGGTGTGGTGCTCCTCGATGAGGGAGGCGGCCTCGTCGTAAATGATCGGGTCGATCAGGTCGTGCAGCGTCTCGGCGACGATCTCCTTGACCTGCTGGACGTTCCAGCCCCGGCACAGCGCGGACAGGTATGCGCGCATCCGCTCCATCTGATCGTGGTCCGCGCCGCCCGCCATGAACACGAACTGGGCGTATGCGGTGCGCAACACGGCCCTTCGGTTGATCAGCCCGCCTTGGTAGAACGACTTGCTGAACGTGAGCGTGCTCGACTTCGCAATGACCGTCTTGTCCAGGTCAAAGAAGGCTGCCGTGCGAGGCAAGGAGTGGTTTTCCACGGGCTCGAGCATATGCGCCCACCATTCGGGCTAGTGTGGGGCGCGTGGGTTTGCCTGAGAAGGCTCTCGGGTACACCATGGAAGTCACGGATCGTTCGCGACCGTGCTAACCCGGTCCGACTCCTCCCCCCCCGAGTCGGCCGTGGGGACGACCCCCGCTCTCCCCCCCGGCGGGGGTCGTCGCATGTCCGGATGGGTTTTTGCCCTCTTTCGCGCGGCCCCGGGCCCCGGTTGTCACCGCTGTGGCCGCCCCTTCCGTGCACTCATGATTCGTCACTCTACGTATCCGTGAGGCTGCGCTGTGGAAGTCACAGGCGACTCACCGGTATGGGTGAAGGCGATATTCACAACCACTGAGTTGTCCACAGTTATCGACCAAGATCCACACGATTTTCTGGATCGCTGCACCGTGATTCCAGCGCGTCCCGCTCGCGGCGAGTTCCTCGCGGCAAGTTCATGGCGGGTTCCGTTTGTCGGACGCGTTTGGCCGGTTCGTATCGGCCGTTCATATGGAGGCCGCATGCCGGTTCTTCACACGAGCGGGAATCGCGGGTCCGCAGAGGACCTTGCGAGCTCCGCGCAGGGAGCAGCGAAGGGGGCTGGAGATCGTGGCGGGAGCCATCACACACGACCTGCCGCCCGCCGCCGACGGGCGGCAGGGCGGACCACTGATCGTCACGGAGGACGCCGAACTCCTCGACGACCTGCTGCGCCTGTGCGCCGCGGCGGGTGCGAGGCCGGAAGTCCACCACGGGGTGCCTGAGGGCCGCGGCAGCTGGGAGGCGGCACCACTCGTCCTGGTCGGCGACGACGCGGCGCGGCGCGTACGCGGAGCAGCTCGCCGACGCGGAGTCGTGCTGGTCGGCCGGGACCAGGACGACTCCGGCGTCTGGAAACGGGCTGTCGAGATCGGAGCCGACCACGTCCTGATGCTTCCGGACGGCGAGCAGTGGCTCGTCGACCGCATCGCCGACGTGGCCGAGGGAGTGGGCCGACCCGCGCTCACCGTCGGCGTGATCGGCGGCCGCGGCGGGGCCGGAGCCTCCACGCTGGCCTGCGCGCTCGCCGTCACCTCCGCGCGCGAGGGACGCCGCACCCTCCTCGTGGACGCGGATCCCCTGGGTGGCGGACTCGACGTACTCCTGGGCGGAGAGGCCGCCGAAGGACTGCGCTGGCCGGCGTTCGCCGCCTCCCGCGGCAGGGTCGGCGGCGGCGCCCTGGAGGAGTCCCTTCCCGAACTGCACGCGCTGCGCGTCCTCAGCTGGGACCGCGGCGACTCCGTCACCATCCCGGCGCAGGCCGTCCGCGCGGTCCTGGCCGCCGCCAGACGGCGCGGCGGCACCGTGGTCGTCGACCTGCCCCGCCGCGTCGACGACGGAGTCGCGGAAGCCCTCGCCCAGCTCGACCTCGGGCTGCTGGTCGTCCCCGCCGATCTGCGCGCCGTCGCGGCGGCCAAACGGGTGGCATCCGTGGTCGGCATGGTCCTGCGCGATCTGCGCGTCGCGGTCCGCGGCCCCTACGCGCCGGGTCTCGACGACCGTGAGGTGGCTCGCCTGCTCGGACTGCCACTGGTCGGCGAAGTGCCCGCGGAGTCCGCGCCGCTGGACGCCCGTGTGCCACCCGGGGGAGCGTCGCGGGGGCCGCTCGCCCGGTTCTGCACGGCCTTCTGGCAGCGGGTTCCGGTGGAAGGCGGGGGCGTATGAGCCGGCAGTCGGGCACAGGGACCGGCACGGGACTGCTGGACGGCGTACGGCAGTGGCTCGCCGAGAGCGGATCGGAGCCGACTCCCGCGCGCGTGGCACAGGCCCTGCGCGAGCAGGGACGAGTGCTCGGAGACGCCGAAGTCCTCGGCGCCGCCGAGCGGTTGCGCTCCGAGCTGGTCGGCAGTGGGCCGCTGGAGCCGCTGCTCGCCGACCCGTCGGTGACCGACGTCCTGGTGTCCGCGCCGGACCGGGTGTGGGTGGACCGGGGCGGTGGCCTGGAACTGACGACCGTCTCCTTTCCGGACGCGGCAGCCGTACGACGCCTCGCGCAGCGCCTCGCGGCCGTGGCCGGGCGAAGGCTCGACGACGCCCGCCCCTGGGTCGATGCCCGGCTTCCGGACGGCACCCGCCTGCACGCGGTGCTGCCCCCGGTGGCCGTCGGCTCCACCTGCCTGTCGCTGCGGGTCGTACGGCCGCGCGCGTTCACCCTCGACGAGTTGGTGGCGGCGGGGACAGTCCCGCCCGGCGGGGACCGGGTACTCAGAGCCCTGCTGGACGCCCGGCTGTCGTTCCTGATCAGCGGTGGCACCGGAAGCGGCAAGACGACCCTGCTGAGCGCGCTGCTGGGGCTGGTCGGTGCCGGGGAGCGGATCGTGCTGGCCGAGGACTCGGCGGAACTGCGGCCCGACCATCCCCATGTGGTGCGCCTGGAGGGGCGGCCCGCCAACCAGGAGGGCGTCGGACTCGTGGCGCTGCAGGACCTGGTCCGTCAGGCCCTGCGCATGCGACCGGACCGGCTGGTGGTCGGCGAGGTGCGCGGACCGGAGGTCGTGTCGCTCCTGGCGGCGCTCAACACCGGCCACGAGGGCGGCTGCGGAACGGTGCACGCGAACGCGGCGGCGCAGGTGCCGGCCCGTCTGGAGGCCCTGGGCACCGCGGCAGGGCTCGACAGGGCCGCGCTGCACAGCCAGTTGGCGGCGGCGCTGTCCGTGGTCCTGCATCTCGTACGCGACCGGTCCGGGCGGCGGCGGATCGCCGAGGTGCATGTCCTGGAGCGCGATGCGACGGGATGGGTGGTGACGGTGCCCGCGCTGCGGTGGGACGAGGAGGCGTTCGCGTACGAGCGGGGGTGGGAGCGGCTGCGGGGGCTGCTCCGGGACGGGACCGAGGGGAGTGGGCTGTGATGACGGGGGCCGGTGACATCTCGGTGGGAGCGGCCATGGCGTGTGCCGGGGCGGCGGCCTGGCTGATGGGCGGCTGGGACGCAGGGGCACGCAGGGCGCGGCTGCTGTGCGCGGGTGTCGGGGTGGTCGCCACCGGACCGCCGGCGCGGGAGCGGGCACAGGCCGAGTGGCGGCGGCTGCGCGGGCGGTTGCGTCCCGAGGGGTGGTCACTGGTCGCCGGGCTGGTGATCGCGGTACTGGGCGCGTCCGTGGTGCCGCTGTTCCTCGGGGCGGCCGGGATGCCGCTGCTCCGCCGAGTACGGCGGGCCGGGGAGGCGCGGCGCGCGGGGGAGCGCCGGGGTGAGGCGGTGATCGCCCTGTGCGGGGCGCTGGCCGGCGAGGTGCGGGCCGGGCATCAGCCGGGTGAGGCACTGCGGAGAGCCGCGCGCCACTCGGGCGGGCTCGGCGAGGCGCAGGCGGTGGTGCTGGCGGCGGCGCGGTTCGGCGGTGATGTGCCGGGCGCGCTCACCGATGCCGCACGGCAGCCGGGGGCCGACGGCCTGGTAGGGCTCGCCGCGTGTTGGCGGGTGGCGGTGGACCGGGGTGCGGGCCTGGCGACGGGACTCGACCGCCTGGAAGGGGCCCTGTGCGCGGAGCGGGACCAACGGGCCGATCTGCGAGCCCAATTGGCGGGATCTCGATCCACGGCGGTGATGCTCGCGGGGCTGCCCGTTCTGGGCCTTCTGCTCGGTACCGCGCTGGGCGCCGACCCGCTGCACGTGCTGCTGCACAGCGGGCCGGGCCTGGGCTGCCTGGTGGTCGGCGGGGTGCTGGAGGGCGTGGGGCTGTGGTGGGCGCTGCGCATCGTGAGAGGGGCGGAGGCGGCATGAGCACGGAAGTTGTCCACAGGCTGGGGGCGCTCATGTGCGGGGCGCTGGCGCTGGGGTGGCTGCCGCGAGCGCTCGGCGCGGCGCGGCGTGAGCGAAGGGCGCGCGGAAGGCTGACCGAGCTGCTGGCTCTGGAGAGGACGCCCGAGAGGCGGCACTTCGCGGTCCGGGACGTCGTGCGGCGGTGGCTGCCGGTGGCGGGCGCGGTGTGCGCCGGCTGGGTGCTGGTCGGGGGTCTTGCCGGGGTTGTGGTGGGGCTGTTGGCCGGGATCGGGGCCTGGCGGTGGCGGCAGCGACGCAGACCGGGGCCGGTGGAGGAGTACGACGTGGCGCTGGCCGCCCGGCAACTCCCCCTGGCAGCTGACCTGGTCGCGGCCTGTATCGCGGCGGGGGCGGACCCCGTGGTCGCGGCGCGGGCGGTGGGCGAGACCCTGGGCGGACCGGTGGGGGAGCGGCTGGCGCGGGGCGCGGCGGAGGTGCGGCTCGGGGGCGAACCGGTCGAGGCATGGCGGAGGTTGGCGTCGCTCCCGGGCGCGGGGGCGCTGGCGCGGCTGCTGGAACGGGCGGGGGAGTCGGGCGTACCGGCGGCCGTGCCGGTCGGGCGGCTCGCCATGGAGGCCCGCGCCGAGCGGGGCCGCGCCGCGACAGCGCGGGCGCGCCGGGCGGCCGTCATGGTCACCGCGCCCGTCGGGCTGTGCTTTCTTCCCGCGTTCCTCGCGATGGGCGTCCTGCCCGTGGTGATCGGGCTGGCGGACGGGGTGTTGGGAGGGGGTGGCGGATGACGGGCGGCGACGTGCGGTGAACGACTGACGACCAAATGACGACCAACAGGTTCGAACCTTACGGGGGTTGAGATGGACAAGACGGTGGGCGTACGGATGCGGGCGTGGCTGCTGGGTCTGGCGGCGCGCAGGGACGCGGGAATGGTCACCTCCGAGTACGCGGTGGGGGTCCTCGCGGCGGTGGCCTTCGCGGCGGTGCTCTACAAGGTGGTGACGAGCGGCCAGGTAGGCGCGGAGTTGCAGGGCATCGTGGGGCGGGCGCTCAATGCGCCGATGTGAACGCGGGACGGCGGGCCGGGACCGGGATCGCAGCCGCGGCCGGAGTCGGAGTCGGGACCGGGGATTCGTGACCGCCGAGGCCGCCGTGGTGCTGCCCTCGCTGGTGCTCGTCGGAATGGCGCTGGTCTGGGCCCTGCTCGCCGCGTCGGCGCAGATCCAGTGCGTGGACGCGGCCAGGGCGGGCGCCCGCGCGGCGGCTCGCCAGGACCCGCCGGACACGGTGCTGGCGACGACCCGCCGCGCGGCACCGCGCGGCGCCAGGGTCACGGTGACCCGGGAGGGCGACCTCGTCCGGGTCACGGTCAAGGCGAGTGCGCCGGGACCGGACGGACTGTCGCCGGAGCTCAGCGACGAGGCCGTGGCGCTGGCGGAGGAGACGGTGGGGGTGGTGAGGGGATGAGGGTCCGCAGCCGCGGTCACGTCGCGCGGACGGCCGCTTGGAACAGATGGCACACCTATCGGATCCGTTGCCCGGACAGAGGATCGGCCACCGTCTGGACCGTCGGGGCGATCGCCGTGCTGTGTGTCGTGTTCGGGGCCGTCCTGGCCATGGGACAGGCGGTCGTGGTCCGGCACCGTGCGGCGGGGGCGGCCGACCTGGCCGCGCTCGCCGCGGCGGACCACTGGGCGGACGGCGGCACGGCGGCCTGCGCCCAGGCGGACCGGGTGGTGCGGGCCCAGCGTGCCCGGCTGGTGCGGTGCGCCGTGGAGGGCGAGATCTCGGACGTCACGGCCGCGTCGGGCGCCGGCCCGTTCGACGTGGAGGTCAGGTCCAGAGCCGGTCCCGCGAGACCACAGGAGCCGGCGCCTAGACCTCCGGCGCCCCCCGCAGCAGCTCCGTGAGCAGCCGCACGGCGCCCCGTTTGTGCAGCGGCTCGTTCCCGTTGCCGCACTTGGGGGACTGGATGCAGGACGGGCAGCCGGCCTCGCATTCGCAGGACGCGATGGCCTGCCGGGTGGCGGTGAGCCAGGCGCGGGCGGTGTGGAAGGCGCGCTCCGCGAACCCCGCGCCGCCCGGGTGGCCGTCGTAGACGAAGACCGTGGGCAGGAGCGTGTCGGGGTGCAGCGGGATGGACACGCCGCCGATGTCCCAGCGGTCGCAGGTGGCGAACAGCGGGAGCATGCCGATCGACGCGTGCTCGGCGGCGTGCAGGGCGCCGCCGAGGATCTCCGGGCCGATCCGGGCCGCGTCCAGCTGGTCCTCGGTGACCGTCCACCACACGGCGCGCGTGCGGAGCGTACGAGGAGGGAGGTCGAGTTTCGACTCGCCCAGCACTTCACCGGTGATGACACGACGACGCAGGAAGGAGACGACCTGGTTGGTGACTTCTACGGAGCCGTAGCACAACCGGCCCTCGCCCCAGGGGACTTCGATGTCCGTCTCCAGGACGGAGATGGAGGTTGTGTCGCGGGCGACCGTCGAATACGGCGGGTTGGCCTCCTCGACCAGGGCGACGGAGTCCTCGAGGTCCAGGTGCTTCACCAGGTACGTACGGCCCTGGTGGAGGTGGACCGCGCCCTCGTGGACCGTGGTGTGCGCGGAGCCCGCGTCGACCGTGCCGAGCAGCCGCCCGGTCCCGGCCTCGACGATCTGTACCGGACTGCCGCCCTCGCCGCGGATGTCGGTCAGGTCGGCGGCCCGCTCCCGACGGGTCCAGTGCCACGCCGTCGTTCGCCGGCGCAGCAGCTTCGCGGCCTCCAGCTGTGGCAGCAGATCCGCGGCGGCCGGGCCGAAGAGTTCCAGGTCCTCTTCGGTGAGGGGAATCTCGGAGGCGGCGGCGCACAGGTGCGGGGCGAGGACGTACGGGTTGTCGGGGTCGAGGACGGTGGATTCCACCGGCTGGTCGAACAGGGCCTCGGGGTGGTGCACGAGGAAGGTGTCCAGCGGGTCGTCGCGGGCGACGAGGACGGCGAGTGCGCCCTGCCCCGAGCGGCCGGCGCGGCCCGCCTGCTGCCACAGGGAGGCCCGGGTGCCCGGGTAGCCCGCGATGACGACGGCGTCCAGGCCCGAGACGTCGATGCCGAGTTCGAGGGCGGTGGTGGCGGCGAGGCCGAGGAGGTCGCCGGAGTGCAGGGCGCGCTCCAGGGCGCGGCGTTCCTCGGGGAGGTAGCCCCCGCGGTAGGCGGCCACGCGCCGGGCCAGTGAGCGGTCGATCTCGGCGAGGCGCTCCTGGGCGATCACCGCGATCAGCTCGGCGCCGCGGCGGGATCGTACGAAGGCGACGGAGCGCACGCCCTGGAGGGTCAGGTCGGTGAGGAGGTCGGCCGTCTCGGCGGTGGCGGTACGCCGAACGGGTGCTCCTTTCTCGCCGTGCAGTTCGGTGAGCGGGGGCTCCCAGAGGGCGAACACGAGTTCGCCGCGAGGGGAGGCGTCGTCGGCGATCTCGACGACCGGGAGGCCGGTCAGCCGGCGGGCGGCGACCGAGGGCTCCGCGGCGGTCGCGGAGGCCAGCAGGAAGACGGGGGAGGAACCGTAGCGGGCGCACAGGCGGCGCAGCCTGCGCAGTACCTGGGCCACGTGGGAGCCGAAGACGCCGCGGTAGGTGTGGACCTCGTCGATGACGACGTACTTCAGGGCGCGGAGGAAGGAGGACCAGCGGGGGTGGGAGGGCAATATCCCGCGGTGCAGCATGTCGGGGTTGGTCAGGACGTAGTTGGCGTACTGCCGTACCCACTCGCGTTCCTCGAACGGAGTATCGCCGTCGTACACGGCTGGGCGAACCGCATTGCCCAAAGGTTGTGAAAGTTCCTTCACCGAACGGCGCTGATCGGCTGCAAGGGCCTTTGTGGGGGCCAGATAGAGCGCGGTGGCCCCGCGGCCGTTCGGAGCCTCGGAGCCGTCCAGGAGGGCCGTCAGGACCGGTGTGAGGTACGCCAGGGACTTTCCCGAGGCGGTGCCGGTGGCGACGATCACGGAGTCGCCGTCCAGGGCGTGCTCGGCGGCCAGCGCCTGGTGTGCCCAGGGGTGTTCGACGCCCGCTGCCTGTACCGCGGCGATGACCTCCGGACGGATCCGGTCGGGCCACACGGCATGGCGACCCGCCCGCGGGGGCAAGTGCTCCGTATGAGTGATGCGCGAAGCCCGGCTCGGTCCCGAGGCGAGCCGGTCCAGGACAGTGCCCGGATCGGGGCGGGAAGCGGTGTCCGTCGAGGGTCGATCGGATCGATGATTCTTGGCCATCGGCACCGAGTGTGTCACTGGCGTGACGGACAATGGGGCCAAGGCGTCGTGCACGCCTGCCGGTAAGTGATTGAATGCCATCGCGGCTGGCGAACCGTCCCGGGGGCTCTGCCGAGGTGTCCCTTGGGATGACCGCTCGATAGCAAGGTGCTGGAGGATCCGTGGACCTGTCCCTGTCGACCCGTACCGTCGGCGATCGTACGGTCGTCGAGGTCGGTGGCGAAATCGATGTATATACCGCGCCCAAGCTGCGCGAGCAGCTGGTCGAGCTGGTGAACGACGGCAATTTTCACCTTGTCGTCGACATGGAGGGCGTGGACTTCCTCGACTCCACCGGGCTCGGCGTGCTGGTGGGCGGCCTGAAGCGTGTGCGTGCCCATGAGGGTTCGCTGCGACTGGTCTGCAACCAGGAGCGCATTCTGAAGATCTTCCGCATCACCGGTCTCACCAAGGTGTTCCCCATCCACACCTCGGTCGAGGAAGCGGTAGCGGCCACCGACTGACCCCGTCTCCTGGGCGTCACGAGTGATGTGGTGTCCGAGACGGTAGAAGCAATGGACGGGGGACTGGGTCTCGGCGGCCCGGTCCCCTGACAGCACGCCCGTAGTTGAGGGGGATGCATGGCCACCGTTGAACTCCGCTTCAGCGCGCTGCCCGAGCACGTCAGGACCGCCCGACTGGTGGCGGCAGCGGTGGCGCGCAGGGCCGGAGTGGACGAGGCGGTCCTCGACGAGCTCAGACTCGCCGTAGGCGAGGCCTGTACTCGTGCCGTCGGACTGCACCAGAGCAGCGGCATCTCGGCGCCGGTGCGGGTGACGTTGATCGAGGAGGAGAAGCAGTTCTCCATCGAGGTCGGCGACGAGGCGCCGCGTTCGGCGCCCGGTGAGACGGCACCCGGTGCCACGGGTGATCCGGACATGGATGCCGAGGAGGACGAGATGGGCCTCGCGGTCATCAGTGGCCTCGTCGACGATGTCGAAGTCACCGCCGGTGAGCATGGTGGAGTGATCAAGATGAGCTGGCCGACCACGCCGCCGGCCGTGCTCGTTCCCTGATCGCACCCCCGCAACACACTCGAAGGGCCCTGCTCAGCAGGGCCCTTTTTGTATGCCCGCTCCAGGCCGGGTCCCGCCCCCGCCTTTCGTGAATTCATTCACGATCAATCACGCGATTATTGGATCAAGCGTCAACGCTTTTGGGGCATTACTTCTTTTGGGTTCCATGGAGGCCCGTCGATCATTTGCTGATGGGCATGTGAAGGCGAATTCCGTTTACCGGGCACTGTTTTGATCAGGTTCCGGTACCTACAATCCGTCCACATCTTGAGCTCAGCCCAAGCGTCAAGGAGGACGAATGGCGGGGCTTTCTACCCCTCATCAGTTTGACCATCCCACAACCTTCGCAGCCGCAGTACTGACCAATGACAATCGCTTGATCGTGATGGTCATCGGTGCCGTGGCCCTGGCGGCCCTAGCGGTCGCCGGGGTGCTGGTACGGCAAGTGCTCGCGGCCGGCGAGGGCACCGACAGCATGAAGAAGATCGCGGCGGCGGTCCAGGAAGGCGCGAACGCCTACCTGGGGCGGCAGATGCGCACGCTCGGTGTATTCGCCGTCGTGGTGTTCTTCCTGCTCATGCTGCTGCCCGCGGACGACTGGAATCAGCGCGCCGGACGATCGATCTTCTTCTTGATCGGCGCGGTGTTCTCGGCGACCACCGGTTATACCGGTATGTGGCTCGCCGTACGAAGCAACGTCCGTGTGGCCGCCGCGGCAAGGGAAGCGACTCCCGCCAAGGGCGAACCCGAAAAGGATCTCACCGCCGTCTCGCACAAAGCCATGAAGATCGCTTTCCGTACCGGCGGCGTCGTCGGCATGTTCACGGTGGGGCTCGGTCTGCTGGGCGCCTCCTGTGTGGTGCTGGTGTACGCGGCCGACGCGCCGAAGGTCCTGGAGGGCTTCGGTCTCGGCGCGGCGCTGATCGCCATGTTCATGCGTGTCGGCGGCGGCATCTTCACCAAGGCCGCCGACGTCGGCGCCGACCTGGTCGGCAAGGTCGAGCAGGGCATTCCGGAGGACGATCCGCGCAATGCCGCGACCATCGCCGACAACGTGGGCGACAACGTCGGCGACTGCGCCGGCATGGCCGCGGACCTCTTCGAGTCGTATGCCGTCACGCTCGTCGCCGCGCTGATCCTCGGCAAGGCGGCGTTCGGCGACTCCGGGCTCGCCTTCCCGCTGATCGTGCCCGCGATCGGCGTTCTCACCGCGATGGTCGGCATCTTCGCGGTGGCACCCCGACGCTCCGACCGCAGCGGCATGTCCGCGATCAACCGCGGCTTCTTCATCTCCGCGGTGATCTCGTTGGTGCTGGTGGCGGTGGCCGTCTTCGTCTACCTGCCGTCGAAGTACGCCGACCTCGACGGCGTCACGGACGCGGCGATCAAGGCGAAGGACGGCGATCCGCGGATCCTGGCGCTCATCGCGGTGGCCATCGGCATCGTGCTGGCCGCGCTCATCCAGCAGCTGACCGGCTACTTCACCGAGACGACCCGTCGTCCCGTACGGGACATCGGCAAGAGCTCGCTCACCGGCGCGGCCACCGTCGTCCTGGCCGGTATCTCCATCGGTCTGGAATCGGCCGTCTACACCGCCCTGCTGATCGGCCTCGGCGTCTACGGGGCCTTCCTGCTCGGCGGCACGTCGATCATCCTCGCGCTGTTCGCGGTGGCGCTGGCCGGAACCGGCCTGCTCACCACGGTCGGCGTCATCGTCGCCATGGACACCTTCGGTCCGGTCTCCGACAACGCGCAGGGCATCGCCGAGATGTCCGGCGACGTCACGGGCGCGGGCGCCCAGGTGCTCACCGACCTGGACGCCGTGGGCAACACCACCAAGGCCATCACCAAGGGCATCGCCATCGCCACGGCCGTCCTCGCGGCCTCGGCGCTCTTCGGCTCGTACCGGGACGCGATCCTCACGGCCGCGAACGACGTGGGCGAGAAGGTCTCCGGTTCTGGCGCGCCGCTGAACCTGATGATGGACATCTCGCAGCCCAACAATCTCGTGGGCCTGATCGCGGGCGCGGCGGTCGTCTTCCTGTTCTCGGGCCTCGCGATCAACGCGGTGTCCCGGTCCGCGGGGGCCGTGGTCTACGAGGTGCGGCGGCAGTTCCGCGAGCACCCCGGGATCATGGACTACACGGAGAAGCCGGAGTACGGACGGGTCGTCGACATCTGCACCAAGGACGCGCTGCGGGAGCTGGCCACTCCGGGTCTGCTCGCCGTCCTGGCGCCCATCGCCATCGGCTTCACGCTCGGCGTCGGCGCGCTCGGTTCGTATCTGGCGGGCGCGATCGGCACCGGCACGCTGATGGCGGTCTTCCTCGCCAACTCCGGCGGTGCGTGGGACAACGCGAAGAAACTCGTCGAGGACGGCCACCACGGCGGCAAGGGCAGCGAGGCCCACGCCGCCACGGTGATCGGCGACACCGTCGGCGACCCCTTCAAGGACACCGCGGGCCCCGCGATCAACCCGCTCCTCAAGGTGATGAACCTGGTGGCGCTGCTGATCGCACCCGCGGTCGTGAAGTTCTCGTACGGCGATGACAAGAACCTCGGTATGCGCATCCTGATCGCGGCGCTCTCGATCCTCGTGATCGTGGGCGCGGTGTACATCTCCAAGCGGCGCGGGATCGCCGTGGGTGACGAAGGCAACGCGGAACGAGTGTCCAAGTCTCACGACGCCGCGGTGGTTTCGTAGCGTTCGGGTCTTTGGGCAGGTCCCCACGGGCGGGCGGCACGCAGCGACGTGCCGCCCGCCCGTCGTTCATGTGTGTCCAGACCTGTGCCGTGAGCCTTCTCTCGTATGGAGCAAATGGCTGCAATAGAGACTAAATCGGAAATTCGCCATAGGGGCGGCGTCCATGCGGCGTGTAAGTTCCGGGGCCGAGAGCCACGGAAGGGACCAATCCGGTGAACAAGAAGCTCACGGCCGCACTGTCCGGCGGTGCGGTACTGGTGCTGGCGCTGTCGGCATGCAGCAGCGGTGGCAGCAGCAAGGACGACAAGCTGGACCCCTGGGCCAAGCAGGTCTGTGACGCGGTGCAGCCGCAGGTCCAGAAGATCGCGGCGGCCAACACCGCGATCCAGAAGGAGACCACGGACCAGAGCGCACCGGCGGACGTGCAGAAGGCCGACTCCAAGGGCTTCCAGGACATCTCCGACGCCTACAAGGCGATGGCGGCCGCCATCGAGAAGGCCGGCCCGCCGGACGTGGACAGCGGCAAGACCAAGCAGGAGAACGCGGTCAAGGAGCTCAACGCCCTCTCCGCCTCCTACGCCGATCTGGGGAAGCAGTCAGACGCGCTGAACACGAAGGACCAGGCGAAGTTCGCGGACGGTCTCGACGGCGTCGCCAAGCAGCTGGAGAAGCTCAGCAAGACCGGGACCGACGCCCTGAGGCAGCTCGAAGCGGGCGACGTCGGCAAGGCGATGGCCAAGCAGGTGAGCTGCAAGTCCGCCTCCGCGTCCGCCTCGCCGGCGACCACCCAGGGCTGAGCCGCCGAGGAGCGCCCTGAGAGCGACCGCAGAGCGGCCGTAGAGCGGGATTCGGTCCGGCACCCGGAAAGAGCCCGGTACGCGCGCGTACCGGGCCCGTGGCGCGTGCCCTACGGCTCCCGGCACAGCCCACGGCTCTCGGCGACGCATGGCCCATGGCTCCCGGCACAAGCGCCCCCAGGGTTCCCCGTACAAAGCCCCAGGACTCCTCGTGCGGGCTTGTCCACATTCGCACGGGCTCTGTCCACAGGTGTACGTCCCTTTCGGCGGGAACGGACACAATGGGGTACGTGAGTCACACCAGCCTGTCACCGTTGCCCTCGTCCGACCGCGTCGACGTCGCCGCTCGGCTGCGGGACGCCCTGCTCGGCGCCTCGTTCACCGCCGACGGCCTGCTCGATCTGCTCGGCGCCCCCGCGTACGCGGCGCTGGCGCGCAGCGAGACCGTGCCCGCGCTCCGGGCGACCCGCGGAGACACACCGCTGGAGACGCTCGTACGGCTGTTCCTGCTCCAGCAGCCCGTGCCGCACGCGCGCGTGGCGGACGTGCTGCCGGTGGGGGACTGCCTGGAGAGCGGCTGGCTCACCCGGGCGGGCGCGGACGAGGTCGCCGCGACCGTGGACATCCGGCCGTACGGCGGGCCCGGCGGCGAGGACTGGTTCATCGTGTCCGACCTGGGGTGCGCCGTCGGCGGCGCGGGCGGCATCGGCAGCCGCGAGGAGGGCGTCGTCCTGGGCGTGGGCGGCGCGTCCACGACCCTGGCCGGCATCACCGTCCGTACGCCCGTCTCCGCAGCGCTCGACCTCGGTACCGGCTCCGGGATCCAGGCCCTGCACGCCGCGCAGCACGCCACGCGCGTGACCGCGACCGACCTCAACCCGCGCGCCCTGCACATCACCGCGCTCACCCTGGCGCTCTCCGGTGCCCCGGCGGCCGATCTGCGACAGGGCTCCCTCTTCGGACCGATCGCGGACGACGAGACGTACGACCTGATCGTCTCGAACCCGCCCTTCGTGATCTCGCCCGGCGCCCGGCTCACCTACCGCGACGGCGGGATGGGCGGGGACGATCTGTGCCGCACTCTCGTTCAGCAGGCGGGGGACCGGCTCAACGACGGGGGGTATGCGCAGTTCCTGGCCAACTGGCAGCACGTGGAGGGCGAGGACTGGCAGGACCGGCTGCGCTCCTGGGTGCCGCGCGGCTGTGACGCCTGGATCGTGCAGCGCGAGGTGCAGGACGTCACGCAGTACGCGGAGTTGTGGCTGCGCGACGCGGGCGACCACCGCGACGACCCCGCCGAGTACCAGGCGCGGTACGACGCCTGGCTGGACGAGTTCGAGGCCCGCAAGGTCAAGGCCGTCGGCTTCGGATGGATCACGCTGCGCAGAACGGCGGCCGCCGAACCCTCGATCACGGTCGAGGAGTGGCCGCACTCCATCGAGCAGCCGCTCGGCGAGACCGTGCGCGCGCACTTCGACCGCGTCGACTACCTGCGGGCGAGCGACGACGCTGCCCTGCTCGCAGGGCACTTCAGGCTCGTGGCCGAGGTCGTCCAGGAGCAGGTCGGGCTGCCCGGTGCCGAGGACCCGGAGCACGTGGTGCTGCGCCAGCACCGCGGGATGCGCCGGGCCACCAAGGTGGACACGGTCGGCGCGGGCTTCGCGGGTGTGTGCGACGGCACGCTGAGCGCCGGGCGGATTCTGGACGCCATCGCCCAATTGGTCGGCGAGGATCCGGTGTTGCTGCGTGACCGGACGCCCGCGCAGATCCGGCTGCTGGTGGAGCAGGGGTTCCTCGAGCCCGCGGAGTGAAGGGCTGAGTCGCATGTGCCTGTTCTGACGGGATTGCGCAATATTGATCAGGATTGGTCGGTAAAAGGGCTCCTGTCAGTGGTGCGTGCGAAGCTACCTTCAAGAGACAAGCTCCATGCGTCCTCGGGGGAGGCGCGCTGTCTCGGGGGAGGCGCCATGGCGGGGGAGACGCCGGATCAGGGCGAGGGCAGGATCATCGGCGGCCGGTACCGGCTGCTGCGGACGCTCGGCGCGGGCGGCATGGGGAGGGTGTGGCTCGCGTACGACGCGGAGTTGGCCTGCGAGGTCTCCATGAAGGAGATCGCGCTGCCGGACGTGCCGATGGACGCGGCGGAGCATGGGCAGCGCGTGGCCCGGGCGCGCAGCGAGGCCCGGCATGCGGCGCGGCTGCGCGGGCATCCCCATGTGGTCACCGTGCACGACGTGGTGGTGCACGAGGGACTGCCGTGGATCGTCATGGAGTACGTGCCGGACGCGGTCGATCTGCAGGCGGTCGTACGGCAGTCGGGGCCGCTGTCGCCCGCTCGGGCCGCCCGGATCGGGCTGGCCGTCCTCGACGCGCTCTCCGCCGGACACCGGATCGGGATCCTCCACAGGGATGTGAAACCGGCCAATATCCTTCTGGCGCCCGACTCTTCGGGTGATCCCTACGCGCGGGTACTGCTCACCGACTATGGGATCGCGCTCCAGCCCGAGTCCCGCGAGCCCCGGCTCACCGCCACCGCCGGCATCCTCGGCACGCCCGGCTATCTCGCCCCCGAGCGCGCCCGCGGCGAGCCGCCCACCCCGGCCGCGGACCTCTTCTCCCTCGGCGCCACGTTGTACGCCGCCGTCGAGGGCCGTGGCCCCTTCGACCGGCCTGGTCAGTACGCGACTCTGACGGCCCTGCTCGGCGAGGAACCCACCCCGCCCGTCCGAGCGGGTGAACTGACCTCCGTGCTGCACGGACTGCTCGTCAAGGACCCCATGCGGCGGTCGTCGTCGGAGGCGGTCGCACGGGGGCTCGAGCGGGTGGAGCGGGCGGCGGCGGGCGGGGCGTTCGGGCCCCCGCCGGGGTATCCCGCGGGGCTACCGCCGGGGTACGTCGCGGGACCGTCGCCCGGGTCTGCCGCGGGACCGTCACCCGGGTATGCCGCCGGTCCGTCACCCGGGTATGCCGCCGGAGCGCCGCCCGGGTTCCTTGCCGGGGCACCGCCCGGGCATGTCACGGGCTCGCCCCCGGGAACCCCGCAACTCCCCGGCGTTCCGCAGACACCCGGGGTTCCACAGATCCCTGGAGTCCCGCAGGTTCCCGGCACTCCGCAGGCTCCAGCCGTCCCGCAAATCCCAGGCGTCCCGCAGGTTCCCGGCACTCCGCAGGCTCCAGCCGTCCCGCAAATCCCTGGAGTCCCGCAGGTTCCCGGCACTCCGCAGGCTCCAGCCGTCCCGCAAATCCCTGGAGTCCCGCAGGTTCCCGGCACTCCGCAGGTTCCAGCCGTCCCGCAAATCCCAGGCGTCCCGCAGGCTCCCGGCACTCCGCAGGCTCCAGCCGTTCCGCAAGCCCCCGGCGTCCCGCAGACCTCAGGCATCCCGCAAACCCCCGGCGTCCCACAGACCTCAGGCGCGCCCCCGACCCCGAACACTCCGTACACCCCGAACACTCCGTACACCCCGCACAACCCCAACGCCCCGCACAACCCCAACACCCCGCACACTCCACCAGGCGGCCCGGCCGCCCCCGGTGGTCCGTTCGGACCGGCCTCCGGGACCCCGCCTGCGTACGGCCCCTGGCGTCCGTCGACTCCCAGTGGCGCGTACGAGTGGAATCCGTACGCCGGGACCGGTGCGCCCACCCGGTCCACGGCCGGTCCGCCCCTGTCGCCGGCGCGCCGCAGGAGGCCCCTGGTCCCCGTCGTCGCCCTCGTCGTGGGCGTCTTTCTGGTGGTCGTCGGCGGCACCTGGGCCGCCGTCTCACTCACCGGCGACGACGGTGGCAGGAAGGACGCGACCGCGAAGAAGCGCCCCACAGGGAGCCCGTCGGCGGGACCGACGGGACCGGCGTTCCCGTACGGCGAACAGGTCGGCCTCACCAAGCCGTTGCAGGCCGGTGACTGCGTGAAGGCGGTCTGGTCGGGACCCGCCTTCAAGTCGGCGGTCAACCTGGGCGTCGTGAACTGCGCCAAGGACTGGCCGGACGGCCAGGTCGTGGCCGTCGACACGGCCGACGACTACGCCGACGCCCTCGCCCACGGCGCGCAGCGCTGCACCAGCCAGAGCACGGCGACGGCCGACGCCCTGCCCGACGCGGGTGTCTACGCCGTCGCACCGACGAAGGACGGGTTCGACGCGGCCAAGGGCGGTACGGCATGTCTCGTGCTCGGACGCCATGTCGCGATAGGCGGCGAAGTGGGGCGGTTCCGGGACGCGGGGGTGAATCTGTGGCCCACTCAGATGGGAGTCGGGGACTGCTGGAGCTACGCGGAGAAGGGCAAGAGCTTCGATGCTCACCTGGCGGACTGTGGTGAGCCGCACACCGATCAGGTGATCGGCACCGCGCAGGCCGCGGCGGGCATGGACTACAAGAAGGCCCTCGCCCAGGGAGGCAAGCTCTGTACCAACAAGTTCGCGTCGAGTTGGGCGTCCGACACCGAGCACACCGTCTCCGGGTGGCTGGCCAGTGAGGAGGAGTGGAATCAAGGATTCAACAAAGTCCTGTGCACCGTGAGACGGGCCGACGGAACGCGGACGAGCGAGCGGATACCCGATCCCGCCACGGTCTGAGCGGTCCATGGGGCGTCGTCTCCCCCGCGTTCACCGCAGGTTCGTACGTCGGCTTCCGGGGGGTGGCAGCCTCCCCACCCTGGGGCTCCGGGGTGGAAGGACATATCAATGGAAAGCGGACCGGCGATCTTCGTGGGGACGGTGTTCGTCCTGTTCGGAGGCGGACTGCTGGTCTGGACCGCGGCGCGGGTGCGGCAGGGCGAGCCCGTCGCGGTCGGTGTGAACCGCGTCGCATCGGCGACGCTCGCAGGCGTCGCCGGAGCTGGTGCGCTGGCGCTCGGGATGTGGTGTTTTACGCGCGCGTGAGAGGCGGCTCTCCGGTAACTGGGAGGTCACGCTCCGGATAGGCCCGAAAGGGCTGCTGGACACTCCGGGCGGCAGGAATGGCGGTAGTCGGGTTACCGTTCGAGTGGCCGTTGCGGGCTTTTCCCGTTTGACACGGGGGCGGGATGTACCGTCACACTCCGCAGCGTCAGCATGACCCGACCCCCGGGACCAAGGCCTGGGGGAGACCCCCTGCGTCGACCGGAGAGAAGAGCGAAGTTGTCCCCGACCAGCGACACCGCACACGGCGGCCGCCGACTCGTCATCGTCGAGTCGCCTGCCAAGGCGAAGACGATCAAGGGCTATCTCGGCCCCGGCTATGTCGTCGAAGCGAGCGTCGGGCACATCCGCGACCTCCCCAACGGCGCCGCGGAGGTGCCGGAGGAGTACACCGGCGAGGTGCGCCGCCTCGGCGTGGACGTCGAGCACGACTTCCAGCCCATCTATGTGGTCAACGCCGACAAGAAGGCCCAGGTCAAGAAGCTCAAGGACCTGCTGCGCGACTCCGACGAGCTCTACCTCGCCACCGATGAGGACCGCGAGGGCGAGGCCATCGCGTGGCACCTCCAGGAAGTGCTCAAGCCCAAGGTCCCGGTCAAGCGGATGGTCTTCCACGAGATCACCAAGGCCGCGATCCAGGCCGCCGTCGCCAACCCGCGCGAGCTCAACCAGAAGCTCGTCGACGCCCAGGAGACCCGCCGCATCCTCGACCGCCTCTACGGCTACGAGGTCTCGCCGGTTCTGTGGAAGAAGGTCATGCCGCGGCTGTCGGCGGGCCGCGTGCAGTCCGTGGCGACCCGGCTCGTCGTCGAGCGGGAGCGCGAGCGCATCGCCTTCCGCTCCGCCGAGTACTGGGACCTGACCGGCACCTTCGGCACCGGTCGCGCCGGTGACGCCAGCGACCCGTCCAACCTGGTCGCCCGGCTGGCCGCGGTCGACGGAAAGCGCATCGCCCAGGGTCGCGACTTCGACTCGCTGGGCCAGATCAAGGGCGCGAACACGCTCCACCTGGACGAGACGAACGCCCGTGCGCTCGCCGCCGCCCTCCAGGACACGAACTTCGCGGTCCGCTCGGTCGAGTCCAAGCCGTACCGCCGCTCGCCGTACGCGCCGTTCCGCACGACGACCCTCCAGCAGGAGGCCTCGCGCAAGCTCGGCTTCGGCGCGAAGGCCACCATGCAGGTGGCCCAGAAGCTGTACGAGAACGGCTTCATCACGTACATGCGTACGGACTCCACGACCCTCTCGGAAACGGCGATCTCCGCCGCCCGCGCCCAGGTCACGCAGCTCTACGGCGCCGACTACCTGCCGGCCCAGCCGCGGACGTACGCCGGGAAGGTCAAGAACGCGCAGGAGGCGCACGAGGCGATCCGTCCCTCGGGTGATCGTTTCCGCACCCCGGCCGAGACGGGCCTGACCGGCGACCAGTTCAAGCTGTACGAGCTGATCTGGAAGCGGACCGTCGCCTCCCAGATGAAGGACGCCGTCGGCAACTCCGTCACGGTCAAGATCGCGGGCACGGCCTCCGACGGCCGCGACGCCGAGTTCAGCGCGTCCGGCAAGACGATCACCTTCCACGGCTTCCTGAAGGCGTACGTCGAGGGCGCGGACGACCCGAACGCCGAGCTCGACGACCGCGAGCGCCGTCTCCCGCAGGTCAACGAGGGCGACCCGCTGTCCGCCGAGGAGATCACGGTCGACGGGCACGCCACCAAGCCCCCGGCCCGCTACACCGAGGCGTCGCTGGTCAAGGAGCTCGAAGAGCGCGAGATCGGCCGCCCGTCGACGTACGCGTCGATCATCGGCACGATCCTCGACCGCGGATACGTGTTCAAGAAGGGCACGGCACTCGTGCCGTCCTTCCTGTCCTTCGCCGTGGTCAACCTCCTGGAGAAGCACTTCGGGCGGCTCGTCGACTACGACTTCACGGCCAAGATGGAGGACGACCTCGACCGCATCGCGCGGGGCGAGGCGCAGGCCGTGCCGTGGCTCAAGCGGTTCTACTTCGGCGAGGGCGACGCCACGGGCGCCGCCGAGGCCGGCAACGGCGACGGGGACCACCTGGGCGGCCTCAAGGAGCTCGTCACCGACCTGGGCGCCATCGACGCCCGTGAGGTGTCGTCCTTCCCGGTCGGCGAGGGCATCGTGCTGCGTGTGGGCCGCTACGGCCCGTACATCGAGCGCGGCGAGAAGGACTCCGAGAACCACCAGCGCGCGGACGTGCCCGAGGACCTGGCCCCGGACGAGCTGAGCATCGAGCTCGCGGAGGAGCTGCTCGCCAAGCCGAGCGGCGACTTCGAGCTCGGTACGGACCCGGAGTCGGGCCACCAGATCATCGCCAGGGACGGCCGCTACGGCCCGTACGTCACCGAGGTGCTCCCCGAGGGCACCCCGAAGACGGGCAAGAACGCCGTCAAGCCGCGTACCGCCTCACTCTTCAAGTCGATGTCGCTCGACACGGTGACGCTCGGCGACGCCCTCAAACTGATGTCCCTGCCGCGCGTCGTCGGCAAGGACGCCGAGGGCGTGGAGATCACCGCGCAGAACGGGCGCTACGGGCCGTACCTGAAGAAGGGCACGGACTCGCGCTCCCTGCAGTCCGAGGACCAGCTCTTCACCATCACCCTCGAAGAGGCGCTGGAGATCTACTCCCAGCCCAAGCAGCGCGGGCGCGCGGCCGCCAAGCCGCCGCTCAAGGAGCTGGGCGAGGACCCGGTCAGCGGGAAGCCCGTCGTGGTCAAGGACGGCCGTTTCGGGCCGTATGTGACCGACGGCGAGACCAACGCGACCCTGCGCTCCGCCGACAGCGTCGAAGAGATCACTCCGGAGCGCGGCTACGAGCTGCTGGCGGAGAAGCGCGCCAAGGCCCCCGCCAAGAAGACCGCGAAGAAGGCGGCCGCCAAGAAGGCTCCGGCCAAGAAGGCCCCTGCCAAGAAGACGGCCGCAAAGAAGACGACGACTTCGAAGACGGCTGCCAAGAAGGCTCCGGCCAAGAAGGCCGTTGCCAAGAAGACGGCGGCTTCGGAGAACTGAGGTCCGGGCTCGCGGCCTCCGTCAGTCTCGCGGCCTCCGTCAGGTCTCGCGGTTCCTGCCAGGTGGCGGCCTCTGTCAGACAGATGCAGATGTGGACGCCCCTACACCTTTCGGTGTGGGGGCGTCCACATGTTCGGGCACCCCTACGGGCAGTCAGTGGGGCCGGATAGGCTTGCAGGATGACGCGAGCCGAGCAGCCAACGGCCCACACTCCGGCCCCCGACGACGCCCTGGTCGCGGATTCCCGCGAGCGCGCCGTCCGCGCGCTGCTGCGCCGACCCCAGCTGAAACGGTTGTGGAGCGCCCACCTGGTGGGCAGTGTCGGTGACGCCCTGGCCCTGCTCGTGCTGGTCATCCTCGTCCTCCAGGCGGCGATCGCGGAGGGTTCCTTCGGCGGTGGCTACCGCGGGGTCGCCCTCGCCGTGGCGGCCGTCTTCGGGGCACGCATCCTGGCCACGCTGCTCTTCGGAGCCATACTCCTCGGGCCGCTCACCTCGCTGACGTCCCAGGAGGGGCCCCTCGACCGGCGCTGGACCATGGTCGGAGCCGACGGACTGCGCGCCGTGCTCATGCTCATCGCGCCCCTGTGGATCGACTGGACCCCGGACAACGCACTCGCCGCCCTTCTCGTCCTCGCCTTCGTGACCGGCGTCGCCGAGCGCTTCTGGACGGTGTGCCGGGAGAGCGCGGCGCCCGCGCTGCTGCCCGCGCCGCCGCTGGAGGGCGCCACCGTGCGCCCGCTGCCGGACCACCTGGACGCGCTGCGGCGCCTGTCACTGCGTACGGCCTTCGTGGCGGTGCCGATCGCGGCCGCCACGCTCGTCGTGGTGTCACTCGTCAGCAACCTGCTGGGTGCCGGGATCGCCTGGTTCGACCAGCACCAGGGGGCGCTCGCCTCGTACGTCGCCGCCGGACTGTTCGCCGCCTCGCTCTCCGTGCTCACGTCCCTCGAACTGCCCGACACCCGCACCCCGCGTGCGCGCTCGCCCCTGGAGGGCCTGCGCCGCCCCAGGACGGGCACGGGCGTCGACAACGGCCGTACCGGCGCGATCCCGCTCCTGGTGCTCGCCTGCGCGGCCGTCGCCGCGGCGATCGCCGCCGCTGTCGCCGTCTCCGTGCTGCAGGCCAAGGACCTGGGCGGCGGACCGGTCACGTACGGCCTGCTGGTGCTGGCGCTGACCGGGGGTGTCGTCATCGGCATCCGGACAGCCCCCTCCGTGCTGCCGTCTCTGTCGCGGCGCAGGCTGCTCTCGCTGGCGATCGCCTTCACCGGGATCGCGCTGCTGGCCGCCGGTCTGGTCCCGGACGTCACCACGGAGCTGCTGATCGCCGGCCTCGCGGGCATCGGCGCGGGCGTCGCCGCGAACACCGGGCACGCACTGCTCGACCAGGAGACCGAGGAGTACCGGCGGGCGCGTACGACGGAACACCTGCACGCGGTCGTACGGGTCTGCGTGGCGCTCGGCGCCCTGCTGGCGCCCGTGGTGGCCGCGGCGATCGGCCCGCACCGGCTCGAGAACGGCAAGTTCGTGTTCGCGCACGGAGGCGCCGCCTTCACCCTGATGCTGGTGGGCGCCCTGTTGCTGCCGGTCGCCGCCCTGGTGCTCGCCAAGGTCGACGACCGCTCCGGAGTGCCGCTGCGGCACGACCTGCTGGACGCGCTGCGCGGCGGCGACGACCCGGTGCAGAATTCCACCGCGAACGGGTTCTTCATCGCCCTGGAGGGCGGCGACGGGGCCGGGAAGTCGACGCAGGCGGAAGCGCTCGCGGAGTGGATCCGCGCCAAGGGCCACGAGGTCGTGGTGACCCGCGAGCCGGGCGCCACGCCGGTCGGCAAGCGGCTGCGGTCGATCCTGCTGGACGTGTCGTCGGCGGGCCTGTCGCACCGCGCGGAGGCGCTGCTGTACGCCGCCGACCGCGCCGAGCACGTCGACACGGTGGTGCGGCCCGCGCTGGAGCGGGGTGCCGTCGTCATCTCCGACCGCTACATCGACTCGTCGGTGGCCTACCAGGGGGCCGGCCGGGACCTGTCCCCGACCGAGATCGCCCGCATCAACCGATGGGCGACCAACGGACTGGTGCCGCATCTGACGGTGCTCCTCGACGTCTCCCCGGAGGCGGCGCGCGAGCGCTTCACGGAGGCGCCCGACCGGCTGGAGTCGGAGCCGGTGGAGTTCCACACGCGCGTGCGGTCCGGTTTCCTGACGCTGGCCGCCGCCGACCCGGGCCGGTACCTGGTCGTCGACGCCGCCCAGGAGCCCGAGGCGGTCACCACCGTCGTCCGGCACCGGCTCGACGTGATGCTGCCCCTCTCCGAGGCCGAGGTGAAGGCCCAGGAGGAGGCACGCAAGGCGGCCGAGGAGGAGGCCCGGCGCAAGGCCGAGGAAGAGGCCGCCCGCAAGGCCGAGGAGGAGCGACTGGAGCGCGAGCGCCAGGAACAGCTCGCCCGGCTGCGTGCGGAGGAAGAGGAGCGCAAGCAGCGCGAGCTGGAGGAGGCGCAGCGGCGCGAGGCCGAGCGCCAGGCGGAGGAGGCCCGACAGCGCGCCGAGGAGGCCCGCCGCCGGGCCGAGGAGGAGCGGGCGCGGCTGCTGGCCCAGGAGCAGGCCCAGGCCGCCGAGAACGACCGGCTGCGCAGGCTGGCCGAGGAGCAGGCACGGCTGCGGGCCGAGGCCGAGGAGCGCCGCCTGGAGAAACAGCGCAAGGCCGAGGAGGCGTTGCTGCGGGCGGAGGAGGCGCGACGGGCGGCGACGGAGACGGCGGCAGCGGCTGCGGCTGCGGCTGCGGCCACGGCAGCTTCGACGTCTGCTTCTCCTTCGACGTCTGCTTCTCCTTCGACTGCGGCTTCTGCTTCGTCGCCTACGTCTACGTCGGCTCCCGCTTCCGCTTCGGCGCCGGTGGGTTCTGGTGAGCCGGCGGCCGCGGGTCCCGTGGCCGACAACGAGACGACGGTGCCCACGCCGGTCGTGACGCCCCCGAGCACCTCGGGCGGCTCGGTGGACGAGACGACGGTGCTGCGGCCCGTGCGCTCCGGAGAGAGCCGCGAGGGTTCCCGCTCCGACTCGGAGGAGACGGCCAAGCTGCCGAAGCCGCCCGTGCCCGAGGAGGCGGCCGAGAGGACGGCCGTGCTCCCGCCGGTGGTTCCGGGGGCCGCGGACGAGACCACCGTGCTGCCGCCGGTGGCGCCGGGCGCGGCCGACGAGACGGCGGTGCTTCCTCCGGTACGCGACGGGGGCGCGGGTGCCGCCCCGGATGCCGGTGCGGGTGATCCCGCGAACCGGGTGCCGCCGGGCTTCTTCCGGGACGAGCGGGCCGAGGCCAGGCCCGAGAGAGCCGGTGACCGCACGCGCGAGCTGCCCCAGGTCAATGCCGAGGGTGCACCGCGCCGCCGCCCCCGTTCCGACTGGGCGGAGGAGACCCCGCTCGACGACCTCCCGACCCTGGCGGACGAACTGCTGGGCCCGCGTGACGACGACGAGCAGGACGACGGGCGCGAGGGACGGGGCGGTCGCCGCCGTCGCTGAGGTCCGGGGCCCCGTTGTCAGTGGCGACCCGCACAATGGACGCGGCAAGGCAAAGTGCGACGAAAGGGCGGTGCCCCGTGCCGGTATGGGACGACCTGGTGGGCCAGGACAAGGTGAGCGAGCAGCTCGCCGCCGCCGCTCGTGACGCCGACGCCCTCGTCTCGGCGGTCGCCGCGGACACCCCGCTCCCCGAGGCGTCCAAGATGACGCACGCCTGGCTGTTCACCGGTCCGCCCGGCTCCGGGCGTTCCACCGCGGCGCGGGCCTTCGCGGCGGCGCTCCAGTGCGTGAGCCCCGACCGCGCGCTGGGCGGAGTCCCCGGCTGCGGCTTCTGCGACGGCTGCCACACCAGCCTGATCGGGACGCACGCCGATGTGCAGATCGTCCGCACCGACCTCCTCTCCATCGGTGTGAAGGAGACCCGCGACCTGGTCCGGCGCGCCCAGATGTCCCCGGCGACCGGCCGCTGGCAGGTCATCGTCCTGGAGGACGCGGACCGCCTCACGGAGGGCGCGGGCAATGTCCTTCTGAAGGCCGTCGAGGAACCGGCCCCCCGTACGGTCTGGCTGCTCTGCGCGCCCTCCATCGAGGACGTCCTGCCCACCATCCGCTCCCGCTGCCGCCTGCTCACGCTGCGCACCCCGCCGGTGGACGCGGTCGCCGACATCCTTGTCCGCCGTGACGGTATCGAGCCCGCTGTCGCGGCGGCCGCGGCCCGCGCGACACAGGGGCACATCGGGCGCGCCCGCCGTCTCGCCACGGACCAGCGTGCCCGTGAGCGCCGGGCCGCCGTCCTCAAGCTCCCGCTGCGGGTCGACGACATCGGCGGATGTCTCAAGGCGGCCCAGGAGCTGATCGACACGGCCTCGGAGGACGCGAAGCAGCTCGCCGAGGAAGTCGACGTCAAGGAGACCGAAGACCTGAAGGCGGCCCTCGGCGCGTCGCAGGGCGGCCGTATGCCGCGTGGCACCGCGGGCGTCATGAAGGAGCTGGAGGACCGGCAGAAGCGCCGGAGGACGCGTACGCAGCGCGACAGCCTGGACCTGGCCCTCATCGACCTCACCGGCTTCTACCGCGACGTCCTCGCCCTCCAGCTCGGCTCCCGGGTGGCCCTCGCCAACACCGAGGCCGAGGATGTACTCGAGCGCCTCGCCCGCGGCAGCTCGCCGGAGGCGACCCTCCGCCGGATCGACGCGATCGCCGCGTGCCGCGAGGCGCTGGACCGCAATGTGGCCCCGCTCCTGGCGGTGGAGGCGATGACGATGGCGCTGCGGGCGGGCTGAGCCGAGAGGCTCGAAGGCGCGGTCGGGCCGAGGACCCGGAGCCGACCGCGACCGGCGAACAGCCGACAGCGGCCGCGACCGGCCGGCAGCCGGGGCCGTGCCGAGGAGCTGGAGTGAGGAGCTGAGGCGAGGTGTGGGGAGCAGGAGTTGAGTCGCCGTGTTGACGTCATCACTCGTACGAGGCACATCCACGACTGTTGGTGATCACGGCGTCGCGCAGGGTTACGCTCGCGAGATGTACTCCAGGTACTTCAGGCGCACCCCTCGGCCACCCCGGTCCCGTCGGCCGAACCGACCCCGCGGTGCGATCCGCGCGATGCGTACCGTCCGTGCGGGCGGCGTACTGCTCGCCGCCACCACGCTGCTCGTGTCCGCCTGCTCCACGGGGAGTTCGACCAGGACGGCCACGACGTCGGCGGACGCGGTGCTGGCCGCACTGCCCCGCGCCACACCCTCCACGCTGTCGTCGTACTACAACCAGAAGCTGACCTGGCGCAGCTGCGGCGTCTCCGGCTTCGAGTGCGCCACGATGAAGGCGCCGCTCGACTACGCGAAACCGGCCTCGGGCGACGTCAAACTGGCCGTGGCCCGCAAGAAGGCGACCGGCCCCGGCAAGCGCATCGGCTCGCTGCTGGTCAACCCGGGCGGGCCGGGCGGCTCGGCGGTGGGCTATCTGCAGTCGTACGCGGGGATCGGCTATCCGGCGGAGGTCCGCGCCCGCTACGACATGGTCGCGGTCGACCCGCGCGGGGTGGCCCGCAGCGAGCCCGTCGAGTGCCTCACCGGCCGCCAGATGGACACGTACACGGAGACGGACGTCACCCCCGACGACAAGAAGGAGACGGGTGAACTGGTCGACGCGTACAAGAAGTTCGCCGAGGGCTGTGGCCGACACTCGCCGAACCTGCTGCGGCACGTGTCCACGGTCGAGGCGGCCCGGGACATGGACATTTTGCGCGCGGTCCTGGGCGACCAGAAGCTGAACTATGTGGGGGCGTCGTACGGGACGCTCCTCGGGGCGACGTACGCGGGCCTGTTCCCGGACCGGGTGGGCCGCATGGTCCTGGACGGCGCGATGGATCCGTCCCTGTCCGCACGCAAGCTCAACCAGGACCAGACGGCGGGCTTCGAGACGGCGTTCCAGTCCTTCGCGAAGGACTGCGTGCGTCAGAGCGACTGCCCGCTGGGCGGCCCGGGCACGAGCCCGGACCAGGTCGGCAAGAACCTCAGCGCCTTCTTCAAGCGGCTCGACGCGAAGCCGATCCCGACAGGCGACGCGGGCGGCCGCAAGCTCGGCGAGGCGCTCGCGACCACGGGTGTGATCGCGGCGATGTACGACCAGGCGGCGTGGCCGCAGCTGCGCCAGGCGCTCACCGCGGCGATGAAGGACAAGGACGGCGCGGGCCTGCTCGCCCTCTCGGACAGCTATTACGAGCGCGACGCCGACGGCAAGTACGCGAACCTCATGTTCGCCAACGCGGCTGTGAACTGCCTCGACCTCCCGCCCGCCTTCTCCTCGCCCGACCAGGTGGAGAAGAGCCTTCCCGCGTTCGAGAAGGCGTCCCCCGTCTTCGGCGACGGCCTGGCATGGTCCTCCCTGAACTGCGCGTACTGGCCCGTGCGGCCCACCGGCGAGCCGCACCGCATCGAGGCGAAGGGCGCGGGCCCGATCCTCGTGGTCGGCACCACCCGGGACCCGGCCACCCCCTACGCCTGGGCCAAGGCCCTCGCCTCCCAGCTCTCCTCCGGCGTCCTCCTCACCTACGTCGGTGACGGCCACACCGCGTACGGCCGGGGCAGCGTCTGCATCGACTCCACGATCGACCGCTACCTCCTCCAGGGCACCCCTCCCGCGAAGGGAAAGCGCTGCGCATAGCCCTCCCGCACGCCCCGGAACCAGTCCTCCCGGGGCGTGTACGGAGCACCCCCGGAAACTGTGTAGACTTACCGACGTTGCTGATCGCACCATAGTGCGGACAGCGCGCCGCCTTAGCTCAGATGGCCAGAGCAACGCACTCGTAATGCGTAGGTCTCGGGTTCGAATCCCGAAGGCGGCTCTGTGGAAGCCCCAGGATTCTCACTCGCCGTGACCTGGGGCTTTTGCTTTTTTCGGAGCTGGTGGTGGGGTACGGTGCCGAATTCTTGCCGAGCGCCTCTCACACCGCTCCTCTCGCGCCGCGCTCGTGAACCGTTCCCGGCCGAGTCGCGGCTGACCCGGTCACAGCGAGTACGAGAGGGATCACGAAGTCCTTCGCGCCGGGGCGTGCCGACGCTCAACGCGTTCAGGATCGTGTCGGCGGTGTGGCGGCTCCGCTCGCGGTAGGGCTCGACGTTCTCGTCGAGGGCTGGCGCCGGTCTCGGATCGAGGACGATCCTGACCGCGTACCGGACGCACCGTTCGGCTGGGCCCGAGCGGTCGTCGTCGGGTCGCCCTGACACCGGCGGACTGCTCTGGGCGGGACTCTTAACAGCGCTGCGGGCGGCGGCAGTTGAGGTCCTCGGGCGGTTCCGTAAACCCCCTTGCTCCCGTGTCGGGGGCAGGCGCTAGAGTCCGATGCGTTGCGTGATGTTCACAGCAACCGTACAAAGAGCGCGGCCGGCCTCCGGATATCCGGGGCAGCGAGGCCGCGTCATTCCCGTGGGGGGAATCCAGCAGTGAGAACACGCTCTTTGGTGTCGGCGGCCGTGTCCGCCGCACTGGGCGCCGCGCTCCTCGCCGCGCCGTCGCTGGCGTACGCGGCCGACGGTGACACGCCCGGGCAGGACCCGGCGGCCACCGCGACCACGAACCCGACGGCAGATCCGACGTCGACGGACACGCCCACCACCGCCCCGTCCGGCACTCCTTCGGACACCCCGAACCCGTCCGACCCGCCCACCGGCGAACCGTCGGACACCCCGACCCCGTCCGATCCGACCCCGTCCGACCCGCCCTCCGGCGACCCGACGCCCACCCCGAGCAGCAGCGCGCCCGCCGACGGCACCGGCGCCCCGGTGTTCGGCAGCGTCGGCTCCGACTCTTCCGACGCCGGCTACCTGACGGTCGCCGTCTCCTCCGATTCGGCGATCACCGAGGTGTCCGCCGACCTGACCGAGATGCGCGGCGCGAACCCGGCGACCGTCGCGGTCACCGGCTTCACGCTCGTCTCCGGCACGCCGCAGGACGGCGTCTGGCGCTCGCCGCGCATGTCGCAACTGCCGTCGTACGGCAGCTACGACGTGACGGTCAGCGCCCAGGACAGCGACGGCGACAGCACCTCGTCGGCGCACGCCACCACCGTGGACGTCGAGCCGAAGCCGGTCTTCGCCGATCGCAGCATCAGCCCCGCCGTGCTGGACGTGGAGCACACGCACGTCCAGCTCAGCGGCCGCGTCTCGCTCTTCGACCCGATCACCGGCGACACCTCGCCGCTGGCCGGCAAGCAACTGAGCGTGATCGCCGAGAACGCCTTCAGCACCGTCACCGCCGCCGACGGCAGCTACGCGGTCGACGTGGCGCCGAAGTTGAACGGCGACAACGCCACGTCCGTGCCGGTCTCGCTCTCCTTCTGGATCGCCAACCCCGACGGCACGAGCACCTATGTGCTCGTCGACACGAAGACCCTGCCGGTCGTGGTCAGCCCGAGCCGGATTCGGCTGGACCACTCCAGCGTGAAGATCAAGTTCGGTGCCAAGGCGTCCTCGTCCGGTGTCGTGGAGTACCTGTACGACGGCACCTGGCGCCCGGCCAAGGGTGTCGCGCTCGAAATGGACTACTACGCCAAGGCGACCAGCGGTGCCGGCGGGCGCTTCACGCTCACCTACCCGTACATCCCGTACGACGACAGCACGTACACGGTCGAGACCAGCCGCGACAGCTACCTGGCCGACCCGTATCTGACCGCCTCGCACACGCAGTTCAAGGTCGACGTCATCAACCAGACGAACATCTGCTTCTGTTCGAGCTGGCTCGACGAGTACTCCGACCTGCACATCCAGGGCAGCATGAGCAGCAGCAACGGCAAGGTGCCGCCGAACCGGAAGCTGTACCTCCAGCAGTCGGCCGACGGCAAGACCGGCTGGAAGTCGCTCGGTTGGTTCAACACGAAGTCCGACGGCACCTTCAACCTCGCCGGGTATGTCGCGGTGCCGAAGGGCTACTGGCGGCTGTACTCGGCGGGGTCGTCGGACTACCAGTCCGGCTACTCCAACTCCGTGCACTTCAACCGCACCGCCACCCGGATCACCGGCTTCAACGCCGGTCCCGAGCCGGTGCGCAAGGGCCACACCGTGACCACCACCGGCACCTTGCAGCGGCTGAGCGGCACGAAGTGGGTGGCGTTCGGCAAGCAGCGCGTCTACATCCTCTTCCAGGCCAAGGGAAAGAAGTCCTGGACGCAGATGGGCTCCGTCAAGGCCGACTCGCACGGCCGCTTCACCGCCCGCTTCACCGCGAAGCAGGACGGCACCTGGGTCGGGGTCTACCTCGCGTCCGGCTCCTACGTGGACGCCGAGAGCTACCACGACTACGTGGACGTGCGCTGAGCAGCCTTTTCTGACGATCACCACGAAGGGCGCCCCGGGAACCTCCGGGGCGCCCTTCACCTACCTGCATGGATGAGCAAAAAGGGGACGACCAGGGAACGGCGGGGCAACGCTCTGGCGATCTCGTCCTGTCAGTCCGGGCGTGGGCCCGCGTCTCGCGTCACCTCGCGGAGCAGCGGGCGGCTTGCCGCGCTCGCGGCGGCCAGGCCGGTGAAGCCCAGGGCCAGGCAGGCGGCGAGGAGGGTGACGCCGCGGGCGTCCAGGTGGGGGGCGCCCCCGGCGAATGTCAGGGGTGCCGCGCAGAACAGGCCGGTGACTACCGCGCCGCCCGCGAGCACCGCGCCGGGCAGCACCGACTCCGTACGCCGGGCCGCGTCCAGGACCCGCAGCGGGGTGCCCGCCAGATGCAACAGGCCGTAGGCGCGGCGGCGGTCCAGGACGGACGAGGCGGCCGTGATGCCCGTCGAGGCGATGGCGATGGTGAAGCTCGCGCCGAGCACGGCCAGCGTCGAGAGGTGGAAGTCGTGGTCGAACTGCCGTGACTGCCAGTCGACGTCCGTGCCGGTGATCGGGTACTGGCCGGGTACGAGGCCGGTGAGCGCGGCGCGTGCCGCGTCGAGCCGGGCCGGGTCCGTGATCGTCGCGGTGACCTGGCGTTCGGCCCCGGTGCCTGTGCCGGTGGCGACCCAGTTGGTGTTCGTGCCGACGATGGCGTCGATGTGCGCGTGCTTCAGGCGGGCGTCGGCCAGTTGCCGTACGGCGGCGACTCGCTCCTTCGGTACGGACAGCGAGAGTTGGTCGGGGCTGCTCCAGGGCGAGGCGCCGGCGATGCTGAACAGGGCGAAGAAACCGGCCACGAAGCCCGCCAGGGTCAGCCCGGAGACCGCACGCCACACGGACTTGGGGTCGTCGAGCAGTCGGCGCCCCGCCAGGAGCGTTGTGGGGCGCCGTGCCAGACCGGTGACGAGACCGCCGAGCACACCTACCGCCCAGGGGCCGATGACGGACAGCGCGGCGAAGACGGCGGCGCAGCAGTACACCACCGTGTTGATGTCCGCCCCCTTGTCCGTGGAGATCTGCCAGTAGCCGATCAGCACGGCGACGAACAGGAGCGCGCGTACGGCTCTGATGCGGGGAGCGCGGGATCGGCGTACGACCCCGAGCGGGCCCACGACCACCTGCCGCAGTCCGGCCAGCGCGCTGACCGTCACCATCAGCACCACGCCGGCGAGCACGGTGAGCAGCACGGGCGCGCCCACCCACAGGTCGGAGGCGTACCAACTGCCTCCTGCCACGGGTACCTTGGCCGCGAGCGGCAGCAGCACCGCGTAGCCGAGCGTGCCCGCGAGGGCCCCGGCCGCACCGGTCAGCGCCGCCTCGGCCGCCGCCATCCCCGCGATCCGCCCCGGCGCGGCACCCACCAACCGCAGCATGGCCAGCCTCGAGTCGCGGCGGGAGACGGACAGGCGGGCGGACGAGGCGCCGAGTACCAGCAGCGGCACGATCACCAGGACCGTGGCGAGCTTCGTCAGGTCCTGGTACTGGGAGGCGACACCGTCCGTCGTGCGCCTTCCCGTGAAGTCCGCGACGGGCGTGGGGGACATGATGTCTCCCGGGCGGCGCGGGTCGGTACCGCGGTTCGTCGTCATCGCCGGGTCGTCCGCCCGGTGTCCGACGACTGCCACCTTCTCGCCGGGCCTGGCCAGTGCGGCGCGGCCGAGGGTGCCCGTGGTGGCGGCGCTGCCCGGCAGTCTGCCGAGCGCCGGTGAGGTCCATACTTCGCCGGGCTCGGGGAAGCGCGGCATGCCGGGAGGGGCGGGTGCCTCGGCTTGCCTGCCCGGCAGCGCGGCGATGTCGACGACGGTCACGGGCTCACCCTCGATGAAGGTGGTGCCTACCGCTTCTACGGCCACCGCGCTCGAGAGCCCGGCCTTGGCGGGAGTGCGCCAGTCGGTGTGCGCGGCGCGTTCGCCGAAGCCGAGGTTGGCACCGACGCACAGGAACAGCAGCGTGGTGCAGAGTGCCGAGGCGGCGACGGAGAGTCCCACGCCGAGATGGCCGTGCCGCCCGCCGCCCCGCAGCAGTCGCCAGGTCAGGGTCCAGGTCGTGCGGTCCAGAATCCGCGTCGGCCTCATCGTTCTCGTCGGCCTCATCGCGTGACTCCGGCGGTACCGGCGCCGACGGAGCCGGAGACGGACGGGCCCGTCTCTCGTACGATCCGCCCGTCCCGTACCTGCACCGTGCGGTCGCACCAGCGGGCGACCGACTGGTCGTGGGTGACCACGACCAGCGCGGCGTTCTGCGCCCTGGTGACCTCCACCAGCATCCGGATCACCTCCTGCCCCGTCGTCTGGTCGAGGGCGCCCGTCGGTTCGTCGGCGAAGACGACCTGGGCGCCCCCGACCAGCGCCCGTGCGATCGCCACCCGCTGGGCCTGGCCGCCGGACAGTTCGCCGGGGCGGCTGTGCTCCTTGCCCTCCAGGCCCAGCGGCGCGAACCACTGGCGTGCGGTCCGCTCGGCTTCGCGGCGGGTCATCCCGCCGAGCATCAGCGGGAGGGCCACGTTCTCCACCGCCGGCAGTTCGGGCAGCAACTGTCCGAACTGGAAGACGAATCCGAAGCGGGTACGGCGCAGCTCGCTGCGGTCCGGCTCGCGCAACTGGTCTATGCGCTCGCCGTCCAGCAGGACCTGGCCGCTGTCCGGGCGCTCGATGTTCGCGAGGCAGTGCAGCAGCGTCGACTTGCCCGACCCCGAGGGGCCCATGACGGCCACGGACTCGCCCGCGCCGACGGCGATGTCCACCGCGTCGAGCGCGCGGGTGGATCCGAAGGACTTGGACAGCCCGATGCCGTTCAGCACGGGCGGCGGAGACGTTGTGGGGTTCATGCCCTCCAACATGGGGCCCTGGCAAAGGGCGTCGCCTCGGCCGACCGACCGGTTCGCCACCGCCGCGTCGTTCTTTCGGCCGAGGCCGTGCGGCAAGAGCCGCCCCTACGCTGCCAGTTGTGCGAGACCGAGACCTGAAAGACGTACGAGACGTGAGAGACGTACGAGACGTGAGAGACGTACGAGATGTGAGAGACGTACGAGACCTGCGAGACGTACGAGACCTGCGAGATCGAGACGATCAGACGCCTCTTTCCCGGCTGTCCCGCCGCACCGCCCTCAGCGCGCTGACGGTGGTCATGGCGCTGCTGTGGCTGCTCGACGCGGTTGGTATCGAGGGCACCGCCGGGCTCGAAGGGAACAGTGTCTGGTGGAGGGCGGTCCCGGGCCTCGTGGCAGCCGTCGCGCTGCTGCTGCCGGGCAGCCCCTCGGCGCTGACCTGGGGCGCGGGTGCCGCGGTGCTCGCCTCCTGGGTGACGACACTGGCCCTCCTCTCGTCCGTGACGCCGACGTTCGCCGGCTGGGGTCTGCTGGAGACGCTGTGCCTGCTGCTCCTGCTGGCACGCGCGGCGAAGGACATACCGCGGCTCTGGCCGGCCGCCGCGTTGAGCACCGCACTCGGCGTCGCCGTGATCGCGGCACCGATGCGGCTGGACGAGGGCGGCGTCGTCTTCTCCTTCCTCCTGACCTTCCCCACGGGCGGCGCCGTCGGCCTCGGCTGCTATCTGCGCAGCCTCGACGAGCGCAGAAGGCGCGCCGTCGCCGACACCCGCCAGAGCGAACGCCTCGAACTCGCCCGCGAACTGCACGACTTCGTCGCCCACCACGTCACGGGCATCGTCGTCCAGGCCCAGGCCGCCCGTGCGATCCGCGACATCGCGCCCGAGCAGGTGGACCCGCTGCTGCGCAGCATCGAGCAGGCCGGGTCCGAGACCCTGCAGTCGATGCGCAAGCTCGTCCGTGTGCTGCGCGAGGACGACGCACGGGCGGTACGTCCTGGGGATCTCTTCGCCGAACTGGGCGAACTGGTCGCCGCGTTCGCCGAACGCGACGCCCCCGCCACCCTCCAGGTCGCGGCCGAGGCCCGGCAGGCGCGGCCCGACCCCGAGGTGGAGACCTCCGTGCGGAACGTCGTGCGCGAGGGGCTGACGAACGTACGCCGTCACGCCTCGGGTTCACCGTCCGTCTCCGTGCGGGTCGGCCTGTCGGGCGGCGAGGCGGGGGCAGGGGCCCGGCGGCTTCGGGTGGAGGTGCACAACGCGCCGTCGCCACGGCAGACGCCGCCGAACGCCGAACCTCTCGGCGGACGTGGTGGGCTCGGCCTCGTCGGGCTGACCGAACGTACGGAGGCCGTCGGCGGAACTCTGCACGCGAGCCGGGCCGAGGACGGGGGGTGGAGGCTGACGGCGGAGTTCCCCCTGCGTGGCGCTGTGACAGGATCACCCGCATGACCGACGCCAGCGGATCCAGCGGATCCAGCGGATCCAGCGGATCCAGCGGTTCAGCGAGACGTATCCGGGTCTTGATAGCCGACGACCAGGAAATGGTGCGCACGGGCTTCCGGCTGATTCTCCAGACACAGCCCGACATCGAGGTCGTGGGCGAGGCGGCCGACGGTGCGGAGTGTGTGGAGCTGGCCAGGAAGCTGCGCCCCGACGTGTGTCTCGTCGACATCCGGATGCCGAAACTCGACGGCCTTGAGGTGACCCGGCTGCTCGCGGGCCCGAAGGCCGTCGACCCGTTGCGGGTGGTGGTCGTGACCACCTTCGACCAGGACGACTACGTCTACGGGGCGCTGCACGGCGGTGCCTGCGGGTTTCTGCTGAAGGACGCGGGCCCCGGGCTGCTGGTGGAGGCCGTACGCGCGGCGTCGCGCGGCGACGCGCTGGTCTCGCCCGCCGTGACCGTACGGCTTCTGGAGCGGATCGGGGAGCAGCGGCCCGCTGCCGCCCGAGCGGATGTGTCCTCAAGTCCGTTGACCAGCCGGGAACTTGATGTGGTCCGGCTGGTCGCCGACGGGCGGACCAACCAGGAGATCTGCGAGGAGCTCTTCGTCTCGCTCTCCACGGTCAAGACCCATATGGCGAGCATCCAGGCCAAGTTGAAGCTGCGGAACCGCGTGGAGATCGCCGCCTGGGCATGGCGCTGCGGCGTGGTCGGCGACCGCTGATCCGGTCCCCGCGCCACGCCGCTTCTCGGTCTCCCACTTGTTCTGCTTCGACCTTCTTCTGCTTCGACCGTTGTCCTGCTTCGCCCCTTGTCCTGCTTCGATCCTGTTCTACTTCGACAGGCCGTAGTCGAAGCTCACCCTGTCGCCCTTCACTCCGGTCACGGAGATCAGCATCGTCTTGCTCTCGCCCTTGAAGACAGCGGTGCACGCCACGGTGTCGTCCATCTTCGGGCGCAGCCCCCGCGGGCAGCTCACGGACTGCGGGCCGTCCTGGACGAAGGGGATGGCGTAGTTCTCCTTGGCCAGCTTCTCGACCTCGGTGCGCGGCACCGTGTGATCCGTTCCGCTCGCGGTGGCGACCGAGGAGTTGTCGAACACGCGCCATGCCACCACGACGCCTCCCGCCAGTACTGCGGCCACGGCCAGGGCGATGACGATGCGCTTCATGGGGTGCTCCTCGGTTCGTGTGGTGGCCGGTCCCTACCGGCTGCTGTCCTCAGAGCCTCCTCCCGCGTCCACCTCCGCCGCCTCGGCACAAAGGCCGGTTGCGAGCCCCGGCCTCGGCCGAAAGAACGACGGCTCAGAAGAGCACGGCTCAGAAGGACACGGCTCAGGCCGCGCCGTGGCCTGGCGTGAAGACTGCCTGACCCGGCGCAGGGCGTCCAGATCGCTCAAAGGGTCGCCGTCGACGACGATGACGTCGGCGCGCATGCCGGGGCTGAGGACACCGGTGTCGGTCAGGCCGAGGGCATGGGCGGGGTTGACGGTGGCCATGTCGATGATCTCGGCGTGGTCGAAGCCGAGCGACGCGAAGAACCCGAGCATGCCGACGTAGTCGCCGAACTTCGCTCCCGGCAGTCTGCACCCAAGGCTCCGCTGGCAGGCCCCGGTCCTGGAACTGCACCGCGGCCCGGACCGCGACGTCTATCCGGCCGGCCGCGGGCTGGTGCTCAGCCCCTCGTTCTTCCTGCCCGAACAGACCTGCCTGTTCGTGGAGGCGGCAGGCGCCGACGGACGACCGGCGGTGCTCTTCCCGGTCAACAATCCGGCCAAGGCGGAGTTCAGCAGGCAGTGCGCCGGTGACGCGGAGGCACTCGGCGCGCTCGTGGGGCACACCCGGGCTGCGGCGCTCCAGGTGCTGACCGAAGGCTGCACCACCAGCGAACTGGCGAAACGGCTCAACCTCTCGTTGGCCGGAGCGAGCAAGCACGCCTCCATACTGCGCCGGGTCGGCCTGATCATGACGACGAGAAGCAGGAACACCGCCCTGCACACCCTCACCCCGCTCGGCGTGGCCCTGCTCGACAGCCGCACGCCTGACACACGAAGGCCCGCGCTGCTCAAGCCCGTCCGGATTCCTGCCTGAATCCGGTTTCCTGCCCGGATCCGGGTTCCCGCCCTCCATCCGAATTCCACCCGAACCCCGATTTCCCGTCCGATCCCATGGAGGAGACACCGTGAGCACCAACCCGTTCGACGACCCGGACGGCACGTTCCTGGTCCTGGTCAACGACGAGCACCAGCACTCCCTGTGGCCGTCCTTCGCCGAGGTTCCCGCCGGCTGGCTGACTGTCCTGGAGGCGACGGACCGTCAGTCGGCGCTCGCCTACGTCAACGAGCACTGGACCGACATGAGGCCTCGACGGCCGGCCGAAGGATGGCCGGGAACTAGCAGGTCCGGCACCCTGTCCGCGGATTCCCACCGCCCTTCGCCTGTAAGAATGGCCGACCGTGACGATTCGTGTGCTCATCGCTGACGATCAGGAGATGGTTCGCCGCGGTATGCGGCGCATTCTCGAGAGCCAGGCCGACATCGAGGTGATCGGCGAGGCCGCCGACGGTGCGGATGCATTGGAGACGGCCAAGCTGCTGCGACCCGACGTAGCTCTCCTGGACGTCCGCATGCCACGCATGGACGGACTCGAGGTCACGCGCAACCTGCTCGCCCCGGCAACCGGGTTCCAGGGCAAGGTCGTCATCGTGACGACCTTCGACCTGGACGAGTACGTGTATCCGGCACTGCGCTACGGCGCCTCGGGCTTTCTGCTCAAGCGGTCCGGACCGACGCTGCTCGTGGAGGCCGTGCGTGCCGCGGTCGCCGGTGACAGCCTGATCAGCCCGTCCGTCACGGTACGGCTGCTCAGGCACGTCACCGGCCCCGGCTCCGGTGCGCCGGCCCGGCGCGAGACTCCCGTCGACCCCCTCACCAAGAGGGAGATCGAAATCGCCGGGAAGGTCGCCGAAGGGCTGACGAACGCCGATATCGCGACGGAGATGTTCATTTCACCGGGCACGGTCAAAACACACGTGGCCAGCATTCAGCGAAAACTCGGCGTGCGGAACAGGGTCGGAATCGCCGTACGGGCGTGGGAGATGGGATACGCAACGAAATGCTAGCCACACATCGTCATACCCGGAAGAGGCATCATGGCCGTCGGAGACATATCCTCCGAGCTTGGTGAAAGACGCCGCAGCTCAATTCCCTGACCAGCCTGCGCGTCATCGGCATGGTTCTGGTCTTCACCGTCCACGGTTCCTTCGAAATCGTCTTCAAGTCCTACGACTTGGGCCTGGCCTATCTCGAGGGCGTAGGAACCTCGGGCCAGACAGCGGTCTCGTTCTTCTTCGTCCTGTCAGGTTTCGTTCTCACGTGGACATGGCGTGAGAACGACACCGCCCGCGCCTTCTGGCGCCGACGCGTCGTCAGGGTCTTTCCCAACCACGTAGTCGCCCTCGTCTTCACCGTGATCCTGATCGCGGCACTGACCCAACTGCCGCGTCTGTTCCCCCTGCTGACTCAGCTGCTGCTCATCCAGTCCTGGTTCCCCTCGCCCGAATTCACCGACGTCGGCAACAGCGCGACCTGGTCGCTGTCCGTGGACATCGGTTTCTACGCCTTGTTCCCGCTGTTGCTGCCGTTGGTACGCCGGATCAAGCCGGAGCGGCTGTGGTACGTCGTCGGCGGCATCGCCGTGGTCATCGCGCTGATTCCCGTGGCCGCCAATGTCTTCCTGCCGGACACCCCGCCCACGCCGCTGTGGAACACCTCGGAGAGCCGGTACTGGTTCGTGTACTTCTTCCCCCTCTCGCGCATGATGGAGTGCGCGCTGGGCATGTTGATGGCCCGCATCGTCGTCACCGGCCGGTGGATCGGCCTGCGCCCGCTGCCCGCCGCGGCCCTGCTGGTGGCGGTGTACACGATCGCCCAGCAACTGCCCTTCCTCTACCGGTACGCCGCACTGATCGCGGTCCCCGTGGCGCTGCTGACCGCCTCGCTCGGATGGACGGCGGCATGCCCAAGGGAAAGGTCTGGGGGACCGTCGGAGGCCTCACCTTCCTGGCCGGTGCCCTCACGGTCTCCCTGGCGCTGGCCTGGGTGATGAACGTGTGCGTCGAACAGCCGGCGGTGCGTCGCTGGGCCCGGCGCCGGACGACGAAGACCGCGTCGGCCCAGGTGCCTGCATAGGCTGATGGTCATGGCAACGAGCAGCGCGGCACTGGGACGTTGGCGGAGCTCATCGTTACTGGTGGCGGTCCTGTGTCTGGGACTGCCGGCCCTGCTCGGTCCGCCCAGCGCGCTGCTCCCCGCCGTGTCGGCCGTCGTGGCGGTGTCGGTGCCGCTGCTTCGATGGCCGTGGGGAAGGGTCACCGAGAACACCGCCGCACTGGTCGTCATGGCGGTCTCCCTCCTCGTGGACGTCGGGTACGTCGGCAAGCAGGGCCTGACCCTGCTGTGGATGCCCTTCGAACTGGTCGGGCTGCTGGTCCTCACCGGGCGTCTCATCCGGCGGTCGGGGCCTCGGTACGTCGTCCCCGCCGGACTCGTGGCCGCCCTCACGACGATCGCGCTGCCGCTGCGCTTCACCCTGCGCAACCCGCAGTCGGGAACGAACGGTTCGGTGATCATGGTGTTGGTCACGCTGGTGCCGACGGCCTGCGCCGTCGGCATCGGCGGCTATCTGCGCGCCACGGACCACCGCCGACGACGGGCGGTGCTGCAGGCCCGCCGGGAGCAGCGCCTCCACATGGCCAGAGTCCTGCACGACTTCGTCGCCCACGAGGTGACGGGCATGGTGCTGGAGGTGCAGGCCGCGCAGGCGTCGGCCTACGAACCGGCTCAGCACCAGGCGCTGCTGAGCCGGGTGGAGCAGGCAGGTCTGCGCGCCCTGGACTCGATGGACCGCACCCTGCAGACCTTGCGCGAGGCGGAGGAGGTGCACGAGGGCGCACCGGGACAGGAACCCGCTCAGCCGCCGACCCGGGTGTACGGCCTGGCGGACGTGCCCGACCTGGTCCGCAGGTTCGCCGAATCCAGCTCGGTCGCCACCGAACTGGACCTCGCCGAGAAGCCCGTCGGGACGCTCCCGCGAGAAGTCGACGAGACCGCGTACAGCCTGGTGCTGGAATCCTTGACCAACGTCCGGCGCCATGCCGCCTCGGCCCGCCTGGTCAGGGTGACCGTCGGGCATACGGACGACGCCCGGCTGCGGGTGTCCGTCACGAACGACGGCGGGAGCGGCAAGCCGCTGCACCCCCACCGCGAGGGCGGTGGCACGGGGCTGGTCGGGCTGGACGAGCGCTTCCGGGTCCTCGGCGGGACACTCGCGGCCGGCTCCTTCGGCGACGGCTGGCAGGTCACGGGAATCCTGCCGCTGCCCGCCGGTACCGTGGCGGGCCGCTGAACCACCCGGTCGGTCACGGCCCCCGCGCGGTCCTGGTCACCGAATATCTGCCGAACGGCAGATGTCTGCCGGGCTCAGAAAAACCATGCTTGAGAGGTCTACTGAGCTATCCGGAGGTTCGCGTGTTCTCTCGTGGTTTATCAAGGAGCGTCCTGGCAGCCATTGCCCTGATATCGGTGGCCGTTGTCACGGGCTGCGCCAATGCCGACGATGCGACACCCGAGAAGAAGACCTTCTCGTTCGACGGGAAGACGCTCGACGTGCGCTCTCATGGCATTCCCACCGACCTCGTCGTGAGCGACCGCGGGGACGTGAGGGTCACTCGGTGGTTCGACGTTCAGCCCGGGGCCAAGCCGCACTCCAGCTGGAAGCTCACGGACGGCACCCTGGACCTCCAGGCGGGCTGCGCACGGTTCGCCAACTGCGATGTGCGCTTCCGGGTCGAGGTACCGAAGTCCGTGAAGGTGCTGCGCAACGGTCGCGCCACGAAGTTGAAAGGCGCGCGGGCGGCTGTCTCGGCGCCGCCGGCCGGTGTCAGGGACTTCGGGGCGTAGGGGGAGACATCATGCTGGAACTCATTGACATCACCAAGACCTACCGGGGCGGCAAGCGGGCCGTGGACGGGATGACCATGCGGCTGGAGACCGGAATGCTCGGGCTGCTGGGCCCGAACGGAGCCGGCAAGTCGTCGCTCATGCGGATCGCCTCGACCGTGACCCGGCCGACCAGCGGCCAGGTTCTCTTCGACGGCACCGATGTGGTGGCCAAGCCCGACGTGCTGCGCCGCACCCTCGGCTACCTCCCGCAGGACTTCGGCGTGTACCCGAACCTCACCTCGCGGGAGTTCCTCTCCTACCTCGCGGCCGCCAAGGGCCTTTCGGCCCGCTCGTCCCGCGCCCGCATCGACGAGCTGCTGGAACTGGTCAACCTCACCGAGGCGGTCAAGCGCCCCCTCGGCAAGTACTCCGGCGGCATGATGCGGCGCGTGGGCATCGCCCAGGCGCTGCTCGCCGATCCGAAGGTGATCATCGTGGACGAGCCCACCGCCGGTCTCGACCCCGAGGAACGGGTCCGTTTCCGGAACCTGTTGAGCGATCTTGCCGCGGAGCGGGTCGTCATGCTGTCCACCCACATCGTTTCCGACGTCGAGTCGGTGGCCTCGGACATCGCGGTGGTCGCGAACGGACGGCTGCAGCGCCGAGGATCCCCGGAGGACCTCCTCGCAGCGGTCGAGGGGCGGGTGTGGGAGGTCCTCGTCGACCCCGCGGACGTCCCCGTCATCCAGAAGCGGCAGATCGTCAGCAGGATGATCCGCACCTCGAGCGGCGTCCGGGTACGTCTGCTGACCCACGTACCGCCGTACGCCACCGCCGAGCGGGTCGACCCCGATCTCGAGGACGCCTACCTGGCCATCGTGAACCAGGCCGCGCAGCCGTCCGCGCCGCTGGCCGCTCCCGCCGAGCCCACGGGATGGCAGTGATGCTGGAAGTACTCGTCAGGCTTGCGATCGGCGACTTCTGGGACCGGGTGCGCCGGCCGGCGTACGCCGTCATCCTGATCGCCGCGGTCGGGCTGGGCTATCTCGCCACGCCGGCCAAGGAATCCGGCTGGGTGGTCATGCAGGTGGGTGCCTACCGCGGCACCTACAACAGCGCGTACATCGGCATGGTCGTCGCTCTCGCGGGCACGGTCTGGCTCTCGCTCGGCGGGTTCTACGTCGTGCGCAACGCGATCTCGCGCGACGAGGCCACCGGTGTGGGCAGGCTCCTGGCGGCGACGCCGCTGCGGACCTGGGCGTATCTGCTCGCCAAGTTCCTCAGCAGTGTGCTGGTGCTGGCCTCCATGCTGGGCGTCCTCGTGATCACCGCGGTGGTCATGCAGCTGGCGCGCGGGGAGACCATGACGGTCAACCCCGTGGAACTGCTGAGTCCCTTCGTGGTGATCGCGCTGCCGCTGATGGCGTTCACCGCGGCCGCGGCTCTGCTCTGCGAGGCCATCCCGCTGCTGAGGGCGGGGCTCGGCAACGTCCTGTGGTTCTTCATCTGGGCGTTCATCGCGATCGGCGGCCAGTCCCCCAACGCCCCGCTCGGCGGCATCGGTGTCCACAGCGTCGTCCAGTCGCTGGGTGCGGGCATGAAGGCGCAGGGCATCGACCCCGACAACGTGGGCGAGTTCAGCCTGGGGCTGACGTTGGTGCACAAGCCCCTGAAAACCTTCGTGTGGCACGGCTTCGACCCGAGCCCCGCGTTTCTGCTCAGCCGGTACGCGCTCCTCGCGATCGCCGTGGCGCTCGCGCTGCTTCCCGCCCTGTGGTTCCCCCGGTTCGACCCGGCCCGGTCCGCGGGCCTCGTGGCCCCGGGAACGGACACCGCCACCACGCCGGACGGATCCGGGACACCCGCCGTGGTCATGCGGGACGACCAGACGGTGGGGCGTTCCGCCGGGTTCACGAATCTGCCCCGCGCTTCCGTGAAGTACGGAAATCCGGGACTGCGTCTCCTGGTCGGAGAGATCCGTATCCTCCTCCAGGGCACCCCCTTGTGGTGGTGGGCCGGTGTCCTCCTCCTCACGCTCGTCGCCCAGATGGTCACGCCCGCGACCGGCGTCACGCGCTTCCTGCTTCCACTGGCCTGGATCTGGCCGGTTCTCATCTGGTCCCGTCTGGGTACCCAGCGCCATGAGTACGGAGTCGAAGCCATCCTCGGCGCCTATCCCGCGGCGCGCAGCCGGATGGCCGCGGAATGGGGAGCCGGCTTCCTGCTCACGGTGGTCGCGGGCATCGGTCCCGCGGTGCGCATGGTCACCGGATCCGACACCCAGGGCCTGGTCCACTGGTTCCTCGGGGCGCTGTTCATCTCGTCCTTCGCGCTCGTCCTCGGCACGCTCAGCCGGACCCACCGCCTGTTCCAGTTCGCCTATCTGCCCCTGTGGTACGGCACGGTCAACGGGATCGCACCGGTCGACTTCATGGGCGCGATCCGGGCCGACGACGGCACCCCGGCCGGCATGTCACCGGCGTTCCTCATCGTCAGTGTGGGCGTGATGCTCGCCACCGTCTTCCTGTCGAGCGCGGCACGTCGCGCAGCGGCGTGACCACATGGGCGACTCGCTGTGGATCTATCCCCTGCTGGGCGTCATCACCGTGCTGCCGCTGGTCCCCAACTCCGCCCCACTGGCCACGGCAGGGGCCTTCGCCGCGACGGGCCGTCTGAATCTCGTACTGGTCATGGCAGTTCCGCTCGTGGGCGCCTTCGCCGGCGACCTGCTCGTCTACGCCGTCGGGCGTCGTGGCAGCCCGAGGCTGATGAGCAGGGTCTTCCGGCACCGCCGCCGGCACACGTCCGTCCAGCGGACGGCGGGTCATGTACGGCGGCACGGCGTCGCAGCCCTGATCGCTGTCCGTTTCGTCCCCGGTGGGCGGCTGTTCGGAGGCCTGGTGGCGGGCCTCACCCGCTTCGCCATGTGGCGCTACGCAGCCGCCATGCGCACGGCGGAAGCCGTGTTCGTCCTGTGTGTCGTCGGGATCGGATACTTCGGCGGAAGTGTCTCGGCGAACGGATACGCGGCTGTCGCCGTGGGTCCCGCGGTCTCCGCGTTCATCGCGGTGGGAGTGCTGGTGGCCCGGTCGACGACGCGTCGCCGGAACCGCCCGCACCCGTCGCCCGACGGCGCGCGTGAGGACGCCCGAACCGGTGGTCCGACAGCGGAGGACCCCGGGACGGGGTGAGTCGTCCCCGCCCGGCCATGAACCGATCCCCCGCGGTGGCCGGGCCGGGACTTTTCCTGGGGGCAATGAGCCGAACACCGAAGGGAAGAGGAGCGGTAGTTGAAGGAGCGGATCGGCTGCATCGCATGGATCGCGGGCACCCTGCAGTTCTTCTGGACGCACGCCATCGTCGAGACCGCCTGGCCGAGACCGTACAGCTGGGCACGGAACAACATCAGCGACCTCGGCAATGTGTACTGCACCGTGCAGGCGCAACCCGAGCCACGGTACGTCTGCTCGCCGGCGCACGATGTCATGAACCTCTCGTTCGTTCTGCTGGGAACACTCCTCGGTGTCGGCGCCGCCTTCGGTGGTTTCCTCTGGCGCGGAAACCGGACCGCGACGGTGGCCCGGACGCTCCTCGTGGGGGCCGGCATCGGCTTCGTCATGGTGGGGCTCGCTCCTGCCGACGTCTACGAGAGCCGACACGTCCTGGGGGCCCTGCTCGTCATGGGCACCGGCAACCTCGGCCTCCTGCTGGCGGGTGCGGGCCTGTCGCGTGAGGTCGCGGCCGGACTCCGGTGGTCGGCCGGCCTGCTGGGAGCCCTCGCGCTCACCGCTCTGTGCCTGTTCCTGTCCCACCGCTATCCCGGATTCGGCATAGGAGGCATGGAACGGGTGGCGGCACTGCCCCTTCTCCTGTGGACCCTCACGGCCGGAGCCCTGGGACTGCTCCACCGGGCTCGTACCGGTGCGGCGTCGCTGGAGCCGGACATGCCGCGGGTGGCCCGGGGAGTCTGACGTCCCAGGGCCGCGCGGAGCCGTCCCGAGGCCCTGACCTGGGGAAACAAGAAACCGCAGGTCAGGAGTCCGACCTGCGGTTTCTCTGGTTCCGTGAGGGTCAGGCCTTGGCCTCGACCGCCTCGGGGGCCGCGCCCTGGGCGGGTTCGGCCTGCGGCCGGGTGGTCGTGGGGCGGACCGGGATGAGGAAGGCGACGATCGCGGCGGCGATGCCGACGCAGGAGCCGATCAGCATGGCGACACGGAAGCCGCTTTCGGACGGCAGGGAGACCGGGCCGAACTTCGTGGTCATCTGGGCCAGGACCACGGCCATCACGGCGGCCGAGACGGAACTGCCGATCGAGCGCATCAGCGTGTTGAAGCTGTTGGCCGAGGCGGTCTCCGACTGGGGCACCGCGCCCATGATGAGCGCGGGCATCGCACCGTAGGCGAAACCGACGCCCGTGCTGCAGACGATGGTCACGGCGAGCAGGCCCACGGCGGAGCCGTTTCCGATGAGCGGCAGGGAGATGCCGTAGCCGAGGGCGATGACCAGGGCGCCGACGGTCAGGGTGATCCGGGGGCCCTTGGCGGCGGACAGCTTGGCGCCGATCGGGGAAATGATCATCATCATGAGGCCGGCCGGCGCCATCCACAGGCCCATGGCCAGCATCGACTCGCCGAGGCCGTAGCCGGTCTCCTTGGGCAGCTGCAGCAGCTGGGGGATCACGAGGGACTGGGAGTACATCGCGAAGCCGACCAGGATCGAGGCGGCGTTCGTCATCAGCACCTGCGGACGTGCGGTCACCCGCAGGTCGACCAGCGGCTCGGAGCTGCGCAGCTCCCACCAGCCCCAGGCCAGCAGCAGGACGATCGCGGCGGCGAGCAGGCCGAGCGTGGTGACGCTGCCCCAGCCCCAGTCCGCGCCCTTGGAGACGCCGAGGAGCAGGCAGACCAGGGCGATGCCCAGGCCGATGGCGCCGAGCAGGTCGAAGCTGCCCGAGGCGGTGTTCTCGCGGCCCGCGGGCACGAAGAACCAGATCAGCGTGGCGACCGCGAGGGTCAGTGCGGCGACGACCCAGAACAGCACGCGCCAGCTGGCGTTCTCGGCGATCGCCGCGGAGAACGGCAGGCCGAGCGCGCCGCCCACACCCATGGACGCGCTCATCAACGCGATGGACGAGCCGAGCTTCTCCGCCGGTACGACGTCCCGCAGCAGGCTGATGCCGAGGGGCACCACGCCCATGCCGAGGCCCTGCAGACCGCGTCCGGCGATCATCGGGACGATCGAGGAGGACAGGGCGCAGACCACGGAGCCCAGGATCAGCGGGACCAGGGAGGCCAGAAGCATGCGCTTCTTGCCGTACATGTCACCGAGGCGGCCGGAGACGGGGGTGATCACGGCCGCCGCGAGCAGCGTGGCGGTGACGACCCAGGAGGCGTTCGAGGCGGTGGTGTCGAAGAGGGTCGGGAGTTCCCCGATCAGCGGCACCACCAGTGTCTGGGTGATCGCGGCCACGATGCCGCCGAAGGCGAGGATGCCGACAACACCGCCGGAGCGGGCTGCGGGCTGGGAACTGTCCACGGGTACTCCCTGTTGCTCATTCCGGGCTTGTCGCTGTGCCGCGCATCCGGGCCCGCGGGGGATCCGGGCCTGCCGCGTCTGCGGGCCCGCCGCGTCGCGGGCAAGGCGCACATGAGGTGCATGCTGCATGCGATGTGCATCATGCACGCCTAATGCATCATACACATCGCGGTGATATACCTGGCGGGAGGTAGCTTTCCTGTAGGGGAAGCGAGCCGGGAGCCGAAGGATGCCTCGCGTGGACAAGCCACTTGACCTGCTGGAATTCGAGACCATGCTGCTCGGGCGCCATATGCACATGCTCAACCCGCGGGGGCGCGGGGTGAGTGAGGAGCGGCTGGACCGCAGCGCGTACGTCCTGCTCAGCCGCATTCAGGTGCAAGGCCCGATGTCCATCGGTGAGCTCAGAGAGGCCTTCGGCCTGGACGCCTCCACCCTCAACCGGCAGACCGCCGCGATGCTGCGGGCCGGGGTCGTCGAGCGCATGCCGGACCCCGAGGGGGGCATCGCCCGGAAGTTCGCCATCACCGCGGAGGGCGGGCGCCGACTGGAGGCCCACCGCGCCGAGAACCTGGACGGTCTGGAGAAGATCATGACCGACTGGGATCCCGAGGACGTGGCCGAGTTCGCCGCCTATCTCAGCCGTTTCAACCGCGACATCGAGCGTCTCGACGGGCGTCCCTGGCCGCGCGGTTGAGCGGGTGAAGGGGAGGGCGGGGACTCGGGGCGGGCCGGAGAACCGGCCCGCCCCGGTGTGGTTCGCAGCAGCGCGACGAGAGCCGCGACGGCGAGCGCCGTCCCCAGGGACCGGCGGCCGAACCCCCGGGTGTCCGGGACGCCGACCGGGGTGTCCGGGGCACCGACCGGGGTGTTTGGGGCGCGGAGCGGGGTGTCCGGGGTGCCGACCGGGGTTTTCGGGGTGCCGACCGGGGTATCCGGGGCACCGACCGGGGTGTTTGGGGCGCGTAGCGGGGTGTCCGGGGCGCCGACCGGGGTTTTCAGGGCGCCGACCGGGGTGTCCGGGGTGCCGACCGGGGTGCCCGGGGCGCGGAGCGGGGTGTCAGCGGCGCCGACCGGGATGTCAGTGGTGCCGACGGCGGTGTCAGTGACGCCGGCGGGGGTGTCCGGGGCACCGGCGGGGGTGTCCGCCCGACAGGCCAGGGCGTCCGCCTGGCAGACCAGGGTGTCCGCCTAGGGGTCTCGGCCGAGGTGTCGGTCGAGATCGACGTCAACTCCCCCGTCCCCTTTGTTGGTTGATCCTTCACCCTCGGGACATCCCGCACCACTTGAGCGCTCAACGAGTCGGGTGAGGGTGATCCGGGCATGCCAATGAAACCGCTTGCCCCACCCCCCTCGCGGTCCCTCAGGAGGACGCAGTGCAGAAGACCTCGCGCGTACGCAGGGCCTCTTTCATCCTCGGCAGCGCCGTCGCGCTGGTCGTCGCCTTCCCCAGCAGCGCGCTCGCCGCCCCGCCCAAGGCCCTGCCCGCCAACGCGGACGACCTGGAGAAGACCTGGCAGCCGGCGTACGACTACGACACGGACGGCTGCTACCCCACGCCCGCCATCGGCCCCGACGGGACCATCAACGGCGGCCTCAAGCCCTCGGGTTCACCCAGCGGCGAGTGCCACGACACCTCGGACCTCGACAACACCAACGGCTACTCGCGCGAGAAGTGCAACAACGGCTGGTGCGTGATCCTCTACGGCCTCTACTTCGAGAAGGACCAGGCCACGATCGGCGGGCACCGCCACGACTGGGAGCACGTGGCGGTCTGGGTGCAGAACAACCAGGCCAAGTACGTCTCCACGTCCGCGCACGGCGACTTCAACGTCTACAGCGCCGACCAGGTCCTGTGGGACGGCACGCACCCCAAGATCGTCTACCACAAGGACGGTCTGAGCACCCACGACTTCCGGCTCGCGAACTCGGGCGACGAGCCGCCGGAGAACGGCTACCACACCTGGCAGTACCCGGCCCTGGTCGGCTGGAACGGCTACCCGGCGGGTCTGCGCGACAAGCTGAGCGCCTACGACTTCGGCAGCGCCAACTTCGGACTCAAGGACGCCAACTTCGCCGCCCACCTCACGAAGGCCATGCCGGCGGGCATCTCGTTCGACCCCAACGCCTGACCGCCCGGGGATTTTCTTCTGCGTCCCTGTCACATCTGCGCCTCCGGGCGCGTCAGGGAGATGGCGCCACCCGCGTGGCCCGGTAGCGGTGTGACAGGTGTGACAGGGACGAGAAGGAGATCACGACATGGCTGTTCTGATGGTGCGTGCCACGGTGAGGCCCGAGTGCGTCGACGCGCTCGAAGCGGCGCTGCGGAAGATGTTCGCCGCGATCGAGGCCGCGCGGCCCGAGGGCGTGCGCTACGCCTCGTACCGGCTCCCCGACGGAGTCACCTACCTCGCGGAACTGGAGATCGCGGACGGGACCGAGAATCCGCTCTCCGCGATCCAGGAGTTCCGTGAGTTCCAGGCGGGCCTGAAGGACTGGCTGGCCGCCCCGCCGTCCGCCGAGCGCTTCGAGGTGCGGGGCGCCTACGCCGCTTGAGGGTCGCGCGGGTGTGTGTCCGGTAAGAGTCGAGAAGAGACGGTAAGAACCGGCAGGAGTCGGTGAGAGTCGACGCTGCTCCGGGCGCGTACCCATGCCGTGGCCCCCGCGCCGAGTAGGTTTCGAGAACGCCCTGCGTGAGATCTTCCTGCCGCTCGGGGTGGTCGACGTGAAGGTGGCCGCGCTGGGGGAGGACTGGTCGGGACTGAAGTTCGTACGGCGCACAGAGCTTCGTACGACGTGAGTAAACGCGGAGAGCACGGGGAAGCGCGGCGTACGCGAGGGAGACTCCGGGTGAACGGCTAGCATCGCGGGCAGAGTTGTCGGCCTGGGATGGAGTGGTGTCGTGTCGGAGGGTCCTCGGATCGCCGTTGCCGTCGTGACCATGGGGAACCGGCCCGACGAGGTCGACGCGCTGCTCACCTCGGTGGCCAAGCAGGACGTCGCGCCCACGCGGATCGTGATCGTGGGAAACGGCTGTCCACTGCCCGAGTTCGCCGAGCGGCTGGGACTGCCCGGTGAGGTGACCGGCATCGAGGTCGACGAGAACCGCGGCTGCCCGGGCGGGCGCAACGTGGGCCTCGCCCGGCTCAGGGAGTTCGCCGACGTGGACGTCGTCGTCGAGCTGGACGACGACGGGCTGCTGGTCGACGCGGATGTGCTGCGCAAGGTGCGGGACCTGTACACCGCCGATCCGCGCCTGGGCATCGTCGGCTTCCGCATCGCCGACGAGCACGGGGAGACCCAGCGCCGGCATGTGCCCCGGGTCGGGGCCAAGGACCCGATGCGGGGCGGTCCGGTCACCGGGTTCCTCGGCGGCGGACACGCGCTGTCCATGCCCATGCTCGCCCGGATCGGGGACTGGCCCGCCGAGTTCTTCTTCGCACACGAGGAGACGGACATGGCCTGGCGGGCCATCGACGACGGGTGGACCGTGCTCTACGAGCCCGAACTGCTGCTCCAGCACCCCAAGACCTCGCCCGCCCGGCACGCCATCTACTACCGGGTCACCGCCCGCAACCGGGTCTGGCTCACCCGTCGCAGGCTGCCCCTCCCGCTCATCCCCGTGCACCTGGGGATCTGGATGCTGCTGACGCTCGCACGGACGCGGTCGCTCGGCGGACTGCGGGCCTGGTTCGGCGGCTTCGCGGAGGGCCTGCGGCAGTCGGGCGGCGAGCGGCGGCCGATGCGGTGGCGGACGGTGTGGCGGCTCACGCGGCTGGGACGCCCGCCCGTCATCTGACGGCGAGCGGCAGGACGGCCGGGAGCGGACGAGGGCCCCGGTCGCTCACCTCCGACGACCGGGGCCCTCTCTGTCCCCGGATCCGGCCACGGCGGCGACACTCCCCCGAGTTACGCGTCGTACGCGCGCACCGTCGGGCCAGATCCGATGCAGTGATCCCATCAGCCCGCGCCAACGGATCGCTAACATGTCGCCAACGGGTTTCCATCCGGAAACCCGGAAACCGGAAGTCGGTCGGCGTGAAGTCGTCGCAAGAAGGCGCGAAGTCGCCATGGGTGTGGTCGGTACCGGTCTGAACCGGTCGGGCCGGTCGCACGGAAAGGCAGTGGGGCGGGCTATGCGGTACGGGCTGCGGTTCGGGCTGCTGGGGCCTCCGGTGTTGTACGACGCCGACGGCGAGGTCCGCTCGATCGGCGGCGGCAAGATGCGCGCCCTGCTGGTCGCGCTGCTCCTGGAGCCGGGCCGGGTCGTCTCGGTGGACGCGCTCAAGGACGCGCTGTGGGGCGGGGCGCCGCCCGCGTCAGCGCAGGCCTCGTTGCAGAACCACGTCACCCGGCTGCGGCGGCTCCTCGACGATCCGGAGCGGCTGCGGGCCATGCCGCCCGGGTATCTCCTGCGGGTCGGCGAGGGCGAGTTGGACGTGCGCGTCTTCGAGTCCCACGTCACGGCGGCGCGCGCCGCGCACGCCGGGCGCGACTGGGAGCGGGCGCTGCGTGAGGCGCTGGCGGCGCTTGTGCTGTGGCGCGGCACACCGCTCGGCGGGGTCCCGCCCGAACTCGGCGGACACGCGCTCGTCCAGCGCCTGGAGGAGGCGCGGCTGCTCGTCCTTGAGTGCCGGTACGAGGCCGAGTTGCGGCTTGCGGGGCCGGGGGCCGGGGGGACCTTTGCGGGTGAGGGCGCCGCCGGTGACACCGCGCACGCCGGGGGCGCCGGTGGTACCGGGGTCGGCTGGGTTTTCGGTGACACCGGGGACCGCGGTGACGCCGGGGCCAGCGGAGTCTCCGCCGACGCAAAAGCAACGGAAGCCACCGGTGCTCCCAACACCTCCAACACCTCCAACACCTCCAACACCTCCAACGCCCCCGGCGTCACCCGACTCGCCGCCCTCGCACCCGAGTTGTCCGCACTGGTCGCCGAGCACCCCCTGCGTGAGGCCTTCCACCGGCTGCTGATGCTCGTACTGCACCGCACCGGACGTCAGGCCGAGGCCCTGGCCGTCCACCGCGACCTACGGGCTCGCCTGGTGGAGGAACTCGGTGTCGAGCCCGGGCCCGCGGTGCGCGCGGCGCATCTGGAGATCCTGCGTGAGCGGGCGGGGGAGAGCGATGCGTCCGCACCCGACCGGGACGGGAACGAGGGCGCGGGCGCAGACCGTGCGGAGCAGGCCGCCCCGGCGGTACCGGCCCCGCCCCGGCCCGCCCAGCTCCCGCCTCCGCCCGGGCACTTCACCGGCCGCGCCGACGTACGCCGGGAACTGAACGTGGCCCTCGACACGGCCCGGCGCCCCAGCCCCGCCGCTCCGGCCGTCGCCGTCATCAGCGGGATGGCCGGAGTCGGCAAGAGCGCCCTGGCGCTGCATGTGGCACACGGCCTGCGGGAACGTTTCCCCGACGGCCAGCTGTACGTCAACCTGCACGGCGCCACGCCCGGAATGACGCCCCTCACCCCCGGCCAGGCGCTCGCCGCGCTGTTGCGTGACCTCGGTGCCGAGCCGCGCCGGATCCCCGAACACCCGGACGCGGCCGCCGCGTTGCTCCGCTCGATGCTGGCTCCGACGCGCACCCTGATGGTGCTCGACGACGCCGCGCACGCCGCTCAGGTACGGCCGCTGCTGCCCGCGGGCGCAGGGTGCGCGGTGATCGTGACGAGCCGTTCACCGCTCACCGCGCTGGACGGCGCGCGGCGCTTCCCGCTCGCGCCGCTCTCGGTGGAGGACAGCGCGGCGCTGCTGCGCGCGGTGTCCGGGCGGGTGGACGGCCTCGACAGTGCGCACCCCCTCGTCGAGCTCACCGGTCGGCTCCCGCTCGCCCTGCGTGTGGTCGCGGCCCGCCTCGCCGCGCGCCGCGCGCTCACGCCGGACGTCCTCGCCAGTCAACTGACCGCCACCGAAGGGAGGTTGCATCATCTGGAGTACGACGACCTGAGTGTCCGCAGATCGCTGGCCGTCGCGCTCGACGCGCTGCGTGCCTCGGAGCGTGAGGCCGACCAGGACGCGGCGCTCGTGCTGCGCGGCATCGGCGCGCTCGACCTCCCCGTGTACGGGGCGCCCCTGCTCGCCCGGCTCTCCGGCGTCGCCGAGTTCCGTGCCGAGGCCGCCCTCGACCGCCTCGTCGACGTCGCGCTCCTGGAGGAGACGGCGTACGGCCGCTACGCGCCCCACGACCTCGTCCGCGACTTCGCCCGGGAGATCGCGGGCGAGACGGACGGGGAGCCCGGGGACGGGGGCGCGGGCATCCACGTGTCCGAGCGGGCGTTGCGCTGGTACGCCGGTGTCGCCGCCCGCTCCCTCGAAGCGATCGTCGAGCCGGGCCTCGACCGCGAGGACCGCAGCCGGCCGACCGCCGCGCAACCGGGCGCGCACACGGTGGACGCCGCGGCCACGCCGCCGTTCTGCACCGCCAGGGATGCCTTCACCTGGGGTGACCTGGAACTGGAGAACGTGGTGGCGCTGGTGGAGCGGTACGCGGACACCTCCGCGTACGTTCCCGTGCTGGTGCGGCTGCTCAACCCCTATCTCCAGCGCAGCGGGCGCGTCCCGGAGTCGGAGGTGCTCCTGCGGGCCGCGCTGGGCGCGGCGCGGCGGCTCGGGGACGAGGCCGCGCAGGCGTACGCGCTCGGGGACCTCGCGGGGCTGCACTTCATGACGGGCCGCGCGAGCGAGGCGCTCACGCTGAACGACGAGGCGCTGGCGATCTGGCGGCGGCTCGGGGTGCTGTCGTGGATCCGGCGCGGTCTGAACAACCGCGGCATGCTCCTGGAGGGGCTGGGCCGCCATGCCGAGTCCAGCGAGGCGCTGCTGCAGAGCCTCGAACTCTCCCGGGAGCTGGGCGACCCGCACACCGAGGCCATCACCTACAGCCACCTCGGCAATCTGTACGAGCACACGGACCCCCGGGCCGCCATCGACCACCACAAGCGCAGCCTGGCGATCGGCGACGCGATGGACGACGTGATCATCCGGCACTCCGCGCACTGCAACATCGGCTACGCCCACCTGACGCTCGGCGAACCGGCCGCCGCCGTACCGCACTTCGAGGAGAGCCTGCGCATCCTCGGCGGTCACGGAGACTGGCACGGGGAGTCGCAGACGCGGCTCGGGCTGGTGCGCGCGCTGCGCGGGGTGGGGCATGCCGAACGGGCCACGCGCGAGTGCGACCTGCTGCTCTCCCGCGCCGATCAGCGCGCCGACCGGTACACCGGCGGGCTCGCCCGGCATCAGCTGGGGCTGCTGCTGCATGCGCAGGGGGATGCCGGAGGGGCGCACGAGCTGTGGAAGTCGGCGCTCGCGGCGCTGGACGGGACGGACACCTCGGTGGTGGGAGCGCTGAGGGAACTCCTGGAGGAGGAGTAGGCCGCCTGGAGGAGGCCGGCTGGAGGAGCCGGTCACCTGGGGGCGTGAGACGCGGGCCGTCGTCCGGGTCACTTCGCGTCCGCGTAGCACTCCACCACCGCCGTCGTGAACGGGAAGTGGACCGGGCTCTCGCCGAACGTCAGCCGTCCCGCCAGCTCCGCCGCCTCCCGGATCGCGGCCACGACCGCGTCCGCCTCGTCGGCCGGACAGTGCACGATCACCTCGTCGTGCTGGAAGAAGACCAGCTCTGCGGCGAGGTCCGCGCAGGTGCGCCGGAGGGCGGCGAGCAGCAGCAGCGCCCAGTCGGCGGCGCTGCCCTGGACGACGAAGTTGCGTGCGAAGCGGCCTCGGGCACGGGAGTTGGAGGAGGCGTAGCCCGGCACCCAGCCCTGGTCTCCGAGGGGCTCGGCGGGTTCGTCCTGCGGGATGCCCGCCTCCTCCGAGGAGGCGTCCGACGCACCGGCCGCCGGGGGGCTCGTCCGCCCCAGCCACGTCCGTACGAGTCGGCCCTCCTCGCCGGCCCGCGCCGCGTCGTCCACGTAGGCGACGGCGCGGGGGAAGCGTCTTCTCAGCGCGGCCAGGTTCTTCAGGCCGTCGCCGGACGTCTGCCCGTACACCGCGCCGAGCACGGCGAGTTTGGCCTGTGCCCGGTCGCCGGCGAACGCCCGGTCCGACACCGACTGGTACAGGTCGCTCTCCCGGCCCGCGACCTCCATCAGGCCGGGGTCGCGCGAGATCGCGGCCAGCACCCGCGGTTCCATCTGGTCGGCGTCGGCCACCACGAGCCGCCAGCCCGGGTCGGCGACGACGGCACGCCGGATCACCTTGGGGATCTGCAGGGCGCCGCCGCCGTTGGTCACCCAGCGGCCGGTGACGGTCCCGCCGGGCAGGTACTCGGGCCGGAAGCGTCCGTCGCGCACCCAGTCCTGGAGCCAGGACCAGCCGTGCGCCACCCAGATCCGGTACAGCTTCTTGTATTCCAGCAGCGGTTTCACGGCAGGGTGCTCGATGGTCTCGATCTCCCACCGCCGGGTGGACTTGATCTTGATTCCGGCCTGTGCGAAGGCCTTGACGACGTCGGCGGGCAGGTCGGGGCGGACGCGTCTGCCGAAGGCGGCCGACACCTCGTCCGTGAGCTCGGCGAGGCGTCTGGGCTCGCCGCCGCCCGCGTACCGCTCGCCGAGCAGCTCGTGCAGAACCTCGCGGTGGACGTCCGCGCGCCACGGCAGCCCGGTGCGGTTCATCTCGGCCGCCACCAGCATGCCCGCGGACTCGGCCGTGGTCAGCAGGTGCATGCGCTCCGGGTGCGCGGTCGTGTCGTGCCGGCGGCGCTGATCGGCGTACACCGCCAGGAGGTCTTCCAGGGGTACGTGGACCGGGCGCGGCTCGAAGAGGGACGACTGCGAGCCGGGCTCGGCGGAGCGCTGCGGGGGATCCGGCGGTACGGGGCCGCCGCGCAGCCTCGCCAGCGCGGCGGCCGCCGACCGGGGTTCGCCGAGCCGGCCCTCGTGGCCGAGCAGCAGTGTCTCGGCGGCCTCGATGTCGTAACACCGCTCCACTCGCACCCCGGCGGCGAGCAGACGCGGATAGACCTCGGCCGTGGACCGCCAGACCCACCGGACCACGTCGGGTCGCCCCCGCACGGCCTCGACCAGGTCCGCCTCCCTGCGCACCGGCCCCGCGGGCAGCCCGTCGGAGCCGAGGGGGGCGACCTCCGCACCACCGTCCTCGGCCGGCCCGAGAGCCCACCGGTCGCTCATGGTTCCGAGTCTCGCAGGGGGGTCTGACAACGGCCGCGGACGCGACCCTACTGATCTTCTCGCTGGTCCTTCTGGGGGTCCTGCTGCTGGTCCTGCTGCTGTCCCCCCACCGCGATGACCTCCAGCACGCGCGCGAGGTAGGTCTCCGCCGCTGTCTTGTCGATGCCGAGGCCACTGAGGACGCCGTTGCCGTTCTCGTACTCCAGGAGGGCCAGGAGGATGTGTTCGGTGCCGATGTAGTTGTGGCCGAGGCGCAGGGCCTCGCGGAAGGTGAGTTCCAGGGCCTTCTTGGCGGCGGGGCCGTACGGGATGAGTTCCGGGACCTCCTCGGCCGCCGGCGGGAGCGCCGCGGTCGCGGCCTCGCGGACGGCGTCCAGGGGCACGCCCTGCGCGGTGATCGCCTTCGCGGCGAGCCCCTCGGGCTCGGAGAGGAGGCCGAGGACGAGGTGCTCGGTGAGTCCCTCCGCGTTGCCCGCGGCCTTCGCCTCGTTGTGCGCGGCCATGACCGCGTTCCGGGCGCGGGGCGTGTAGCGGCCGAAGCCCTGGCTGGGGTCGAGGTCCGACTCGGCCTTGGGGACGAAGCGCTTCTGCGCCGCCTGCCGGGTGACCCCCATGCTCTTGCCGATGTCCGTCCAGGACGCGCCCGAACGCCGGGCCTGGTCCACGAAGTGGCCGATCAGGTGGTCGGCCACGTCGCCGAGGTGGTCCGCCGCGATCACCGCGTCCTGGAGCTGGTCGAGCGCGTCGGTGTGGACCTTCTTGATGGCCTCGATGAGGTCGTCGAGACGTACGGATGCCTTGACAGGTGGGTTCGTCGTCATGTGTCAACCGTAGGTTGACAGGTGGAGAGTGTCAACCCGAAGTTGACACTCTCCGGGTTCCCGTCCACGCTTCTCTGTCCACAGGGTGTGGACGGCCCGCTTCGGCGGGCGTGACACGATCGACGCATGAGCAGTACGCCCAGCGCCGTGGAGCGCGCCTTCGAGACCGCGCTCTACGCCGACAGCGACGCGGCCCTCGACACGGGCGCCTCGTTGCTCGCCGCCGACCCCGCTTCCGACGCCGAACTCGCCCGCCGCGGCGAGGAGTTCGTCGCCTCGGCGTGGCGTCGCGGCTGGCAGCCCGCCGATGTCGTACGGATCGTGCGGCGCGAACTGGACGAGGTGCACCTGCAGCTGGTGTCGGAGCTGGTGCGCGCGGAGGCCGGCCGGGACCGGCGGCCCCGGGGCCCGCGCTGGGCGGCGCAGCTCGATGAGCTGGACGCCCGCGCCCCGCGCACCGACCGCTTCTCGCTCGCGACCGCCGCGCTGGAGCTCTACCGGCTGCTGCTCCGCCTCCCCACTCTCGAACCCCTCGACACGCACCTGTCCGACGGCGCGTCACGGCACCCGGCCGCCCCGCAGGAATCCCGCATGCTCACCCGTATCCGCGCCCTGCTCGCCAAGGCCGAGGCGACCGGATTCCCGGAGGAGGCGGAGGCGCTGAGCGCCAAGGCCCAGGAGCTGATGGCCCGGCACAGCATCGACGAGGCGCTGCTCGCGGCCCGTACGCACGCCAAGGACGCGCCCGGCGCCTGCCGCATCGGTGTCGAGCCGCCGTACGAGACGGCCAAGGCGGTGCTGCTGGACGCGGTGGCCGACACGAACCGCTGTCGCGCTGTGTGGAACGAGTCGCTCGGATTCTCGACCGTCGTCGGCTTCGAACCCGACCTGGAGGCCGTCGAACTCCTCTACACCTCGCTGCTCGTGCAGGCCACGGCCGCGATGACGAAGGCGGAGGCGGCCCAGCGGGCCGGGGGAAGGAAGCGGACGAAGAGCTTCCGGCAGTCGTTCCTGGCCGCGTACGCGCACCGGATCGGCGACCGGCTGGCGACCGCCGCCGAGGGGGCCGAGGGGGAGGCCGCGTCGCAGGCCCCGGTGGCGGAGCTGCTGCCCGTCCTGGCGGCCCGTGACGTGGCGGTCAACGACCACATGGAGCGGATGTTCCCGGACACCGTCACCACCCGGCTGCGCGGGGTCAACGACGCGGCCGGATGGCAGGAAGGGGCCGCGGCGGCGGACCGCGCCCAGGTCAGGGCGCGTCCGCCACTTCGCTGACGCCCGGCTTGCGCCGGGAGCCGCTCAGTCGCCCGCGGGCTGGAACGAGCTCACGGTGGCGTTCGGGTCGTTGGGGCCGGTCTTGCCCGCGAGGGGACCGTACGACCACTTGAAGCTCTGGGTGGTGGCGGCGCCGGGCAGGCCGATCTTCAGCGTGGTCGCGGCGAGGCTCTTCCCGTCGCCCGCCGTGCCCCGTACGTAGGTGATCGTGAAGGAGGCGGTACCGCTCGCCGCCAACGTCAGCTTCGGCGGGGTCGCGGACTTCTCCTCGGGTACGTCGGTACCCGTGCCCCCGTCCAGCACCTTGACGGCGGGGAAGCCCTGAAGGGTGCACTCGGCGCCCTTGTTGGTGAGCGTGACGGGCACGTTGCCGGTGTCGCCGGCGGCCGGGGCGGCGTTGGCGGGGCCGACCTGGATGCCGATCTGGTCGATCTTGCAGGCCGTGGAGGCGGCGGCGGAGGCGGTCGAGGCCTTCTTGCCGCCGTCACTGCCGCTGCTGCTGCCGCCGCTGTCGCAGGCGGTGAGGGTGAGTGCCGCCGCGGCGGCGACGACGGCGATCGGAAGGGCGCGCATGGGTTTCCCCCTGGGTTCGTGAAGGTGCTCATGGATCATCACGCAGACCGGTGGGCGCGCGTTGCGCGGCCCCCCTGTCACACGCCTCTCCCGTGCCGCATATATCCCGAATGTGACCCGAAGGCCGCCCCGCGTCGCCGGTATGAGCGACGGACACACGAACGGGCCGCGGAGTCCCAGGGACTCCGCGGCCCGCCGCCAAGAGCCGACTGGGGTGGATCGGTGCAGGTCAGGGCAGGTCAGGGAGGGGTCGGGCCGGTCAGGAGCCCAGGCTCGCCGTCGGCAGTCCCGACGGGAGCTGACCGCCCTCGGCCTTCGTGTACGACTCCTTGCCGAGGTTCCCCGACCAGGTGACCTTCAGCGTCGCGCTGTTCACGGAGTCGACCATGCCCGTCGCGCGGTCCTTGTTCCCGTCCGTGCACTTGAGGTGGATCATCTGCATGCCCGCCTCGTCACCGGCGGTCCCGGTGCACACGGTGCCGCCCGTCGTGAAGAGCCCGGCCTGCTTGCCGGTGATCACCAGCGCCACGGCCTTGCCGCCGGTCGTGGCCACCCAACTGCCCTCCAGCTTGCTGGTGGCGGCCGACGGGGTGCCCGAGTCGCCGCCCGTGCCGGCCGTCCCCGAGGCGGACGCGCCGGGACTCGCGGACCCGTCCCCGGATCCCGAGTCGCTGCTGCACCCGGTGAGCGCGAGCGTGCCCGCCAGACCGGCGGCCAAGGCCATGGCCGCGCCCCGGGTCCGCCGACGCGGAAGAGTCGCCGAAGTCGCCGATGTCACTGAAGCCCCCAAGGGTGATGGTGTGGCTGGGGTCGCCGGAACGACCGCAGCAAGCTATCAGCCACACTCACGAACACCCTGAGCGAGACATCGGGAGAACTTACGAATCTTCTGAGGGAGCCGTCTACCAGGACGACTTGCGGACACCCGGCAGGAATCCGGCGTACGCCTGCTCCCGCAGATTCACCCGGGACACCCCGAAGGCGCGCAGGTAGCCACGGGGCGACGACCGTCCACGCTGTCGCTGTCGCGGACGAGGGTGGCGCTCGCGTCGCGCGGCCGGCGGAGGATCTCCTTCGGTTCGGCCCGCCGTGCAGCCGCACGTGACGCACCTCTCTCCGAAACGTCTTGGAAATGGGAGTCATTTTCATTAACATGCCAGCCATGGCACGCAACGAACTCCGTCCCGTCATCAAGCTCCGGTCCACGGCCGGGACCGGCTTCACGTACGTCACCCGCAAGAACCGGCGCAACGACCCGGACCGGATGACCCTGCGCAAGTTCGACCCGGTCGCCGGCCGGCACGTCGACTTCCGAGAGGAGCGCTGACCGTCATGCGCGAGGGAATCCACCCGGAGTACGGCCCTGTCGTCTTCCGCGACCGCGCCGCGAACCACGCCTTTCTCACCCGCTCGACGCTCGCCGCCACGGCGGGCGAGAAGACGATCGAATGGCAGGACGGCCACACCTACCCCGTGGTGGACGTCGAGATCTCGAACGTGAGCCACCCCTTCTACACGGGCAACGCGCGGGTGCTGGACACCGCGGGCCGCGTGGAACGCTTCGAGCGCCGCTACGGAGCGGCCGGCGACGCGCTCGGCAGGGCGCGTGGCGAGGCGGGCGGTAAGGCGGGCGCCGAGCGCGGCGGTGTCGGCTGACACCGTCCTCGCACCTCTGCGTCGTGACCGTCGGCGGCCTGCACGCGGAAGCGCGGCGGGCCGCCGACGCGCGGCTGCTCGCTCGCGCGATCAAGAACGCGCGCGAGATGGCGCTGCTGCCGTACTCCGGTACCGGCCGCTGATCCCACCCGGCCGACACACTCCACTCCGTGGAGAGGCGGAGGGGAAGCGCCCGCTCGCCCACGAACGGAACGGGCTCCGCCGTACGAACGCTTCCGGCGCGACCGTCCCAAGGGTCTCGGCGAACTCTTCGACCACATGGGTACTGAAGCCGAAGCCGGGACCGAGGCTGAGACTGAACCAGGCGGCGGCAAGTCGTGAATCCCGTCCGGACAGAGCCCCGCCCCACGCTCCGGAGGGGCGATCCGCTTCGCCGGCACCGTCGACGTGCGGATTCCCGCGCACGAGCCGGAACGGATGCCGCGCGTCCGGTGGGCCGACAACGATCCCGTGACCCCTCCGGATTGGGCCATTACGTGAACGTTGAAACTCGAAGGGCCCGGTACGCGTCTCTTCTTATTGCATGAGGGATTCGACCCGGACGACCCAGCGCGGATGATGGCGTGGAAGATCATGCACGGGGGCCGGGGGGCGCATGTCATGCGTTCCCCGGGGCAGACGCTGAACCAGATGCGGCCCGGCGAGTACCAGGCAGTAGTCGGGCGGTCAACACTCGGTAGTCAAATGGCGGTAAAAGCTGTAACCGTGGGACCACCCCCCGTGCACGTGCATCTGCCCATGCATCTGCACATGAACAGAGCTATGATCCGGGGCAGTTGGCCACTGCATCAATGGCCACATCGGCCACTGCACGACCGGGGAGCGACTTGTGGACCACGACGTGTACGACGTGGATGACCTGGACGACGTGTACAACGGCATGGCTGCGACCGAGCTGACCGGGGTGGCCTGGCAGAAGAGCAGGCACAGCAACTCGCAGGGCTCCTGCGTGGAGTTCGCGAGGCTGCCCGGAGGTGACGTGGCGGTGCGGAACTCGCGGTTCCCGGAAGGGCCCGCGCTCGTCTACACCCGCGCCGAGATCGAAGCCATGCTCCTGGGCATCAAGGACGGCGAGTTCGACCACCTGATCGCCGGCTGACATGAGTCGGTGCCGCACACCCGGGCGCGCCTTCGGGCGGGGCAACCGGCGTAACTGACGGCAACGACCCTCTCGCGGCGCGTAACGCGCGTAGAACCGCGGCGCCAAAAAGCGCCGCGGTTCTCTATTCGGCCGAAACCCCGCCGGCGGCCGGCTGCGGAAGTCTGAAGAGCGCCCACACGACCTTGCCGCTGAGCGTTCCCGCGAGCGGGTGCCAGCCCCAGCTGTCGGCGAACGAGTCGACCAGGAACAGGCCCCGGCCCGACTCCGCCGAGAAGTCCTCCGAGTCGCCCGCGACCGGACTGTCGTGACTGGGGTCGCGCACCGCGCACACCAGACGTGAGGTCCACCGCATCAAGTGCAGCCGCACGGGCGGGCCTTGGTCGTCCGAACGGGGCGTGTCCGAGGGCAGGGCGTGCCGCAGGGCGTTGGTCACGAGCTCGGAGACCACCAGGCAGACATCGTCGAAGCGCTCGCCGATGTCCCACTGGTCCAGCGTTCTGCGGGTGAACTGCCGAGCTTCGCGCACCGCTTCGTAGCGCGCCGGCAGGGCGCAGGAAGCGGCGCTGGACACGGCCGCGGGGTCGAGCGGCGGAAGTCCCTGCCGTAAGGGCTCGAGCATGGTCGATCCATTCGTCCCCATGCGAGGCACTCCCGGGTGTTCGCGGTCGTTGCGATGCAGCGGTGGCGCGAGGACCATGGTTCCGAATGCGTACAGCAGATGCAAGGGCAGATGCACGTGCACGCGCCCGAATTGGACCTTCCTCCACCCTTTCTTGGTCATTTCTTCTGTCACCTTCTTCCCGCTTGTTGACCCTCTAGTGATCTTTTCCTGTGTGGCCCCTTTGGACTCTTTCCGTTTCTGTAACTGAACGAGTACTGCTTGAAGTGTTTTAGTGGCAGACTTCGGCCCTTGAAGACGGTTGGGGAGGCGGACGAACGTGAGCGCTGGTGAGTCGAGCGGCTCGGTGGTGCGGCGCATGCTGCTGGGATCACATCTGCGGCGCCTGCGGGAGTCGCGCGGAATCACCCGGGAAGCGGCCGGTTACTCGATCCGTGCCTCCGAATCGAAGATCAGCCGCATGGAGTTGGGACGGGTGAGCTTCAAGACGCGCGACGTCGAGGACCTGCTGACGCTGTACGGCATCACCGACGAGGCCGAGCGCACGTCGCTCGTCTCCCTCGCCAAGGAGGCCAACGTCGCGGGTTGGTGGCACAGTTACTCGGACGTCCTGCCCAGCTGGTTCCCGACCTACGTCGGCCTGGAGGGCGCGGCCCATCTGATCCGGTCGTACGAAGTCCAGTTCGTGCACGGCCTGTTGCAGACGGAGGCCTACGCCCACGCGGTCGTCGCGCGCGGCATGCGGGGCGCCTCGCCCGCCGACATCGAGCGGCGCGTCGCGCTGCGCCTGGAGCGGCAGAAGTACCTCGTCTCCGAGAAGGCCCCGGAGTTCCACATCGTCCTCGACGAGGCCGCGCTGCGCCGCCCTTACGGCGACCGCGAGGTGATGCGCGGGCAACTCCAGCATCTGATCGAGGTGTCGGAGCGCCCCAACGTACGACTTCAGGTCATGCCGTTCAGCTTCGGCGGCCACTCGGGCGAGAGCGGTTCCTTCACCATCCTGAGCTTCCCCGAGTCCGACCTGTCGGACGTCGTCTATCTGGAGCAGCTCACCAGCGCGCTCTACCTGGACAAACGCGAGGACGTCACCCAGTACGAAGGCGCGCTCAAGCAGTTGCAGCAGGACAGCCCCGGGCCCTCCGAGAGCCGCGATCTGCTGCGGGGACTGCTCCAGCTCTCCTGACCTTCTCCCCGCCACCTCCGGTGAGTCTTCACAGTCTGTTCGCCTGTGAGTCTTCGTGGACTCTTCGGAGGTGCTCTCCAACTCCCTTTGGACGCAAGTACGATGACGTCTGATCAGACGTTGATCGGATGTGTCTGCTGACTCAGACTCGGATGTCTGCCTCGGCAGCAAGGGGATTGAGGGAGCACATGTCGTCCTACTTCACCGACTTGGCCCAGCAGTACATCGACGGCGAGTGGCGCCAGGGCACCGGCTCCTGGGACATCATCGATTTCAACCCGTACAACGGCGAGAAACTGGCGTCGATCACGATAGCCACGGTCGACGAGGTCGACGAGGCCTACCTCGCCGCCCGGCGCGCCCAGAAGGAATGGGCCGCGACCAACCCGTACGCCCGTCGTGCCGTCTTCGAGAAGGCCCTGCGCCTCATCGAGGAGCGCGAGGCCGAGATCACCGAGGTGATCATCGCCGAGCTCGGCGGCACCCACCTCAAGGCGGGCTTCGAGCTCCACCTCGCCAAGGAGTTCCTGCGCGAGTCGATCCAGCTGGCGCTGCGCCCCGAGGGCAAGATCCTCCCCTCGCCGATCGACGGCAAGGAGAACCGCCTCTACCGCGTCCCCGTCGGTGTCGTCGGCGTGATCAGCCCCTTCAACTTCCCCTTCCTGCTCTCCCTGAAGTCCGTCGCGCCGGCCCTGGCGCTCGGCAACGGCGTGGTCCTCAAGCCGCACCAGAACACCCCGATCGTCGGCGGCTCCCTGGTGGCGAAGATCTTCGAGGACGCGGGCCTGCCCGGCGGTCTGCTCAACGTCGTCATCACCGACATCGCCGAGATCGGCGACGCCTTCATCGAGCACCCCGTGCCGAAGGTCATCTCCTTCACCGGCTCCGACAAGGTCGGCCGCCATGTCGCCACCGTCTGCGCCTCGCACTTCAAGAGCGCGGTGCTGGAGCTCGGCGGCAACAGCGCCCTGGTGGTCCTCGACGACGCGGACATCGACTACGCCGTCGACGCGGCGGTCTTCAGCCGCTACGTCCACCAGGGCCAGGTCTGCATGGCCGCCAACCGCGTTCTCGTGGACCGCTCGATCGCGGACGAGTTCACCGAGAAGTTCGTCGCCAAGGTGAAGACGCTGAAGGTCGGCGACCCGAGCGACCCCCAGACGATCATCGGCCCGGTCATCAACTCCTCCCAGGCGGACTCGCTCACCGGCGCGGTCGACCAGGCGATCGCCGAGGGCGCCACGGCCCTGGTGCGCGGCGCCACCACCGACAACCTCGTCGAGCCGACCGTCCTGACGGACCTGCCCGCCGACTCCGCCATCCTCCGGCAGGAGATCTTCGGCCCGGTCGCGCTCCTCGTCACCTTCGACGGTGAGGAGGAGGCCGTCCGCATCGTCAACGACACCCCGTACGGGCTCAGCGGCGCCGTGCACACCGCCGACGTCGAGCGCGGTGTCGCCTTCGCCAAGCAGATCGACACCGGCATGTTCCACGTCAACGACGGCACCGTCCACGACGAGCCGCTGGTCCCCTTCGGCGGCGAGAAGCACTCCGGCATCGGCCGCCTGAACGGCGAGACGACCGTCGACGCCTTCACCACCCAGAAGTGGATCTCGGTCCAGCACGGCCGAAGCTTCTTCCCGTTCTGAGCCGTCGGTTTCGACGTCGGCAGACATGCATCCAGGTGTAGACAGGGTGCATGTCTGCCACGTATTCCCTCGCTGAGGCGAGGGGCAAGCTGGACGATCTCGTGCGCCGGGCTGCCCTGCACGAGCACATCACTCTGAATGACGAGGGTGCTCCGGTCGCTGTTCTGATGTCCTGCGCAGAGTTTGACGGACTTGAGGACGCCTTGGCCCTTGCCCGCCTAGAGCGTGACCGGGCCCTCGGACGTACGGAGGCGCCCGTCCCGCACAACGCGGCGTGCCGCGCGCTGCTCGAAGCGGCCCGGAGAGGCGATTGACCTGACGGGTCTGCGTCAGCCTCGTCCGTGGGATGCGTGCTAATCAAGTTCGATCAGCGCGCGGAGGTCGATGTCGACGGGGAAGGGGACCACAGTGGTGAGCTTGTCGGTGTGAACGGGCCGGTCGGGCCGGGGGATGAAGACCCCACTGTCCTCGTCGCGCCAGAACTGGTGCACCACCGGAACATCGTCCGCGCCGCGCTCGACTCGCCAGTAATGGGTAATTTCGGCCTCGGCGTACATGCCGGGTTTGCGGAAACGGTCCATGCCGCGAGACCCGGGGGAGACCACCTCAACGGCAAGGACCACGCAGGCGACCGGCGTGCAGTCCAGGGTGCGGATGTCGATCCCGGTCTTGTCGTATACAACGATGTCCGGCTTGGGGACGTTGTTGTCGTCGAACTGGGTCCAGCGCTCGACTTCGGTGCCGTACGGCGGGCGCTGTGCGCTCCTCAGCTGGAAGTACAGCTCGTTCCGCACCCGGTCGTGCCACCATGTCGTCGCCCCACGTACCACGATGTTCCCATCCAAGAGTTCCCAGTAGAACGGGACGTCCAGCTCCTTGACCTGGTCCCATGTCCAGCCCTCCTCGGGCGGGAACATCCAGTTCTCAGGAGTAGCTCGCGGGTCCTGCCCGGTGTGTGCCTGTGCGGCCATGACTGCTCCCATGAAGGAGATCGTGAGCGGTGGTGCTCTCAGCTGTTCCCCGTACGACGGTAGCGTCACTCGCCCGAGTGAGGGGGCAACGTTCCTGCGGCCTTGCCGGATGCCTTAGTGGTGGGTAGTCGGCCACGGCCTCACTGCTGGGCCTGTCGCCACGCCACGAGTGCCTGGCCCAGCTCCCGGCCATACGTCAGCTCCGCGACGGTGGCAGTGCGGGCCCGTAGGCACAGGGTGCGCAGCACATCGCCGAAGGGCTCCTCAAGCAAGGCCAAGGCGGTCTCGGCCGCTCCTTCCAGGTCACCCCGGAGCACCTTCGCGTGCCACACCGGCAGCAGATCACGGTAAAGCCGGTAGGCACGGACCCGACCGCGTCTCAGGACCTCTCGGTTGAGGTCGAAAACGGTGATCGACTCCCGGCCCTTCGCCGTCAGACCGTCGTACGTCCCCGACGCGGGCAGCAGCGCCAGATGGTCGGCCGGATCGTCGGTGCTGGGATCCAGCAGCAGGCGCTCCCCGGTGTGCGCGTCGCAGGGGTACGCCTCGCGCTTCGCGTTGCTGTTGCAGTACGAGCAGGCCAGCAGGTGGTTCAGCCAGTCGAAGGTACGCAGCGGAGCGAGGGCCTTGGGCTGGAAGTGGTCGATGTCGGTGCCCTGGCTGTCCAGGCAGTACATGCAGCGCTGGATGGCGGGGGCCATGAGGTGGAGCAGGACGCGTATCTCGCGCTTGGCCGCGCGGCTGCTGCCCCACACAGAGTCCGCGGCTGCACTGTCGGCCCCCTTCTTCACGACCCGGTCGGTGCCGCTCGCGAGCAGCTTCAGTAACTCCTGCGGGGCAGGCAGACGCGTCACCGGGATCACCGGCCGCCTCCGAGCCTCGCCGCCACCTCGTCAACGCGCGCAGACAGGGAGCTGGTGAGCAGCTCGGTCAGTTCCCGGTACTCGCGCAGCTCCGCTTCGTCGGCTTGGTCACGGAATACCTTCCGCTCCAGCTCTACGAGCCGGCCACGCTGCTTCTCGGCCTCGTTGGAGTACGGCGTCTCCAGGCCGAACAGCTCGGACAGCACGGCGTCGTCACCGCTTCCGTACACGACGCGCCGGTACAGCGCCTCGTCGACGACCTCGGGGCCACGCCGTTCCTCCGGCCCCGGCAGGCGGATCAGCCCGCCCGGGTCGGCCGCCTGGCAGATGTACGGACTGTGGCTGGTGACGATGAACTGGATCCGCGGGAAGTGCAGGCGCAGCCAGCCGCCTATCCGCCGCTGCCAGGTGACGTGGAGATGGGCGTCCACCTCGTCGATGATCACCACACCGGGCATCCGGACCACGGGGTGCCCCTCGTCGTCCTTGCCCGCGTCGAGCGTTCCGTAGGCGTTCTGCAACTGCCGCACGATGTCCAGGACCAGGGAGGCGACGGTACGGAAGCCGTCGCTCATCTCCCGGAGGGGGTAGGCGCGTTCGGGATCTCCGTCCGGGGCCACCCACAGCCCGTCGGAGGTCACACGCAGCGCGCGGTAGCCGTCGGGCAGCAGTTCGTCGGAGAGCAGCTCCAGGATGGTCTCCAACAACTCGGCGGCGTCCTGCTGCTCCTCCAGGCTCCGATGCCTCAGCTCCTTGAGCCAGGCGACGCCTTCGGCCAGGGACGCGTCCTCGTGGAAGAGGGAGGCCATACGTCCCGCGGGACCGGGCGCGAGCATCAGCCGCTGCGCCTCGCCGCTTCCGCCCGCCAGCCGCCGGAACGGTCCGTAGGCGGCGCAGAACCAGCCTTGTGGGTTGGTTGCCCAGGGACCGCGTGCGGCGCCTCTCCAGCCGTAGTCCTCACCGTCGAAGGGAGACAGCTGGGGCTGCGGTGGTGCCCCGTAGCGCGGCCCGTCCGTCTGGTTCTCGGGGATTGCCCAGTCGAGGCCGAGGACGATGCGGCCGTCGGGTGCCCTGCCACGTCCGGTGAGTCGGTCGACGGCGTAGTCGGGCTGGACGTGCACCTGCGCCCATGCCGACTGCTCACCGCTGGTGATCCAGCCGCTGAAGTCCTGCACGAGGGTGCGGGCCACCTGGGGGCCGGCGACGGCGAGCGCGAGGGCGCGGAGGAGCGTGGACTTGCCAGAGCCGTTGCGTCCGGCGAGTACGGTCCAGCTGCCACCGTCCTGCGGTATGGGCAGCCGGAGTTCGTCCACGGCACGCTCGGCGGTGAAGCCTCTGACGTTCGAGAAGCCGATTGCGGATACGTACACCTGTCCTCCCCTCGCCCTCGTGCGCTGGGCGGGGTCAGCCTCTCATGAGGGGCTGACACGGGGGAGGTGCGGTGGCTTCAGTCCTTGAGGTGGGCGATGAAGGCCGTCCAGGCGGAGGTGGTGACGACCAGGGCGGGGGCTTCGGGGCGCTTGCTGTCGCGGATGGGGGTGAGGGTGGGGTAGTTGTCGGCTACCTCTACGCAGTTGCCCCCGTCGGCATTGCTGTAGCTCGACTTACGCCACACGGCTCCGCTGAGGTCGAGTCGAGGGGGGTGCATGATGTGCTGGCCTCCAAGATTGTTCGGATCAGTGCCACGGACTGCCGTGGCGAGAGCGCCGAGTCTCGCAATAGATCGTAGGACAGTCTGAGCTGTTCCACATCAGTCGGATCCTCGACGAGGTGTCCCGAGTATGCGCCTTCGGTGTACGCGATGTTCCTTCCGTCCGGCAGCCATAGCAGCGTGAGCGAACCACCGAGAATGTGCTGTAGACCGGCGGAGAAGGGCAACACCTGAAGCGTGATGGTCGGAAGTTCAGCCAGCTCCAGAAGGCGCTCCAACTGCTGCTTCCACTGGGCAGGATCACGCAGAGCGCGTCGTACGGCGGACTCGTCCAGTACTGCTCGGAACTCCATGGCGTCGGCGCCGTGCAACAGAACCTGCCGACCCAGGCGGGCTGCTACTTGTTCGTCCAGTTCGCTCTCGTCCTTGGGGCGTGCGGTCCGCAGTTGCTCACGAATGTACGGTTCGGTCTGCAACAGGCCAGGGATCGTAGAGCAGGCGTACTCGTACCGCATGGTCGCTTCCTTCTCGCGGTCCATGAAGTGCTTGTACTTGTCTTTGATGACGTCGTTTCTCGCCAACTCCCAGAGATCAATGAGGTGTTCTCCCGTCCCGTACACCTTGTCCAGCGCCTCCATAACCTCCGGAGACCCCAGCTTCACCCCCGTCTCCAGCTTGTGCAGATATGTGCGGTCGTACGTCGTCTCGCCGGCGAGGTCGCTCAGCGACTTGCCGGACTGCTCGCGCAACCGCGCGAGTTCCTTGGCCAGCACCAGCCTTGCTGACCCGTTGTGATGGTTACTGCGGCTCGGATTGGCCTTGCGTGGCGGCATCGCTCGCGCCCCCTGTGGTCCTGACGTGCGGGCCTACGCCCCTCCACTACCGAGAGTAGCCCGCCGCCCGTCACGCTGGAGTGGCATTCGGCAACTCCGCGTAACGAAAGGAAGGTGCACGTGAGTGCTTCAAACCCCGCCAAGGGATGGCGAATCGACCGCATCCCAGGCAAGCGTGTGACGGCAACCGAAGAGGGTGTGCGGCTCCCGCTCTGGCTGCTGTACGACGGTGAGCACGAGGCCGACACCGTGATCCGCCTCAGCCCGGCCGAGGCGGAACAACTGCACGCCGAGCTGTGCTACGCGCTCGGCGAAGCCGAGGCGCCGGCCTGTCGGCCGACTCCGGCGCGCCGGCCTTGATAGCGGGCGGGAGGAGTGGGCTGGAGGCCGCTCATGCCCACTCCTCCGCCATAACGTCGGTCTGCTTCAGTACGCGGTCGATCGCGTCCGGCGCCTTGTCCGGCGGGTAGCCGAAGAAGTCCAGCAGGAACTGGACCCTGGCCCGGATACGGTCCTGGGCCTGGCTCTTGACCCGCCAGTCGACGGTGACGTCCTTACGGACGAGTTCGCACAGCCTGCGGGCGATGTCGCTGAGGACACCCTGCCCCATCTCCAGCGAGGAGGGGTTGGCGGCGACCGCGTCGTAGAACGCCAACTCGTCCTCGCTCAGGCCGAGTTCGACCGCGCGAGCGCGACTGGCGGAGACTTCGCGAGCGAACTCGACGAGGATGTCCATAGTCTGAGCGGTGCTGACCAGGCCGTTGTGGTACCGGTTCATCGTCTCCTGCATCCGCTCCGTGAAGGCGCGCTGGCGGGTGACGTTGCCGGGGTTGGCGTCGCGGATCTCCTTCATCAGCGAGCGGCGCAGGGCTTCGAGGGCGAGGTTGGGGTGGCGGCTCGCTTTGAGCGAGGCCACGAACTCCTCGTCCAGGTGCGACAGATCGGGCTTGGTCAGGCCGGCGGCGTCGTAGATGTCGACGACATCGGCCGCGACGACGGCCTCGGCGTTTAGCTGCTCGATGAGGCGGCGCTTGTCGGCGGCGGTGGCCAGGCCCTGCTCTTTGAGACCGTCCACGTCGAGCTTTTCGCGCGAGGTGCGCACGGTGGCGAAGAACTGGATGTCCGGGAGGAGATCCTGCACGCCCGGGTGGGTCGGGCAGAGCGAGAACGCCTGGGCCAGCAGCTTGCCGTAGTGCATGAAGAGCTGCCGACGCGTGGACTTGCCGGGCTGGAGATCGGGCTCGCCCTCCTTCAGGAACTCCAGGACGGTGTACAGGGCCTCCTGATAGCCGTCCGAGTCGAGGGTCTCGCGCCACGGGCAGTCGGCGAGCACTTTGAGGATCCGCTCGTGCATCTCCCGTACCGTCTTGACGGCTTCGGAGATGTCCACACCGAGGATCCCCTCGTTCTGGTCGTCGTCCGAGGTGTACTCGGCGAGGGCGTCGGTGAGGTGCTGGGTCACCCCCAGGAAGTCGACGACCAGGCCCGACGGCTTCTCGCCCCAGGTGCGGTTGACCCGGGCTATGGCCTGCATCAGGGCGGCCCCGCGCATCCGGCGGTCGAGGTAGAGGGTGTGCAGTGGCGGCGCGTCGAAGCCGGTCAGCCACAGAGACTGGACGATGACGAGTTCCAGCTCGTCGTTCGGCTTCGTGAGACGTTCCTGGATGCGCTTGAGCTTCTCGGGGCTGCGTACGTACGGTGCGACCTCGTCGACGTCCTTGCCGGGGTTGCCGGTGAAGACCACCCGGATCTTGCCGCTGTCGTCGGGCAGCAGCCCCGTGTTCTCGTCGGGCTCACCAGTCCACTCCGGGCGGCGCGCGGCGAGTGCGTTGAACAGGCGGGCGGCGATCCGACGCGAGGAGCAGACGATCATTCCCTTGCCGGGGTTGCCGGTCAGCTTGGTCATCTCCCGGCTGCGGTCGTCCCAGTGGGACAGCACAGTATCGGCGAGTTTCCCTATGCGCTTCGGTGAACCGATCACACTCTCGAAAGTGGCGAACTCCGCGCGTGCACGGGCCTGCTCGGCCTCGCTCAGTCCCTCGACGAGTCCCTCGGCCTGGGCGTCCATCTCGTCCAGGTCGGCGTTCTCGGGCAGCTCGACCTTGTGGAGGATGGGCTGGTAGAAGACACGGACGGTGGCACCGTCGTTGACGGCCTGCGTGTGGTCGTACGTGTGGATCGTCGGCCCGAAGACGGCGAGGGTATTACCGGTCCTGTTGTCGATCGGGGTACCGGTGAAGGCGAGGAACGTGGCGTTGGGCAGGGCGTCGCGCAGATGACGGGCGAAGCCGTCCTCGAAGTCGTAGTGGCTGCGGTGGGCCTCGTCGACGATGAGAATGATGTCCCGGCGGTCCGAGAGCAGCGGATGTCTGGCCCCCGCTTCCTTCTCGGCCTTGCTGATACGGAACTTCTGCAGGGTCGTGAAGATGACACCGCCGCCGCCCTCACGCCGGGTGAGGAGATCTTTCAACTCGGCGCTATTACGGGCCTTTTCGGGCACCCCGGCGATCACCCGGTGCAGGCTGTGACTGGCGGCGAAGGTGTTCGAGAGCTGGTCGTCGAGGTCGATCCGGTCGGTGACGAGGACGACGGTCGGATTGGACAGCTCGGGGATGCGGGTCACCTTGCCGGTGTAGAAGAGCATCTCCTCACTCTTGCCCGCACCTTGCGTGTGCCAGATGACGCCTGCCCTGCCGTCCGTGGCGACGGCGGACCCGGTGGCGGCCAGTGCCGTGTTCACGGCGAGGTACTGGTGGGCCTTGGCGAGCTTCACCGTGTCCACGTTCCCGCCGGTGCCCTCGGCGGAGTACGAGAGGAAGTTCGCGACCAGGTCCAGGAAGCGATCGGGCTCCAGCGCCCCGGCGATCATCCGCTCCAGCGCACGGCCGTCCTCCCGCTCCTCCTCCCGCTTCAGCAGGACACCGTCCTCGGCGTGCCAGGGCGCCATGTGCTCCCAGGGCGTGAACGGTGTACCGAGGCGGGCGGTCACCGCATCGGAGGCGACAGCGACGCACAAGGTGCGGAACGTACCGTCGCTCCTCAGCTCACGCCGGTAGTTCTGGATCTGGTCGTACGCCGCGCGCGAGTCGTCACGCCCGCTCGCCTTTTTCAACTCGATGACGCCGAGCGGGATTCCGTTGACGTACAGCACGATGTCGAAGACGAACGCCCGCTCACTGGCCGCGACTATGCGGACCTGCGAAGCGGCGACGAGATCGTTTCCGTGCGGGTCGGTGAAGTCGATCGGGCGGACGGTGACGCTGTGCGTCTTGTCGGTGAGCGGGTCCCTGTACTCGACCTTCAGATCACCGGTGAGCTTCTTGTAGAACTGCCAGTTCTTGCGCACGTCGCTGCCGGGCGTTTGCCGCAGCAGTTCCGCGATCGCCTCTTCCACGGCGTGGGCGGGTAGTTGTGGGTGGCGGGTGGCGATGGCGGTACGCAACCGGGGGTAGAGGATCAGGTCACCCCAGTCGTTCCGGTGCCCGCTCTTCGGATTGAGCTCCCTGCCGGGAAAGTGCTGCCACCCGAACTCGGCGAGCTGATCCAGGGCGAGCAGCTCCCAGTCTCGCTCGGAAGAACCATCGGAGGGGCGGCCGGTGGGATGACCCTCGGACTCCGGGGGATTGGCAGCACTTTCGGCAGTCATGACGTGGCATCCTCCATGACGCGCTCGGCGTCCTTGACGCGGATCTTTCCGGTGACGAGTTGGGGGAGCAGGGTGTCTCGGAGGTTGGCGAGGGTGCGGTTCTCTGCCTCAACGTGCACAGAGGTATTCAGCAAACTGCCTGCTTGGTCGCAGAACCGCTGCATAAACCGCGTGCCGGGAATACGAATGCGATGCCTGAGTGCCAGGTCTCGATTAACACCGGGTACCGCTGAGTCCCCGATCAGTGACTTGAGCCCCGCGGATGCGAGTACGAAGTAGAGCGCCTCGACCGTCATGTCTGTTGCCACCGGGCGAGCATAGAAGGCAGTGTCGATGACCCAGCCGGGCTGGGACATCCAGGAGACGTGCCCGGCGTTTGCTCCCTTGCGGCCGACTACAGGACCACGTGATGGGGTCAAAGGTGTGTCGTGCCAGCCAACTTGGCCAGTGCAGCCGAAGACGGGAGTGTCCCCAGCCCGCCGCTTGGGCTCGGGCAAAGCCTTCCCATAGACGAGTTCGGCGATGTTGCCGACGGCGGTATTCAGGGGATCTTGCTGGGCGGCCTGCTCAAGGAGAGCATGTCCGAGGGCGAGGCTCGTAGAGGCGATCCGCTCGTTGACGGCGATCTTGTCGTCGAGGGCGCCCAGGACTTCGGCGATGGCTCGCTGTTCGGGTAGGGATGGTACGTCTGGCAAGGGAAGCTCTCGCACTTGTGCCACGCGCAGGTGTGAGACGGTAGATCCAGAGGCCCGCGAGTGCAGTTCGCTCTGCACCTGGGGACCCATCAAAAGGTATTTAAGATAGCGCGAGTTGGCCCGCTCCCTATCTGCCCTGAGTAGCATCGTTCGCTGTCCCAGGCAGACCTTCATATTGGACTCGACGAGTCCAACTCGGCCAACTGGTGCTTCCCGTGTCAGTACGACATCCCCCGCTTGGGGCACCGCACGCTGGGTCCAGATGCTGTACGTTTCCTGGCTTACCCGTTTGCCGTCGTCGACGATGATTCTGCCGTTGAGGATGTCGGGTGTGCCAATCGCATGCGCAACTGCTTCCTCTGCGTTACTCGCGACCGGAGGCGTGCGGTTCTTGCAGTCGACAATCAGCTCGCAGAGGTCTTTCAAGCGGTTCTTCTGCCCCGTCACAGCCTCCCCACCTGCTCCCGCACTACAGTCTCCAGCCGCCCCGACTCCTCGAACAGGCTGAACAACTCCTTCGTCAGCCTCTCCACCTTCGCCTCCACCGTCTCCGCGTCCGGGCTCTCCGTCACCTCCGCGACCCCCACATACCGCCCCGGCGTCAGCATGAAGTCGTTCTCCCGCACCTCCTCCAGCGAAGCGCTCCGGCAGAACCCGGACACGTCCTCGTACGCCCCCGCTCCCTCCACGCCCCTCCACGCCCGGAACGTCGAAGCGACCCGCTCGATGTCTGCCCCCGACAGCTCCCGCAACGTACGCCCGACCATCTCGCCGAGCCCGCTCGCGTCGATGAAGAGCACCTCGCCCTTCCGCTCACGCACCCACTCCGCGTGCCGCCGCCCCTTGCCCTCCGCGAGGAACCACAGGCATGCCGGGATCTGTGTGGAACGGAACAACTGGCTCGGCAGGGCGACCATGCAGGCCACCAGGTCGTCCTCGACCATCGCGCGCCGGATGTCGCCCTCGCCGCCCGACTTGCCGCTCATCGAGCCGTTGGCCAGGACGATGCCCGCCCGGCCGCCGGGGCGCAGCTTGCTGACCATGAGCTGGATCCACGCGAAGTTGGCGTTGCCGACTGGGGGAACGCCGTAGACCCAGCGGTCGTCGATACCGAGCCGTTCACCGCCCCAGTCGGAGATGTTGAACGGCGGGTTGGCGAGCACCACGTCGGCCTTCAGGTCGGGGTGCTGATCCTCGTGGAAGGAATCGGCAGGCTCTTCCCCGAGGTTGGCCTCGATGCCGTGGATGGCGAGGTTCATCTTCGCCAGGCGCCATGTGGTGAGGTTGCGTTCCTGCCCATAGACGGAGACGTTGAAGCGGTTGCCGTCGTGCGTGTCGATGAACTTCTCGGTCTGGACGAACATCCCGCCCGAGCCGCACGCCGGGTCCAGGACCCGTTCTCCCTCCTGCGGCTCCAGCATCTCCACAAGCAGCCGTACGATGGACTCCGGGGTGAAGAACTCCCCGCCCTTGCGCCCCTCGGCGATCGCGAACTGCGCGAGGAAGTACTCGTACACCTCGCCCATCAGGTCCCGTGCCCCGGTACGCCTGCCGTCCTTGGCGACCTGGGACTGGAATTCCAGCCGGTCGAGGAGCTGCACCAGGCCGGCGAGTGTCGTCTCGTTGACGCGCTGGCTGTTGTAGTTGTCGGGCAGGGTGTCCCTGAGGGTGGGGTTGGCCTTCTCGATGGTCTCCATCGCGGTGTTAATGACCTCACCGAGGGAGGGGCCGTCCAGGGTCCCCCTGGCTCGTTCCATCACCTCTCCCCAGCGGGCGGTCGGGGGCACGTAGAAGAGCCCGGCGCCCGTGTACTGCCTGCGGTCCTCCACGGTCCTGAGGATCAGCTCCTCCGACGCCCGGCCTTCCAGGCCGAGTTCCGCGAGCATGCTGCCGTCCCTCAGCTCCGCCTCCAGCTGTGCCCGTTTCTCGGCCATGGCCACCGAGACGTACTTCAGGAAGACGAGACCGAGGACGAAGTGTTTGTACTCGGCGGCGTCCAACGTCCCGCGCAGTTTGTCCGCGGACTTCCAGAGGATCGCCTTCATGGGCTCCGGCTTGGTTTCCTTCTTCTTCCGTGGGGGCACGGGAGTTCTCACTTCTCTTCTGCGTCGAGGGGGGGGCGAGTGCGCGGCGCCTACGGCCGTGCGCTGTGTACTGGGAACTGTCCTACAGCCGATGCCAGTTAGCGCCGCCGCAACGCCAGGTCGCCGTCGGCGACACCGGCCGAGATGCGCGCGGCGAGGCGGTCCAGCGCTTCCAGCTGTCTGCGTACGTCGGCTCGCAGCCGTTCCGTCTCCGTCAGGATGGCCTCCAGTTCGGTGATCTCCTCAGGGGGCAGCTGCGGCAGGTCCAGGTCGCGGACGCTGACGCGTCGTACGAGCGAGCCGCTGCCGCGATGTTGGTTGCGCGGGGCCTGGATCAGATGGGCCAGCGAGTACGGACGCATCCACAGGGCATCCGGGCGGATGGGCTCGCTCTTGGCCACCGCCACCAGGTACTCGCGGTACTTGGCGATCCGTAGCCCTTGCACAGGCGACAGCAGTACGCAGCCTCCTGCTTGGTCGACCTGGCACCGCACCCCGTGCTCGGCCAGCACGATGACATCTCCCCGCTCGGTGACCTTGGCGGAGGAGTATGCCGCCAGCGTTTCCGGATCGATTCGCCGTTGCCCGACCGGCAACTCGCCCAGCATCTCCTCGCGGCCGATGACCGGAAGGCCGGCGTCCGAGATGTCGGAGTCCTTGATGCGGTGTCCGGTGAACGACTTCAGCTGGCCTGCCGTGAGGGGCTCGTCCAGCTTCCGGTGCCGTATCGGCGTACGACGTTTCGCGATGCCCATGTCGCCCAGCCAGTCGCGCAGTTGCGGCATCGCGGCCATGGTGGTCCGCCGCGCGGTGACGGTCTCCTCGAAATGGTCGACGTCGGCCTCGGGTGCCGCGAGCCGGTGCGCGGGCAGGAGCGAGCGGCCGTCCAGCAGCTGTTCCTCGCCCGGACGCGTGGATCGTAGGGGAAATGAGCGCGCGTCCTGTGGGTTCGGTTCGCTCTCCCCGAGCATCAACTGCGCCACGTCGCCGATCCACTTCCGACCGCCCGTCCGCCGCGCGATGCGGTCGGCGTCGATGAGCAGGACCTGACGTTCGGCGGGGTTGTGCGCCGGTGACCGCAGGACGAACAGCGCGTACTCGGCACCCGTACGGAACGGGTGGATACGGCGGGGGAGTTGGACGATCGCCGCGACGCTTCCCATGGCCAGCAACTGCTCGCGCGCGTCGACCGTCGGCGCGGGCGACGCACCCCGCGTACGTGTCAGAGCCCAGGCCGGTACGACGGCGTAGCCCTGCCCGCCACGGTTGAGACGCCGGGCCGCTTCCTGCGCCCACCACATCGGACCTTTCTCGTCCCGCTCCCGCTCCCCTGAGGCGTACGGGGGTGAGGCCAGCACGATGTCTGCGGTGGAAAAGGTCCAGGGTTCGTCGCCCGGCGCCCCTCCCCACCAGCGCGGGGTGTCCAGGTCTGAAGGGTGAGGGCAGACGTCCGTGTACATCTCATGGCTAAGGAGCCGGTACTCCAGGAGCTTTCGCCGCAGCGGGTCGGGCTCGACCGCCACCAGCTCGCCGTGGCCGCGGAGCCTGCCACGCGGGCCGCCGTCCATGCCGAGGAGCAGTTCGCCCAGGCCCGCGCACAGGCTGATGGTGGAACGCTGGCCGGGACCTCCCCCGTTCGGCCCGATGAGCGAGGCGACTAGAGCCACGATCTCCCGGGGGACGGTGTCCATGACGAGGTCGGATTCGAGACGCTTGGCGAGTTCCACGTCCTCGTCGATGCCGAGAATCGCGTCCGCCGCCTTGCCCGGTGAGCCGATCTCGTGAGTGAGGGCCAAGACGGCCTGCCGGACATCGGGGCCGGCCGCGTCATAGTCGGTCTGCAGGCACTCCGGCAGGTACTCGGGCAGGAGATTCTGGCCCTCGGCCCACATGGCGATGGTCGCCAGGGCCCGCGCGATCAGCGTCTCCGCCGAGCCCAGACGATGCTTGAGCCCCACCAGGCCCCGCAGTCTCAGACCTCGCCTGAACCGGTCCCCGTACGTGGGGATCTTGCCGTTCTCATCCGGTTCCGTGTCGGGGACGGGACGCAGGTCCAGCCAGTCCGCGATCTCCAACGCGTCGAAGAGGGGCTTGCTCTCGCTGCCGCCGGTCGGTTCGGGGAAGGGGGGGCGCCGGTCGTTAGTGGCAGCCAGGGCGGCGGGGGAGAACCGGCGCCGCCAGTTGCTGACCGTCGGGCGTCCGACTTCGGCGAGTTCCTTGATCTCGCCGAGTGTGACGGGCGCGTAAGGAGCAGACATGGTCGGCTGCGCTGACTGGTTCGCCTGGGGCATCAGACTCTCACCGGCTCGCTGCCGGCGAGCACGTCCGCCTTGCGGTCGAGGACGGCCGGGACCTGGCTGTGCTGTCGGTGCAGTTCGGCCTTCTCCGGCGAAACGTACTGCATGAGCCGCAGAAGTGTGTCGAAGTCCTGCGGCAGGTGGCGGTGGCAGATGCGCTCGTGGTGGCCGATGCGGTTGCGGAACTTGCGTATGTAGTCCAGCTGCTGTTGGAGCGCGCCGCGGCGGCCTCGGTAGCCACGGAAGGTATGGCGGAGGGCAGGGTTCCAGAACTGCATCTCGTAGTTGACGCCGCGACCGGTCAGACCCACCCAGAAGCCGAGGGTCAGCTGGGCCACCATGTCGTCGGCGCTGTATCCGGCACCGTACTCACGCTGGAGGGATTGCTGTGCGCTGCGTACCTGCTCATTGCCCTTGGTGGTGAGCTGGACACGCGGCGAATGCCACCAGTCGGTACGCCCGTACCGCCCGCTTAACTTGGCGTGGAACGAGTTGCGCATGGCAACCTCAAAATCCCGCAGGATGCCGAGGAAGGCCCGGGAGATCTCGCCGTCCCAGCAGTACAGGCGCAGGGCCAGGACGACATCGCCGCCGCACTCGTCGAGAAACGGCTGGAACCGCTCGGCCGAGATTGCGTCGACGATCCGCTTGGCCTCGTCCTCAGTCACCGCTGCCCCCTGAATGAAAGCTTCCGTGTTAGCCTCAGATTTGTGCGCCCCGGAGTACTGTCACTGCATTGCACACAGCCCGGGGCACAGCTCTTTCCGGAGTCCGGTGAGTGGGCGTACGCCAGCCGCGCGGTGACCTGACTGCGGCCTCACCTTCAGTCCTGATCACATTAGACCGTGCGAGGTTTCTCGCGCAACGTGATTGCTGAGAACCCGGCTTCTCAGCAAGCTCATGAGTGATTGGGTCTCTGAATTTGTTTCCGCAAGGGTGTCAGTTCCGGACAGAAGCTGACCGCAAGGGCCCGTACGTTCGTCGGTGCCAGGCAGGGGATGCCAGGCAGGTGGACCGACGAAAGGCGGCGATCATGGTTACTCACGTTTCGGCAGGGGCTCCCGGCGACGAGCGCGGAGCGCTGCTCTCCTTCCTGGAGGCCGAGCGCGGCGGGATCCGACGGGCCCTGATCGGTCTGACGCCGGAACAGGCCACGAGTCGGCCGAGCGCGAGCGAACTGTCCCTGGCCGGACTGCTCAAGCACGTCGCCGAGACCGAGCAGGCCTGGATCGCCCGCGCCAAGGGCGAGTCGCCGGCCGTCGAGCGGGACGAGTCGACCTGGCACGAGTGCTTCACGCTCGTCGGCGACGAGACCGTCGAGTCGCAGCTCGGGTACTGGGAGAAGGTCGCCGCCGAGACGGAGGCGTTCATCCGCTCGGCATCCAGCCTCGACGAGACCTTCGCGCTGCCCGAAGCCCCCTGGTTCCCCCGGGAACGGGTCTCGATGCGCTGGGTGGCGCTCCACCTGATCCGCGAGACGGCCCGGCACGCCGGCCACGCCGACATCATCCGCGAGTCCCTGGACGGCGCCACCGCCTTCGAGCTGGTCGCCCGCGCGAAGGAACGTTGACTTCCGCGCCCTCATCTGCCCCATAACCTGGACCCCATGTCAGCGATCCGTCTCCTGGTGCTGGGTGCCGTCCGCCAGCACGGGCGGGCCCACGGCTACCAGGTGCGCAACGACCTCGAGTACTGGGGCGCGCACGAGTGGTCCAACGCCAAGCCCGGCTCGATCTACCACGCGCTCAAGCAGATGGCGAAACAGGGACTGCTAAACGCCCACGAGATCGCCCCGTCCACGGCGGGCGGCCCGCCGCGCACCGAGTATGAGATCACGGACCAGGGCACCGAGGAGTACTTCACGCTGCTGCGCCGGTCGCTGACCGCGTACGACCAGAAACCGGACATCCTCTCGGCCGCGCTCGGCTTCATGGTCGACCTCCGCCGTGCGGAGACCCTCGCACTCCTCCAGGAGCGGGTGCGCGCCATCGAGGAGTGGCGCGAGTCCGTCACCGGGTACTACACCCCCGAGGACGGCCCCGGGCAGCTCGGCCACATCGGCGAGATCATGAACTTCTGGGTCCACTCCGCCGACTTCGGCGCACAGTGGACCCGGGGCCTGATCGAGCGCATCCAGGGCGGCGCGTACACCTTCGCCGGAGAGGGCGAACCCTTCGTCGGCGTCCTGGTCGACGGCGAGGAGAACCCGTACGCCACGGGATCCCCGCACCCCGGCGACCAGGAGTAGCCACGCCCTCCGCCGGACAGGCCCTAGGGCCTGTCCGGCGGATCATGCCGCAGACGCGGGGCTTGGCACGCCCGTCTGCGGCGTTGTCGTCGGTTGCCGACGCTCCGCGTCGTCGCCCTCCTCCGCCTTGCAGCTGGACGCACCAAGCCCCGCTCACCAGCGTCGATGAAGCACCGCCGGTTTCCTGCGACTTGATCCGCCGGACAGGCCCTAGTGATGGAAGCCCGTCGCCGCCTCCTTGTCCTGGGTCAGGGGGTGCGGCAGCCTGCGCAGTTGGGGCACCAGCCGGGTCAGGTCCTCGATGAACAGGTCGGCGAGATCCACCGAGAAGCCGTTGCGGCACACCACACGCAGGACGGACAGGTCCTCCCGGTTGGCCGGGAAGGTGTACGCGGGCACCAGCCAGCCGCTCTCCCGCATGCGCCGGGACACGTCGAAGACGTCGTACGCGGTCACATGGGGTGCCGTGGTGAAGGCGAAGACGGGCAACTCGTCGCCCCGGGTGAGGAGTCGGAAGTCCTCCAGCGCCTCGATCCGCGCGGCGAGCCCGCGGGCCAGGTCTCTGGTCGTCTGCTGAACGGCCCGGAAGCCCTCCCGGCCCAGCCGTAGGAACGTGTAGTACTGCGCCACGACCTGCGCGCCCGGACGGGAGAAGTTGAGGGCGAAGGTCGGCATGTTGCCGCCCAAGTAGTTGACCCGGAAGACGAGCTCCTCGGGCAGCTCGGCGGCGGTCCGCCACAGCGCCCAGCCGACGCCCGGGTAGACCAGCCCGTACTTGTGGCCCGAGGTGTTGATCGAGGACACCCGCGGCAGCCTGAAGTCCCAGACCAGGTCCGGGTCGAGGAAGGGCGCGATCATCGCGCCGGACGCGCCGTCGACATGGACGGGGATGTCCAGGCCCGTACGCTCCTGGAGCTGGTCGAGGGCCGCGCACAGCTCGGCGATCGGCTCGTAGGACCCGTCGAAGGTGGAGCCGAGGATGCCGACGACCCCGATCGTGTTCTCGTCGCACAGCTCGGCCGCCGCCTGTGGGTCGAGATGGAACCGGTCGCCCTCCATGGGCACCTGGCGTGCCTCGACCTCCCAGAAGTTGCAGAACTTCTCCCAGCACACCTGGACGTTCACCCCCATCACGAGATTGGGGCGTGCTCCGGGGTAGCGATCCGCGTTCCGCTGCATCCAGCGCCGCTTCAGCGCCATGCCGGCGAGCATGCACGCCTCGCTCGATCCGGTCGTCGAACAGCCGACGGTGGATGCCGGATCCGGCGCGTTCCACAAGTCCGCGAGCATCGCCACGCAGCGCCGCTCCAGCTCGGCGGTGCGCGGGTACTCGTCCTTGTCGATCATGTTCTTGTCCCGGCACTCGCCCATCAGCACCCCGGCCTGCGGTTCCATCCAGGTGGTGACGAAGGTGGCGAGGTTCAGCCGCGCGTTCCCGTCCAGCATCAGATCGTCGTGGACGACCTGATACGCGGTGTTGGGTGGCAGCGGCCCGTCCGGAAGCCGGTGCTTGGGCGGGGCCTCGGTCATGCCCCCGACCGGATTCGCCTCCCCGAAGAAGGGGTTGACGGACACCGGTTGTTCGTCTGGCTTCTCGGGACCTAGGTGGAGCGGCATGGGATCTCCCATCGAGTCGGCGGTCGGACGGTCCTGCTGGTTGGCCGGAGGTTCCTATTGGTTGAGCGGATCGGGGGTCCTACTGGTTCATCGGATCGGGTTCCCACTGGTTCATCGGATCGGAGGGGCCTGTCGGTTCACCGGATCGAGCTCCCGTCGGCGCGCAACTGCATCTGCGGGCGTCCGGTGACGATCAGCCAGGCCGGTACCGAGGCCAGCACCAGCACGGGCAGCACGGCAGGCTGGGCCACCAGGACGGACGCCGTGAACAGACTGATCCAGCCCTGCCGGGTGACGGCCAGGAGCACACCCAGGACCGCGCACACCACGGCGAGCGTGGGATTCACCTGCGGTACCAACGCGTGCGCGCACAGCCCGAGAGCTACCCCGGCGAACACGGAGGGAAAGATCCGGCCGCCCCGGAAGCCGCACGAGGTGGCGACGAGAAGCGCGGCCAGCTTCACCGCGAACATCAGCGCGAACCGTCCCGCCGACCAGCCCTCCGGGTTCGCCGCGAGGGTCTTCACCTCGTCCAGGCCCTTGAAGAGCGTCAGAGGCCCGCCCAGCGCCCCCAGCAGCCCCAGGACGAGACCGCCCGCGGGAAGCGCCACCATGGGGTGCCTGAGCCGCGAGAAGGCGCCGTGGACGTAAGGGAGGGCGTACACCGCGGTCATCCCGACCGCCGCGGCCGACGAGGCGACCACCAGAGCGCTCAGCAGGTCGCCCCAGTGGGGGCCCGCGTAGGCGGGCAGCGCGAGGTCGAAGCTCGGGTGCTCCAGCAGGGCCATGGTCAGCGCGCCCGTGCCGCCCGCGAGCAGCGGCGGCAGCAGCCGGTCCCAGAGGGCGCCGGTCCCCGGCTGTCCGGCCAGTACCTCGGAGAAGACCAGCGCGGCGGCCACCGGTGTACCGAACAGGGCGCCGATCGTGCCCGCGACCGCCAGGCCCACCCACAGCCCCACGGCGGAGCCCGGGACCACGCGGGTGCCGAGCCAGTAGGCGAGGGCCACGTTGACGGCCGTGATCGGGTTCTCGGGGCCCAGGCTCACCCCGCCCGCCAGCGTCAGCACGGTGGCGACGAGCAGCCCGGGCAGAACGCGGGGCGGCAGGGGAGCGTCGACCAGGCCCGTGGTCGCCGGATCCGGCCCCGCGTGCCCCGGTACCTTCCACACCACCAGACCCGCCGCGATGCCGGTCGCCGTGAGCATCACGACCATCCGCAGCACGGAGTAGCGGCCCACGCCCAGTGCGTCCGGAAGGGTCTCCCACAGGACGTCCTTGAACCGGTCGGCGAGCAGGCTGACGCCCAGCAGGACGAGCGCCGCGGCCACACCGACCACCACGGAGGGCACGATCAACGGCAGCAGGCGCCGTAAGGGGGTCGACGTGGACGCATCGGTGCTCACGGCCACACCCTAAGCGGGCAAAAGCCGCGAAACATCCCGAAAGATGCGCTCCGGCGCCCGGGAATTCCGGCTTGCACCTCACGTGGCGTGAGGGCTGATGGTGGGACGCGTACCGAGGAAGGAGCGGAAGTGGGCTACTCAGTGGGCCAGGTCGCCGGTTTCGCCGGGGTCACGGTGCGCACCCTGCACCACTACGACGAGATCGGCCTGCTCGTCCCGAGCGAGCGCAACCACGCGGGGCACCGGCGCTACAGCGACGCCGACCTCGACCGGCTGCAACAGATCCTGTTCTACCGGGAGCTGGGCTTCCCGCTCGACGAGGTCGCGGCCCTGCTCGACGACCCGGACGCGGACCCGCGCGCGCACCTGCGCCGCCAGCACGAGCTGCTGACCGCCCGGATCGAGAAGCTGCAGAAGATGGCCGCGGCCGTGGAGCACGCCATGGAGGCACGCACGATGGGCATCAACCTCACGCCCGAGGAGAAGTTCGAGGTCTTCGGGGACAAGGATCCCGAGGAGCACGCGGAGGAGGCCGAACGGCGGTGGGGCGGCACGGCGGAGTACGCCGAGTCACAGCGCCGCGCCGCCCGCTACACCAAGGACGACTGGCAGCGCATCCAGGCCGAGGTCGCCTCCTGGGGCGAGCGCTACGACGCCCTCATGGAAGCGGGCGAACCCGCGACCGGCGAGCGGGCCATGGACATGGCCGAGGAACACCGGCGGCACATCGGCAAGTGGTACTACGACTGCTCGTACGAGCTCCACGGCTGCCTCGGCGCGATGTACGTGTCCGACGAGCGCTTCAAGGCGTACTACGACTCCATGCGCCCGGGTCTCGCCGAGCACCTCAGGGACGCGATCACGGCGAACGCGGCCCGGCACTCCCAGGAAGCCTGACAGCGATCCGGTAAGGGGCACCCGCAGGGGCGGGTGCCCCTTACCGGATTCCGGTTCTGCGGCCGGTCGTGCCCTACTCCTTCACCAGGACCACCGCGGTGCCGTACGCGCACACCTCCGTGCCCACATCCGCCGCCTCGGTCACGTCGAACCGCATCATCAGCACCGCGTTCGCCCCTCGCCCCGTGCCTGCTCGACGAGTCGTTCCATGGCCTGGTTGCGGGTCTCCACGAGGGTCTTGGTGAGCCCCTTGAGCTCGCCGCCGATCATCGACTTCAGACCCGCGCCGATCTGGCTGCCCAGATGCCGGGACCGCACGGTGAGGCCGAAGACCTCGCCGATGACCTGCTGGACGCGGTAACCGGGCGCGTCGTTCGTCGTCACGACCAGGACGTCCGACTGGGGTCCCTGGCCGCCTCCGTACTCATCGATGCCCATGGTCCACAGCTTTGTCCCAGTGGGCGCACAGTGCATCCTGGGGGCACTGGTGGAACCTGGCACGGACACTGTGCGTTGATAGCTTTGGCCGACAGTACTGATGTACTGCCGTACTGCCGTCCCAGGACCGCCGTACTCTTCCTTCACCCCTCAGGAGCCCGGAACCGTGACGACGCTTGCCCTTGGTCCAAGCTGGCTGGATCCGAACACGCTCCTGGACAACTTCGGCATCTGGGGCCTGCTGCTCATCGTCTTCGCCGAGTCCGGCCTGCTGATCGGCTTCTTCCTGCCGGGTGACTCGCTGCTGTTCACCTGCGGTCTGCTGATCACGTCGAACCAGCTGGACTTCCCGCTGTGGGGGGCCGTCGCCCTGATCTGCGTCGCCGCGGTCCTGGGCGACCAAGCGGGTTACCTGTTCGGCAAGAAGGTCGGCCCCTCGCTCTTCACCCGCCCGGACTCCCGCCTCTTCAAGCAGGAGAACGTGGTCAAGGCCCACGAGTTCTTCGAGAAGTACGGGCCCAAGTCCCTGGTCCTCGCCCGCTTCGTGCCCATCGTGCGCACCTTCACGCCGATCATCGCGGGCGTCAGCGGCATGAAGTACCGCTCCTTCATCACCTTCAACGTCATCGGTGGTGTCCTGTGGGGCGCGGGCGTCACGCTGCTCGGCTCCTGGCTCGGCAAGATCGACTTCGTCAAGAACAACATCGAGGCGATCCTGATCCTGATCGTCCTCGTCTCGGTGGTCCCGATCGCCATCGAGTTCCTGCGGGCGCGTTCCAAGGCCAAGAAGAACCCGCCGGCGCCGGAGACCCCCCAGGGCCCGGCCGCCTACCAGCAGCAGTCCATGCCCCCCGCCATGGACGACGCGACGCGCCCGCTGCGCATGCACCAGCCGCAGCAGAGCCATGACCCGTACCAGCAGGACCGGCACCAGCAGGACCAGTACGCCCAGGGCTACCCGCAGCAGCAGCCCCAGCAGCCGTACGCCAGCCAGGACCAGGGCTACTACCAGGGCCAGGGCCAGGGCTACGACCAGAACTACGGTCAGAACTTCGACCCGAACTACGACCCGAACTACGACCAGGGCCAAGGCCAGACCTACCCGCCCCAGCAGCACCCGCAGGGCTACCCGCAGCAGCAGCCCCAGCAGCCTTACGGCAACCAGGACCAGAGCTACCAGCAATACCCGTACGGCAACTGAGCGCCCCGAAAGGGGCGCGGGGAACCGCGCGATCAGCCACGACGAACCCGCAGCCGCCTCCCGGCACCACGCGTCGAGCCTGTGGGCGCCCGGCGCTCAGAACCCCCGTGTTCGCTTCGCGGCCCGGCGCTCCCCGGCGGAGCCCCCCGGCACCCGCAGGAACAGCCGGGAGATCTCCGATCCCAGGTTCACACCGATGGCGATGGCCATGGCGAGCGCCGCGGCCTTGGAGAGCGACACCAGGCCCTTGTCGACGTTGCTCTGGGCGATCGACAGCAGCCCGAAGTAAGTGGCCGACCCCGGGAGCAGGGGCCCTATCGCGGCGGTCGTGTACGGCAGCGCGGACGCGAACCGGTAGCGGGACAGCAGCTGCCCGAAGAGGCCCACCAGGCCCGCCGCGACGGCGGTGGAGGCGACCGGCGAGATGCCCCCCGGGTAGTGCATCGCCCCGTACACCGACCAGGCGACGCCTCCGTTGAGGGTCACCGCGAGCACAGTGGATCGTTCCTGCTGGAGCAGGACGGCGAAGGTCAGGGACAGCAGCATGGCGGCGGCGATCTGCACCAGGGGCCGCTTGGAGATGCTGAGCGCCTGGTCCGGATTGAGCGCGGCGCCGAACTTCACGCCGAAATAGAGCACGATGAGGACGCCGACGATGATGCCGACGAAGAGGTACATGACCTCCAGAAGGCGCGCGGACGCGGTGATGTAGAAGCCGGTCAGTCCGTCCTGGACCCCCGCGACGAGCGCCCGCCCGGGCAGCAGCGCGAACAGTCCACCGGTGATCACCGCGGACGAGTTCGCGTCGACGTGCGCGAGCTGGAGCGCGACACCTATCGCGGCCGGCGGCATCGCGGCCACCGTGAACTGGTAGAACTCCGGCAGCCCGCGCCCCGCGCAGAGCCAGGCCAGCCGGTCGCCCAGCATCGCGCCGAGCGCCGCCGCGACGAACACGATCGCGTCACCGCCCACGAGCACCGAGGCCGCACCCGCCAGCAGCCCGGTGCAGCCGGTCAGCACCCAGCCGGGATACGGGTGCCGGTTGCGCCGCATCTCCGCGAGGCGCCGGTAGGCCTCCTCCAGGGAGAACGCGGTCTCCGGGTCGCTCAGGTCGTCGACGAGCCGGTAGACGGCCGCGAGCCGCGTGTAGTCGGTGCCCCGGCGGCGTACGGTCCGGGAGGCCGTCACGGGATCGTCCACCAGGGACGGCTGGTGCGAGATGGACAACAGGGTGAAGGTGACGTTCGGCTCGCAGCGGTCCAGGCCGAACGAGCGGCAGACGGCGAACATCGCCGTCTCCACGTCCTCGGCGCCCTCACCGCCCGCGAGCAGCAACTCGCCGATGCGCAGCGTCAGGTCGAGCACGCGGGGGACGGCCGGGCCGGCCTCGTCCTCCTTGTGCTGGAGTTCGGGTGCCGGGCGCTCGGCCACCGGCATGCGCAGCATCGTGCGCATCCGGTCCTGCCAGGGCACGTCCTTGGTCAGGCTGACCACGGGGATGCCGGTCGCCGGTGTGAAGGCGGGCGGGGCGTGCTTCGCGCTGTAGGTGCGCGGGGTGCTGAACGCCGACCCCTCGGACTCGGTGCCGGCCGTCTCGGGCGGCACGAGCCCTCTGGGGACCGCGAACTCCGACGTGGTCCCCGATTCGTCCTCGACCGCCGGTGCCACGCCGTCCGGCTGTGCGAAGGCACTCCTCGCCTCGTCCGACTGCGGTTTGCGGTCCTCCGCCTCCGTCACCCACCACTCCCGCTGTTGCCGACCGTGCACCTCCCGTACGCCCCAGTATGCGCACGGATACGCGAACGGGCCGCGCCACCCCGGGAGGGGTCACGCGGCCCGCGGGGCTCAGGAGGGATCAGTGACCGCCCTGCTCCTTCAAGCGCTTGTAGGAACGCTCGATCTCGGCCTCGGCCTCCGCGCGGCCGACCCAGTTGGCGCCCTCGACGGACTTGCCGGGCTCGAGGTCCTTGTAGACCTCGAAGAAGTGCTGGATCTCCAGGCGGTCGAACTCCGACACGTGGTGGATGTCCCGCAGGTGCTCCACACGCGGGTCGTGCGCCGGGACGCACAGCAGCTTGTCGTCGCCGCCGGCCTCGTCCGTCATACGGAACATGCCGATCGCGCGGCACTGGATGAGGCAGCCCGGGAAGGTCGGCTCGTCCAGGATGACCAGCGCGTCCAGCGGGTCGCCGTCCTCGCCGAGGGTGTTCTCGACGAAGCCGTAGTCGGCCGGGTAGCTGGTCGAGGTGAAGAGTCGACGGTCCAAGCGGATCCGACCGGTCTCGTGGTCCACCTCGTACTTGTTCCGCGAACCCTTCGGAATCTCGATCGTGACGTCGAACTCCACCGGTGGCTCCTCCATGATCAACACATAGTTCTGGTGGTTAAGTGTCCCTCACGCAGGTGTGTGATCGCGAAAGGGGCTGGTGGTCGTGCCAGAGCTGAGGGCTTGGCGGGCCGCGAGACCGCATGTGGTGCGGATCAAGCGGACCGTGCAGCCGCACGTGACGCGGGTCGCGCAGGCCGTGCAGCCGCGTGCGACGAGGGCTGCGCAGTCCGTGCGACCGCATGTGGTGCGGGCTGCTCAAGCCGTGCGGCCGCGTTCCGTGAAGTTCACGACCCCGTGGCTCACAGCCGTCGCCGCCACCGCGGGCCTGGCACTCGCGGCCGGGGCGGTGGCCTTCGCCGGCCCCTGGGACTCCTCCGGCCAGCGTACGGCCGAGCGTGACTGGGCCGCATCGCGAGAAGGGGAGGGTGGCGCAGATCACGGACGTAGTTCCGATACGTCCCCCACGGCGCCGAAGCCCGCGCCCAGCGCCGCCTCCGTGCTGACCGGTCTAGGCGGCTCCACCGTCTCGGTGCCCGCGCCCACCCAGAAGGCCCTCACGAGCACCCTGGACCGGCTCCTGGGCGACCCCGCGCTCGGCGGGCGGCGCACGGCCGTGGTCGTCGACGTGGCGACCGGCGAGCGGCTGTACGGCAAGGGCGCCGATGACGCGCAGACCCCTGCCTCCACCACGAAGATCGCCACCGCGGTCGCCGCGCTCTCCGCGGCGGGCGCCGACCACCGCATCGAGACCCGCGCGGTCCTGGAGCCCGGCACCAAGGAGGTCGTGCTCGTCGGCGGCGGCGACCCCACGCTGACCGTCCGCAAGGAGGCGGCGGGCTGGGCGAGCCTGCGCACCCTGGCCGACGAGACGGCGACCGCCCTGAAGGCCCGTCATCTGAACCAGGTGACGCTCTCGTACGACACCTCGCTCTACACCGGCTCCGCCCTGCACCCCATCGGCACCAACCCCAACCTCGCGCCGGTCAGCGCCCTGATGGTCGACGAGGCCCGCACCGACGACTCGGTCAGCGGCCCGGTCAATCGCGCCGCGGACCCGGCGGCGGACGCGGCCGTGAAGTTCGCGGGGCTGCTGGAGGCCAAGGGCATCAAGACGACGACCCCGGGCCCCTCCAGGGCGACGAACCGCTCACAGTCCCTCGCCTCGGTCTCCTCGCCGCCGCTGTCCGCCCTCATCGAGCGGATGCTGACGAACAGCGACAACGACATCGCGGAGGCCATGGCCCGCCAAGTCGCCCTCGCCACCGGCCGACCGGCCGACTTCGCGGGCGGCGCGGCGGCGATCGACGCCGAGCTGAAGAAGCTCGGACTCCCGTTGTCCGGCGCGCACTTCACGGACGGCAGCGGTCTGAACCGGGACGACAGACTGACGGCGGACCTGCTCACGGCCCTCCTGGTCAAGGCCGGTGACCCCGCCCATCCCGAACTCCGGCCCATCCTCACCGGTCTGCCGGTCGCGGGCTTCACGGGCACCCTCAGCGACCGTTACGCCGACGACGCTTCTGGCACCGGTCTCGTACGCGCCAAGACCGGCACGCTGACCGGGGTGAACACCCTGGCGGGCACGGTCGTCGACGCCGACGGCCGCCTGCTGGCCTTCGCCTTCCTGGCCTCCGACACGACCGACCCGTCGGCGGCCCAGTCGGCCCTGGACCGCACGGCCTCGGCACTGGCGGGCTGCGGCTGCCGTTAGGGCCTGCCCGGCCAGGTCCTGGGCACCACTCGTACCACGAGCCCCGTGCGCCCCGGAGCACGGGCGCATCCAGCGCCTTACCCCTCACCGCACTTGGACCCGCTCACGTACGGTTGACGCATGACGAGCATCGGTGGTGCCGAGATGGTCGACTGGAATCTCGCGGTGGCGACCGCGACACGGCTTGTGCGGCCTGGCCCCGAGGTGAGCCGCGACGAGGCCCGAGAGGTCGTCGCGGAGCTGCGCCGGCATGCGAAGGCCTCGGAGGAACATGTCCGGGGCTTCACTCGTATGGGCACGGACGACCTCCACGACACCCCCATCCTGGTGGTGGACCGCCCGGGCTGGGTCCGGGCGAACGTCGCGGGGTTCCGGGAACTCCTGAAGCCCCTGCTGGACAAGATGCAGGAACGGCGGGGGACCACCCCGGGCGGGGCCGTCCTCGGCGCCGTCGGCGGCAAGGTCACCGGCGTGGAGCTGGGCATGCTCCTGTCGTTCCTGTCGTCGCGTGTCCTTGGGCAGTACGAGACCTTCGCCCCGGCGACGAGGGAACTCCCGGCGGGTGAGAACGGCGGCGGCAGGCTCCTTCTCGTCGCGCCGAACATCGTCCACGTGGAGCGCGAACTCGACGTGGAGCCCCACGACTTCCGCCTGTGGGTGTGTCTGCACGAGGAGACGCACCGTACGCAGTTCACGGCCGTGCCCTGGCTGCGCGACCACCTGGAGGGCGAAATCCAGTCTTTCTTGGGTGAGACCGAGGTCGACCCCATGACGGTCCTGGAGCGCATCAGGGAGGCGGCCCAGTCGCTCGCGGGCGGCCGTCCCGAGGGCGAGGAGGACGACGGGGGCCGGTCCCTGGTCGAGATCGTGCAGACGCCGGCCCAGCGGGAGATCCTCGGCCGCCTCACCGCCGTGATGTCCCTCCTGGAAGGCCACGCCGACTTCGTGATGGACGGCGTGGGTCCGGACGTGGTCCCGTCCGTGGGCGAGATCCGCGAGAAGTTCCAGCAGCGCCGGGCCAAGGGGGCCTCGCGGCTCGACCTCGCCCTGCGCAAGCTGCTCGGTTTGGATGCCAAACTGAAGCAGTACAGGGATGGTGAGCGGTTCGTGCGTGCGGTCGTCGACCAGGTGGGCATGGACGGCTTCAACCGTGTGTGGACTTCCCCGAACACCCTCCCGACCAAGACGGAGATCGCCAAACCGGCGGACTGGGTCGCACGGGTGCACCGCAAGACGGAGTCGTGAACCCTACGGCAAGGTCGTGAAACGAATTCGGCCGACGGCAGGTGAACGCCCCTCCAATCACCCGTCCGAGGGACCGTGAGCCAACGGTAGGCGTGCAATGCTCGGGGAACGGCCCGTTTCTGTCACCATCTACACACTCTGTGTGACCAGACTCGGGCTCACCCCCCGAAAACTTCATGAAGGGAACCGGACATGGGTCCCCATCCTGCGGTCGCGGCGATACGCCTGGCGGTCCGCCGCGTACTCCACGACGTCCTCACCGACCACACCCGTCCCCCAGGCGAGTCCTCCCCGCTCGTCCTCGTCGCCTGCTCCGGCGGCGCCGACTCCATGGCGCTCGCCTCGGCTCTCGCCTTCGAAGCCCCCAAACTCGGCATCCGCGCCGGTGGCATCACCGTGGACCACGGTCTGCAGCCCGGCTCCGATCTGCGCGCCGACGACGTCGTCTCCCGCCTCGTCGAGCTCGGCATGACCCCCGTCGAGTCCCTCGCCGTCACCGTGGGCCGCGACGGCGGCCCCGAGGCCGCCGCCCGCGACGCCAGGTACGCCGCCCTGGACGCCGCCGCCGAGCGCCACGGCGCCTCCGCCGTCCTGCTCGGCCACACCCGTGACGACCAGGCCGAGACGGTTCTGCTGGGCCTCGCCCGCGGCTCCGGCATCCGCTCCCTGTCCGGCATGGCCGCGGTCTCGGGGGCCGGCGGCCGTTACCGCCGACCGTTCCTGCACCTGGACCGGCAGACCGCCCGCAAGGCCTGCATGGTCCAGTCGCTGCCCGTCTGGGACGACCCGCACAACGCCGACCCGGCCTACACCCGCTCCCGGCTGCGCCACGAGGGCCTGCCCGCCCTGGAGAAGGCGCTCGGCAAAGGAGTCGTCGAGGCCCTCGCCAGGACGGCGCAGCTGTCCCGTGACGACGCCGACGCCCTCGACGCCTGGGCCCGCCAGGCCGAGGCCTCCGTACGCGACACGGCGGGCCTCCTGGAGTGCGCGAAGCTCTACGCCCTGCCGCCCGCCGTACGTCGCCGCATCCTGCGCCGCGCCGCCATCGAGGCGGGCGCCCCGGCCGGTTCGCTGTTCGCCCGCCACATCGAAGAAGTCGACCGGCTGATCACCGGCTGGCGCGGTCAGGGAGCCATCAATCTCCCGGGCAAAGTCGTCGCTCAGCGACAGGGTGGCAGACTGGTGATTCGGCAAGGCTGAAACCGGACCCTCCATCGGGACCGCTCACGCGGCTCTCCGGGACCCCTGACTCGGGTCGCGGGCGGTCCGGGCGGCGGAGCGAGTGAGCCGAAGGGGAGCGACATCGGCGCCCCGTAGGTGAACGAGCCCGAGAAAAGTGGGACGGACGACCGAAAGTGATGCGGGTGGACGCGAAAGACATGGGCACCGACCTCAAGTCGGTGCTCATCACCAAGGAAGAGATCGACGCCAAGCTGGCTGAGCTGGCTGCGAAGATCGACGCGGAGTACGTGGGCAAGGACCTGCTGATCGTCGGTGTCCTCAAGGGCGCCGTCATGGTCATGGCGGACCTCGCGCGTGCGCTGTCCACCCCCGTCACGATGGACTGGATGGCGGTGTCGTCGTACGGCGCGGGTACCCAGTCCTCGGGTGTGGTGCGGATCCTCAAGGACCTCGACACCGACATCAAGGGCAAGCACGTCCTGATCGTCGAGGACATCATCGACTCCGGGCTGACCCTGTCCTGGCTGATCTCCAACCTCGGCTCCCGCGAGCCGGCCTCCCTCAAGGTGTGCACGCTGCTGCGCAAGCCGGAGGCGGCCAAGGTCGCGATCGACGTGGAGTGGGTCGGCTTCGACATCCCGAACGAGTTCGTGATCGGCTACGGCCTCGACTACGCGGAGAAGTACCGCAACCTCCCGTTCGTCGGTACGCTCGCGCCTCACGTCTACGGCGGCTGAACCTCCGGGTCCCAGTCCTCGTAAGACGATCGGGAACCCCAGCGGGTTTCGCGCCGTTGGAGCATGCGTGGGAGGGATTCCCAGTCGTCCCCTGCAGCTTCGGGTGACAATGCTGGGGTACCGTCCGAAGAACAGTCTTTATAAGTCTTTATCAAACTCACTATGGCAGGAGGGACGGGGCGGCACCGCTCCGTATGGATGGACGTGAAGCGATACTTCCGTGGGCCGGTCATGTGGATCGTGCTGGCCGTCCTTGCCGTGGTCGTGTTGATGCAGGTCGTCGGCTCGTCCGGCGGCTACAAGACAGTGGACACCGGCCAGGTCGTCCAGGCGATCAATGACAACAAGGTCCAAGAGGCCAAGCTGACCACCGGTGACGAGCAGGTCATCAAGGTGCAGCTCAAGGATGGCCAGAAGGTCTCCGGCAGCTCCAAGATCCAGGCGAGCTACATCGGTGACCAGGGCGTCAACCTCGCCAACACACTCCAGGACAAGTTCCAGAACAAGCAGATTCCGGACGGCTACACGGTCTCGCCGTCCAAGCAGAACCCGTTCCTCGGCATCCTGCTGTCTCTGCTTCCCTTCGTCCTCATCGTCGTCGTCTTCCTGTTCCTGATGAACCAGATGCAGGGCGGCGGCTCCCGGGTCATGAACTTCGGGAAGTCCAAGGCGAAGCTCATCACCAAGGACACCCCGAAGACGACGTTCTCGGACGTCGCGGGCTCGGACGAGGCGGTCGAGGAGCTCCAGGAGATCAAGGAGTTCCTCCAGGAGCCGGCGAAGTTCCAGGCCGTCGGGGCGAAGATCCCCAAGGGTGTGCTCCTGTACGGGCCTCCTGGAACCGGTAAGACGCTGCTCGCACGCGCTGTCGCGGGCGAAGCGGGCGTCCCCTTCTACTCGATCTCGGGTTCCGACTTCGTCGAGATGTTCGTCGGTGTCGGTGCCTCCCGAGTCCGTGACCTGTTCGAGCAGGCCAAGGCGAACGCTCCGGCGATCGTCTTCGTCGACGAGATCGACGCGGTCGGCCGCCACCGCGGCGCCGGCCTCGGCGGTGGTCACGACGAGCGCGAGCAGACGCTGAACCAGCTGCTCGTCGAGATGGACGGCTTCGACGTGAAGGGCGGTGTGATTCTCATCGCCGCCACGAACCGGCCCGACATCCTCGACCCGGCGCTGCTGCGTCCCGGCCGCTTCGACCGCCAGATCGCGGTCGACCGCCCGGACATGCAGGGCCGTCTGGAGATCCTCAAGGTTCACCAGAAGGGCAAGCCGGTCGCGCAGGACGTCGACCTCTCGGCCGTCGCCCGTCGCACCCCCGGCTTCACGGGTGCCGATCTCGCCAACGTGCTGAACGAGGCCGCGCTTCTGACGGCTCGCAGCGACATGAAGCTGATCGACAACTCCATGCTGGACGAGGCGATCGACCGCGTGGTCGCGGGACCGCAGAAGCGGACCCGGATCATGTCGGACAAGGAGAAGAAGATCACCGCGTACCACGAGGGCGGCCACGCCCTGGTCGCGGCGGCGTCTCCGAACTCCGACCCGGTCCACAAGATCACGATCCTGTCGCGTGGCCGTGCTCTCGGCTACACGATGGTCCTGCCGGACGAGGACAAGTACTCCACGACGCGCAACGAGATGCTGGACCAGCTGGCCTACATGCTGGGCGGCCGCGCGGCCGAGGAGCTCGTCTTCCACGACCCGACCACGGGCGCTGCGAACGACATCGAGAAGGCCACCGCAACGGCCCGCGCGATGGTCACGCAGTACGGCATGACCGAGCGGCTGGGCGCGATCAAGTTCGGCGGCGACAACACCGAGCCCTTCCTGGGCCGGGAGATGTCGCACCCGCGTGACTACTCGGAAGAGGTCGCCGCGCTCGTCGACGAAGAGGTCAAGAAGCTCATCGAGAACGCGCACAACGAGGCCTGGGAGATCCTGGTCGAGAACCGCGACGTCCTCGACCAGCTGGTGCTCCAGCTGCTGGAGAAGGAGACGCTGAGCAAGGAGCAGATCGCCGAGATCTTCGCTCCGATCCACAAGCGCCCGGCCCGCCCCGCGTGGACCGGCTCCTCCCGGCGCACCCCGTCCACCCGCCCGCCGGTGCTCTCCCCCAAGGAGCTGTCGCTGACGAACGGGGCGAACGGATCGACGCCGGCCATCGCCAATGTGACGGAGTCCGTCCCGGCGAAGGAAGTGGCTCCGGAGGACCGCTCCGAGAGCTGACCCAGCTCCCGGTGGCCCTACCAGGCCCGGAATGAATGCCGCGCCCCCCAGGTGTTTTAGCCTGGGGGGCGCGGCATTTTTGCACGACCGCGTGTTTTGGACGCGTCGACCAGCACGCACAAGATCCACAGGAACGAGGACCACATGACCGACCCCGTGACGCTGGACGGCGAAGGTGTGATCGGCGAGTTCGACGAGAAGCGCGCGGAGAACGCCGTACGAGAGCTTCTCATCGCGGTCGGCGAGGATCCGGACCGCGAGGGACTGCGCGAGACGCCCGGGCGGGTCGCCAGGGCGTACAGGGAGATATTCGCGGGGCTGTGGCAGAAGCCCGAGGACGTGCTGACGACCACCTTCGACCTCGGACACGACGAGATGGTGCTCGTGAAGGACATCGAGGTCCTCAGCAGCTGTGAGCACCACCTGGTGCCGTTCGTCGGCGTGGCCCATGTCGGCTACATCCCGTCCACGGACGGCAAGATCACGGGCCTGTCGAAGCTGGCCCGGCTCGTGGACGTCTACGCCCGGCGGCCACAGGTGCAGGAACGTCTCACCACGCAGATCGCCGACTCCCTGATGGAGATCCTGGAGCCGCGCGGGGTGATCGTCGTCGTGGAGTGCGAGCACATGTGCATGTCGATGCGCGGGGTGCGCAAGCCCGGCGCGAAGACCATCACCTCGGCCGTGCGCGGCCAGCTGCGCGATCCCGCCACCCGCAACGAGGCGATGAGCCTGATCATGGCGCGTTAGCGCCCCGGCCCGGACGCCCCGCTGCGCGCCCCGTCCGTCAGGCGACGGGGGCCGCGCCGCCGTGTTCGTTGTCGTCGTCCTCCGGGAGCTTGCAGACGCGCTCCAGGAAGAAGGCGGCCGCTATCACGGCGATGCCGGCGAGGACCGAGAAACCGGCGTAGATGGCCTGGTCGCGACGGGCGGGGATGTCCAGGGACTCGAGCAGGAACGCGCCCGTACCGCCGTACATGCCCGACACCAGGGCGGCGACCAGGGCGCTCGCCTGGCCGAAGACGACCGCGCGGGCCGCCATCAGGGGGTCGACGCCCTTGGCGCCGGGGCGGCGTTCACGCTGGGCCTTGAGGCGGGCGCGCAGCGAGAGCGCCGTGGACAGCAGGACGACGGCGATCAGGGCCAGGACGATGGGGGCGGCCAGCGGGACCCGCGGGAGGGTCCCCACCGCGCTCCACAGGCGCGCGCCCGCCCAGGACAGCACACCGGCCACCACGAACACGGCTGCCAGCGTCCTGATGCGCAGCTGTTTCACGTTGTTGTCCCTTTGCCCCTCTTGTAAGCCGTCTTGGTCGTCCTGACCTTAACGACTACTCGGGCAGCCGGAGTTCCAGGTCGGGCCGGGGCAGGACACCTTCCCGGGTGACGGCGGTGAGCAGGTGGTCCACGGGGCCGCGGCCGGGCAGCTGGGCCTCGGGCTCCACGTCGTGCCAGGGAGCCAGCACGAAGGCCCGTTCGTGGGCGCGCGGGTGAGGGAGGGTCAGGACCGGGTCGCCGGAGACGACATCGGCGTACGCCACGATGTCCACGTCGATCGTGCGCGGGCCCCAGCGCTCGTCCCGTACGCGGTGGAAGGCCTCCTCGATCGCGTGTGCCCGCTCCAGGAGCGAGGACGGCGGGAGGGTGGTCTTGAGGACCACGATCGCGTTGAAATACGTCGGCTGGCTGCCCGGTTCGACGCCCCAGGGCTCGGTCTCATAGACGGGGGAGACCGCCTTGACGCGCACGCCAGGGGTGTCCTCCAGGGCGTCGATGGCGCCCTGGAGGGTCTCCAGGCGGTTGCCCAGGTTCGAGCCGAGGGAGAGCACCGCCCGTTTCGGGTTCTGCAGGGTCGTGTCGGCGGCGTCCACCCGCTCCACCACGGAGGCGGGCACCGGCTGTACGGTCGGGTCGCTCTGACCCTCGGTGAAGTAGGCGGTCATACTCGGCTCCGGGTGATCATGACGGTCACGTCGTCGAAGGGCACCGTGATCGGCGCGTCCGGTTTGTGCACGCAGACCTCGACCTTCTGGACCCCGTCGTGCTTCAGGCAGGTCTGGGCGATGCGCTCGGCGAGGGTCTCGATGAGGTTGACGGGCTCGCCCTCGACGACGGCCACGACCTCCTCCGCCACGATGCCGTAGTGCACGGTCTTCGACAGGTCGTCCTCGGCCGCGGCCGGCCGGGTGTCCAGGCCCAGTGTCAGGTCCACGATGAAGGTCTGGCCTTCCTCGCGTTCCTTCTGGAAGACACCGTGGTGCCCGCGGGCCTTGAGGCCGCGCAGCGCGACACGATCCACGCGAATCACTCCTGCAATCGTCGGTAGCGGCCGATGTCCACCGGGTGCGGTCGGCGCACCGGCCTCAAACGAATCTACCTGCGGGCACTGACAGAGCTCGCCCACGGGGACACGCGCCCACATGATGGGCACGAGGCTTCATCGGGCGTTTCCCCTGGGGAACACGGTGGCTCACGGGTTGGTAGCCGCCCCTACCCAGCGGTTCGTGATTCCAACCACTCCTTGGTGCCGGTGGACCGCCTGCCCACCCGACCGGGGGTGTCCAGGGGCTCATCGGGGGTGTTTCCCGTCCTCAGCCGGGGGTGTCCTCGTCCTCCTCCTCGCCCGATTCGGCGAGTACGGGTGAGGCGTGGTGCGACCAGAGCTTCCAGCCGTCGGCCGTGCGTCGGAACACGTTCGTGGCGACGACCAGCTGGCCGACGAGCGGGCCGAGCTCGTCGCTGTCGTCGGGGGCGGGGCCGCCGCTGAGGATGTTCTCGGTGCAGGTCACCAGCGCGGTGTCGCCCGTGACGGAGACGTGCACGTCCGTGAGGAAGAACTGGATGTACTCCGTGTTCGCCATGATCAGCGCGTACGAGCGCAGGACCTCACCGCGGCCGTTGAGGACCGGCCAGCCGGGGTGGACGCAGGAGATCACCACGCCGTCGCCCTCGATGTCGTCGTCGGCGGTGTCCACGGGAGCCAGCCACAGGGACGACAGCTCTTCGAAGTCACCCTGCTCGAGTGCCTCGTAGAAGGCGGTGTTGGCGCGTTCGACCTGCTCGATGTCGGTGCGGGGTGCGCTCACTGGGCTCCCTCTACGGCCCGGGCGACTCGTACGGCGTCGGCGGTGGCCCGTACCTCGTGGACCCGGACCGCCCAGGCACCCTGGTGGGCGGCGAGCGCGGAGACGGCGGCGGTGGCGGCGTCCCGCTCGCGGGCCGGCGGCGGGGCGCCCTCGGGGCCCGCCAGTACGCGGCCCAGGAACCGCTTGCGGGAGGCGGCGACGAGCAGGGGGTGGCCGAGTTCGCCCAGCCGGTCGAGGTGGGCGAGCAGTGACAGGTCGTGCTCGGAGTCCTTGGAGAAGCCGAGGCCCGGGTCGACGACGACGCGGTCGGGGGCGATGCCGCCCGCCAGAACGGCCTCCACACGTGCGTGCAGCTCGTCGACGACTTCGGAGACGACGTCCGCGTACGTCCCCCTCACGTTGCCGCCATCGAGGAAGCCGCGCCAGTGCATGACCACGAAGGGTGCGCCGGCCGCGGCGACGGCGGGGATCATCGCGGGGTCGGCGAGCCCGCCGCTCACGTCGTTGACGAGGGAGGCGCCCGCGGCGAGCGACTGCTCGGCGACGGATGCGCGCATGGTGTCGACGGAGACGGTGACGCCCTCGGAGGCGAGGCCGCGGACGACCGGGATGACGCGCTTGAGCTCTTCCGCCTCGTCGACGCGGGTCGCGCCGGGGCGGGTGGACTCGCCGCCGACGTCCACCAGGTCGGCGCCCTCGGTGACCAGGTGGAGGCCGTGTTTGACGGCGGCCGTCGTGTCGAACCAGCGGCCGCCGTCGGAGAAGGAATCGGGGGTCACGTTGACGACCCCCATGACCGCGCAGCGGTCCCAGGTCGGCAGTCCCGCGACGTGGCCGCGGCGGCGCTCGGAGTTCATACGTCCAGCCTAGGCCTCCGGCGGGGGGCCGAATCGTCTGCGGGTTCGCTCCGGCGGGAGTCTCTTGGCCGCTTCGCGGCGGGCCGCGGCCCGAGCGAGGGTCCCCAGGGCTGGGGTAGGGGCCCTCGCTCGGGCCTGTTCAGGGGGACTACGCCGCCCTGACCCCGCGTTCCGCCACGCCGTGGGCGCAGGGGCGCGGAGCCGGTGTGCGGCGGCGCAGCAGGCTCGGGAGGGCCAGGTTGACGAAGCCCTCGGCCTGCATGGCGGCGATGCCGATGCGCGGGAGGTCGCGGGAGGAGCGGTAGACGACGAAGCGGGGCTCCCAGCGGGGGCGGAACTTCGCGTTGAACTTGTACAGGGACTCGATCTGGAACCAGCGCGAGAGGAAGACGAGCAGGCCACGCCAGGCCCGCAGCACCGGCCCCGCGCCGATCTTCTCGCCGCGCGCCAGCGCCGAGCGGAACATCGCGAAGTTGAGCGAGATCCGCTTGATGTCCAGGCGCGGGGACGCCTCGAGCGCCGCCACGATGAGGAGCTCGTTCATGCCGGGGTCGGCCGAGCGGTCGCGGCGCATGAGGTCGAGGGAGACACCGTCCGTGCCCCAGGGGACGAAGTGCAGGACGGCCTTCAGATCGCCGTACGGGCCGAGCGCGTCGTCCGCCTTGTGGGCGGTGGCGATCAGACAGTCGCCGTCGGACGGGTCGCCGATGCGGCCGAGCGCCATGGAGAAGCCGCGTTCGGTGTCCGTGCCGCGCCAGGCCTCCGCCGCCCGTCGTATCCGCTCCAGCTCGCCCTCGCTGAGGTCACGGATGCGCCGCACCCGGGTCTCGTAGCCAGCCCGTTCGATGCGCTTCACCATTTGACGCACGTTGCGCATCGCGCGTCCGGACAGGGAGAAATCCGCGACGTCCACCACCGCCTCGTCACCCAGCTCGAGGGCGTCGAGGCCGGTCTCGCGGGTCCACACCTCGCCGCCCGTCTCCGAGCAGCCCATGACGGCGGGGGTCCAGGAGTGGGCCTTGGCCTCGTCCATGAAGCGTTCGATGGCGCCGGGCCAGGCCTCGACGTCGCCGATGGGGTCGCCGCTGGCGAGCATCACGCCGGAGACGACGCGGTAGGTGACGGCCGCCTTGCCGCTGGGGGAGAAGACGACGGCCTTGTCGCGGCGGAGCGCGAAGTGGCCGAGCGAGTCACGACCGCCGTGCTTGTCCAGCAGGGCCCGCAGCCGGGTCTCGTCGTCCTCCGTGAGGCGGGCGGCGGGGTGTTCGGGCCGGAAGGCCAGATAGATCGTGGTGACGGCGGTCAGCCAGCCGAGCGCGCCGAGCGAGAAGGCGACCGTCCAGGACGTGGATCCGGCGTAGTCGACGGGGCCTTCGAAGCCGACCAGGCCGTACAGGACGTGTGTGATGCGGTCGGCCAGGCTCGGGTCGCCGACCATCCGGTTCTGGTGGGCGCTGACGATGACCAGTCCGAGGGCGAGGGAACCGGCACCCATGAGGACGAAGTTGGCGAGCGCGCGCCAGCGGCTGCGCGGATCGGGCAGGGCGGCGAACTCGCTCCGGTGGCGCAGCAGTGGTGCGAGCAGCGCGAGGGAGATGACGACGCCGATGATCGAATGGCGGTACGCGAACTGGGCGACGGCACCCGCCGGCAGCAGGGCCACGGCGGCCCGCCACGCCCGGCGCTTGCGGCGCCGCAGCCCATGAGCGAGCAGGAGCAGGAGCACGCCCGCACTGAGCGACAGCGCGGCGGCGAAGGGGCCGAACGAGCCGGGCAGCACCTCGGCGATGGCGTGCATACGACTGCGCCGGAAACGGGGGAAGACCCCCGCGGCGATGTCCAGGACCCCTACGAGGGTGCAGGCCCTGGCGACGAGGGCGGGAACGGCATCCGGGCGTGGACCACGGAGTATGCGTCGCGTCCTGCCCGTTCGGTCTGGAACCTCGCCCGACATTTCCCCATCTATCCTGACAGACATCGCATCCCGTAGTTCTGCGAGAGACCTTGAATCCGGCGCCATTCCGGCATCCGGCGACATTGCGCCCTCTAGGACGGTGTCTTGGGGGGTCAGGTTCACTCCCCAGCGGAAAGCCGGTTCAAAAGGCAAGGAAAGTCCAGGGCAAGGCCTCGCGAAGCAGCAGGGCGGCCAGGGGCGGAAAGCGCAGGCAGGGCAGCTCATGGGTCTCACGAGCAACAAGGTGCTGGTGTTGGCGGTTCTGTTCGCCGTACTGCTGTTCGTCGGCACGGTGTGGTGGTGGCCGCGGCTGGCGCGGCAGAACTGGCGGGCCGTCAGCGGGCGGATCGGGCTGCTTCTGGTCACCCAGGTGGCGATCTTCGCTTCGATCGGCCTGTTCGCCAACCAGGCGTTCGGGTTCTACGCGAGCTGGGCGGACCTCTTCGGTCAGGAGAACGGCCAGGGCGTGGTCGTCGACCACGGCGGCCGGGGCGGCTCCAGCGGCGGGCCTCTCCAAGTGGTCGGCACCCAGCCGGTGAGCGTGTCGGGCGGGACCCGGCCGCAGATCGGCGGCCAGATCCAGAAGGTCGACATCGTCGGCCGTACGACGCACATCGCCACGCCCGCGTTCGTCTACCTTCCCCCCGAGTACTTCCAGTCGCGCTACCGCACGCGCACTTTCCCGGCGGTCACGATCCTCACCGGCTACCCGGGCACCGCCGCGGCGCTCATCAAGGGTCTGCACTATCCGCAGACGGCCCACGAGTTGTCCAAGAACGGGGAGATGCAGCCGATGATCCTCGTCATGATGAGGCCGACGGTCGCGCCGCCGCGGGACACGGAGTGCGTGGACATCCCGGGCGGCCCGCAGACCGAGAAGTTCTTCGCCAAGGACCTCCCCGATGCCGTGTCGGCTCACTACAGGGTGGGCAAAAAGCCCGGAAGCTGGGGCATCGTCGGTGACTCCACGGGCGGCTACTGCGCGCTGAAACTGGCCCTTCACCACCCCGAGGCGTACGCCGCCGGCGCGGGACTGTCGCCGTACTACAAGGCGCCGATCGACCCCACGACGGGCGACCTCTTCCACGGGAACAAGGAGCTGCGCAACAGCGCGGACCTGCGCTGGTTCATGCAGCACAAGCCCGCCCCCGACACATCGCTGCTGGTCACCAGCAGCAAGGTGGGTGAGCACAACTACAAGGAGACCCTCAAGTTCATCAGCCTCGTGCAGTCCAAGCAACGCACCCGGATCGCGTCGATCATCCTCGACAGCGGCGGCCACAACTTCAACACGTGGCGGCGGGAGATCCCGCCGACGCTTCAGTGGCTCAGCGGGCGGCTGAGCGACCGCTGACCGTCGTCCCCGAATACGTGGCGACGCCCTTGTGATCCGCGCCGAGCCTCCTGGAATTCATGGAGTCCCTCGAATCTCTCGAATCACGCGAACTCAAGGGAATTGATCAACAAGTAGCCGCCTTGCGGGGCGAGCGGGAGCCCTTGTGGGACAAGGAGTTGCCCCTATAGGCGGCTGAGGCGGTGTGAAGCCCCTGGGGTAGCCGTGTTTTTACCGGGCGGGGCTCCAAGATTCGCCTACGCGCGGTAAGTTTCTGGCCATGCCACGTGGACGTCACCGCCATTCCCCACCTCTGCACCGGTTGCTGCCCCCTTCGGCGATCGCAGGCGTCTCGCTCGTCTGCGCCGTGGGGCCCTGGCTGTTCACGGAACCAACGGTGCTCCGCGCCCTGGCCGCGGCCGCCGCGGTGACCGCCGTCGTGGGCGGCATCGTCATGCGCCGCTGGGACACGGCGGCGGGCAAGCGTGTCGCGGACCTCACGCGCGCGCGGGCGAGTGACGAGTGGCGTCACGAGGAGCGCGTCGCCGAGCTCGAGACCGACCTCGACGAGTCGCGCGAGCTGCGCACCAAGCTCGAGCACAAGCTGCGCGCGAAGAGGGCGGAGCTGGCGGGCCTGCGCAACGAACACGCGGCACTGCTTCGCCGCTACGCCACGGCGGAGACCGAGCGGGCGAGCGCCCTGGAGGGTCGCCGGCTGCTCGAGATAGAGACGGTGGCCCCCGCTCGCGCGCTGACCGCCGGGACGGAGACCGTGGAGTCCGCGGAATCCGTGGACGCCGTGGACGCCGTGGACTCGGCGGAGCCGGAGGCTCCCGAGGGCGTGGTCGCCACGGACGAGGACATGAACGAGGGCGCGGGCGAAGGCACGGGCGAGGACAGCGGCGACGGTGTCATTGACGAAGACGTGGCCACCGTAGACGCGGAGAACGCCGACGAGGAGCCGACGGACGCGCCCGCGTCCCCCCAGGTCTTCTCCCCGGCCGGGTCGTCGCTCTTCCTGCGTGCCGACGCCGCGCTGAGCCGGATCACACAGGGCGACGCGGCGACCGACGTCTCCGATGTGGACACTGAACCGGGCACGGACCCGGACACCGATCCGGACGGCGACGCCAAGCCCGGCGCCGAAGCCGACACCGAAGCCGATTCCGATTCCGAAGCCGAGCTCGAAACCGCGCCCGCCCCGGATTCCGAGGCCGACGCCGATGCCGCCGCCTCCGGTTCCGACGAGCGCGAGCCCGCCGAAGCCGAAGGGGAGTCCGCCGAAGGAGAGTCCGGCAAAGGGGAACCCCCGACGGACGGTCCTCCGAAAGGCAACCGCTCCCTGACCGACGCCAAGACGGCGACGCTGCCCGTCCCCGCCGCACGCGCGGTGTCCGTCGAGGCGGAGCCGGCCGCCCCGGCGGCCCCTCCCGTGCAGCCTGCCAAGCCCGCCCGTGCCTCCGGGCACTTCACCGTGCCGACCGCGGTGGCCGTCGCCCCGGCCGCGCCCGTGCGGCGCCCCTCGGTCGAGGGCGGGTTCGACTTCTTCGGTACGCAGAAGGGGGCGTCCTCGGTCGCCATGGACGCCGTGCAGAACGAGGACCTCGCGGACGTGGTCGGACAGGAGGCGCTCGCCCTGCACAAGGCCGAGGCCGAGTCCGGTTTCAAGCCCGTCGACGAGGGGTCCCGCGGTGTCGGCCAGGTCATCGACCTGACCGCGCACGACGAGACCGAGCACATCGACCTGACGGAGCTGCGGACCGCGGCTTCCTGAGGCGCGTGTACGTGGCTCACGCGGACGAGGGCAGTGGCTCGGGCCACTGCCCTCTCGTCGTCTCACGCCATCCAGCGGTCCGGCCGTGCCTCGCGCCGCCCCGTCCGTGACCGGTCGGCCTGCGCCTGGAGAAGCTCCGCGGCCTCTGCGGCGTCCCGCAGCCGCGCCGTCACCGTCTGGTTGGCCCCCGTGTCCACATGGACGTCGGCGACGCCCCTGAAGCGCTCCCAGGGCCCCTGCGTCAGCCGTACGCTCTGCACCTTCGCGTGCGGCACGAGCGACAGACGGCGGCGCAGCAGTCCGTGACGCGCCGCGAAGACGGTGTCGGTGACGGCGAGCCCGTATCCCCGCCACCACAGCGGCACGCACCACCAGGCCCGGCGCGGCGGCCGGGACAGGGCGGACGGCACCGTCACCCCGGGCAGCACTCTCGCGATCACCGACTCGGCGACCTCGCGCGGAGCGACGGGCACGAGGACGGAGTTCGAGGACCCCGCCACATCGAGTTCCACCCGTACCCAGCCGCGTCGCCGCCACAGCAACGGTTCGACGATCCGTACGGTCTGCACGCGTCCGGGCGGCACCGTCTCGTGCGTACGGTCGAGGAGGCCGTGGTCGATGCGGAGCCCGTCCGGCGACTCGCCCACCGTCCAGTCGTACTCGCCGACGAACCGCCCCACGCTGCTCGCGCCCGCGGCGCCGAGCAGCGGCACCCCGGTGGCGAGGACCGTCCACACGCTGTGGGTGGCGAACCACAGGAACGGGGGCACGACGAGCGCGGCGGCCAGGGAACCCCAGGTGGCGCCGGTGAGGACGAGGGAGACGGCGAGGAAGCCCGCCGGCACGTGCAGCAGCTGCCGTACCGGCGCCTCGCCGACCTCGTGAGCCGTCTCGGGGGCGAAACCGGCGGCGCGGGCGAGGAGTTCGGCGCGCAGAGCGCGGGCCTCGTCCTCGCCGAGATAGGCGAGTTCGTCCTTCTTGTCCGTTCCTATGACGTCGAGTTTGAGCTTGGTGACGCCCGCGACGCGGGCCAGTAGCGGCTGGGTGACGTCGACGGCCTGCAGCCGGTCGAGCCGGATGTGCGCGGTGCGCCGGAACAACAGGCCGGTACGGATGCGCAGTTCGGTCTCGGTCACCGCGAAGTGCGTGAACCACCAGCTCAGAAAGCCGTAGAGGGCGGCCGCCGGGACGATGACGGCGAGCCCGATGAGCAGCGCGGTCGTCGTCAGCCTGGTCAGCTGCTCCTGCGCCTGGTTGGGGTCGTGCACGGCCCAGCCGGCGACCACGGCGACCGGCGCCCAGGCGCGCCGGAACGGTGTCACCGGGTGCAGCCGCCGCTCCACCAGCGGCTTCTGCTCCCGTATCGCGTCCTTGGCGTCGGGCGCCGGCGTGTTCACAGCCCCGCCGATCGGGCCTCGCCCAGCTCGGTCAGCCGGTCGCGCAGCCGCTCGGCCTCGGCCGGGTCCAGGCCCGGGATGCACGCGTCCGTCGCGGCGGCCGCCGTGTGCAGCTGCACGCTCGCCAGCCCGAAGTGCCGCTCCACGGGCCCCGAGGTCACCTCGACCAGCTGCATCCGCCCGTACGGCACCACGGTCTCCTCGCGGAACAGCACACCGCGGCTGATCAGCAGGTCGTCCGCGCGCTCGGCGTACCGCCAGGAGCGCCAGTTGCGCCCCAGCATCCCCCAGCCCCACACCAGCAGGGCGAAGGGCAGCAGCGCGAAAGCCGCCCAGACGGCGCCCGCGAACACCGCGAGCAGCACCCCCAGGACGATCGTCAGCAGGCCCAGCCACACCACCAGCAGCAGCCGGCGCATCCGCAGCAGTCCCGGCGGCAGCCCGGTCCAGACCGGCTCGGCCGCCGTGCTTCCCACGGTGTTTCCCGCGGTCTCCGCGCTCCCCGTATCCATGCCGCAAGGGTACGTACGACAGACTGTCCCCATGACTCCTACGACGGAGACCATGGTCGGTATCGGCGGCGCCGCGGAGAGCACCGACATGGTGCTCAACATCGGGCCCCAGCACCCGTCCACGCACGGGGTGCTGCGGCTGAAGCTGGTCCTGGACGGTGAGCGGATCCAGCACGCGGAGCCGGTGATCGGCTATATGCACCGCGGCGCGGAGAAACTCTTCGAGGCGCGCGACTACCGCCAGATCGTCATGCTCGCCAACCGTCACGACTGGCTCTCCGCCTTCTCGAACGAGCTGGGCGTGGTCCTTGCCGTGGAGCGGATGCTCGGCATGGAGGTCCCCGAGCGCGCGGTGTGGATGCGGACCCTCCTCGCGGAGCTCAACCGGGTCCTGAACCACTTGATGTTCCTGGGCTCGTACCCCCTGGAGCTGGGCGGGATCACCCCGATCTTCTACGCCTTCACGGAGCGTGAGGAACTCCAGCACGTCATGGAGGAGATCTCCGGCGGGCGCATGCACTACATGTTCAACCGCGTCGGCGGTCTCAAGGAGGACCTCCCGGCCGGCTGGACCACCCGCGCGCGCAGCGCCGTCACGGCTCTGCGCTCGCGGATGGGCGTGTACGACGACCTGGTGCTCGGCAACGAGATCTTCCGGGGGCGTACGCGGGGCGTGGGCACCCTCGCGCCGGAGACCGTGCACGCCTACGGAGTGAGCGGGCCCATCGCGCGCGCCTCGGGCGTCGACTTCGACCTGCGCCGGGACGAGCCGTACCTCGCCTACGGGGAGCTCCAGGACACCCTGAAGGTCGTCACTCGCCAGGAGGGCGACTGCCTGGCCCGCTTCGAGTGCCTCCTGGGGCAGACGCACAACGCGCTCGACCTCGCGGACGCCTGTCTCGACCGGCTCGCGGACCTTCCGCCCGGGCCGATCAACCAGCGCCTCCCGAAGGTCCTGAAGGCGCCCGAGGGACACACCTACACCTGGACCGAGAACCCCCTGGGGATCAACGGCTACTACCTGGTCAGCAAGGGCGAGAAGACCCCGTACCGGCTGAAGCTGCGCTCGGCCTCGTTCAACAACATCCAGGCTCTGGTGGAACTGCTGCCCGGGACGCTGGTCGCGGACATGGTGGCGATCCTGGGGTCACTGTTCTTCGTGGTCGGCGACATCGACAAGTAGGCCGTCGATCATTGAGTTTGGAATTCCAACCGGCTGGAGCAGCCAGCCGAAGTCGCCCAGGCCGCCGGTCGCGGTGAGTTCGGCGGCTTCCCCCGCGCCCGCCAGGGCGCGTACATAGGCGGTGGGGTCCGTGGTGGCGAGCGTGAGCGCCGGCCGCGCGCCGCTCACGCCGAGCGCGCGCAGGGCCGCCCGCTGGGTCATGGCGCGCCCACCGGGCAGCGCGCACGCGTCCAGCGCCACATGCGCCGTGATGTCGCAGGAGCCGTCCGGCACCGGCACGGTGTCGCGCCCGTTCCGGAAGCCCGTGAGCGTTCCGAAGGGCGGGCGCGCGGCCGCGACGTGCGCGTAGTCGACGGCGACGGCGAGACCGCGGTCAAGGGTGGCGACGGCCCAGGCCCAGGCGGTGTCCCTGGGGAGCCCGATCTCGGCCCGGGCTCCCTCGTGGGCCAGTGGCCACCACCTCCGCAGCCACTGCGCCTCCGCCCCGGCCACGGGCTCACCCAGGCGCTCGGCCCCGTCGTCGTCCCGTACGAGAACCAGCCGGGGTACGCCCGTCGCGTCCACCTCCGCCACGTCCACCGGCACGTTGTCCAGCCACTCGTTGGCGAACAGCAGCCCGGTGATCCCCTTCGGGGGCTGGGCGAGCCACTCGATCCGGTGATCGAGAACAGCGGGGCGCTCGGCGCGTTCGACGGCGTACCCGCGCGCGCGGGAGGCCACTTCGGCGGGGAGCGCGGCGAGGACACCGGTCACCAGCTCACCGCGGCCCGCCGCCATGTCGACGAAGGCGAGCTCGGCAGGGCGGCCGAGGGCCTCGTCGACCCGGCACAGCAGTCGGGCCACGGCCGCGGCGAACAGCGGGGACGCGTGCACCGACGTACGGAAGTGGCCGGCCGGCCCCTCGGGCCCGCGATAGAAACCGGAGGGCCCGTACAGGGCCTCCTCCGTCGCCTCGCGCCAACCTCGCCACTCACCCGTCCCCGCACGCCTCACCGAACCAGCCTAGGCCCCCCTGAAAGACGGGGCTCTAGCCGTCTCGGGCGGGGGAGCATCCACCTTGGGGAGTACGAGCGCCCTTTGCGGATCGACCCTCCGGTTGACCCCTGCACACTGCATGCTTCCCTACGCTGGGTTACGTGCAGCGCCTCTATGACTTTCTCCGCAGGCACCCGACGTGGGTCGACACCTTCTGGGCCGTCGTCCTGCTCGGGATCTCCGGCGTGCGCCTGACCAATGTCAACGGCGCCGCCGACCGGCACGGGCCGCTCGCCGCTGCCCTCCCGATCGCCGTCGTACTGAGTCTGGTCGTCGCGCTGCGCCGTCGTATGCCCGAGAAGATGCTGGTCGTGGCCGCGGCCATGGGCTTCGCCCAGCTCGCCCTGGACGTCGAAGTGGTGCCCGCGGACTTCGCGATGCTGGTGATCATCTACACCGTCGCCGCGGACGGCGCCCGCTGGGCCTCCCGCTTCGCGCTGATCGGCGGTCTGTGTGCGGCCCCCCTCGCGCAGATCCGCTGGCCCCAGGTGGACTCGGGGTCGGTGAGCAACGTGCTGATAGCGGTCTTCCAGACGGTTCCGTTCGCGCTCGCCTGGGTGCTCGGCGACTCCATCCGCACCCGCCGCGCCTACCTGGCCCAGTTGGAGGAGCGCGCCGCCCGCCTGGAGAAGGAGCGCGAGGCGCAGGCCAAGGTGGCCGTCGCGGCCGAGCGCGCCCGGATCGCCCGCGAACTGCACGACGTGGTCGCGCACAACGTCTCGGTGATGGTGGTCCAGGCGGACGGCGCCGCCTACGTCATGGACACCGCCCCCGAGCAGGCCAGGAAGGCCCTCGAGACCATCTCCGGGACCGGTCGCCAGGCCCTCGCCGAGATGCGCCGCCTGCTCGGCGTGCTGCGCACCGGCGAGCACCAGGAGAGCGGTGAGTACGTGCCGCAGCCCGACGTCGAGCAGCTCGACGACCTCATCGAGCAGTGCCGCACCTCGGGCCTGCCCGTCGACTTCAAGGTCGAGGGCACCCCGCGTCCGCTGCCCAGCGGGGTGGAGCTCACGGCGTACCGCATCGTCCAGGAGGCGCTCACCAACACGCGCAAGCACGGTGGCCCGAACGCGGGCGCGAGCGTGCGCCTGGTCTACTTCGACGACGGGCTCGGGCTGCTCGTCGAGGACGACGGCAAGGGCGCGCCCCACGAGCTGTACGAGGAGGGCGGCGCCGACGGCCAGGGGCACGGCCTGATCGGGATGCGCGAGCGCGTCGGTATGGTCGGAGGCACTCTGGACGCGGGGCCGCGCCCCGGTGGAGGCTTCCGCATCAGCGCCCTGCTGCCGCTCAAGTCGGCTCACTGACACCTGTAACGACACCTTTTGATCCGTTCCAAGAGCTTTCTGACCGTTGATGGAGAGGGAAGAGACCCCGATGGCGATCCGCGTGATGCTCGTCGACGACCAGGTGCTGCTGCGCACCGGCTTCCGGATGGTGCTCGCCGCCCAGCCGGACATGGAGGTCGTGGCCGAGGCGGGCGACGGCGTCGAGGCCCTTCAGGTCCTGCGGTCGACCGCGGTCGACGTGGTGCTGATGGACGTACGCATGCCGAAGCTGGACGGTGTGGAGACCACCCGCCGCATCTGCTTGGACCCCAACCCTCCGAAGGTGCTGATCCTCACCACCTTCGACCTCGACGAGTACGCCTTCTCCGGGCTGAAGGCGGGCGCCTCCGGCTTCATGCTCAAGGACGTGCCGCCCGGCGAGCTGCTCACCGCCATCCGCTCCGTGCACAGCGGTGACGCCGTGGTCGCGCCCTCCACCACCCGGCGCCTCCTCGACCGGTTCGCGCCGATGCTGCCCCACGCCGGCAAGGAGCCCCAGCACAAGGAGCTGGAGCGGCTCACCGACCGTGAGCGCGAGGTGATGGTGCTGGTCGCGCAGGGTCTGTCGAACGGCGAGATCGCGGCCCGTCTCGTGCTGTCCGAGGCCACCGTGAAGACGCATGTGGGACGCATCCTGACCAAGCTGGGGCTGCGGGACCGGGTGCAGGTGGTGGTCCTCGCCTACGAGACGGGGCTCGTACGCGCGGGCGGGCAGCGTTGATCCGGGCCGACGGGGCGGTCGCGGGTGCGTGACCGGGGCGTGACCGGGGACCACTAGGGTCTGCGCATGCTCCTGTGGATCAACGGCCCCTTCGGGGGCGGCAAGACACAGACCGCACACGAGATCCAGCGACGGCTGCCGGGCAGCGTCGTCTGCGACCCGGAACACGCCGGCTTCGGTCTGCGCCGCATGCTGCCACCCGAACTGCGCGGGGACTTCCAGGACTTGGCGTCCTGGCGGCAGGGTGTGGTCGAGGTGCTCGACCTCGCCCTCGGCAAGCACGACGGCGTGGTCATCGTCCCCATGACGGTCACCAACGCCCGCTATTTCGAGGAGACGGTCGGGCGGCTGACCGAACTGGGCCACGACGTGCGGCACTTCGCGCTTCTCGCCGAGCGCGAGACCGTACTGAAGCGGCTGCGCGAGCGCGGCTTCGGACACCTCCTTCAGTGCGTCGCCGGGAAGGACGCCCCGCCGCGGCAGGAGAGTTGGGCCGTGCGGCAGCTCGACGACTGCCTGGAGCGGCTGCGCGAGCCGGAGTTCGCGGAGCACCTGTGGACCGATCACACGACGGTCGCCAAGACGGCCGACCGGATCGCCGTGCTCGCGGGACTCACGCTGACGCCGAACAAGGACGGGGCGGTGCGGGGACGGTTGCGGCGGGCGTGGACGGGTGCCAAGCACATCCGGTTCGACTGAGCCTCCGGAGCGCCGGACATGGGGCCGCCGGGCTCAGCGCAGGATGCCCTCCAGGAAGTCGCTGCCCAGCCGGGCCACGACGCTGACGTCCAGCTGGTGCAGCACGTACCGCCCGCGGCGTCTCGTGGTGATCAGGCCCGCCTTCTTGAGCACGCCCAGGTGGCGGGATATCTCCGGGGCCGTCATCCCGTTCACCTGCGCCAGCTCGCCCGTGGTGAACGCGCTGCGGGCCAGGCTGCGGCAGATCCGCATCCGGACCGGATGGGACAGCGCGGTCATCCGCAGGGTCAGCTGCTCCAGCGAGAACGGTGCCGCGAGCTCCGGGGAACCGACCGGGTAGTGGAGCACCGGCTGCCAGCCGTAGCGATGCAGCACCATCAGGTGCGGCCAGCCGAGACTGGTCGGCACGAGGAGGAGCCCGCCCTCCCCGGTGGCCGTCTGGCCCTGGCCCAGCTTGTCGACCGTGATCGTCCGGCCGGTCTCGTCGAGCGTCACCGCCGGGGACACCGAGGCCATGGCCTCGGCCAGGCCCTTGTGCCGCAGGAGGTCCGTCTTGTGGCGGGCGTCCGCCGCGAGCTGGTGGCGCAGCCGGGACCAGGTCTCGGCGAAGAAGGCCTCGTCGCAGTCCTCCAGGAACTGCCGCAGCCATGCCCGGATCTGCGGGGGATCGTCCAGCAGCCGCTTGCTGAACCGCACCTGCTGGGGTCCGCGCGCGGCGGCCAGCTCCAGCGCGCGCTGCTGCAGCTCGGGGTCGGAGAGCGTGTCGCGGCCCGGCGCCGCGTACGGAAGCGCGCAGGTGAACTCCAGGGCGGCGTCCACGAACTGCTCGTCGGTCAGCTTGTCCAGCAGGTCCAGCTCTTCGGCGAGTGTGGCGCCCGGGAGCGTGGTCCCCCCGGGAATCCCCGCGTACGGCAGGAACAGGTCCGAGAACGTCGTCCGCCACAGGAAGTCGGCCTCGCACATCCGGTCCGCGAGATGCGAGTCGAGCCGGGCGGTCACGCCGGTCGCCCAGCCCTGCAGCCCGGGGTGGTGACCCGGCTCGGACAGCGCGTGCAGCGCCATGCAGAGCTCGGCCAGGGGCGACGGCACGACGGAGATCCGCTCCTGCCGCAGCCCGGTGACGTCGATGTGCACGCTCATGACCTCATGGTGCACCCCGCCACTGACAACGCCGTCCCCGATTGACGGCGGCCGTCAATCGGGGCGACAGCCGCCGAGGACCGGCGCAATCCGGTCGCCGTGTGTGGTCAGCCGGGCAGTCGCTCGACGAACTCCCGGACGGCCGCCCGTACGTCCTGCGCCGTCCACTCCAGAGCGGGCGCCGCCACCGTGACCTCGGTGAGCGCGAGCCCCGGACCGCCCCGCATCCAGCTCTGGGAGAAGAGCGAGGTCTTCGTCTCCTCGGTCTGCCGCAGCGCCGCGTCCGTGAGGACGTCCGGGTCGTACGGCAGCCAGACCTGGAACTGGTGGGTGTGCGGCTCTTCCGGGTGGACGCGCACCCAGGGGACCTTGGCCTCCGTGAAACCCTCGCGCAGGGCGGCGGCGACCACGCGCGCGTGAGCCACGTACTCCGGCAGCCGGGGCAGCTCCTGGTCCAGGCCGATGAGCGCGGCGAGCACCGTGGGGAACTGCTGGAGGATCATGCCGCCGTACCGGTGCCGCCAGGTCTTCGCCTCGTCGATCAGCGTCTTCGGGCCCGCGATCACCGCCCCGCCGAAGCCTCCGAGCGACTTGTAGAACGACACGTAGACGCTGTCCGCGAGGTCCGCGATCGCGTCCAGCGGGCGGCCGAAGTGCGCGGTGCACTCCCACAGGCGGGCCCCGTCGAAGTGGACCACCGCGTCACGCTCCCGGGCGGCCTCCACGACCTCGGAGAGTTCCTCCCAGGAGGGCAGCACAAAACCGGCGTCCCTGAGCGGCAGTTCGAGCAGCAGCGCCCCGAAGGGCTCCTCGAAGTCCCGTACCTCCTGGGCCGTGGGCAGCCGGGGCTCGTCGGTCACCCGCACCGGTCGCAAGCCGCTGACCTGGCTGAACGCCTGCCGTTCATGGACCTCGGGGTGACCGAGCGCATGGAGCGCGACGGTCGGGTTCCCGGTACGGCCGGCCCAGCACCGCAGGGCGACCTGCTGGGCCATGGTGCCGGTGGGGAAGAAGGCGGCCGCCTCCTTGCCGAGCAGGCCCGCGACCCGCTCCTCCAGGGTCTCGACGATCTGGCCGCCGTACATGTCGACGGGCCGGTCGAGGTCGTACGCGCCCTCGGCGCCGTCGTTCAGCCAGGCCAGCCGCTCCCGGACCGTGGGCTGGTGGATGGGCCGCCACAGCACGCGCCGGGCCGCCCGCAGCGCGGCACGCCGCCGCTCCAGCAGCCGCTCGGCCGCCTCTTCCGGATCCTGGCCCGCACTCTCCGGATCCTGGCCCGCGCTCTCCGGGGCCTGCCCCGCCGTCTCCGGGTCCTGTCCCGCCGTCGCTTCCGCCGCATCGCTCATCCCCGGATGATGTCGCGCGCGGCCCCGCCCCGGCATCCTCGTTTTCCGCACCCCCCGCGACCTGCGGAAACCCACAGGCTGTGGACAACGAAAACGACGCTCGAACCAATCGCGTTAACATGACGAGAAATCGTCCGGTACCCCGAGCGGACTGGAACGGAAGGCCGCCGTCGAGTGAGTACATTCCCCCAGCCAGATCCCAAGGACCGCCCCGCGCGTCTCACCGTCGGCGTTGTCGGCGCGGGCCGGGTCGGCCCCGCCCTCGCCGCGGCGCTCCAGCTCGCCGGGCACCGCCCGGTGGCCGTCTCCGGGGTCTCCGACGCCTCCAGGCGGCGGGCCGCCCTGCTCCTGCCGGACGTGCCGCTGCTCTCCCCGGCGCAGGTCCTGGAGCGCTCCGACCTGGTCCTGCTGACCGTCCCGGACGACGCCCTGCCCGGGCTCGTCGAGGGGCTCGCCGAGACGGGCGCCATCCGGCCCGGACAGCTGCTCGTGCACACCTCCGGGCGGTACGGCGCGCGGGTGCTCGACCCGGCGCTCAGAGCGGGCGCCCTGCCGCTCGCGCTGCACCCCGCCATGACGTTCACCGGCACCCCCGTGGACGTGCAGCGGCTCGCCGGATGCTCCTTCGGGGTCACCGCGCCCGAACAGCTGCGCCTGGCCGCCGAGGCCCTGGTGATCGAGATGGGCGGCGAGCCCGAGTGGATCGCCGAGGAGTCCCGCCCGCTCTACCACGCGGCCCTTGCGCTCGGCGCCAACCACCTGGTGACCCTGGTCGCCGAGTCCATGGAACTGCTGCGCGCCGCCGGCGTGGAGGCCCCGGACCGGATGCTCGGCCCGCTGCTCGGCGCCGCCCTCGACAACGCCCTCAGGTCGGGCGACGCCGCCCTCACCGGGCCCGTCGCGCGCGGAGACGCCGGCACGGTCGCCGCGCACGTCGCCGAACTGCGCAAGCACGCCCCGGGGACCGTCGCCGGCTATCTCGCGATGGCCCGCGCGACCGCCGACCGGGCGCTGGCCCACGGCCTGCTGAAGCCGGAACTCGCCGAGGACCTCCTCGGGGTACTCGCCGACGGCGCGACCCTGCCCGACGACGGGAGCGACCGATGACCACCACCCTGCTGCGCACCGCCGACGAGCTGCACGCGCGCGTGCGGCGCGGCGGCCGGGCCGTCGTGATGACCATGGGCGCCCTGCACGAGGGTCACGCCACGCTGATCCGCGCAGCCCGCGAGATCGCCGGGCCCGAGGGCGAGGTCGTCGTGACGGTCTTCGTGAACCCGCTCCAGTTCGGCGCGGGCGAGGACCTCGACCGCTACCCGCGCACCCTCGACGCCGACCTCAAGATCGCCGAGGAGGCGGGCGCGGACGCCGTGTTCGCCCCCTCCGTGGACGAGGTCTACCCCGGCGGCGACCCTCAGGTCCGCCTCTCCGCGGGCCCCATGGGCGAGCGCCTGGAGGGTGCCGTGCGCCCCGGTCACTTCGACGGCATGCTCACCGTCGTCGCCAAGCTGCTGCACCTCACCCGGCCCGACGCGGCGCTGTTCGGGCAGAAGGACGCCCAGCAGCTCGCCCTGATCCGCCGCATGGTGCGCGACCTGAACTTCGGCGTGGAGATCGTCGGCGTGCCCACCGCGCGCGAGGAGGACGGGCTCGCCCTCTCCAGCCGCAACCGCTACCTCTCGCCCGAGGAGCGGCGCACCGCGCTCGCCCTCTCGCAGGCCCTCTTCGCGGGCCGCGACCGGCACGCCGCCCAGGAGGCACTGCGCGCCCGGGCCCGCGAAGTGCCCGCCACGCGCGCGCGTGCCGAGGCGCTGAGCGCGATCGGCGAATCCCGCGCCGCCGCCGACGCGCACGCGGTCGCCAAGGCCGTTCCCGGCGCCCCCGCCGCCGTCCGCGCCGCCGCCCGCCTCGTCCTGGACGAGGCCGCCCGCCTCCAGCCGCCGCTGGTCCTGGACTACCTGGCGCTGGTCGATCCGTCCGACTTCACCGAGATCGAGGACGAGTTCACCGGCGAGGCGGTCCTCGCCGTCGCCGCCCGGGTCGGCACGACCCGCCTGATCGACAACCTCCCCCTCACCTTCGGAGCCGCCTCGTGACCGCCACAGGCACAGGTACACCTACGGGTACTGGCATACGACTGCACGCACCCGCCCCCGGCTGGGCCCTCACCGCGGACGTGGTGGTCGTCGGCTCCGGCGTCGCGGGCCTCACCGCGGCGCTGCGCTGCGAGGCCGCGGGCCTGAGGACCGTCGTCGTCACCAAGGCCCGCCTCGACGACGGCTCCACGCGCTGGGCGCAGGGCGGCATCGCCGCGGCCCTCGGCGAGGGCGACACCCCGGAGCAGCACCTCGAGGACACCCTCGTCGCGGGCGCGGGCCTGTGCGACGAGGACGCCGTGCGCATCCTCGTCACCGAGGGCCCCGACGCCGTACGCCGCCTGATCGAGACCGGCGCCCACTTCGACGAGTCCACCGAAGGCGAGCTGGCACTCACCCGTGAGGGCGGCCACCACCGGCGCCGCATCGCGCACGCGGGCGGCGACGCGACGGGCGCCGAGATCTCCCGGGCACTCGTCGAGGCGGTACGCGCGCGTGGCCTGCGCACGGTCGAGAACGCGCTCGTCCTGGACCTCCTCACGGACTCCGACGGCCGCACCGCGGGTGTGACCCTCCACGTCATGGGAGAGGGCCAGCACGACGGCGTGGGAGCCGTCCACGCCCCCACCGTGGTCCTCGCCACCGGCGGCATGGGCCAGGTCTTCTCCGCGACCACCAACCCGTCGGTCTCCACGGGCGACGGCGTGGCACTCGCCCTGCGCGCGGGCGCCGAGGTCTCCGACCTCGAATTCGTCCAGTTCCACCCGACCGTGCTCTTCCTCGGCCCGGACGCCGAGGGCCAGCAGCCGCTGGTGTCGGAGGCGGTACGCGGCGAGGGCGCCCACCTGGTCGACGCGGACGGCGTGCGCTTCATGGTCGGCCAGCACGAACTGGCCGAACTGGCGCCCCGGGACATCGTCGCCAAGGGCATCATGCGGCGCATGCAGGAGCAGGACGCCGAGCACATGTACCTCGACGCCCGGCACTTCGGCGCCGACATGTGGGAGCACCGCTTCCCGACCATCCTCGCCGCCTGCCGCGCTCACGGCATCGACCCGGTCACCGAGCCCGTCCCGGTCGCCCCGGCCGCCCACTACGCCTCCGGAGGCGTTCGCACGGACGCCCGCGGCCGCACCACGGTGCCCGGCCTCTACGCGTGCGGCGAGGTCGCCTGCACGGGCGTCCACGGCGCCAACCGGCTCGCCTCCAACTCCCTCCTGGAGGGCCTCGTCTACGCCGAGCGCATCGCCGCGGACATCGTGCGGAGCCGCTCGGAAAACGGCCTCCACGCGCGCGTGCCCGTACCGGTCCCGCACCCCGAGAAGCCCGCCCACCCCCTGCTCGCCCCCGAGGCCCGGTTCGCGATCCAGCGGATCATGACGGACGGCGCCGGTGTACTGCGCTCCGCCGAATCCCTCGCGACCGCCACCGGCCGGCTCCAGCAGCTCCACACCGACGCTCGCGACGCCCTCGACGAGAACGGCAAGACCTCCGAGCCCGGCGTCGACACGTGGGAGGCCACCAACCTCCTGTGCGTGGCGCGGGTTCTGGTCGCGGCCGCGCGCCTGCGCGAGGAGACTCGTGGCTGCCACTGGCGCGAGGACCACGCCGACCGCGACGACGCCGACTGGCGCCGCCACATCGTCGTACGGCTGAATCCCGACCGCACGCTGGCCGTACACACCACGGACACCGCAGACTTCCCCCCGACCCTCCAGCAGACCCCCGGCTCCCCCCGACCAGGGGGGACCCCCGTGCCCCAGCGCCTTCAGGAGCAGTGACAGCAGTGAGCACCCCCGACCTTCCCCTCGCCCAGAGCGGCGGCTGCGGCGACGGCTGCGGCTGCGGCGCCGAAGCGGACGACGACGCGTACATGGAGTGCGGCCTCGACCCCGCGCTCGCCCAGCTCCTCGCCGACGCCGGACTCGACCCGCTGGAGGTCGAGGACATCGCGAACGTCGCCATCCAGGAGGACCTCGACCACGGCGTGGACGTGACGACCGTCGCGACCATCCCCGAGGACGCCGTCTCCACCGCCGACTTCGTCGCCCGTGACGCGGGCGTCGTCGCCGGCCTGCGGGTGGCCGAGGCGGTCATCTCCGTGGTCTGCACCGACGAGTTCGTGGTGGAGCGGCACGTCGAGGACGGTGACCGGGTCGAGGAGGGCCAGAAGCTCCTCAGCGTCACCACCCGCACCCGCGACCTCCTCACCGCCGAGCGCAGCGCGCTGAACCTGCTGTGCCGGCTGTCCGGCATCGCGACCACCACACGCGCGTGGGCGGACGCCCTGGAGGGCACCAGCGCCCGCGTGCGCGACACCCGCAAGACGACGCCGGGCCTGCGCGCCCTGGAGAAGTTCGCGGTGCGCATGGGCGGTGGCGTCAACCACCGCATGTCGTTGTCGGACGCGGCGCTGGTCAAGGACAACCACGTGGTCGCCGCCGGCGGCGTCGCCCAGGCCTTCGAGGCCGTTCGCGAGGCCTTCCCGGAGGTGCCGATCGAGGTCGAGGTCGACACGCTGCACCAGCTGCGCGAGGTCGTGGACGCGGGCGCCGACCTGATCCTTCTCGACAACTTCACGCCCGTCGAGTGCGAGGAGGCGGTGGCCATCGTGGAGGGCCGGGCGCTCCTCGAAGCCTCGGGGCGGCTCACGCTCGCCAACGCCGGGGTGTACGCGAAGACCGGCGTCGACTTCCTGGCCGTGGGCGCGCTGACCCACTCCTCGCCGATCCTGGACATCGGCCTCGACCTGCGCGAGGCGTCGACAGGCCAGGCCTCGACGGACGAGGCGGAGTAGGACCCATGCTGCTCACCATCGATGTCGGCAACACGCACACCGTCCTCGGTCTCTTCGACGGCGAGGAGATCGTCGAGCACTGGCGCATCTCCACGGACGCCCGCCGCACCGCCGACGAGCTCGCCGTGCTCCTCCAGGGCCTGATGGGCATGCATCCGCTGCTCGGCGAGGAACTGGGCGACGGCATCGACGGGATCGCGATCTGCGCCACCGTCCCGTCCGTACTGCACGAACTGCGCGAGGTGACCCGCCGCTACTACGGCGACGTGCCCGCCGTGCTGGTCGAGCCCGGCGTGAAGACCGGCGTGCCGATCCTCACGGACAACCCCAAGGAGGTCGGCGCGGACCGCATCATCAACTCGGTCGCCGCCGTCGAGCTCTACGGGGGGCCGGCGATCGTCGTCGACTTCGGTACGGCGACCACTTTCGACGCGGTGAGTGCGCGGGGTGAGTACGTCGGCGGTGTCATCGCGCCCGGGATCGAGATCTCCGTGGACGCGCTCGGGGTCAAGGGCGCTCAGCTGCGCAAGATCGAGGTGGCCCGGCCGCGGGCGGTCATCGGCAAGAACACCGTCGAGGCGATGCAGTCCGGGATCATCTACGGGTTCGCGGGGCAGGTCGACGGGGTCGTCAGCCGGATGGTGCGCGAGCTGGCGGAGGATCCCGACGACGTCACCGTCATCGCTACGGGTGGGCTGGCGCCGATGGTTCTCGGCGAGTCCTCCGTCATCGACGAGCACGAACCGTGGCTCACGCTGATCGGCCTGCGCCTGGTCTACGAACGCAACGTGTCCCGCACCTGACCACCCTCGCCCCCTGAACCCCCGCATCGGCCTGAAGGGCGGGGGCCGGGGTGGGTGGGGTTCGGCCTTCGGCCTCGCCTTCAAACACAGGCCGAGCCGAGGCTCCTAGGGGCGCGAGGAACTGCGCGCCCAGCCCCCACCGTCCCGCAAGCCCAACGAACTCGGGCGGGCGGGGGAATGCGGGGCGAAGCCCCCGCCCTGGGGGCGCAGGGAACTGCGCGGGCAACCCCCGCCGTCCCGCAGGCGAAGGGATCGGGCGGACGGGGGTTCGGGGCGGAGCCCCGGCAGGGGGTGCAGGGGGACACTCACCCGCGGTCGCCCCGCGGTCGCCCCCCCCCCGCCAACCCCCGGAGGGACACGCGCCAGGAGCTATGCGGATTTTGTCTGATTAGCGCGTATCGTCACCGCATGCCCACGCCCTACGGATCCCGCGGCGGCATGGCGTTCGGAGCACAGGAGCTGCGTGTGCTCCGTCGCGCTCTCGCCCTCGCCCTCCACCCCACCCCCGCCTCGGCCGAAGACGTCCAGGACTGCCTCCGTCTCGCCGAGTCCGTCGACGAGGCGGCCCGCGAGGGAGCCAGGCTCAGGGCCTTCCTGCTGGCCGACCTCGCCCGCTACCGTGCCGCCCTGCCCGGCACCGCCGCGGGCTATCTCGTCCTCCTGGAGGAAGCACTCGGCTCGGGCTACCGTCCCGGCCCGGACGACCTCGCCGCGCTCCGGGCGCTGCGCGGCAGCCCCGCTGCAGCCGCCCTCCTGGGCCGCTGCGACACCCTCGCCGAGCAGGACGTCCGCACCCGCCTCGCGGACCGCGGCACCACACCCACGGTCCCCGCCTCCCGTACCCGCCTGACGGCCCTGCCCGGCGGCCTGGCCGCGGTCTCGGCCTCGGAGGAACCCGCGAAGAAGCCCGCGGGCAGCCCCGCCGCCGAGCCGCGGCCGCAGTCCCCGGCCAGGAGCCCGCGCCCGGACCGTCCGATCCCGACCCCGGGCGAGGTCTTCCCGCCGAAGCGCAAGCCCGCGCCGCCACCGGCGAACCCGCCGCAGCAGCTCGCCGCGGGATAGCTACTCTGGGGGCATGGACTATGTCTCCGCGCTGGTGCCCCCCGTAGTGATGGCCGTGTTCTTCATCGGGTTGATCGTGACGATCGTGAAGACCCAGGGCGGGGCCAACAAGTCCAAGGAGGACGCGGTCGTCGACGCCGCCCTCGCGCGCGCGGAGAGCGCCCGCCAGGCCTCCCCCGACATCAAGGCCTGAGGCGACACCAAGGTCACATGCCCCGGCCGACGCGGCCCGCGCGTCACCGCCGGGGCACTCATCGGCGTACGACTCATACGTTCTCATACGTTTTTCGAGTCGTACGCCCTTTTTGTTGGTGATCTCCCACTATTGTTCTGAGCTGTGCCTCGCCCATTGGGAGAACTCGAAGACGCGGTCATGACGCGGGTGTGGAAGTGGAACCGCCCGGTGACCGTTCGAGAAGTCCTGGAAGACCTTCAGCAGGAACGGTCCATCGCGTACACCACGGTGATGACCGTTTTGGACAATCTCCATCAGAAGGGCTGGGTGCGCAGGGAGGCGGAAGGCCGGGCCTATCGATATGAGGCGGTCTCCACGCGTGCCGCCTACTCGGCCGCACTGATGAACGACGCGTGGTCCCAGAGCGACAACCCCGCCGCCGCTCTCGTCGCCTTCTTCGGGATGATGAGTGAGGAACAGCGGCGCGCGCTGCGGGATGCCGTACGCATCGTGCAAGGGCCTGAAGAAGGCCCCGAACAAGGCGAGGCCGGCGGCGAAACACGTGTAACCCCTGACGCAGCCGACGGCAAGCCCGACGACAAGCCCGTCGAGGCGTCCGGTGAGAAGCAGGGTGAGAAGCCGGGCGAGAACCCCGACTCCGGCCCGGGCGGCACCGGGCGATAGCGTCCGCCCATGCCAGCAGAGCATCCAGTACCGCGTCCCGAAGACACCGCAAAAGCCGTCACCGTCCGGCGGGCCAGGACCAGTGATGTCCCGGCCGTGCGCCGCCTCCTCGACGCGAACGTCCGCCGTAGCATCCTGCTCGACAAAGCGACGGTGACGCTTTACGAGGACATCCAGGAGTTCTGGGTCGCGGAACGCGACGACAACGCCGAGGTGGTCGGCTGCGGTGCGCTGCACGTCATGTGGGAAGACCTCGCGGAAGTCCGCACTCTCGCGGTGAACCCCGTGGTCAAGGGTGCCGGCGTCGGTCATCAGTTGCTGGAGAAGTTGCTCCAGACCGCCCGCTGGCTCGGCGTTCGCCGGGTTTTCTGTCTGACCTTCGAAGTCGACTTCTTCGCGAAGCACGGCTTCGTGGAGATCGGCGAGACGCCCGTCGACAGGGATGTCTACGCCGAGCTGCTGCGTTCCTATGACGAGGGCGTCGCGGAGTTCCTCGGTCTCGAACGAGTGAAACCGAACACCTTGGGCAACAGCCGCATGCTTCTGCATCTGTGATCGCCGGCGACTATTCCGTCCGACCGCCGTGCCCGCGTTCCCTATGTCCGAAACGCGCATGTTTCCGGTCTTCCAGCGGTCCCCGAGTCTCACCCAGGGGTTTGTGTTTTTCCAGCAAAAGCGGTTTGCTTTCCGACGTACTGCAGTACTGCATATAACAGGGGACGTGAAACAGCGGCACACGCCGCAGGCCCTCGACCCTCAAGTTATCGATGAAAGGAAATCCGGTGGCACAGAAGGTTCAGGTCCTTCTTGTCGACGACCTCGACGGTGGCGAGGCGGACGAGACCGTGACGTTCGCGCTGGACGGCAAGACGTACGAAATCGATCTCACGACCGCCAATGCGGACAAGCTCCGTGGCCTTCTCGAGGCCTATGTGAAGGGTGGTCGTCGCACCGGAGGCCGCGCCGCCGGGGGGCGTGGAAAGGCGCGTGTCGCTTCCGGTGGCAGCCAGGACACCGCACAGATCCGCGCGTGGGCGAAGGAGAACGGTTACGAGGTCAACGACCGTGGCCGCGTTCCGGCGTCCATTCGCGAGGCCTACGAGAAGGCCAACGGCTGAGTCGAGGCCCATGGCCCAGTTGCCCAGCCAAGGTCTACGTGTAGGCCGGCGGCTGGGCGCACGCGCGTCGCAGCCCGACCCGGTGGCACTGTGTCGCCACCGTGTCCACGAGTCGTACGAGATCGGGGGCGCCCCCACCGCCCCCCACGGCCGACAGAGTCGGCAACGAGGGTTCCACCCCGCACCCCGGCTCGGGGGGCCGCAGCCACACGGCGGCCCCCTGTGGACCGGACCCGCCGGGCCTGTCCGTCCCGGCCCCGTCCGCGGTGAGTGGCCCCTCGGGCACCCCCGGCGGCAGCGGAGCCTGGATGCTCCCGCCCGCGCCGACCGCCGTGAGATCGAGGGCCAGAGCGCCCCACTCCAGCCAGTCGAGCAGCCCCGGCAGCTCCTCCGCGCTTCCCGCGGCCACCAGTAGCCACATCCGCTTCCCGTGCCGAGCCGGCTCCTTCTCGCGCCGAGCCGCCGGATCCTCGCACGGTGCCGACCGGCTCGCGTGCAGTGCCACCGGAGAGGCCGGTCCCAGGTGTCGCAGGGCCCTGACACCCGCTTCCGCAGGGACGTCCAGGACGTCGAAACGCAGGCCGGCGGCCAGTCGTAGCGGTGAACCGGGCACTGTCGCCCAGCCGAGTTCGTTCTCGTACCACTGCCGCACCGGGTCGCTCGGGTGGAGCGGGCGGCGGGGGAGGGGGACAGTGGGAAGCATGTCAGGAGCAACCGTCAGAAGGGCTCCGGAGTTACGCTGGGTGTTTCATCATGCGCGCTGAGTATCGAAAGAAGAGGCTTGCGGGGGCGACCGGTGGCGCAAGGATGTTCGCCCATAGCGGAGGGAACCGGTGCGCGCGGCATGGAGTGTCAGTGCGTACGGGTAAGACATCCCTAGTGGGAAGGGCGACACGCATGGCTCGGGCATCTCACGTTCGCCATCGGCGTACAGCTGGTGAGGGTATCTGCCTGGCCTGCGGGAACATCGTCTCGCACCATCAGGTTGGAGCAGATGTCGGCGTTCGGGGTCAGGAGGCCAAGGACGGTGTCGGCAGTTGGAATGAGCGGTCCCCGCTTGCGGGACTAAGCTGCGGAAGGACAGCGAGGGGAGCGTCCCCTCACTGCCTGACCGCTCTGAGGAGCGATTAACGATGTTCGAGAGGTTCACCGACCGCGCGCGGCGGGTTGTCGTCCTGGCTCAGGAAGAAGCCCGGATGCTCAACCACAACTACATCGGCACCGAGCACATCCTCCTGGGCCTGATCCACGAGGGTGAGGGTGTCGCCGCTAAGGCCCTGGAGAGCCTCGGGATTTCGCTCGAGGCGGTCCGCCAGCAGGTGGAGGAGATCATCGGGCAGGGGCAGCAGGCTCCGTCCGGGCACATCCCCTTCACCCCCCGTGCCAAGAAGGTCCTGGAGCTCTCGCTCCGCGAGGCCCTTCAGCTGGGCCACAACTACATCGGCACGGAGCACATCCTGCTCGGCCTGATCCGAGAGGGCGAGGGCGTCGCCGCCCAGGTCCTGGTCAAGCTGGGCGCAGACCTCAACCGGGTGCGGCAGCAGGTCATCCAGCTGCTCTCCGGCTACCAGGGCAAGGAGACCGCCACCGCAGGCGGTCCTGCCGAGGGCACCCCCTCCACGTCCCTGGTCCTCGATCAGTTCGGCCGGAACCTCACCCAGGCCGCTCGTGAGTCCAAGCTCGACCCGGTCATCGGGCGCGAGAAGGAGATCGAGCGGGTCATGCAGGTGCTGTCCCGCCGGACCAAGAACAACCCGGTCCTCATCGGCGAGCCCGGCGTCGGCAAGACCGCCGTCGTCGAGGGCCTGGCGCAGGCCATCGTCAAGGGCGAGGTGCCCGAGACCCTCAAGGACAAGCACCTCTACACCCTCGACCTGGGCGCGCTGGTCGCCGGTTCCCGCTACCGCGGTGACTTCGAGGAGCGGCTGAAGAAGGTCCTCAAGGAGATCCGCACCCGCGGCGACATCATCCTGTTCATCGACGAGCTGCACACGCTCGTGGGTGCGGGTGCCGCCGAGGGCGCCATCGACGCGGCGTCGATCCTGAAGCCGATGCTGGCGCGCGGTGAGCTCCAGACCATCGGTGCGACGACCCTGGACGAGTACCGCAAGCACCTCGAGAAGGACGCGGCCCTCGAGCGCCGCTTCCAGCCGATCCAGGTGGCGGAGCCTTCCCTCCCCCACACGATCGAGATCCTCAAGGGCCTGCGCGACCGCTACGAGGCGCACCACCGGGTCTCCATCACGGACGAGGCGCTGGTCCAGGCCGCCACCCTGGCCGACCGGTACATCTCGGACCGCTTCCTGCCGGACAAGGCGATCGACCTCATCGACGAGGCCGGTTCGCGGATGCGCATCCGCCGGATGACCGCGCCGCCGGACCTCCGCGAGTTCGACGAGAAGATCGCGGGTGTCCGCCGCGACAAGGAGTCGGCCATCGACTCCCAGGACTTCGAGAAGGCGGCCTCTCTCCGCGACAAGGAGAAGCAGCTGCTGGCGGCGAAGGCCAAGCGCGAGAAGGAGTGGAAGGCCGGCGACATGGACGTCGTCGCCGAGGTCGACGGCGAGCTGATCGCCGAGGTCCTCGCGACCGCGACCGGCATCCCCGTCTTCAAGCTGACCGAGGAGGAGTCCTCGCGTCTGCTGCGCATGGAGGACGAGCTCCACAAGCGGGTCATCGGCCAGAAGGACGCCGTCAAGGCGCTCTCGAAGGCGATCCGTCGTACGCGGGCCGGTCTGAAGGACCCGAAGCGTCCGGGTGGTTCGTTCATCTTCGCGGGTCCGTCCGGTGTCGGTAAGACCGAGCTGTCCAAGGCCCTCGCCGAGTTCCTCTTCGGTGACGAGGACGCGCTGATCTCCCTCGACATGTCGGAGTTCAGCGAGAAGCACACGGTGTCGCGTCTCTTCGGTTCGCCCCCCGGATACGTGGGCTACGAAGAGGGCGGTCAGCTGACGGAGAAGGTGCGGCGCAAGCCGTTCTCGGTGGTCCTCTTCGACGAGGTCGAGAAGGCCCACCCGGACATCTTCAACTCGCTGCTGCAGATCCTGGAGGACGGTCGTCTGACCGACTCCCAGGGCCGGGTCGTGGACTTCAAGAACACGGTCATCATCATGACGACCAACCTCGGCACGCGGGACATCTCGAAGGGCTTCAACCTGGGCTTCGCGGCCACGGGTGACACGAAGTCGAACTACGAGCGCATGAAGAACAAGGTGTCGGACGAGCTCAAGCAGCACTTCCGCCCCGAGTTCCTCAACCGCGTCGACGACGTGGTCGTCTTCCCGCAGCTGACGCAGGAGGACATCCTCAAGATCGTCGACCTGATGGTCGGCAAGGTGGACGAGCGCCTCAAGGACCGGGACATGGGCATCGAGCTCTCCCAGTCCGCCAAGGAACTGCTGTCCAAGAAGGGTTACGACCCCGTCCTGGGCGCGCGGCCGCTGCGTCGCACGATCCAGCGCGAGATCGAGGACACGCTCTCGGAGAAGATCCTCTTCGGCGAGCTGCGCCCCGGTCACATCGTGGTCGTCGACACGGAGGGCGAGGGCGACACCAAGACCTTCACCTTCCGCGGTGAGGAGAAGTCGGCGCTGCCCGACGTCCCGCCGATCGAGCAGGCCGCGGGTGGGGCAGGACCCAACCTGAGCAAGGAGGCGTAGCGCTCGGCGCTCGCCTGAACGAAGGGGCTGCCCCGGGACCTCGGTCCCGGGGCAGCCCCTTTTTTCACACCACGCTGTCCGTTTTCTCGATGGTGACGGCCGCGGTGTCCGGGAGGAACGCCAGGAGACGTTCCGGTACGCCGGTCACGTCCGGGGCGAGATGGAAGGTGACCCTGCGCAGGCCGGGAAAGAGGGCCGGGACATTTGAGAGGTCTTCGTTTCCTGTGAACTTGTTGAGCCGCAGTGTCGTCACGTTCGGCAGTACCGGACCCGCGCTCCACCCGACGGCATTCCAGTTCACACGAAGTTCTTGTAGAGCGGGAAGCCGTGTGATCTCTTCGAAGTCCTCGGGGGTGAGGTTTTCGGGGAGTGTGGCCAGACTCAGCTGCTTCAGCGAGTGCATATGACTCAGGCCGCGCAATCCCGTGTGCTGCAGAGCGTTCCTGGTGAACCGCAGATACGTCAGCGGCAGATTCCGGGGGAGTACCTCATCGAGGGAGTCCCCGTGCAACGGGATGCCGATGTCGAGCAGGCGCAGAGTGCGGGATGCCGAGAGCGGTGCCAACGCTTCCGGATTCTCGAGTCCGGGCAGGCCGGCGAGCATAAGCCATTTCAGGGGCAGCGCGGCGAGCGGAGTGAGGTCGTCGACGTACGGGCCGACGCCGCTGACGTCCAGGTGTACGAGCCGCGTCTGATCCGACAGGAAGCTCAGATCACGCAGGACGCGGTTGTCGCGTACGACGAGTTTGGACAGCTGGTCAGGCAGCAGCCCCCCGCGTATGTCGTCCGCGTCGATGTCCCCGACGACCTGGAGCATGAGGCGGCCGCCGAGGTCGCGCAGGGCGCGCAGCTGGTCGGCGGTGTGCGCGCAGAAGTACAGGTCGTCCGGTGGCAGATGGGCGATGACGTCGGACGTGTAGCGCCGGGTGTCGAACCGGTGGGCGGTCCAGGTGAGTTGGGCCCGTACGCGCAGCGCCGGATGCGACCGGAAGCGGGCGAGGACCGGGAGCGCCGCGTCCGTGCCGATGAGTGACGCGGTGATGACCACGGCCCTGGCCTGATCGTCGGTGAGCCCCTCGGGGCCGGGCAGCAGCTCCAGGACGAGCGGGCCCGCGTCGGCGAGGGTGCGGGCCTCCTCGGTCGTACGGGGCGGGATGAGCGAGGCGGCGTTGCGTTCCACGGCCGCGCGGACGTGGGGGTCGAGTTCCGTGGCGTGTTCCAGTGCGGCCAGGGCGAGAAGTCGTATACGCGTACCCGCCGTTCCGGACGTCTCCTCGGCGGACTTGGTCAAGTCGGCCAGGAGGGTGGCCCGTTCGCGGGGGCGGGCGTGGGCGACCGCCATCCGGATGACGTCCGACCACTGGGAGTCGAAGGCGCCTCGCACCAGCAGCCCGAAGTCCCCGTCCTCCACCGCCGCCCGCGCGCCCAGGTAGTCCTGGAAGGTGCGGTGGACGAACTCGACGGTGCCGAGGGTGGGTTCGCGCAGCAGGCCGCTGCGGACGAGAAGGTGGCGCAGGATCGCCGGGGCGTCGCCCTGCGCGGCGGCGGAGGGGAGGGACGGCAGGACGTCGGCGACGATGCGTTCGGCACGGTCGCGGTCCATCTCGGACTGGTTGTTGCGGATGAGCCAGTAGGCCAGGCGCTGGAGCAGCTGGACCTGCGGGAGTTCCGTGAGGTGGATGCCGCCGGTGCGTTCGGGCGCGAACATGTCGCGCTCCTCGTCACGGCGCGACAGCAGCATGGACAGGGCGGCGTCGTACAGCTCCTGCCGGCCGTGCGGCAGATAGCCCCGCCGGTCGCGGTGCAGCGCGCAGATCAGCCCGCACATCAGCGGGTTGGTGGCGAGCCTGCCGAGGTCGGGCTTGGTGCCGACGGCGGTGAGGAGGGAGTGTTCGTAGCCGTCGAGGCGGTCGGTGTCCGGGGCGTCGAGCCGGGCCGCCGTGTGCCAGCGGCGGATGAAGGCGGTGACGTCGTCGCGGCCCATGGGGGTGAGGGCGAGTTCGGTGAAGCCGTCGGGGGTGAGCCAGTCCTCGCGGACGGCCGAGGGGCGGGAGGTCACCAGCCACTGGTTGCCGGGATAGACGTCCAGCAGCTCGCGCAGCCAGCTGCGGGTCCGCTCGCGGTCGCGTTCGGGGATCTCGTCGATGCCGTCGACGAGGAGCAGCCCGCGCCCGGTGCCGAGGACGCGGTCGCTCCAGCCGTCCGGCTGGGTGGCGTGGAAGGGCACGCGGGCGGCGGCGAGGAAACCGTCGGGTGCCGGGAGTCCGTCGGGGCGGCGTACGAGGGTGCGCAGGGGCAGGACGAACGGGATCCGGTCGCCGCGCTCGCCCCGGGCCGCGGTCACGGCCAGCCACTGCACGAGGGTGGTCTTGCCGGAGCCGGCCACTCCGCGCAGCAGCACCAGGTCCTGTTCGGCGAGGGCCTGTTCGGCGGGGAGGGTGCTGGCGGCGGCCGCGATGTGCGTCCCGCTCGGGCCGGTCGCCTCCGCGTCCTCGGTGGCCCGTACGGCCCGCAGGCTGAGGTAGGCGGCGTCGAGGGGCCAGCGCTCGGGGGAGTTGACGAGATCGATGCCGTAGATGGTGAGCCGGCTGTGCTTGGTCGCGACGTATGCGAGGTACCGCTGTTCGAAGGCGGGATCCGTGCCGCCGGGCGGCGGAGTCCGGGCGATCAGCGCGTCCACCTTGGCGATGAGTTCGCTCTGCCTGCGGCTCTGCTGGACCAGCGTGCGGGCCACGAAGGCCGAGCGCTGGGTGAAGAAGTGCAGGATGTGCAGGCAGGCCGCGCTCAGGATCCGCTCGTAGAACAGGGTCGCGTCGAAGGAGAGGTCTCGCTCGGGGTTGCCGCTCGCGGCGCGCAGCTGCAGGGCGAGCGCCTCGTGACCGAGTTCCACGGCCTGTACGTCGGTCATGGTGAGGTCGCCGAGGGCGTGCAGGGTGTCGGCGAGGGCGTGGACGACGGCCTGCTCCTCGTCGGGGGCCGGCGGGCGCTCCCCGGCGCGCAGGGCTCGTGCGACCAGCTCGGCCGCCAGGGTGGTCAGCTCCTTCTCCCCGAGGGTCCGCTTCTCTCCCCTGAAAGAGACGAACCCGGAGATCCGCAGTGGCTTCACGACCAGCCCTGCGCCCGGCCCGTCCGCCACGAACAGCTTCCTGACGAGCGGCGCGACCACGCTCGAGGCCAGTTTGGCACCTATGGCTGCTGGTTCCATGACGCTCCCCCGGACGGCACGGTGACGGCTGCGCAGACCACATTAGGGCCTGGCGCGGGTTGGGGAGTGCGGTCGGGGCCCAGGGTCCCGCACGGCCTTGTGACACCCCCTCGCGGTGACATGACGCACAGGCGATTTTTCCCTTACTAGGGCGGCTAGTAGCCAACCCGGTGCGGGCAAAACGGACGTAATGGTGCACAACCCCCGTGGGGTGTGCGGTGTCGTGGTCGGCGCTGCGGCGAGGGCCGTATGCGCCGGAACGCAACGCCCGTATGTGGGGTTAAACGTCTCTAACCCGAAAAATCGGGCGTATTCGATACGGGGTGGGGCGTCTGTCAAGAAGCTGGAAATTTTAGGGTGAACTACGACCTGGCGTCGTAGATGACGACTTTGTGGGACAGCCAGGACTCGGGTTACCAAGGGATGGCCCACTCGGCGACAACATGTCCGTCGGGTGGACCTGACCCCCGTCTCCGTTCCCATGAGGTTCCGCATGTCGAAGCGCGTCACGTCCCGCCACTCCCGTATGTCCCTGCTCCGCTCCAGGGCGGCCGTCCTGGCCGTCGGCGTGGGTGCCACGGCCGTACTGGGCGCCGGGGTCGCGGCCGCCGCCACCGAGGCGGCCCCGCAGGCCGCCGTGAAGACGGCCGCCACCAAGGCGACCGCCTCCTGGATCGACCCGGTGAAGAAGTACACGCTCTCCGCGGGCTTCAACCAGGCCGGCAACCTGTGGCAGCACAACCACTCCGGGCAGGACTTCGCCGTGCCCACCGGTACCGAGGTCTTCGCCGCGCACGGCGGCACCGTCGTCAAGGCCGGCGGCAACGGCGCCGGTGACGGTCCCGCGTACGGCAACGCCATCGTCATCAAGCACGGCAACGGGACCTACTCGCAGTACGCCCACCTGTCCCGGATAGACGTGCAGATCGGGCAGGTCGTCGCGACCGGCCAGCACATCGCGCTCTCCGGCAGCACCGGCAACTCCACCGGCCCGCACCTGCACTTCGAGATCCGTACGACGCCGAACTACGGCTCCGCGGTCAACCCGGTCGCCTTCCTGCGCGCCCAGGGTGTGACCGTCTAAGACGCTTCAGGGGTGACGACGGCGCCGCCGTGCGCCTGCGTCACCAAGTCGATCGCGACCTCCAGGACAGCCTTGCGCTTCTCCTCGGGGTCGCCTTCGACGTCCTTGAGCAAAAACATCCCGGCGTGCATCGAGAACAGCGCGCTGATGCAGCGCACTTGGTCCGTCAGATCGGCGTCCGGCTCCTTGAGCAGGCCGACCATCCGGATCATGCGGTCCTTGAAGTCCTCGCCCGTGCGCAGCTCGCGGACGGCCGCCTGGTTCTCCTGCATGAAGCGGAAGAGCGGGGCCGCGTCGGCGAGGGCGTTGCTGTAGCGGCGCAGGATCTCCTGCTTCGTCTCCAGCGTGCGAGGCTGCTGCCGCGCCCACTCGATCAGCTCGTCCATGGGCCGGGACAGGTCCTGGAAGAGACTGATGAGGATGTCTTCCTTGGTCTTGAAGTGGTAGTACAGCGCCGCCTTCGTGACGTCCAGGTGCTCGGCGATCTCGCGCAGCGAGGTCTTCTCGTAGCCGTGCTCGGAGAAGAGCTCGAGGGCGACGTCCTGGATGCGCTGGCGGGTGTCCCCGCGGCGCTGTCGCTTGGTGCCGTCCATGGTGTCGCCGCCCATCCCTGCGCTCCTCGCACTCCTTGAAACGTACGTGTCGTCCGACTGGCAATTCCAGGAAAACTTACTTGACGCCCGGCTAGTTACCGGTCTAACTTCCCTCAGTGTAGTCAACTTGCCGGGCGGCAAGTAAGTACCCAGGGGAGTGGAACCATGGCGGACAACAAGGAAGCGGTCATAGAGACCGAGAAACAACCGCGCAGCGTACGCGTCGTGCTGCTCGCGCTCATGATCACCATGATGCTGGCCATGCTCGACAACATGATCGTGGGCACGGCGATGCCGACGATCGTGGGCGAGCTGGGGGGCCTGCAGCACCTGTCATGGGTCGTCACCGCGTACACCCTCGCGACCGCCGCCTCCACCCCCATCTGGGGCAAGCTCGGCGACATGTACGGGCGCAAGGGCGCCTTCATGACCTCGATCGTGATCTTCCTGGTCGGCTCCGCGCTCAGCGGTATGGCCCAGGACATGGGGCAGCTCATCGGCTTCCGTGCCGTTCAGGGCCTGGGCGCCGGTGGTCTGATGGTCGGCGTCATGGCGATCATCGGTGACCTGATTCCGCCGCGGGAGCGCGGCAAGTACCAGGGCATGATGGCCGGCATCATGGCGCTCGCCATGATCGGCGGACCGCTCATCGGCGGCACCATCACCGACCACTGGGGCTGGCGCTGGTCCTTCTACATCAACCTGCCGCTCGGCATCGTCGCGCTCCTCGCCATCAGTGCCGTCCTGCACCTGCCGAAGAAGCGCGTCCAGGCGAAGATCGACTACCTCGGTGCCGGACTGCTGGCCCTCGGTATCTCGTCCATCGTGCTGGTCACCACCTGGGGCGGCAGCGAGTACGCCTGGGGCTCGGCCAGGATCATGGAGCTCATCGGCATCGGTGTCGCCGCGCTGGTCGGCTTCGTCTTCGTTCAGACCAAGGCCGCCGCGCCGATCATGCCGCTGCACATCTTCCGCAGCCGCAACTTCACGCTGATGTCGATCATCGGCTTCATCACCGGCTTCGTGATGTTCGGCGCCACGCTCTTCCTGCCGCTGTACCAGCAGTCCGTGCAGGGCGCGTCCGCGACCAACTCCGGGCTGCTCCTGCTGCCGATGCTGGGCGCGATGCTGGTGACCTCGATGGTCGCCGGCCGGGTCACCACCGGCACCGGGCGCTACAAGGCCTTCCCGATCGTCGGCGGCGTTCTCATGGCGGTCGGCCTGTTCCTGCTCTCTCAGATGGACACCGGTACGACCCGGTTCACCTCCGGGCTGTACATGGCCGTACTCGGCCTCGGCATGGGCTGCCTGATGCAGATCACCATGCTGGTCGCGCAGAACAGCGTCGAGATGAAGGACATGGGCGTCGCGTCCTCGTCCACCACTCTCTTCCGTACGCTCGGCTCGTCCTTCGGCGTCGCGATCATGGGTGCGCTGTTCAACCAGCGGGTCCAGGACGTGATGACCGAGCGGGCCGGGGCGCTGGGGTCCAAGGTCACCGAGCAGTCGGCGCAGCTGGACGCGGCGAGCCTGGCCAAGCTGCCGGCGGCGGCGCGGGAGGCGTACCAGTACGCGGTGTCCTCCGGAACGCACTCCGCGTTCCTGCTGGGTGCGGTGGTCTCGCTGGGCGCGCTGGTGGCCGCGGTGTTCGTGAAGGAGGTTCCGCTGCGGGGGGCGGGAGCGGGGGCGCCTGCGCCGGAGGGTTCGAGCGAGGACGCGGCGAGCGACTCGGCGCCGAAGCCGATTGCCGTCGAGACCGTCTGACCTCGTCCGACCCGACCTCGCCCGATCCAACCCCGCTTGATCCGAAGACCCCCGGAGTGTCCGCCCCGGGGGTCTTCTCCTGTACGCACCTGGCGCCGCCCGAGCCGCTTCGCCGCCTTGTGTTTCGCGACGCCGGGCGAGCCGGGGCCTCCCTGGGCGCGGGGAACTGCGCGCCCAGCCCCGGCAACAGCAACCGGTACCCGCTCACCGGCGTCAGGTCGGCAGCATCGGACAGCTGACCGGCGTCAGGTCGGCAGCATCGGATAGCTGCCGGTGTTCGTCGGCGCATGTTCCGGCAGCCACAGCACCGCGACCGCACCCTCCGCAGGCACGTGCTCCGGGGCTCCCGCGGGCCGGACGTTGCGGAAGGTCAGCCGGGCACCGAGCACCCGTGCCTGACCGGCCGCGATGGTGAGGCCGAGGCCGTGACCGTGGCCCGAGCGGTCGCTGCTGCCGGTGCGGAAACGGCTGGGGCCCTCGGCGAGAAGCTCCTCGGGGAAGCCGGGACCGTGGTCGCGGACCCGGATGACCCGGCCCTCGACCGAGACCTCGATCGGCGGCTTGCCGTGCCGTGCCGCGTTGGCCAGCAGGTTGAACAGCACGCGCTCGAGGCGGCGCGGATCCGTCATGACCTCCGACTCGTGGATCACGCGTACGTCGATGTCGGAGTCCTTGGCGGCGACGCGCCGTGACACGAACTCGCCGAGCAGGATCTCCTGCAGCTCGGCCCGCTCGGAGGCGCCGTCCAGCCGCGCCACCTCGAGGACGTCCTCGACGAGGGTCCGCATCGCCTGGGCCCGGTCGCGGACGAGTTCCGTGGGGCGGCCGGGGGGAAGGAGCTCCGCCGCCGTCAGCAGGCCGGTCACCGGCGTGCGCAGTTCGTGGGCGATGTCGGCGGTCACCCGGCGCTCGGCCTCGATGCGCTGCTGGAGCGCGTCCGCCATGGCGTCCACCGCGCGCGCGAGGTCGTCGGTCTCGTCCCGTACGACCCCGCCGATCGCTTCCCGTACCCGTACGTCGGTCTCACCCTTGGCGACCTGGTTCGCCGCCGCGGCTGCCTTGCGCAGCCGGCGCGAGAGCTGGCCGCCGATCAGCACGCCGAGCGCGCTGCCGCCGAAGACGACCGCGATCGAGCCGATGATCAGCGCCTGGTCGAGGTCCTTCATGACGTCGGTGTTGCGGTCCGTGAAGCCGGTGTGGAGCGAGAGGACGCGGCCGTCCTTGAGGGGTACGGCTGCCCAGATGTCCGGGACCCCGTTCGGACGGTCGGCCACAAAGGTGGCCCGTCGGCCCTGCATGACCTTCGCCAGCAGGTCCTTGGGGATGGCCGGGTCGTCGACCTTGACCCCGAAGGCCTGGGTCCGCCCGGACTCGTACATGCGCTCGGCGACCGTGATGCGCTCGTCCGCCAGGTCGCGCGAGTTGTCGAGCATCGAGACGCGCGCCGCGTTGTGCACGACGAGGCTGAGCGCGATCGCGACCAGCGCGCCGACCATGGCGATCGCCGCGCTGAGCTTCCACCGGATACCCGTGCGAATGCCGGAGTTCCCTGCGGCGGCCGCCATGCGCATGCCGACAGGCGCACCGCGGCCGACGGACGGGCCCCGGCCGTCGCCAGGTGTGTTCCGGGCGGTCCGACCGCTCCCGGTCACCGGACGGCTTCCGATCACTGGACTGCTCCCCGTCACCGAGCCGTACCCGTCCGCCGAGCCGTACCCGTTGACCGGCCCGCGCCCGCCACCTCCGTCGGCCGGTCTGTTGCGGCCGGTCGGGCCGTCGCCGTCCGCCGGAGTCCGGCGCCGAAATATCCCCCGCATACCCCTGCTCAGGCCTTCAACTTGTAGCCGAAGCCACGGACCGTCTCGATCCGGTCCTGGCCGATCTTCGTCCGCAGCCGCTGTACGTGGACGTCGACGACTCGGGTGTCCCCGCCCCAGCCGTAGTCCCACACGCGTTCGAGCAGCTTGTCGCGGCTCAGCACCGTACCCGGCGCGGAGGAGAACTCCAGCAGCAGCCGCATCTCGGTGGGCGTCAGAGCCACCGGCGTACCGCTCTTGTGGACTTCCATTCCCTCGGTGTCGATCTCCAGGTCGCCGAAGGAGAGCACTCCGCCGTCGACGGACGAGGTCTCTTCGGGGGTTCCGTTCGGACCGCTCGCGTGTCCGAAACGGCGCAGCACGGCGCGGATCCGGGCGACCAGCACGGCCCCGTCGAAGGGCTTGGTCACGTAGTCGTCGGCGCCCGCCTCCAGGCCCAGCACGACGTCGATCGAGTCGGCGCGCGCGGACAGCATGATCACGGGGACGGTGGACTCGTCACGGATACGGCGGCACAGCGAGACACCGTCGAGTCCGGGGACCATCACGTCCAGCAGGGCGATGTCGGGACGGTCGGCGCGGAACGCCTCCAGGCCCGACAGTCCGTCGGGCATGGCCGTCACCGCGAAGCCGTCGCGCTCGAGAGCGAGCTGCGTGGCCTCGCGGATGACGTCGTCGTCCTCGACGAACAGGACGTGGGTCTGCTCTGCCATCCGGCTGCTCCGTCTGCGCTCAGTTCGCGGGAGCGGGCGTGTCGACGCCGCCCACCGCGTTGCTGTAGTCGTTGTGCGTCCGGGACCTCTCGGTGAAGCGGGTCGCGGTCCACCCGTAGGTGATCACTTCTTCGCTCGAGGGGTATTCCACCGGATCGCCCTTCTTGTACAACTGCTGGGTGATCACCAGGTCGCCCCGGTCGATCTCCGCGTAGACCGGCGGCTCCTCGGTCTTGAAGACATTCTCGTACCTGCCGCTTTCCTCGCGGTAGACGTACGAGCCGATCCCCACGGCATCCCCGCAGGTCATGACGTTGACCACGACATCGTCGGTGGTTCCTCCGGTCAGATCCCCGTACGACACGTCGACCGGGTACTCGTCGGCGACGCACGGTTTCGTCAGCGCGTTCTTGACCGAGTCGCTGACCTCCGGGTCGTCCTTGACGAGCTTGACCGCGTCCACGCGCTGGGGCGTCTTGGACGGGGAGGCGGGGGCCGCGGGGCTCGGGGCCGCCCCCTTCGCCACCGCCTCACTGCTCGCCGGGCCCTCGTCGCGGGCGCCCGTGCCACCCGTGGCGCAGGCGGTCAGGAAAAGGCCGATGGCGGCGAGCGCGGCCGTCACCGCGCTCCCCGCCTTCAGGACCTGCCTGGCCCGAGTTCCTAGGCCGCGCAACGCTCCCGCTCCTCACGTTCGAGCGCGCGTGCGTCCAGGTCGCGGCTCTCCAGCTCCTCGCGGAGCCGGGCGAGCGCCCGGTGCAGCGTGCTCTTGACCGTTCCGGCCGACATGCCGAGGGCGGCGGCCGTCTCCTCCGTGGACATCTGCTCCCAGTGTCGCAGCACCACGACGCTGCGTTGCTTGGGAGCGAGAACCTTCATGATGTCCATAAGGAGCGCCCGGTCCGCGTGCTGCTCGGTCGAGTCGTCGACGCAGGCGTCCGGGAGCTGCTCGGTGGGCACCTCTTCGAGTTTCCGCGCCCGCCACCACTCGGTCCGCGTATTGATCATCACGCGGCGCAGATAGGCGTCCGCGAGCCGCTTGTCCGCGATGCCGTCCCAGCGGCCGTACGTCCGTACGAGCGCGGTCTGCAGGAGGTCCTGGGCGTCGACGGGGTCGGGGACCAGGCGACGGGCACTGCGCAGCAGCGCGTCCTGCCGAGTGCGGACGTACTCCTCGAATTCGAGCACCTCGCCGTGCGCCATGATCAACCGCCTCCATCCCCGTTTCCGACGTGCCTGGCTCGCGCCTGCTGCCGGTTGTCCGTTTCCTGTGTCCCGCTGTCGTTCTGCTGTGTGTGCGGTACGGAAATGAAGCTACGGAGGCGTTGTCACGGGGTTGTCCGAGGCAGCCTTCGGTGAGCGCTCGGCTGTACGTCGGTTGTGTAACGGATGTATGAGGTGGGTAAGGCGCTGTGGTTACAAGTCCCGGTTGGGGTGGTTTTGCGGGTGTGACCGGTGTCCTGGGGGCGGTGACGAGGTCAAGGGCAGCCGATACAAACCACCGGGGAGCGGCTCCACGAGTCCGTCGGCGACCAGTCCGTCGAGGGCGCGGGCCCGCTGCACGGGCTCGTCCCACACGCGATCGAGGACGGACTGCGGTACCGGGCCCTCGACGGCCTCCCTCAGTACGGCGAGGAGTTTGCCGCGCACCTGGCGGTCCGTGCCCGCGTACGTCTGGCCGCGCCGCGGCGGGCCGTCGTGCGCCGGCTTGCCCGCCAGCCGCCAGGCGCACTGCGCGGCGATCGGGCAGCGGTGGCAGGCCTCGTTCTTCGCCGTGCAGATCAGTGCGCCGAGTTCCATGGAGGCGGCGGCCCAGTGCGAGGCGGTGCCCTCGTTCTCGGGCAGGAGGGCACGGGCGAGCTTGCGCTCGGCGGCGGTGGTGGCGTTCGGCGGGTACTGCACGCCGCTGACGGCCCGCGCGAACACCCTTCTGACATTCGTGTCCAGTACGGCATGCCGCTGCCCGTACGCGAACGAGGCGACGGCGGCGGCCGTGTACTCCCCGATACCGGGCAGCGCGAGCAGCTGAGCGTGCTCCGTGGGTACGTCGCCGCCGTGCCGTTCCGTTATGGCGACCGCGGCGCCGTGCAGCCGGAGCGCACGGCGGGGGTAGCCGAGCCGGCCCCAGGCGCGGACGGCTTCGCCCGGAGCCTCCTTGGCCAGGTCGGCGGGGCGGGGCCAGCGGGCGACCCACTGCTCGTACACGGGCAGGACACGGCTCACCGGAGTCTGCTGCAACATGAACTCACTGACCATCACGCCCCAGGGGCCGGCGTCGGGGCGGCGCCAGGGAAGGTCGCGGGCGTGCTCGTCGAACCAGGTGATCACCGGCTCGTGCAGGGTCTTGCCGGGGGCGTCGGGCTGGGGGCTGGGTGTGGGCATGGTGGGTGCAGTCATGGCGGTTCCGATCCTGCCATGCGGGGATGGGACTACGCGGTTTCCCCCGAGGCGCGGAGGAGTGGCTTTTCGCCCCGGCCCTGCACGGGCTCCTTCGCCTGCGGGGCGGCGGGGGGCTGGTCGCCCAGTTCCCCGCACCCCTGAAGGGGCGCTCCGGTCGGCCGGAGGGCCGCGCCCGGCAGCCCTCGGAGGACGGGAAGGGGCGGTGTGGGGGCAACTCGGCCGGTGTGTCGGAATGATGATCCGGAAAAGTTGACGCTCAGGGCGGCGGGTGGGGCGAGCGCCGGCGTGGATCTCTCGTACAGTTTGCGCCGTGGGATCTATGCGCAATCCGGTCGGGCCACTTCCCTCCACCATCTACTGGCGTCGGAGGGCCGTTCTGCTGTCCCTGGTAGCGCTGTTGGCGCTGCTGATCGCCTGGGTCGTCAGCAGCGGCGGCGGAGGCGGCAAGAAGAACGCGGACGGGTCCAACGGGAAGAACCCTGTGCAGACGATCACCCCGGGCCCCTCCGGTTCCGGACCCGCGATCAGCCAACACCCGGGCGGCCGGGACGAGTCCAGCCCCGGCACGACCGCCGGGGCGACAAGCGGTGGCAGCAGCGGCAGTGGTAGTGGCGGTGGGGACGGGTCCGGTGGGACAGGCAGCGCGGGCGGTGGTGGCTCGCAAGGCGGTTCCAGTGCCGGCACCAGCTCCGGGGATCAGGTACCGGCCGGCTCCACCCTCCCCAACTGCACTGCGGGCGCCGTCAAGTTGACCCTGCGCAGCGTGCACAACACGTACGCCCCCGGCGACAAGCCCTCGGTCGAGCTGATCGCGAAGAACTCCTCCGCCACTGACTGCAAGGTCGATCTCGGCCCGAAGAGCGCGGTCCTGACGATCACTCAGGCCGGCGGCGACAAGAGCTTCTGGTCCTCGAGCGACTGCCCCAAGGACGTGGCCAGTCTCTACTTCCGCGTTCCGGCCGGTGACCAGGTGACCTACACGGTCGACTGGGACCGCACGGCCAGCGCCGCCCAGTGCGCCACACCTCCGGCGGGTTCGGCGACCGCGGGCACCTATCTGGTGGAGGCGAAGGCGCCGGGCCTGGCGAAGGCGACGACGTCGTTCGTGCTGTCCCAGGACTGACCGTCCCAGGACTGAGCACGGAGGCGGGCGGTCGTGTCCGCACGGACCCGCACGCGCCTTTGACGCGCGCCCGGCCTCGCAAGACGGAGCGCGTAAGACGGAGCGCGTAAGGCGGAGCCCGTAAGACACAGCCCGTCAGGCATAGCGCGTCAGACGGTGTGCGTCAGACGGTGTGCGTCACGCACAGCGCGTCGCGCGTCAGACGTAGCGCTCCAGGATCGACGACTCCGCGAGCCGCGACAGCCCCTCACGGACGCTGCGCGCCCGCGCCTCGCCCACCCCGTCGACCGCCTGAAGTTCGTCGACGCTCGCGGCGAGGAGCTTCTGCAGACCTCCGAAGTGCTCCACGAGGCGGTCGATGATCGCGCCGGGCAGACGCGGGACCTTGGCGAGAAGGCGGAAGCCGCGCGGGGAGACCGCTGAGTCGAGCGCCTCGGGGGAGCCGGTGTAGCCCAAGGCTCTCGCCACCGTGGGCAGTTCGAGCAGCTCGGAGTGGGGCAGGGCGTTCAGGTCGGAGAGGGCCTCGTCGACCGTGCGGGAACGCTTCGCGGTCGGCTCCGGCACGTAGTCCCGGACCACCAGCTCCCGCTCGGGCTCCACACCCGCGATCAACTCGTCCAGCTGGAGGGCGAGCAGACGCCCGTCCGTGCCCAACTCCACCACGTACTCGGCGATCTCCGTGGCGATGCGCCGCACCATCTCCAGGCGCTGCGCCACCGCCGACACGTCCCGGACGGTGACCAGGTCCTCGATCTCCAGCGCGGAGAGCGTGCCCGCGACCTCGTCGAGGCGGAGCTTGTAGCGCTCCAGGGTCGCGAGGGCCTGGTTGGCGCGGGAGAGGATCGCGGCGGAGTCCTCCAGGACGCGGCGCTGACCGTCGACGTACAGCGCGATCAGACGCATCGACTGCGAGACCGAGACGACAGGGAAGCCGACCTGCTTGCTCACCCGGTCCGCCGTGCGGTGCCGGGTGCCGGTCTCCTCCGTCGGGATCGTCGGGTCGGGCACGAGCTGGACGCCCGCCCGCAGGATCTTGGTGATGTCCTTGTCGACGACGATGCCGCCGTCGAGCTTGCACAGCTCGCGCAACCGGGTCGCCGTGAAGTCGACGTCCAGGACGAAGCCGCCCGTGCACATCGACTCGACGGTCTTGTCCCAGCCGAGCACGATGAGTCCGCCGGTGTTGCCGCGGAGGATCCGCTCGAGCCCGTCGCGCAGGGCCGTGCCAGGTGCCACGGCGCTCAATGAGGCGCGCATCAGGCCATCGGCACCGGAGCTCCCACCGGACTTTCCGGGAGCTGCTGCCCGGTCGTTGGCTGCCACTGCACTCCTCCGGTCGCGGGTTTCCGGTCGCCCGAGATTCGTCCAGGGTTCGTACGGACGGGCGAGACCAGGGCAAAGTCTACCGGCGCTGCTCCTCGTCCCGTGGGGCCTCTCTGTGACGGGAGCGTGGAAGGACCCGCAGCGCGTCGCCCATGTCGGCGACTTCCAGGACCTTCATACCGGCAGGGATCTTGCCCGGATCGCTCGGAACAAGGGCGTGCGTGAAGCCCAGACGGTGGGCTTCGGCGAGCCTCCGCTGCACTCCCGTGACCCGTCTGACCTCGCCCGCGAGCCCTACTTCGCCGATCGCCACGAGGTTCTTGGGGAGCGGGGTGTCACTCGCCGCCGACGCGAGCGCGAGGGCGATGGCGAGGTCCGCGGCGGGCTCGGAGAGCTTCACGCCGCCCACCGTCGCCGAGTAGATGTCCCGCTTGCCGAGGGCGCTGATCCGGCCCCGCTGCTCCAGGACCGCCAGCATCATCGAGACCCGGGAGGTCTCCAGGCCGGACGTCGTACGACGGGGGGAGGGGATCTGGGAGTCGACGGTGAGGGCCTGCACCTCGGCCACCAGCGGGCGGCGGCCCTCCAGGGTGACGGTCAGGCAGGTGCCGGGGACGGGCTCGGCACGGCGGGTGAGGAAGAGGCCGGAGGGGTCCGCGAGGCCCGTGATGCCCTCGTCGTGCAGCTCGAAGCAGCCGACCTCGTCCGTCGTCCCGTACCGGTTCTTGACACCCCGGACGAGACGCAGGCGCGCGTGGCGGTCGCCCTCGAAACTCAGGACGACGTCCACGAGGTGTTCGAGCAGGCGGGGGCCCGCGATCGCGCCGTCCTTGGTGACATGGCCCACAAGGAGCGTGGACATGCCGCGCTCCTTGGAGGCACGGATGAGCGCCCCGGCGACCTCCCGGACCTGGGCCATGCCGCCGGGCGCCCCGTCGATCTCCGGAGAGGCGACGGTCTGGACCGAGTCCAGGATGAGGAGCGAGGGCTTCACGGCGTCCAGGTGGCCGAGCACGGCGGCCAGGTCGGTCTCCGCCGCCAGATACAGGTGGTCGTCGATCGCCTTGATGCGGTCGGCGCGCAGACGGACCTGGCTGGCCGACTCCTCACCCGTCACGTACAGCGTGCGGTGCTCGTCGCTCGCCGCCTTCGCCGCCACGTCCAGGAGGAGCGTGGACTTGCCCACACCGGGCTCGCCCGCGATCAGGACGACCGCGCCGGGTACGAGACCGCCGCCGAGGACGCGGTCCAGCTCGGGTACGCCGGTGGAGCGGGCCGTGGCCTGACGGCCGTCGACCTGCCCGATCGGCACCGCGGAGGTGGTGACGCGGCCCGGTGTCGTCGTACGGACCGCGGGAGCGCCGTACTCCTCGACCGTGCCCCACGCCTGGCACTCGGGGCAGCGGCCCAGCCATTTGGCCGTCTGCCATCCGCACTCGGTGCAGCGGTAGGACGGCCGGTCCTTCGCGGTTTTCGTACGGGCAGCCATGACGGAACCGTAGCCGAGAGGACTGACAGCACGGGCGGGCCCGCTCGGTGAGGCATCCGCCATGGCCTGCCGTTGCCGCCTGTGACGGTGTGGGCCACGGAATCGGAGGGTCCTGTCCCCTTTTGAGGGATCGTTTCACCCGTACGGATTAAATGTGCTCAAGGGGGAAGAAGGGGCCACCCCGGGGCACCTACGGTCGCACGGGTGATGAGCAGCAGTCCGGAGACCTCCACGCACACCACCGGTGCACACCGGGCGCACGGAGATGCGCGCAAGCGGGTGACCGCGCCCCGTGGCGCGCACACCCGCACCCTGGCTCAGCGCCCTCCCGCGCGCTACGAGCCCTACTTGGACGGCCTTTTCACCTACTGCCTGTCCGTGCTGTGCGACCACGACGAGGCCACCGCCGCCCTCGGGGACGCCCTCGCGCTGGCCGAGCGCCGCGGCCAGCGTGGCCCGGTGTCCGCGGACGACCGCAGGGCCTGGCTGTACGCCCTCGCCCGCTGGTCCTGCCTGCGCAAGCTCACCGAGGCCCGGCACAGGCGCCAGGCGGCCCACGCCTCCGGTCGGCGTACGCCCGCCAAGGGCCACAAGGCCCTCTTCAAGGGGCACAAGGAAGCCGCCGGCCGGCATGCGGCCGAGGCGCTGAGCGCCCCGGTCTCCGAAGAGGCGCAGGACCGGCGCCGGCACGAACTCGCCCTGCTGGCCTGGCCGGAGGCGGCGGGCACCAGCCCCGAACAGCGCGAGGCGCTCGAACTCGCCGTGCGCCACCAGCTCGCCGCCGCCGAGGTCGCCGTCGTCCTCGGCCTGGACCTCGTCAAGGCGCGCGAACTGCTCGCCACCGCCGCCTGCGAGGTCGAACGCACCCGCGCCGCCCTCGCCGTCGTGGAGACCGGCGCCTGTCCGAGCGTCGGCCGCCTCACCGGCGACAACCAGTTCGTCCTGAGCACCACCCTGCGCCGGGAACTGGTCCGGCACGTCGACGACTGTCCGCGCTGCCGTCGCACCGCCGAGCGTGCCGCGCCCGGCGCCTGGCCCGGCACCACCGTCACGCCCGCCGAGCTCCCCGTCCTCGAGGCCCCGCGCGCGGCCCTGCACATCGCGATGGCACACGTCCCGCGCGCGCGGGGTGCCGCTCCGCGCTTCGACCGGCGCGGTTTCCCCGTGGACCCCAAGGACCACGCCGCCCGCCGGGACCGTCTTCGCGCGCGTGCCGTCACGACGACCGTCGTCGCCACCGTCGTCGCCGCACCCGTCCTGGCCCTCTGGGCGGCCTACCGTGGCGCGCCCCTCACCGGCGAGGGCGCCGACGGCCGCTCGATCACCGCGAGCGAGGCGCACGGCCCCGACGGCATCACCGGCGACGAGGCGGGCGGCTACGAGAACGCCGGCAACGCCAGCGCCAGACCCGACGCCCGTTTCGCCAAGGGGAACCGCTCGCCCGACGTCTCCGTGGAGGTCATCAGCGCCCCCAGTGCGGGAAGCGGCGCCGGACACCTCTCGGTCCGGGCCTCGGGCAGTGGCGACACGACCCTTGTCACGCTCGCCGCCTCCGGGAACTCACCGGTCCACTGGTCCGCCGGGACGGGAGCGTCCTGGCTCTACTTCAGTCAGTCGTCGGGAACGCTGGCCCCAGGAGAAACGTTCACGATCAAGGTGTACGTCGATCACCTTCGCGAGCCGGTGGGCGCCTGGGGCGCGCGGGTGGCGATCGCACCGGCGGGAGCGGTGGTCACGATCGGGGGGTACGGAACAGCGGGTCCGTCCGCCCCGGCCGGCTCCGGCCCGACGCCCGGCCGTCCCACCCCGTCCGCCCCCGGCCCGACCCCGCCCGCCTCGGACCCGCCACCTACGCCCAGCGACCCCCAGCCGACGCCCACGGACACGTCGTCCCCGCCTCCTTCGTCGGACCCGTCGGGCACGTCCGATCCGTCGGACCCGGGCGGTTCGACGCCGCCGCCCGGCGACAGCTCCGCCCCGACCCCGTCCTCGTGACGCCCGCGGGGCGGGAAGGGGCGGGAAGACGATGGACCGGGGGGTCTCAGGCGACCGGATCCGCGGGATGCGGCGCCAGCAACGGCAGCTGCGAGGCCAGCCGCTCCTCGCAGAGCTCGACCAGCCGGTCGTAGCCCGCCTTGCCCATCAGCTCGATCAGTTCCGGGCGGTACGAGACGTACACCGGGTCACCCGCGCCGTGTGCCGAGGTCGCCGACGTGCACCACCAGTGCAGGTCGTGGCCGCCCGGACCCCAGCCCCGGCGGTCGTACTCGCCGATGGAGACCTGGAGCACGCGCGTGTCGTCCGGCCGGTCGATCCACTCGTACGTCCGGCGCACGGGCAGCTGCCAGCAGACGTCCGGCTTGGTCTCCAGGGGCTCGCGGCCCTCCTTGATCGCCAGGATGTGCAACGAGCAGCCCGCGCCGCCGGCGAAGCCGGGCCGGTTCTGGAAGATGCACGAGCCCTGGTAGGGACGGGTCTGGCGGTCGCCGTCCTCGTCCTCGGAGACCCAGCCGGTCTTCAGCCCCACGTCATGGTGCTGCCAGATGTCCGGCGTGAGCCGTGCCACGTGCCCGGCCACCCGCTTCTCGTCGTCCTCGTCGGAGAAGTGGGCCCCGAGGGTGCAGCAGCCGTCGTCGGCGCGACCGGCCTGGATGCCCTGACAGCCGCTTCCGAAGATGCAGTTCCAGCGAGAGGTCAGCCATGTCAGATCGCACCGGAAGACCTGCTCGGCGTCGGCGGGATCCGGAAACTCCACCCATGCCCGAGCGAAGTCGAGCCCCTTCTCGTCGGACACGGTGGCCTTCTTCGGGGACTTCGTCGGGGACTTCTTGGACGCGGAGGGCTTCGCCTGCGCAGAACCCTTGGTCGATTTGTCGGGCTTCGCCTTTTTCGTCTTTGGCACCCGTCCAGGGTAAGTCGCTTCAGTCCGCTCCGGGGACGGTCGATCGCCGTACGCGCAGTAGCGTTCCGTATATGAGACTCGGTGTCCTCGACGTGGGTTCGAACACGGTGCACCTGCTGGTGGTGGATGCACACCCCGGCGCGCGCCCGCTGCCCGCGCACTCGCACAAGGCCGACTTGCGGCTCGCCCAACTGCTCGACGAGAGCGGGGCGATCGGCCTCGACGGTGTCGAAAAACTGATCGCGACCGTCCGGGACGCGCTGGAGGCCGCCGAGGACAAGGGCGTCCAGGCCCTGCTGCCGTTCGCGACCTCCGCCGTGCGCGAGGCCAGCAACGCCGACGACGTACTGGCCCGGGTGAAGAGCGAGACCGGCGTCGAGCTCCAGGTCCTGACCGGGGCGGAGGAGGCCCGGCTGACCTTCCTGGCGGCCCGCCGCTGGTTCGGCTGGTCGGCGGGGAAGCTGCTGGTCCTCGACATCGGCGGCGGTTCGCTGGAGATCGCGTACGGCATGGACGAGGAGCCGGACGCGGCGGCGTCGCTGCCACTCGGTGCCGGACGGCTGACCGCGGGCTGGCTGCCCACCGACCCCGCCGACCCGGCGGCCATCAGGGCCCTGCGCCGCCACGTCCGGGCCGAGATCGCCCGTACCGTCGGCGAATTCAGCCGCTTCGGCGCCCCCGACCACGTGGTCGCCACCTCCAAGACCTTCAAGCAGCTCGCCCGCCTGGCCGGCGCCGCCCGCTCCACGGACGGCCTCTACGTCCAGCGCGAACTCAAGCGCCGCTCCCTGGAGGACTGGGTCCCCCGACTGGCCTCCATGACCGCCGACGAACGCGCCGAACTCCCCGGCGTCTCCCCGGGCCGCTCCAGCCAGCTCCTCGCCGGCGCTCTCGTCGCCGAGGGCGCCATGGACCTCTTCGCCGTGGAGACCCTGGAAATCTGCCCCTGGGCCCTGCGCGAGGGCGTCATCCTCCGCCGCCTGGACCAGATGGCATCAGAGTGACTGAGTAACCCGCCGCCACGTGCCCCGCGCCCCACCAGGGACGCGGGCAACGGTGCGATCAACAACACACCCCCCGGCACCCTCCCACCGACGCCCGCCTCCACGAGGGGCGCGGGGAACGGCGCGCCCAGCCACGAACCCCCCCGCACCCTCCCACCGACGCCCGCCTCCACCAGGGGCGCGGGGAACGGCGCGCCCAGCCACAACCCCCCCGCACCCTCCCACCGACGCCCGCCTCCACCAGGGGCGCGGGGAACGGCGCGCCCAGCCACACACCACCCGCACCCACCCACGACAACCCCCACAACGGCGACAGGGCACCCCACCCAGCGGCCACCCGAAGCCCACCCGAAGCCCATCCAACGCCGACCCCCCGCCCAACCCCACCACCCCCCGCCCAACCGCCGGAGGCTTACGCTGTCCCTCGTGGCAGAACCAGTCGTGCGCATCCCGGATGCGAAGGTCGCGCTGTCCACGGCGTCCGTGTATCCGGAGTCGACGGCGACGGCCTTCGAGATCGCCGCGCGCCTCGGTTACGACGGGGTAGAGGTGATGGTCTGGACCGACCCGGTCAGCCAGGACATCGAAGCCCTCCGCCGCCTCAGCGACTACCACCAGATCCCGATCCTCGCCGTGCACGCCCCCTGCCTGCTGATCACCCAGCGCGTCTGGTCCACCGACCCCTGGGTCAAGCTCCAGCGCGCCCAGGCGGCGGCGGAGAAGCTGGGCGCGTCGACGGTCGTCGTACACCCCCCCTTCCGCTGGCAGCGCCAGTACGCGCGCGACTTCGTCACGGGGATGTGGCGCATGGCGAACGAGACGGACGTACGGTTCGCCGTCGAAAACATGTACCCCTGGCGCTACCGCGACCGCGAGATGCTCGCGTACGCCCCCGACTGGGACGTGACGAAGGACGACTACCGCCACTTCACGATCGACCTCAGCCACACCTCGACGGCCCGCAGCGACGCCCTGCAGATGATCGACCGCATGGGCGACCGCCTCGGCCACGTCCACCTCGCCGACGGCAACGGCTCCAACAAGGACGAGCACCTCGTTCCGGGCCGCGGCACCCAGCCCTGCGCCGAACTGCTGGAGCGCCTCGCCCTCTCCGGCTTCGACGGCCACGTCGTCATCGAGGTCAACACCCGCCGTGCCATGTCCAGCGCCGAACGCGAGGCGGACCTGGCGGAGGCGCTGGCCTTCACCCGCCTGCACCTGGCCTCCGCGGTGAAGGTGCCCCGCCGGTGACGGACGCCGCCACCCCCCGTCGTAGGGGACGGCCCACCCGTACGGAGACGGAGGCGGCCCCCGCCACCCGCGACCGCATCCTGGACGCGGCCCGTGAGGAGTTCTCCGAGCGCGGCTACGAGAAGACGTCGGTGCGTGGTATCGCCAAGGCCGCCGGGGTCGACTCCGCCCTCGTCCACCATTACTTCGGCACCAAGGAGCAGGTCTTCGAGGCGGCCATCGAGGGCGCGTTCGCACCCGCCCTGGCCGCGCCGGCCGCGGTCGAGGACGGCCCGCTCGACACGGTCGGCGAGCGCCTGACCCGCTTCCTCCTCGGTATCTGGGAGAACCCCACCACTCGGACCCCGCTGCTCGCCATCGTCCGTTCCGCCGTGAACAACGAGACCGCGGCCGCCGTCTTCCGCCGCCTCGTCGCCGCCCAGCTGCTGCGCCGCATCTCGGGCCGCCTCGACCTGCCCGACGCGGAACTGCGCGCCGAACTGGCGGCGGCCCAGCTGGTGGGGGTGGCGATGCTCCGCTACGTCATCAAGATCGAGCCGCTGGCATCGGCGGACGTGGAACGCATCGTCGAGCGGGTGGCTCCGGTGGTACAGGGCCACTTGACGGCCCCGTGAGCTGAGCGCCCCCGCAGGGGCACGGCGCGGTGACATGATGCGGCTCCACCGCGTGGGCCCACTCAGCCACATCGAACTCGCCCCCACCACCGAGACCAGCCCCGGCCCCCACGATCGAGACCAGCCCCGGCCCCCACGATCGAGACCAGCCCCGGCCCCCACCCACCGAGACCAGCCCCGCCACTCGCTCACCGAGACAGGCATCCCGCATTCCGGACACCCCGTCCGGATCCTGGGTCACCGGCGTAGGCTCGACCTCAGTCATTACTCTCCGAAGGAGCGAGCGACGATGCCCGAGCTGAGGTCCCGCACAGTCACCCACGGCCGCAATATGGCGGGCGCACGCGCCCTTATGCGCGCCTCCGGTGTACCGGGCGCGGACATCGGACGGAAGCCGATCATCGCGGTCGCCAACTCCTTCACGGAGTTCGTGCCTGGCCACACCCACCTCCAGCCCGTCGGCCGCATCGTCAGCGAGGCGATCACCGCGGCCGGGGGCATCGCGCGCGAGTTCAACACCATCGCGGTCGACGACGGCATCGCGATGGGCCACGGCGGCATGCTGTACTCGCTGCCCTCCCGCGACCTGATCGCGGACTCGGTCGAGTACATGGTCGAGGCGCACTGCGCCGACGCCCTGATCTGCATCTCGAATTGCGACAAGATCACCCCCGGCATGCTCATGGCGGCCCTGCGCCTGAACATCCCGACGGTCTTCGTCTCCGGCGGCCCCATGGAGTCCGGCCGCGCCACCCTGGTCGACGGCACGGTCCGTACGCTCGACCTGGTCGACGCGATCTCCGACGCCGTGAACGACAAGATCTCGGACGAGGACATCCTCCGTATCGAGGAGAACGCCTGTCCGACCTGCGGCTCCTGCTCCGGCATGTTCACGGCCAACTCGATGAACTGCCTGACCGAGGCCATCGGCCTGTCCCTCCCCGGCAACGGCTCGGTGCTCGCCACCCACACGGCCCGCAAGGGCCTGTACGAGGACGCGGCCCGCACGGTGGTCGACATCACGCGCCGCTACTACGACCAGGACGACGAGTCGGTCCTGCCCCGCAACATCGCCACGCACGCCGCGTTCGAGAACGCCATGGCCCTCGACATCGCCATGGGCGGCTCCACCAACACGATCCTGCACCTGCTGGCCGCCGCCCAGGAGGCGGGCGTCCCCTTCGGCCTGGACGAGATCAACGAGGTCTCGCGCCGTGTGCCGTGCCTCGCCAAGGTCGCCCCGAACGTCGCCAAGGACCGCACGTACTACATGGAGGACGTGCACCGCGCCGGCGGCATCCCCGCCCTGCTGGGCGAACTCCACCGCGCGGGCCTCCTGAACGAGGACGTCCACTCGGTCCACAGCCCGTCCCTCTCCGACTGGCTGAAGACCTGGGACGTGCGCGCCGGATCCCCGTCCCCCGAGGCGATCGAGCTGTGGTACGCGGCCCCGGGTGGCGTCCGCTCCTCCGAGGCCTTCTCGCAGTCCGAGCGCTGGGAGGCGCTCGACGAGGACGCCGAGGGCGGCTGCATCCGCTCCGCCGAGCACGCCTACTCCAAGGACGGCGGCCTGGCGGTCCTCAAGGGCAACCTGGCGGTCGACGGCTGCGTCGTGAAGACGGCGGGCGTCGACGAGTCCATCTGGACCTTCGAGGGCCCCGCGGTCGTCTGCGAGTCGCAGGACGAGGCCGTCGACAAGATCCTCCGCAAGGAGATCACCCACGGCGACGTCGTCGTCATCCGCTACGAGGGCCCCAAGGGCGGCCCCGGCATGCAGGAGATGCTCTACCCGACGTCCTTCCTCAAGGGCCGCGGCCTCGGCAAGACCTGCGCCCTGATCACCGACGGCCGCTTCTCCGGCGGCACCTCGGGCCTGTCCATCGGCCACGCCTCCCCCGAGGCGGCCTCCGGCGGCACCATCGCCCTGGTCCAGGACGGCGACCGCATCCGCATCGATATCCCGAACCGCTCGGTCGAACTCCTGGTCTCCGACGAGGAACTCAGCACCCGCCGCGACGCCCTGAACGGCGTCTACGCCCCCGCGAACCGCGACCGCAAGGTCTCCGCCGCCCTCCGCGCCTACGCCGCGATGGCAACGAGCGCCGACAAGGGCGCGGTACGAGACGTCTCCAAGCTGGGCTGACTCGACCCCAGAAACCCATGTGGGGCCGCTTCTTCGGAAGCGGTCCCTTTGTTCTGCCCCCTTGTTGTTCTGCCCCTCCAGCTCACCAGGCCGCCGGATCGTCCCCCGCCACGCCGAACACGGTCCCGTCGGGCGCACTCGTGTAGACGTGGCCATCGGCAATCATTGGCGTCTGCAGTCCGGCCGCGACCCGGTCCGACTCCGTTCCGAGCCTTGTCCGGGTCTGGCCGACGAGCTTGCCCCGGACGGCGTCCACGGCGAGCAGCCGCCCGTCGGCCGCGGTGAAGTACACGTGCTCGGCGTCGGCGGCCGGTGCCGAGCCCCGGCTCACGGAGGTCTCGAGGCGCCAGAGCTGCTCCCGGGCGTCCATGTCGACGGCCACCAGCGAGCCGAGGGTGCTCATCATGTAGACGGTGCTCCCGCGGACGCTGGTCTGAGCCTGCGGCAGCGCCACATCGAGCCCCAGCCGGTGCGACGTCCTGCTCTTCGGGTCGTACTGGACCAGGGCGACGGTCTGGTCGCTCTTGTCGACCGACGTGAAGAACACGGTGCCCCGCCATGTGCCGACCGGATACAGCGTCCCCTTCAGACCGGTGTTCCACCGGACGTCGCCGGTCTCCGGGTCCACCGCGGTCACCTGTGTACGCGTTCCGTCGCTCGTCGTGCTCGTGGCGTAGGCGACTTCGTCCCCGGCGAACGCGGCAACGTTCGGCGCGGTCTGTCCAGGCAGCCGGCGGCTCCAACGGCCCTCACCCGTGGCGCTGTCCACCCCGCTGACCGTCCCGTCGGCACGGGTGAGGAGCACCAGGCCCCCGGCCTGCTGCCATCGGCCGTACGCCGTAAGGTCCATCTTCCAGCGCACCCTGCCCGAGCCAGGATCGAGCGCCTCCAGGAGCCGACCGGCGTGAGTCACGGCATGCACCAGTCCGCCCGACATGACGGGCGCCCCGTCCGGGAGGCTCTGCTCGCTCGAGGCGTGACGCCACAGCACCTTGCCGTCGACCGGGTCGAGGGCCGAGACCAGTCCCGACTGGGCACAGAACAACTTCCCGCCGCCGTACGAGCATTGGGGCGCCCTGTCGGCTCGGGCCGCGGGCTTCGTGTCCCAGCCGCTGAAGGCGGCCGGTGCGGAACGCTGCTGATGGTCCTTCGGAGCGGTGCTGCCGCCGTCCTGTCCGAGCAACCAGGTCGTGGCCAGCGTCCCGCCCGCGACAAGGACGAGAGCGCCGACGGCGAGGGCGAGGCGCCTGAGTGCTCGGCCCTTGGGCCGTCGCGCGGACGGCGGAGACGCCGCGTCGGCGGGAGCGGGTGGGGCGGCGGAAGCGGGTGGGGCGGCGGGGGCGGCCGGAGTGACCGGGGCGTCGGCCTGGTCGGTGCGCTGAGCCGGAATGAACGCCTGCGTGTCGTACGAAGCCGCCAACGAGCGCAGCTCTCGCATCAGCTCGTCGGGCGTCGGCCGGTCCTCGGGCTCTTTGGCGAGGCAGCGGGTGATGAGCGGTGCGAGGTGGCCGGGCACGTCGGTCAGGTCCGGCTCGTCGTGGACGACCTGGTAGGCGACGACATAGGGGCTGTCGGAGTCGAAGGGGCCACGGCCCGTCGCCGCGTGCACCATCACAGAACCCAGGGCGAAGATGTCGGCGGCCGGTCCCACTTCCCTCGGACGGCGGAACTGCTCGGGTGCCATGAATGGCGGCGTTCCGATCAGTTTGCCCGTTTCGGTACGCAGTTCACTGTCCGACGGCCGTGAAATACCGAAGTCGATGACCTTGGGGCCGTCCTCGGCGAGCAGGACGTTGCTGGGCTTGAGATCCCGGTGTACGACGCCCACCCGATGGATGTCGCGCAGCGCCTCGGCCAGCCCGGCCATCAGCCGGCGCAGCTGGGAGGCGGGCATGGGTCCGTTCCGTTTCACCTGTTCGGCGAGGGTCGGGCCCGGTATGAACAGGGTGGCCATCCAGGGGCGCTCGGCCTCCGGGTCGGCGTCGACCACAGGGGCGGTGAACGCACCGCTCACCCGCCGCGCCGCTGCGATCTCCTGCCGGAAACGCCCCCTGAACTCGGGATCCATGGCAAACGCGGCATGTACGACCTTCACCGCGAGCCGCAGCCCCGAGCCGCTGCGGGCCAGATGGACCACGCCCATGCCACCGGACCCGAGGCGCTCGTCAAGGTGGTACTGCCCCGCGTACTCGGGAAGTTCCGCTTCCGGATCCCCTCCGGAGTTCCGCTGTGGCGCCATGGACCCACCCCCGTGCTGTTCGTCCGCGCGCCCGACGCACGGAGCCTAGTCGATTCTTCGTACGAGACCGAGGCGGCTTGCTAGCCTCCGCGTGCGACAGGCGTACACATGCTCGATCTGTTCCATCTGTTCCATCTGATTCAACGGGGGAGTCCTCAATGGCTGTTGAGCGAATTGAAAACATGGAAAGCAGTGACGAGGAAGCGGTGTCGACGACGGCGACCGCGAGCGCAACCGCAGCGCAACTGGTCACCTACCCCATCGCACCCGGCTATGCGGTGAACGTCCGCAGCGGCCCCGGCACCAGCTACCGCATCGTGCGGGTCCTGTCCGAGGGCTCACGCGTGTCGATCTCCTGCCAGCGCCCGGGCGAATCCGTGAGCGGCCCGTACGGCACCACCAACATCTGGGACAACATCGCCAACGGCGAGTACATCTCCGACGCCTACGTGAAGACCGGCAGCGACGGCTACATCGCGCCGCGCTGCTCCTGAGAAGAAGCAGACGGACGAGATCATGACCCCCTTGCGCAGACGGAGCACGCTGGCCGGAGGGCTCGCCGCCACCGTCATGCTGGTGGTGGGAGCCGCTTCCGAGGACGGACAGTTTGTGGCCGACGCGTACGTGAAGACGGGCAGCGACGGCTACGTCGCACCGGTCTGCGCCTGAACGCTTGAAGGCCTGGGGCCCCGCGGCCGGCCGGAGCGATAATCGTCGAGTGAGTGACGAGAACCAGTCCGGTACCCCCGCGGGACCCCAGCCCGAACCCCTCCGCTTCTTCGGGACGACCTGGGTTGCCCAGGACGGCGGCTACACGGCCCGCCGCATCGCCGTGGCCGTCGGCTCGCTCGCCGCCGCGGTCGCCGCCTGCTTCGTGCTCCGCTTCGCCTACCAGGGCCTGGCGATCGCGGACGTCGGTACACCGGTGACCCTCCTGGTCGTGGTGATGTTCGCGGTGTGCAGCGCGCTCGCGTTCCGCCACACCTGGGACGCCTTCTCCAAGCGCCCCGACCCCGACCGTCAGGCCTCCCTGCGCGGCCTTCTGGCCATCGGCTTCATCGGCTCCCTCCTCGCCTACGCCTTCCGCACCCTCACCGAGGCCCCGGGCGAGAAGCTGGCCCGCGAGGAGTACGAGGAGGCACGCCGCCAGTACGAGCGCCGCTCCCGCAACCCCTCCAAAAAGCGCCGCCGCCCCTGAGAGGCCGGGACGCAGCCCACGGCCCAGGGACGCGGGGAACCGCACCCTCAGCCCCCACCCACCCGCACTCAAGGAACCCACCGGGGGGTCTGGGGCGGAGCCCCACGGCTGAGGGGCGCGGGGAACTGCGCGCCAAGCCCCCACTCACCCGCACTCAAGGAACCCACCGGGGGGTCTGGGGCGGAGCCCCACGGCTGAGGGGCGCGGGGAACTGCGCGCCAAGCCCCCACCCACCCGCACCCAAAAAACCCACCCGGGGGTCTGGGGGCGGAGCCCCCAGGGATGGGACGGGTAGGGGCGGCGGGGGCGAAAACCGCTGTTTCCCCACCCCCAACCCGCACCACCATTCCCTTATGACGACCCACCCGCGCTTCTCCCACACCACCCGAGCCCACTCCTTCAACACGGCCGCAGCCCAGTACGCCGCGAACCGCCCCTCCTACCCACCCGCCCTCTTCACCACCCTCGAAGACCTGGCCGCCCACCCCCTCAAGGGCGCGCAGGTCATCGACGTGGGCGCGGGCACCGGCATCTCCACCACCCTCCTGCACGCCCGAGGCGCGGACGTCATCGCCGTGGAACCCGGAGAGGGCATGGCCGCCGAGTTCCGCCGCGCCCACCCCGACATCCCCCTGGTCCGGGGCACCGGCGACGCCCTCCCCCTCGCCACCGCCTCCGCCGACTTCCTCACCTACGCCCAGTCCTGGCACTGGACGAACCCGGCCCACTCCCTCCCGGAAGCCTTCCGCGTCCTGCGCCCCGACGGCGCCCTCGCGCTCTGGTGGAACACGTCCGCCCTCGACGTCCCCTGGATCGCCGCCCAGGCCCAGCGCATCGATCAGTACTTCACGGACACCCACCCCACCGAAGAAGGCACGGCCACGAAAGCCGAAGAAGGCACCGCCACCAAAAACGCGGAAGGCCCCGCCACCAAGACCCAAAAAGACACCGAATCCCACCAGCGAACCCCGGGCTTCCTCACCGAACGCGCCTTCAAAGGCGCCCCCGAAACCCCGCCCCACACCCACCGTGTCGTCCGCTGGAGCCGCCACGTCCCCATGGACACCCACCTCGCCAACATCGGCAGCCACTCGGCCTTCCTGGTCCTCGGCAAGGAAGACACCGACGCCTTCCTCGCCGAGGAGCGCACCCGCCTCCTGGAGACCTTCCCGGACGGCAGGGTCGAGGAGGTCTACGACGTACTGGTGATCGTGGCCACCCGCTCGTGATCCCGCGCGGCGGCCCACCGTTCCAGGGCCGCCGCACACGCGTGGTCCACATGCCGCAACCCGCCCAACTCCAGCCGTACGTCACGGTCGTGCGGCAACGCCTCCAAGGCGTCCAGCAGCTTCGGCAGCCGTAGGAACGTGGCGTTCCCCATCACCCGTACGACCATCCCCGCGGCCCCCCGGTCCTCCGTCTCCACATGCACATGGCTGATGTCCCACGCGGTCTTGGCGACGGCGAGCGCAAGCCCGACCAGCACCCCTTCGAACAGATTCCCCAGCACGATCGCCACCGCCGTCACACCCAGCACGACCACCTCCCCGCGATGCCCGCGCCACAGCACCCGCACCTCCCGCACCGGCACCAACTTGCAGCCCGCGTGCACGAGCAGCCCCGCCAGCGCCGCCACCGGAATGATCCCGAGGACCCCGGGCACCACCACCGTGAAGACCAGCAGCCACACCCCGTGCAGTACACGCGAGACCTTGGTCTGGGCCCCGGCCTGCACATTCGCCGCGCTCCGCACGATCACCGCGGTCATCGGCAGCGCCCCGAGCGCCCCGCACACGGCGTTCCCGGCACCCTGCGCGATGAGTTCACGGTCGTAGTCGGTCCGCGGCCCCCGGTGCAGCCGGTCCACCGCCGCCGCGCTGAACAGCGACTCGGCGGAGGCGATCAGCGCGAAGGCGACCACCGTCCCGAGCATGCCCACTTCCGTGAGCCGTCCCAGGTCCGCCAAGGACGGCGGCTGTACGGCATCGAGCAGCCCGCGCACCTCGACCCGCCGCACGGACAGATCGAACACCCCGGTCACACCCGCCGCGAGGCCCACCGCCAGCAACGGCGCCGGCACCACCCGCGCCCCACGCCGCCAACGCGGCCACAGCAGCAGTACGACCACGGTGGCGCCCCCGACCGCGAGGGCCACCGGGTCCGCGTCCCCGGGCAGCGACACCAGCCCGGCGATCTTCCCGAGCCCGCTCGCGGGCGCGGACGCGTCACCCATCGCGTAGACCTGGCCCGCGATCAGCACGAGCCCGATTCCGGCGAGCATCCCCTGCACCACCGCCACGGACACGGCCCGGAACCACCGCCCGAGCCGCAGCGCCCCGAGCGTGAGCTGCACCAGCCCGGCGCCGAGCACCAGCACACCCAGGGCCCGCAGCCCGTACGTCTGCACCGCCTCGTACACCAGCACGGTCAGCCCGGCCGCGGGCCCGCTCACCTGAAGGCTGCTCCCGGGCAGCACCCCGGCGACCAGCCCGCCGACTATCCCGGTCACCAGTCCCAACTCGGCCGGTACGCCCGAGGCGATGGCGACCCCTACACACAACGGCAACGCGACGAGAAACACGACGAGAGACGCGAACAGATCGGCTCGACGCAGATCGGCTTTACGCATGGCAACGGCACCTCCGGTTGAGAGCGGAAGATGCGTGGGTGCCGAGCCGGGGGAGGGCGCGGCGGATCCAACGGCGCGGCACCAAGGCCGGTGGGCATATGACCGCGCACTGAAATCCATTGTCGGTAACGGGAGTTGATCGCGCAGCCCTTCCGCGTAACCGCCGAGTGAACACGGAAGCGCGCCACCCCACCGCACGCCGGAGCGCCCCCTTCCGATCACGCCGCCGCGCGCCTGCGCCGTCGAATGCGACCGGGCTTGACGACGTCACCCCTCCCGAGCAATATTCATCACATGATGAATATTGCCCCCCGGCCCCCCGACCGCCCCACGGCGACGGCCACCACCACCCCCCAGTCCCCCCACTCCCCGGCCACCGCTATCCACGCCGCAGGCCTCACCGTCGTACGTGGCCCCCGCACCGTCCTGCGCGGCCTCGACTTCGCCGTACCCCGCGGCCAGATCACCGGACTCCTCGGCCCCTCCGGCTGCGGCAAGTCCACCCTCATGCGCACCGTCGTCGGCACCCAGGCCAAAGTCACCGGCACCCTCGAAGTCCTCGGCCGCCCCGCGGGCGACGCCGCACTCCGCTCCCGCATCGGATACGTCACCCAGGCCCCCTCGGTCTACGACGACCTGACCATCCGTCAGAACCTCGACTACTTCGCCGCGATCCTCGACCCCGGCCGCGCCGCCGCCGACCGCCGCGCCGCCCATGTCACCCAGGCCATCGCCGACGTCGACCTCACCACCCACGCCGACTCCCTCGCCGGCAACCTCTCCGGCGGCCAGCGCAACCGCGTCTCCCTCGCCGTCGCGCTGCTCGGCACCCCCGAACTCCTGGTCCTCGACGAGCCCACCGTCGGCCTCGACCCGGTCCTGCGCCGTGACCTGTGGAACCTCTTCCACGCCATCGCCACGGAACGGAAGGCGACGCTGCTGGTCTCGTCCCACGTCATGGACGAGGCCGAGCGCTGCCACCGCCTGCTCCTGATGCGCGAGGGCGGGATCCTCGCCGACGACACGCCCGAGGCCCTGCGCGAACGCACCGGCCGCGACACCGTCGAGGCCGCCTTCCTCCACCTGGTCGACGAGGCCACCGAGACCGCCGGCGCCCGCAAGGAGACCGTCCGATGACCACGACCGCGAACGCGACCCCGCACGCGGGCACGACGGCCCCCGTCCGCCCGAGCGCGATCAACTACTCCCGTACGACCGCCACCGCGACCCGCGTCCTGCGCCAGCTCCGCCACGACCCGCGCACCATCGCGCTGATGATCCTCATCCCGTGCCTGATGCTCGTCCTGCTCCGCTACGTCTTCGACGGCAGCGCGCGCACCTTCGACTCCATCGGGGCCTCCCTCCTCGGGATCTTCCCGCTGATCACGATGTTCCTGGTCACCTCCATCGCCACCTTGCGCGAGCGCACCTCGGGCACCCTGGAACGACTCCTCGCCATGCCCCTCGGCAAGGGCGACCTGATCGCCGGCTACGCCCTGGCCTTCGGCGCCGTCGCCGTCGTCCAGTCGGCCCTGGCCACGGGCCTCGCGGTCTGGTTCCTCGGCCTCGACGTCACGGGCTCCCCCTGGCTCCTGCTGCTCGTGGCCCTCCTCGACGCCCTGCTCGGCACGGCCCTCGGCCTCTTCGTCTCGGCCTTCGCGGCCTCGGAATACCAGGCGGTGCAGTTCATGCCGGCGGTGATCTTCCCCCAGCTCCTCCTCTGCGGCCTCTTCACGGCCCGCTCCGCCATGCACCCCGTCCTCGAAGCCCTCTCCGACGTCCTCCCCATGTCCTACGCCGTCGACGGCATGAACGAAGTCCTCAAGCACACCGACATGACGACCAACTTCGTCCGCGACGCGTTCATCGTGGCGGGCTGCGCCCTCCTGGTCCTGACCCTGGGCGCGGCAACCTTGAGGCGCCGCACCGCATGACGAATCCACGCGATGGGGGCCAGGGGGGGGCAGGGGCGCGGGGAACTGCGCGCCAAGCCCCCGCTCACCCGCAGTCAAGGAACCCACCCGGGGGTCTGGGGGCGCAGCGCCCGGGTACGGGATGGGACGGGTAGGGGCGGCGGGGGCGAGAAACCCCCACGGCAGCAGAGACCATCCCGTCCGCCCAACGGACACCTGACCCCGCCCAAGCCCCCAAGTGCGAGGATGACCCCCAGGACGACGCACCCCCGGAGGGCACCCGCACCATGACCCAGAAAGTCGCAGTCCTCGGCACCGGCAAGATCGGCGAAGCCCTGCTCAGCGGAGTGATCCGATCCGGCTGGGCCCCCACCGACCTGCTGGTCACGGCCCGCCGCCCCGAGCGCGCCAGGGAACTCCAGGAGCGCTACGGCGTCACCGCCGTGACCAACGCCGAGGCCGCCAAGAACGCCGACACCCTGATCCTCACGGTGAAGCCGCAGGACATGGGCACCCTCCTCGACGATCTCGCCCCCCACGTCCCCGCCGACCGCCTGGTGATCAGCGGCGCGGCCGGCATCCCCACCTCCTTCTTCGAGGAGCGCCTGGCCACGGGCACCCCCGTCGTCCGGGTCATGACGAACACCCCCGCCCTCGTCGACGAGGCGATGTCCGTCATCTCCGCCGGCAGCCACGCCACCGAAGCGCACCTCGCCCACGCCGAGGAGATCTTCGGCGCCGTAGGCAAGACGCTCCGCGTCCCCGAGTCCCAGCAGGACGCCTGCACCGCGCTTTCCGGCTCGGGACCGGCGTACTTCTTCTACCTGGTCGAGGCCATGACGGACGCGGGCATCCTGCTCGGCCTGCCCCGCGACAAGGCCCACGACCTGATCGTCCAGTCCGCGATCGGCGCCGCCGTAATGCTCCGCGACAGCGGGGAGCACCCCGTGAAACTCCGCGAGGCCGTCACCTCTCCCGCGGGCACCACGATCAACGCGATCCGCGAACTCGAGAACCACGGAGTCCGCGCGGCCCTCATCGCCGCACTGGAGGCAGCCCGCGACCGCAGCCGCGAACTCGCTTCCGGCAACAGCTGAAGACAACGGGGCCGGGGCTGGGACCATCGCCCCGGCCCGCCGCTCACTCAGCCCCTCCCCTCCGGGACTTCACCCGGCGGCCAGCAGCCCGATCGCCCGATACGCCGTGTCCACTCGAGGACGCGCCATCTCCCGGGCCTTCTCGGCGCCGTCGCGCAGGACCGCCTCCACATACGAGGGATCCGCGCACAGCCGCTTGTGCCTCTCCTGCACGGGCCTGAGGAGTTCGATCACGGCCTCGGCGGTGTCCTTCTTCAAAGCGCCGTACGACTCATAGGCGCCGCCCAGGGTTTCCGGATCCGCCCCCTCACAGGCGGCGAGAATCTCCAGCAGGTTCGAGACCCCCGGCCGCGCCTCGGGGTCGTACACGACGTCCTGACCGCTGTCGGTCACCGCCCGCATGATCTTCTTCCGTACGGCATCCGGCTCATCGAGCAGATAGACGACGCCGGGCCCCACGTCATCGCTCTTGCCCATCTTCGACGTCGGCTCCTGCAGATTCATGACCCGCGCCGCGACCTGCGGCCGCGTGGCCCGGGGCACCACGAAGGTGTGCCCGTAGCGCTGGTTGAACCGCACCGCGAGATCCCGGGTCAGCTCCACATGCTGCGTCTGGTCGTCCCCGACCGGCACCTCGTCGGTCCCGTACGCCAGGATGTCCGCCGCCATCAGCACGGGATACGTCAGCAGGGACAGCCGCACACTCCCGCCCCGCTCCCGCTCACGCGCGGCCTTCTCCTTGTACTGGATCATCCGCCGCATCTCCCCGTCGGTCGCGACGCACTCCAGCACATACGACAGCCGCGCGTGCTCGTCCACATGACTCTGTACGAAGACGGTGCACAGCTCCGGATCGAGCCCCGAAGCCAGCAACAACGTCGCCGCCTGCCTACTGAGCCTGCGCACCCGCCCCGGATCGTGGTCCACGGTCAGCGCGTGCAGGTCGACGACACAGAACAGCGCGTCGGCCTGGTGCTGATCGACGTCGGCCCACCGCCGCATGGCCCCGAGATAGTTCCCCAGCGTCAGATGCCCGGTCGGCTTGACCCCACTGAAGACCCGCGTCATCTCTCCACCTCCTGGTCGAGGCCGCCGCACCCGCCGGCCGGCTCCCCCAGGAGGGAGACACAAAAACGGCCGCCGAGGCGGCGGCCGTTGAGTACATACGTGAGTACGGCCGCCTGTCAGGCGGCCCACCACTGCTGGGTGCACGTATGTGTGGTCATGGGTGCGAGCGTACGCCTCCGGAGGGCATCCCGGAGCGGAGTTGACACGCCTCTACCCGGTACGTAGTGTTCTCCGAGTTGTCCGACGTGAGCTCCGACTCCGGTCGGTCCCCGGACAGCCATTCCGCAACAAGCACTCAGCGAACGACGACTCGTCGTCGGCTCGTTTTCATGCGTGTTTGCGAAATGAGGAATCCGCGTTCGAAAGGGCGCCACCCCGATTAGCTCGGGAGCCAGGAATCCGCTAAAGTCTCACTCGTCGGAACGGCCCAAGGGCCTGGAAGACAAGCCCCGCTGACTGGGAATCAGGCCCGAAAGGATCTGATAGAGTCGGAACCGCCGGAAAGGGAAACGCGAAAGCGAGAACCTGGAAAGCACCGAGGAAATCGGATCGGGAAACGGTCTGATAGAGTCGGAAACGCAAGAACAAAGCAAGACAGCAAGACCGAAGGGAAGCGCCCGGAGGAAAGCCCGAGAGGGTGAGTACAAAGGAAGCGTCCGTTCCTTGAGAACTCAACAGCGTGCCAAAAATCAACGCCAGATATGTTGATACCCCGTCTCCGGCCGATCGGTCGGGACGCGGTTCCTTTGAAAAAGTCCTGCCGGGCACTGCCTGGTAGGCGCACAGCGAGGACGCTGTGAACCGGGGGGATTATTCCTCTCCCTGGTTCCGCTCTCGTGGTGTCGTCCCGATTACGGGAAAACATTCACGGAGAGTTTGATCCTGGCTCAGGACGAACGCTGG